>WRHN01000001.1 GCA_009783235.1 Candidatus Saccharimonadota bacterium
CACTATCTGGTGCAGAAATAGAAACAATGCCTGATGACGAGTTAAAATCGAAAGTTGAAAAATGCAACCTTTTTTATAAACTAGCACCTTCGCAGAAAGAACGAGTTGTAAAAACACTCCAAAACAACAATCATACCGTTGGATATTTAGGAGATGGTATTAATGACGCAATGCCGCTAAAGCAATCCGACGTAGGTATATCAGTAGACAATGCTGTCGATATCGCAAAAGAAACAGCTAACATCATCCTCCTTAAAAAAGACCTATTGGTACTTGAGGATGGTGTTGCGCTCGGTAGGAAAACATTCGGCAACATAATTAAATACATTAAAATGGCGACTAGCGGAAATTTTGGTAACATGTTTTCGGTTGTCATTGCCAGTATGTTTCTGCCCTTCCTGCCTATGCTACCTATACACATACTCACGCAAAACTTACTATGTGACTTGTCTCAACTTGGAATTCCTTTTGATGATGTCGACGAAGACTTTATAAAAAAACCTAGAAAATGGAATACGAAAGAGATTAAAAGATTTATGTATATCTTGGGACCGATTAGTTCAATATTTGACGTTTTATGTTTTATCGTTTTGTTTTATATCATTAAGGCCAACACCGTTGAACTTTCACCACTATTTCAAGCTGGCTGGTTCTTGTTTGGCGTATTATCTCAGGTTCTAATAATTCATATCATAAGAACATCTAAGAAACCACTTGTTGAAAGTATCGCCTCGAAACCACTAATTATTTCATCATTGGCAGTTGCACTGGTCGCTATAGTTATAGGTTTTACTAATATTGGATCTGCCTTTGATATAGTTAAGCTACCGCTATCATTTGCTGGATGGTTGGTCATCTTACTCGTCGGATACACCTTAACAATCGAGATCACAAAGAAGTTCTATATGAAAAAATACGACAACTGGCTGTAGGGTGCGTTTTTTAAAACACAAACATTCTACGGTTCACAGTAGAATAGGATTTGGCTGGCATGTGAGCGCAACTATTAACCTCACATTCTAGGCAAACTATATCAGGTATTGCTCCATTACGACACTCACACGGCGCGGGCGCGACTTGCGGCATTCCGGCTCTAACTAAGCCGGTTAGCCTTTATGAACGATGCTAGCGTAACACGATGCACACCGAGCTTTTTGGCAATCTTTACTTGCAATGGTTTCAACATCTAACTTATTTTATGTTTAACAGGGTCAGTATCTAACTGGCCAACACTGGGCATCTCATTTTACACAGTGCAAAGTTTCCACCTTTCAAAACCAAAAGCAACCGATAACATCAACTTGTAATATTTCTTGAAAGAAAAATTACATGAAACATTTAACGGATGCGGAACGAGGTAAGATATATATCTTACCTCAAAAAAAGTGATAGTTATGCGATATAAATCTTCGTAAAATAATTTGGCTGGGACGGAGGGATTCGAACCCCCGAATGCCAGGACCAAAACCTGGTGCCTTACCACTTGGCGACGCCCTAATAGAAAATGCCCTGATAATATCTGGAGCCACCTTTCGGATTCGAACCGAAGACCTGCTGTTTACAAAACAGCTGCTCTAACCAACTGAGCTAAGGTGGCATGGTGCTGGGACTAGGATTCGAACCTAGGAAGGCTTAGCCAGCAGATTTACAGTCTGCCCTCGTTGACCGCTTGAGTATCCCAGCATGAGACCCCGCTTGATGGCGGGGTTAATTTTCTAATGGCGCGCCCGACCGGATTTGAACCGGCGATCTTCGCCGTGACAGGGCGACGGATTAAACCACTTTCCCACGAGCGCATAAATTGTTAATGGTGACTCCTTGTCGGTGTTGACTTAAACAATTATTTCAACAGTTTTTAAAAGGAAGTCATGGTGGGCGAGGAGGGACTTGAACCCTCACGGGCGTAAAGCCCACAAGATTTTGAGTCTGGCGCGTCTACCAATTCCGCCACTCGCCCGTTAAAACGGGTCGTTGCCCGTACTTAGGGATTATACCAGATTATGTGGGGTTTTACAAATGAACCCGCATAAACCCACACTTCGTGTTGGTACTAACTAATAACCATCAGGTACGCTTGGCCATTGTTCCTGATAAGGGTAATAGTTGTACTCTATCTGGTAATCGTCGGGATTAAAACCATTATCACGAATATACTGCAGGGCGTCCTCGCGACCGTTGCCAGCAGCATCATCAATCATAATTATTATGTCTCTGTCGTCCCCGGTCATTTTATAGTACAGCTTGTACTCATAATACACCGCATAGTTATCTTCGTATTTTGTACAGTAGTAAGGCAGTATTGAAAAAATAGGGTGCTTTTCCAATGCCTCTGTCTGTCTTTGCGAAGCCTCGTATCCGCCAATGGTGTTTGCTATCATGGCTTCATCAGGGTGTGTTTCGTAGTAATCAATCCCTCCGTCACTTTGCTCAAGCAATACGTATAGCTTGGTAACCTCGCCAGACTCTACAGCCAAAATGCCTTCATAGTGGTCGAAGCCTTCTCTAGTGATTTGTACCTTGTACTCCCCAGGTTTTATATTGTGTGTGCCATTTTTATAATGAACATCACCAACCATAATACTTGCGTCAGAAGGCGTTACTAGAACTTCTAATTGTGTTGCGGACTTATTGAGGGCACCTTGGATGATAGCCAGTATAACAACTATTACAACAAAAATAGCAAAGCAGACACCAGCAAGAACTAGAGGTTTCGATTTGAGTTTTTTGATAAAATTCTTGAAAGCACTTTTCATTGTTATTTCTTCCTAAAAACCGTATATGTTGAATCTGGGTAGAAGCTAATCCCATGGTCACCAGTGCGGTTACAATGAGAAGCCGAGGCGATCTTCCATGACCCATCAGGTAATTGAATAATCATTTCAATATGGCCCGAGCGCGAACGAATGTCGCCTGGCCGAAGATCGGAAGTGTGCCCCGTGTTGGGTATTGTATCATACAAGTCAGAGTGCCTACTGAGGTATCTAAGTTGGTCAGCGGCGCCGCAGCAAGGAAAGTTCTCGTCAGCTTTTGAATGACGCATGACGGTAGCTACGAAGGCATCGCAGCTTTTGCCGACAATTGTACAACTGTCACCTTCTTTGCGAGTGCCCACACCGTCGGCCTCGAGCAAGGCAGATCTGTAGGCTGAGTTCGGATCATCAGGCCCGTGGCTTCTGTCTGGCCACGACAGCATAATAGCTACGTCGTTTATGCTACCACCACCGCCCGCACAACTGTTACTGCCCGCTATCGCAGCATAGATGGTGAAAGCGCCGTGGTCGGTGTTGGCGGGATATTCTATCGAACCGCCGTCTGTCTTAATTTGCCCCCAGGTACCGTTGGATTTAGTTGGCTCTACTGTGGGATCGCGCTTGGCATCAAAGCGGTTCATCACGTAAGGTGAGCCTTCGCCGTTTTGGGCATCTGCATCACTAAACCCTAAGTTCTTGGCTTGGTTTATGTAGACACCGGCCCGTCCGTTGTAGCCAAAGAAAGTGTATTTGATGGCTGCTTCGTCACCTTCTTTTAGCTGGGCCGCCTTGCCACCAGCCTTGCCTTTGATGAATTCAGCAGCTAGATCGGTTTGGCGCTGGAATTCGTCGTCGCTAATTGCGCCGGTTGGGTAAGGGCCACCATGTTTGTCGTAAAACTGGTAGACACCTTGACCATTAGAGGGGTTAGAACGAGAGAATCTATGCTCACGGTAATGAATAACTGCAATCATTTCCCAAGGGATACCGACTTTGTTAGCAGATTTCTCGTAAAATGGGCGGTTGGCCTCCAGGGCTTTTGTCTGGGCGCCGTTAAAGATATCCTTACCAGAGTAGTCTTTACCGTCGCCACCTCCACCGCCGCCGCCAGAGCCGCCGCCACTAGACTTGATGCTGGACTTGAGAATGCTGTAAATAGTGTCAACAAACAGCTTGGTGCCGTCTGCGGTTAAGTGAACACCCAATCCGTCACTGTCGTCAATGTTAGTGTCAGCCCTTAGATTAGCGAAGAAATCCCAGTTTGACACGAAGACATTGTCGTTGTTCTTTGCCGCATCTTGGAATTGCTGGTTGTTCTCACTGTAATAGTTTGGCTGTTTTAGTTTGTAGTTTCTAACAAAGACGATATTCCTGGTTTTGCCCAGCTTATTGACCATCTTCTGTACGTCGCCTTCTGGTATGGTGCCGTTAGTGCCGAGGGCGACTACGACGAAGTCGCGCAAATCAGTCTCTGAATCATTAACCAGCTGCATACCAGTTGGGTTGTCAGCAACGGTACCCGAGAACTGTTTGCCTTTCTTGGCATATATCTTTACACCGTCTAATTCTTCTTTGAGGGCAGCAGTAGCTCCTACAGTGATAGAGTCACCTATTACCGTGACTTTGTTGCCATCTGGTTTGTCGTCGCTGCCGCAAAAGTTGACGAAGCTTTCTTCTGACTGCACTGCGCTTACCATCGTAGGGCCGAATAAAAACAAAGGCCCTAGAGCAACCACCAACGCGCTCAGGTGCAAAAACAATTTCTTCATAACATAACCATTTTACTACAATGTTGATTTTCGTGCAAGCCTAGACCAACATAAAATAGTTGACAAACCGTAAATAGTGTGCTATAATTCAAGCAGACTTCATAAATAGACTGGTTATATGTTAGCGGTTTATTATGATGGGTAGCACCTTAATTTTGTTAATGCGACTCGAGATTCGGGACGCTGGACATATGAGATAAGCGATGGTACACTTATGATGAAGATTTTTGAAATTTTCTTACAACAACAATACCTAAAGGAGGTAGAAAAATGAAGAATTCAAAAAAGAACACGCGGATTTTGGCCGTAGTGGCAACAGCCATTCTATTGGTGGTTGTCGGATCTGTTACGGCCTGCGGCATGCTTGGCAATAGCAGCGTAGACGACGGCGGAATTGTTGGCGGAACGACTGGTAACGAGAACGGCGGCACAACGTCAGGTTCAAACCAAAACAGCTCTGGCTACGACAGAATGATTGTTAGTTATGGTCAGGTTGATGGAAATCAGAGTAATGGTGGCCTCGAGGATCAAAGCCATGTGGTACTTGACGCGGATTTGTATATGCGCTATGTGCAGGAATATTTTAGAGATCCAGATTTGGGTCCTAATGGGTACAACGGCCAACCGCTGACCTTGGTCAGCACTGGAACGAGCAGCCAAAGGCTAATCAATTGCAATGTTGCCCCGTATTCTAGTGCAGAAGGACTTTATGTGTTTGCTCCTGCTGATTATAGAAATGTCGTCATCACGTTTGATGGCGACGTTAACCTGTTTGACAGGGGCCCTATTGGAGTGTGGTATTTCACGGGTAGTGGTATAATAAGCCACGATGAGGCTATAACTATTAGTCGTAGCTAGTGTCTGTATAATCTGCTATACTCACTCAACTTGAAAGGAAGTGATACTATGAAAACTAAGCGTTTTCTTACGTTTTTACTGGCGGGTCTGATGACCCTTTCGCTCTCGTTCGCTTTGGCGGGCTGTGGCAGTCGGTATGTACCGTTGCCGCAAGAAGAGCCAACTATTCAAGACACTTATGATTTTGACGACTCAATATACGACGACGAGCCAGACATTCCGGATCAACCGGATTCAAGTGTGGCCGTCGGCGATCCGAGTGATCCCTACGCGGGGTTGTTGGTTGAGGGTGTTCTTGCGTCTGGCGAAAAAGTTTGGCTAGATGAAGGTTTAGTATTACAATACGCTAATGAAGTTCGCGCCTGGTGTTACGACAAGAGGACTTCGCGACTTTATGGAGTAACAGGTGAAGCCGGCTGGTGGGATCCAAGCCCTGCCTATCATAGAAGTCCAAACTTAGTTATGGCTGGCGTGTATACTGTTCATAATTACCAGTCAGATGAGTTCGGCGATGGCATGCTCATGTTGGTTTCCGATGATGGTGTCAGTTTTGGCTATAATGGTCCCGGGGATGTTGGGGTCATATATGGTGGTGTTAGGATGTATTATTCTGAAGGATCACAAAGATTTGTGACTTGGCAGGAGATAAATCTGTTTTAGCGTTGGCCATTTCTACCTTGATGTTGCACACTAACAAAAAACCAAAACCCCTGTTGTCTAAAGGACAACAGGGGTTTTCTTTTCTTCTTGCTCAAAACCCAACCGCCCTCTAACGCTTACACCCCTGCCTCTTGCCTGATGGCATCTGTGCACTTGAAGTTTGGATAAATCAACTCTTCTGATTTTGGACACAGAATTAAATAGCGGTAGCTGGTTTGGTTGAGTTCTTCGGTGGGCGACCAGGAATGGCTGACGCGGTAGGACTGTTGAATGCTAGGTATATCTAACATAAACGAGGTCGTGTAGTAGTCGCCCTCTAGCGTTTGTTGGTAAGAGTCATCACGAATCACCACATCTCGTATGGTCACAGGGCTTTTTTTGCTGTAGTTCATGGCGATGGTGTCATAGAGGACATTTTGCAGAGCGGCTCGCTCGCTTTCAGGCAGGTTTTGCACGTGTTGGTCGTAGTTGGTAATGGGGACATTTTTCAACCGGACCCCCTCCTGGAAATATTCGTCAGCCTCCTCTAGAGTGCTCGCCAGACCGGCGTTTTGCTCGTGCTCGTTAATTTTTTCCAGGAGTTCTTCTTCGTTTTGACTAGCTACCGTGGACGAGGAGTCTTCCTCGGACGTTTTCTTAGGGGCGGTCACAATAGCTATGACAATAACTATCAGCAGGAATACTATGATGCCAGCAATTATTATAATGGTTTTTTGATTCTTAAAGTCTATCTTCATGGGTCTCCTGCCTTTTTACTTAAGTTTGTCCGGTGGAATGTTATAGAAGGTTACGTTAGCTGGTATAGAGGTGTAGGTAGCAGTAAAAGAACAGTCACTACTGCCAGACTGCAAGGTGATGTACTTACCGTCTTTAGCGCTAACCACTAGGCCAACGTGACCGTAAAGCCAAGTGTCAACTGAACAAGTAGAGCCCCACCCGGCGGGGCCACACTTAACAGAATATATTGCGGGAGCGACCGGTGTCTTGCTGGCACTACCACCGTTTCTTGAGACCAGATTAGGTACAACGTCTTGGCCATTGCCACCACCATGGGTGAACTTGGTGTACTTGGCAATAAACCAGGTGCCTACTGATGTGCAGTGCCTGAAACCACAACGAATACCACCTAGGGGGTTTGGCTTGTCGGTGTCAGCAGCAAATTCCCTTCGCAGAGCGGCCATATTAGCTGGGTTAGACCAATCTTTGTCTTGCCAGCTACCAGCGCCCCCCCCAGTGTACGACTGCATTGCGAGGTGAGTGCCACTCCCGACGGGCGTGTACTGGTCTCCAGTATCTTGCTCGTCAGTTTGGCCGTTGCCTGAAGAGTCACCAGACGTGCCGCCTCCATTAAAGTCCTTGCTATAATCGTCTGGATTTGCGCCGTTAGACTCGATCCAGTCGTCCAGTGCTGATGACGCCGATTCTTTGTCGGTTTTAATTGTAACGTCTAAATTCAGTTTACCGGTATCATCGTCAAAACCGTCCTGGCTCACATCAACTGCAAAATCTGCTTCTTCGTGGGGCATGTTCTGCAATAAATCATCAGCTTGTGGTAAGCCAATGCCGGTTGAGTATTGGTCTTTGCAAGAAAATCCCTCATATATCCAGGCGGATTCTTCTAGGCACCACACCGTAGAATTGCCATACCCAGAATCCGCGTCGTAATCGCTGGTGATGCAGTACGACTGTTCGAGGCTTGGTATGTCGACTATAAAGGACGTATAACCACGGGCGCTGTCAACATCTACGTCTACATCAACTATCGCATCAACATCAGCGTCCACGTCTGCTGGGTCCACATCATACTCCGTATCTGCATCCGCTGGATCAACAATATCAATAGGCTCGACAGTAAATCCGTTTGCGTCCTGGCTCGCGCCTTGTCGGCATATCCCGCCTTCGCGGAAGCGCGCGTCTTCTGGTTGAATACCCTCTTGTCCGTTCAGATCAAGGGCGTCGCGCAGGCCCTGCTCCATCATCTGGCACTCAACTTCGGGCAGATTGCTATATTCCAAGCAATTAGCTATAGCCACCAAATTATTGTGCTGTCCCGCACCCTTTGACCCATCATCGCCAGAGCCTCTACCAAAAATCAGGCCAATTATCACCGCCGCGCCCAGCAGCAACAACAGCAAAATCAACAAGATAATAATAATTTTCTTCTTCTTTTTCTTGGAATCGTCTTCTTGCATTTTATATTCTCCTTTGCTCCTGGTTTATTTTATATTTTATCGCCTTCGGCCCATTTGTCTATATAATTATGTTCACTGGCGGCTTTTGGATTAAAATTACCCAAGTTAATGTCTAATATATTACTGTAAGCAAACATAAACTTAGTGTTTTTTAGACTTTCGTGAGAAAACGAACTGAGTTTTAGCGTTTTGTTGTAATGTGTACCAGCGAACATGCCCTCCATGGTCTCCACGCTAGAAGTGTTAAACCTTCCTTTGAAATTAAGATCGTTAGCGTTCAGCATGGCGTACATCCACGACATGTTTTTGACATTAGAGGTGTCGAATTTGTCATAATTAATGTCAATACTTGGGTACTGCGCGCCAATGAACATGCCCTCCATGTTCTCGACGCTAGAAGTGTCAAAGCTAGTCAGGTCGAGCTTAGTGCGAGTGTTATAGTTTTTGCCGTAGTCGGCCGGGTCTTGATCGCGCCAGTTATTAAGCTCGCGCTTTTGGGCATCTAGGATGGCGATGAACCGGGCCTTCCATTCACCAGCACCCGTAAGACTAAGTGCAAAATTAATAACTGGATTTATCAAATAACTATTAGTCTCCTCGTCTTTATGCTTAAAATCGGTAACGTATAGTCGGTCAGTCTTGCGCCCGTCGTCCTCGCCAGACGTCGTTTCTTCTTCGCCGTTTTCGTCAGTAAAGGTTTCCTGCGGCTTTGAGTCTATGCGAAAATTGCCAAACATATAGCTCATATCAGTTACCTGGCTAGTGTCAAAACTCTTGAGGTTGACAAAGTCTAAGTTCTTGGCGTTGAAAAACATATTATTCATATCAGTCACATTTGACGTATTGAACTTGAGCGGCGTGGTGTTTTTAAACTCAGAGACTGGTTTAAACACAGTGTTAGCAAACATACCGCTCATGTTGGTCACGTTGTCAGTCTTGAAGTTTTTGCCAAAATTAACCGTTTCAGCCTTGGCATTGAAAAACATATCGTTCATGGTAGTTACCTGGCTGGTATCAAAAGTTGAGATATCTAATTCCTTAGTGTCGCAAGCTTCAAACATGCGCGACATACCCGTTACGTTTGACGTGTCGAAACTAGACAGGTCAACAGAGCTGAATCTGGTGTTCAGGAACATGCCGCTCATATCAGTCACGTTGTGAGTTCTGAAGTGGCTTAACTCTAGCGCGCTACTACTATCCATCGCACCAGAGAACATGAAACTCATGTCGGTCACATTTGAAGTAAGAAACTTATTCGGCGATGCGGTTATTTTAGCGCGCGCGCCCTCAAACATATGGCTCATATTTGTAACAGAAAACGTCGATAAGTTGTTAATGTCCACCTCGCCTACTCCTATTGTGAATTCGCGCCATGTGCTGTCATGGGTGTGGTCGTTATCAATAGTCACTTTGCCAGCAATAGCAGAGAACATATGTCTCATGTCTTCTACCTCGCCTAAATCAAGCGCGAAAGTTATTTTTTCGAACCTCGAGCTGCTGAACATGCCCGCCATGTTCTTGACGCTGCCAAAGTTCATGCCAGTCTCTTCGCTGTCAAACTCCCCTGCATGGTTGATGGTGATGTTAGCGAACATATAGCTCATGTCTTCCACGTTGTCAGTGTTAAACCATCGAGTACCATCAGTCAGCTTTATTCTCTCGCTGATTTTAGCAAAGTTTGCCCCATCAAACATATGGCTCATATTGGTCACGTCGTCAGTGAAAAGACCAGTAAGTTTTATGGTTGTCGGCACTTCCACGAAGTCTGTGTGACAACTTTTGAAAAAGTCCAAGACTTTATCTTCAGCGGTATGAAGAAACAACTGCGCAAAAAAGCCCGCCTCTTCATAGTTTGGATCAGTCTCTAGTAACAATTTAATTTTAGCCTTCCATTGCTTGTAGGCATCTATGAGATCCGCTATCGTTACGCGACCGCTACCGTCAAGACGGCTTATTACGTTCCGCCGCGCGTCTCCCATGACAGGGTCGACAATGGCTCTCGGGCCATACATGCAATAGTTAGTGTTCTGGCCGGTGTAGTAGAACAGGCCCGACGAGTCGCTCGGCGCCGAGACCCCGCCATTTTGACTAATCACAATGTCGTAAACGCCAAGATGAACTTTGATTTTATCTTCGACTTCTTTTTGATGCATACATTCTTCAAAATCAGGGTTGGACACATCCGTCACATTGCCATTAGCGTCGGTCTCCGTTATAAATGGTAGAATCCCTTCTTCCGTCAAGCACTGCATTTCATAACTGATTTTAAAAGTACCAGCAAACCACTCAAACAAATTAAAGCCACTGGGCCAATCCTCGGTGCGCGCGCGTTCTATGGCGCAGGCTATTACTTCACCGCTCTGGCCAGCCGAAATATCCCAACACAAGTCGTAGTTGTCTCTAACGTCTTTTCCAGGATCATAACCAACTCCCCAACTGGCGGTATTGCCGGCCCAGGGATTGTCTTTGCCGTTTGCTTCGGGCGTTTGCTCTGCATCATAGCTGAATTTCGTTGTTTTGAACTCTATGCGCTTAATGTTCTCGCGGCGTATTGGGTCTGGCGCGTTCAGCCACTTGTGCAGCCCGACGTCCGTGTTCGTGGTGTCTTCGTTACTGTTTTCTTCTTCCTCACGACATTTTTCTTCATCATCCGCCTTTTCGCACGGAACCTCAGCGACAAATTGCTGATCAGTAGGAATTCCCGTCGAATCAATCAAGTCGGATTCACTTAGCTCATGAGATGCTGGCATTATCGAATCTCGCTGCACGGCCGCTAGCACTAAGCCTTTGCGGTAGCTGCCCGCTGCAATGTTTGGGTCGACTTCCGCAACAATTGAATAGTCCTCTTCCTGGCTGCGGCTGGTAGAAAAGTAGGCAGATTCACTCGTAATTTCTTGGTCGTTCATGAATAGTTTAATTTGATCATCGTCAGCCGCCGCCGAAACGCTTTGGCCGAAAACGCTAGCGGTCTCAGCAGAATTGTCTAAATTAGCGTAGGTATTGTGGCCGTATGTCCACTTCATTGCTAGTTTTATTTGGCTGTCCGCACTAGCGGTCATTTGACCAGTGTCTTTAATAATGTCTATAGTTAATATATTAGAGCCCAGGGTTAAGGGGGTGGAATATCGGTGAATGCCCCAATAGCCCCAACCAAACAGGGTCACCACCATGGCCGCCACACCGAGGTTGCGCCAGAAGTGATTGGCCTTGCGGTATTTAAAGATTATATAAACGACTAGAGCTAGCGCGACTAGGCCGATGAAGATAAGACCGATGGTTGGTAGATACTTAATGAAGCCTTGCCAAACTAGGGCAAACCCATGAGGCATGTCCGCCTCGGTGTTGTAGACGTTTACCTTGATGATTTGGTTTATTGAGTGTGATTGCATGATTCTACGCCTTGCGGGGGTTCATTAACTCTTGCTGTTATTATTAGTATTGTTATTGTGAGGAATACTGCCGCCGCCGGCCACCTTAGCGTTAACATTTATGTCAACTTTAATTTTTTCTAAGTTGGCGTGTGCTGCATTGTTCTCTTTCGGACGAGCCTGGGAATTATCGCCGGTCAAAACTTCTTTGATGATTTCTTTGCTGTTGTTGCTCAAATTATCGTAGGTGCCTCTGTCCATACTAGCAACACCATTGGCTATCGCGTCGTCAGCATTATCAGTAAACGAACCGTTTTGCATAGCCTCGATGTCAGCAGGATTAAACATCCCAGTGCCCGCCGCTACTTCAGCAATAGCGCGGTTGTGGTCTGTTGAGACGCCGGGTTGTATGCCGCCAAGAAGCGACCGTAAGCCTTCTAGTGAATTAGCATCTTGGCCTTGACCGCCCATGGACACGCTACCGATAGTACCATGTTCAACGTGGACGTTGGCTATACCACCTGCGCCACCACCTGCGCCACCACCAGAGCCACCACTAAGCGCTTTCTGTGCTTTTGCTTCGGTAAGAGCCTCCTCCTCGTATTTTCCTTGTGCTTTGAACGTTTCAAGCGATCCACCGCCAGCCAAGTGACCATGTAGCCGCTTCTTGGCATTGGCTTCCCTTCCTGTTTTTACCGTCTCTCCAATGCCCAATACTTTGTCTCCACCCGGCGCGGCTTTAACGGCGCCCTTAACCATCCCCCCAAGTATGTTCTTGCCAGCCACAGCAGCTCCCACGCCACCGGTGGCTACACTGGCCCCAACCATCCCTACGGTTTTAACTGCGCCACTCACAGCTTGCGACGCTGCACCCATGGCTGACGAGGTGGAGGTGATGACTTTCTTGACGAAGAAGACGGGAGTGGCCATAGCTGCTAAAATCATGGGCACGGCCATTACATTGGTCGCAGTTCCGGCTAGGACAAGAGCGGTTAATTGTGAAGCTGCAAACAACATCATGACGGCTGGGTAGACCATTAACATATGGCCGAAATGGTGGAGCCATTTCTGGAATATCTTATTGGTATTGGGTAGTATGCCAAGCACAAAAGCCAGCGGCGAGACGATTATCAAAGCCACCAACATAACGTTGCGGACAGCCGCAAGCACCACGGCAATAATTAGTTGGACGATCATAATGACTACGAGGGCTACCAGTATGATGGCAACAATTACCACTAAGTGGCCCGCTAAGGCGGCTTCAAGAACCATATCCGTACCAGCGTCACTAAAACTCTGGTCTGCTTTGTCTTTGCTAATCTTGCTTATCAGGGCACCCATGATGGCAGACGAGTTCGTGCCGCTGAAAACATCTGCCATGTCAGATGCTGCCACAGCGTCAACGAACGGACCGCTAACTGTTCCAGTCGTGCCACCACCAACACCACCAACACTAGATATACTGTTTGTCGCAATACTATTTATACTAGAACCGACAATATTAGACAAGTCATTCAAAGCTGCGCATACATAAAAAGACGTATTGATTGCTATGGCCATGATAAGTAACTTGGGTAACGTTTTTTTAATACCGTAATTCGACAGCGCGCCAAAGCCCTGACCCGAACCAAAAGCAGTGGCGGCAACTATAATCAGGAATATGACGGCAAGGATGACATTAGCGATAGTGGTGATGTATTCGTTCATCGCTTTCATGTAATCGCTGCCGCCACTAAACAAGAAATTAGTGTTCAAGATCCCGCCGAGTATGCCTTGTGTCATGGCCACCATAATGCCTACCATTTCAATGGCCGGACAAGCGAGAAGAGCTATAGGCAGTGAACTAGGCGCCTGCGCAACAAACTTCGCCACACACGTTGCAATATTCACAAGGCCAACAAGGAAGTTCCCAACAGCCTTAAAAAATCCACCTATAGTTTTGATAACTTCATCTAAGCCAAACAGCCCAAATTGTTCAGTAGTCGAGCCAATCACTGTGCTGGCAATTGAATCACTCCCCGCCGCCAAGTTTGCCGCCTCCACCTGTGCAGCTTTGGCATTCATGCTGGCTTCGATTGATGCTGCTGAAACATTGGCCACCAGTGGCCCAACCGTTACGTTAAAGACCAATGCAAAAACGGCCGCCAGAAGCGCCGTACGCTTAAAAAATCCAACTCTACTCTTTTTATTTTTGCCAGCAGTTTTATTTCTCCGCCCACTAAACATAACCATATTTGGGATTATAGCACAAGTTTTATACGCAGCGCAATAATTTTTATAATTTTTCTTAATTTGACAATTCCATAGCGGTTATAGTATTATCTAAAGCATATGATTAAAAAACTAAAATTAACCTTGGTAAGCTTGGCGATAGTAGTGGCGGGTGCTGTGGCGTCTTCACCAGTTGCACATGCTGCGGACTGCGGTGACCAGAAAGATACATATTTTGACTGGGGTTGCGATGCTAGTAAAGGAGATGGTATATCCCAACTAGTTTGGGCTGTCTTTACTATAGTGTCCGGCGTAGTCGCTGCCGCTTGTTTAGGAGCCATTGTCTTCGGTGCGATTCGCTATTCGTCGGCCAACAGCAACGCTAGCGCTGCCAAGGAAGGTTTAGATATTATCCGTAACGCAATCATTGCCCTGGTGCTCTACGGCTGTTTCTGGGCACTCGTTGCACTTCTAATAAATGATACGAGGTTTGGTCCATGATAGCAAACGTATTCACCCCCCCCCTTGTTTTGGCAGCAGCAAATAAATTTTTGGGGCTGCGTTCGCCTACTGAGGGTACGTGTTTTGCACCGGGCAACGACTGTGGTGGTGCGCCCATTGGTGATGCAATATCTGGGATTGTTGGCAATATCATTGGCGATTTATTCATTATAGCTGCTTTTGTGGCGGCCATGTTCGTTATTTACGGTGGTATTATGTATGTCATCTCCATGGGCGACTCAGGCAAGATGGCGGGCGCTAAAGATACTTTGACCCGAGCTTTGATGGGGTTTTTCTTGAGTTTGATAGCTAATGTTATAGTTACTGTGATACTCACTGCGATGAACGCAAACCAGGGCAAAGCTGGCGAAATCTCTGACCTGGGAGCTTTAATTAGCGAGGTGTTAATGCTAGTAGGTATACTGGGCGTGGTCATGACTATTATTTCTGGTATTTTGTACGGCATTTCGGCTGGTGATACATCCAAGGTTACTAAGGCCAAAAATGCCTTGATCACTTCTCTGGCTGGAACGGTAATTGCTTTCATGGCCACGGCTATTATTAATCTTATTGGTGGCACCTTTGCGCAGGTTCCTAGCAATCTTGCCGGCTTGGCAGGCGCTGTTATCCCAGTTCTAATGTGGGTGACGGGCGTAATATCGGTAGTTGGTTTGGTGGTTGCTGGTATTATGTACTCTACCGCCGCTGGCGATGAATCCAAAATTGTCCGTGCTAAAAATTACATTAAATTTGCTTTAGTTGGCTTGGCGGTTGCCCTGCTAGCGTTTGTCTTGCAAACGTTTGTATTAGATGCGGTGGGGGCATAAAAATGAAAAAGGTTTTAGCGACACTACTTACTACACTTGTTCTAGCGCTCGGTCTGGGCGGTGTTGTCTATAGCTATAATTATAGCGATAACCCGGGGTGTGAAGAGAAATACGGCACAGTTCAAGTTGAATGCTCAACGTCGGGCTACAACGAAGTCAACACTGGCAGCAACAATGCCGAAGATACCATCGGCACCGCTATGGGTGCTGTTATGTGGGTGGTTGGCGTAATTGCGGTGTTGATGATAATAATCGGCGGAATTCAGTACGCTACCGCTGCTGGTGATGAGTCAAAAACAGCCAAAGCCAAGAAGATTATCGTTGGTGCGATTATTGGTCTAGCCGTGGCGATTTTGGCTGGTGTTTTAATTAACTTAGTGCTAAACAACATTAATTAAAATGTCTATAATTATGTCCGCGCTATTTAGATAAGTGTTGACTTAAGCAAAATAGTTTATTAAAATGTAGTAAATAGAAATTTATAAAAGAAGTATAGGAGATAAAAATGAAAGAAATCTTAATGCAACTAGCGGCACCACAAGCCAGAGTTAACGGCATTACAAACAACGAATCAGCAATCAGCGGTGGTACTGGTGGTTTGGCAAACGGCACCCTAGAGGGTACCATAACCCAGGTTATCAACGTCATTATGTGGGTTATCGGTGTTATTTCTGTCATCATGCTTATTTATGGTGGTATTCAATACGCCATTTCGGCTGGTGATGAGAAAAAAGTTACCTCGGCTAAAAACACCATTATCTACGCTATTGTCGGTCTAGCGATTGCTATCCTTGCCTTAGTCGTCGTCAACTTTGTCATAGTTAACATTGGCTCGTAGTCAAGAGCAATTTCTAGAGAGAATAAGACATGAAGTTTAGAATCAATAGTATCATTGGAAAACTGGTCGGCGGTTTCGCTGTAGCCAGCGCAGCATTAGTTGCTGGGGCCATTCGGGTTCAGGCAATCGGACTAGAGAGCGGAAAGTCGGCTGCTGGTAAAGGCAATGGTCTAAGCAAGGGTGACGCGGACACAACCGTAACAAATATAGTTAACGTTGCCATGTACGCCATCGGCGTTATTTCAGTCATCATAATTATCTATGCTGGCATTATGTACGCCACTGCCGCTGGCGACGAAGCCAAGGTTAAAAAAGCCAAAAACACTATAGTTGGCGGCGTAATTGGTCTAGCCATTTCAATATTAGCTTTGGTGATAGTTAATTTTGTTATAGCCCAGGTAAAATAGGCGCGAATGGACAATATGAGGAAAAACCCCACAACAAAGAGTTCAAAAAAATCGCCAAGCTTCTTAGCCTCGGCAATTGGTGTTGCCGCACTTTGTTCGACAGCAGCGAACAACAGCGTAATGGCGGGGAGCGGTATTAGAGACGGCGTTACCGCTGCTGCTGATCCGGGCAGCGGGATAGTTAGTAGTGATGCCGATACCGTAGTTGGCAATATCACCAGCGTTGCTATGTGGGCGGTCGGCATTATCTCCGTTGTAATCATTATCTTCTCTGGCATTATGTACGCTACTGCCGCTGGCGACGAATCTAAAACTAAAAAGGCACAGAAAGCCCTAGTCGGTGGGATAATCGGCCTAGCCATTGCAATATTAGCTTTGGTGATAGTTAACTTTGTTATTAAAGAAGTTAGATAATAAGAAAAACAAACTCCCGCCCTAGCCGACGGAAGCTTCAAAGTGTTTTCTGGCAAATCGCGACCAACGATAATCCCGGTAAGTAAATTCTGAATTTCGCCAAGATTTTGCAAAATAGAAAATCAAGGTTTAGAATCAAAACTAGCAGTCCGGTCAGCCAGTGCTGGGGCGAAAATCGCCAATTCGCTGTTCCGAACTGCTTTTTTTGGATATCTCTTTCGAATATCTTCGTGAGCACTCTTGGCGCTAATAAGCTAGCGTAAAAATAATGACAAGATTGCACATCTAGGTCAGATTTTTTAAGCACCGCTAATAACTGTTGACGGTTGTATCTTCGGTAGTGTTTGACAAAGGCGTCGTGCTGGGAAAATAATGGCTGAAAAGCAGGAACGGTAATGAGAAAAGTGTTTTTTGGACGCGCGCCTTGAACGATTGGCTTCAAGAAACCAACGTCGTCTTCAATGTGTTCTAAAACGTCCATTAATAAATAAACATTATCCGCGCCTTTAAATTTGGGAATGTCTTTAGTTTGTTTGAGACACAAAACTTCGTCTTTCACAATTTTATTTTGGCGATAATTAAGATCAACTGCCGCCAACTGACCCTTCACGCGATTTCTTATTTGACCTAGAAAAAACTTATCGCCTGCCCCAATATCAACGACATTACCTATGTCGATTTTTTCAAGAAGACGCAAAATATTTTGCGCTCGAGAAATTTCCCAGGGGTGTCGGTTCTTAGACTTGCTCAACTTACTTTCCAATAAATCCATCTACAGTTCCCTATTGCTTGACTAACAAAACCGAATGGCTGCTGTCGGTAGCTTTCGTGTCTGACCACCCGTCGGTTTTTAGGTGATTAATTAACTCTTCCCTGTCAGCAGACACCAGCGCGCAAGTTATATCATAGCGTTCAAATTGCGCTTTGCGAAATTCATCATCACTAAATACTTCTTTCCAGATATCGAATAAGTTTTCGCCGTCTATCACCCAAATTGGTCCGCGGCCGTCGATGTACACTTTGTGGCTCGGCAGTTGCCAAATTAAGTATCCGCCGAAGTTATATTCATTGAACAGTTGGCCTTGACACGGGTTGTTGCTCAGGTACTTTACCGCCGCAGTCGGATATTTAGCTTCGCGACTTTCCCACAGATTGATATTAGAATAGATCGCATACAGGGCGGGCACCGCCGCAAATGCGCCGACTATTGCCAGAACAATCTTCGCTTTTCGACCGAGTTTTTGCGGCATTGACAACACCGCTTTGCGCAGGGCCTTATCAGTCGGCTCGATGGCTGTCAAGGCAAACAGGGGCCAATGCCGTATGCTTTTGAGGCTGGCCAGCAACATCAACACGTCCATGCGGATATATTCGGTCCAGCGGTGCTTTTTGATGTTCATAATAATCATTGCCCCCCATAGCGCGCAAATTGCTAACATTGATTCGTTAAGCCAAAGGGCCCGCCATTCAGCGATATTTTTCGACTTGTTGGAATCAAACAAAATTAGCAAAATTTCATTATAAAGATGCAATCCGTATGGATTCACTAAAGTAACCAGCGCACACACCACGAACAACGTCGCCGCGCCCCCCCACGTTCTCTCGCGCCAGCCTTTGTATAAAATGTAAAACAAGCCGATCAAAAATCCGCCGTGCATATTTGCCCACAGACAGATTAGCGGCGCCATTAACCATCGCCAGCGCGGGTTTTTGAGTTCAAAAATAAACATGGTCAGGCTAAGAAACAGAATGTCCCAAGCTACTGCGCGCACGCCCGCGAACGGCAAGGTGGCCACTGCAGCAATCAACACCACCGGCCCCAGCTTGCCCCGCCCTACTAAAACAAACGCGCTCGTCCAGATTAAAGCATAAACCAAAACTAACAACCCATAGCCGCCCCAGGAATGCAACAGATAAAGTAAGATATCGCTCAACCATTCGTGGTTGGCCCACGGAAAACTGCTAAAAGTGTAAGTAAAAATATCCGTCGCGGGTATTCCATTGGTCAAAAAGTATGCGCCAGATTTCAAATGCCAACCAAAATCTGGGTCGAGCCTGCCCCAGCTCACTGCAAAAAACATGGCAAACAACAAAAGTGCTGTTACCCACCATGGCCACTCCAGCCACTTAGGAATCTTTTTCAGTTTTTTCATGTTTCTTTATTGTAGCACGCTGGGTGGCGTGTTTATTTCTTTTGCCAGATTATTTTAGAATACGTCATGAAATTCCAAGCAGTTGATGCGCCAGTTGCGAGGAGTTTAGCACCGTTCAAGCGCACAGCTTCACTCCACTCAACTGGCAAAACTGTCAACAGTCCAAACATCACCAGGTTTTGTATGACCCAAAGCCCCAGCAGAGTAAAAATTATAAACAGAACGATTTCACGCAGGTAATTCTTATCGTGAGAGCGAAAAGTGTAATTTTTGTTAAGCACAAAACTAAAAATCATACACAGTCCAGTCGAAACCGTGTTGGCCCAAATTGGCGATAATCCCAGATACCAAAAAATGTTGAGCAAAATAAAACTCAAAACAGTCGCTAGGCTGCCCACCACCGCAAATCGCCAGCGCCTACTTTCGCGAATTTTTGCCAAGGTGGATTTCCTCAATAAAATACAGCGGTCGTCGCTTGGTTTCGTCAAAAATACGTCCTACGTACTCGCCGATAATCCCCAGCGCCAACAACTGCACCCCCCCCAGGAACAATATCACCGACATCATCGACGGCCAACCGCTGGTGTCTGGCCCGTGAATCAAAGTTCTAATAACCACGAACAGAATAAAAATAAAGCTAGCTAGAGAAATTGCTAAGCCCAGTATGGTGGCAAACCGCAAAGGAGCGGTGGTAAAAGAAGTAATGCCGTCAATGGCATGTTTAATGAGTGTCCCCCATCTGAGTTTAGTCTTCCCAGCCGCGCGCGCCTGCCGTCGATAAGTAATTTCTTTCTTAGAAAAACCAATCCAGCTGTAAAACGCCTTGGTGTTGCGGTTAGTCTCGCTGAGCTTGCGCAGAGCCGCCACACATTTTTTATCTAGCAGCCGAAAATCACCGGTGTGTTCTTGAATGGGAATCTTGGTAGTGCGCTTTAGCACTTTAAAATAGCCCCAAGAAGTGAACTTTTTCATAAACGATTCGCCGTCGCGCGACACTCGCCTAGCATAAACATCGTCAAAACCTTGTTGCCAAAACTTGACCATTTTGGGCACTAACTCTGGCGGGTCTTGCAAATCAGCATCAAGTATAATCACCGCATCGCTAGTCAAGTGGTCAATTCCAGCTTTCAGCGCAGTTTCTTTGCCGAAATTGCGCGACAAGCGAACAAAATTGACGCGCTTATCGCGCACAGCAGCGTCCCTTAAAAGGTCTAGCGTACGGTCTTTGCTGCCATCGTCAACAAAAAGAAATTCTAGATTATATGACTTCAACTTGTCAGACAATTTGTTCAGGCGCCTAAAGAGCGCCGGCAAGACGTCCTCTTCGTTATAAGCTGGTATCAAAATCGTGATAGATTTTTTCATGGTTTTATTTTACTACAAGAGTGATTAATTATAAAATCAGGGCCAGCAAGCCCCGATTTTAAGTTACGATTCTCAAGTTCTAAGAAACCTCAATGGTAATTGGCTCCTCAGCTTTGACTTTGACAAATGAAACGGTCAAAACGCCGTCGCGCAGCTCCGCTGCGGCCTCTTTTTCTTGCACTGGCACTGGCAAAACAATGGTGCGCGAGAATTCACCCCAGTAGCACTCTTGAGAATGCCATTTAGCAATTTGACTTTCATTTTCGGCCGGCAACACACCATGAATTTCCAAAACGCCCTCTTTAATGTTCAACTTTAAGTCGGATTTTTTAGCTCCTGCTGTGCGGGCCTTCACCACCAAATGATCAGCAGTCTCGTAAATGTCAACAGCTAACTGCCCTGGAATATCATCCGCAATTTCATTTTCATCAGGAATTTCCACCGCAACGGTTTCTTCCTCAACGATTAACGTCTCTCCACCTGTATCTTCGCCTTCGTCCAGACTGGTAAACAACTCATCTAGATCCATCAAGTCGTCATTCTTTGACATACTTACTTTCCTCCAATATTAATATTTGCTAAGATAATGTTAAGGTATTTTTCGCACAAAATCAAGGTAAAAACTGTGCGAATGTTGTAATATTCACAATGTTAGATCAAATTTTAGCGATAATTTCACCCCATAACTGCAAGGGATGCGGCCGAGAAGGTAGTTTGTTGTGTCGGCGTTGTATTTTTAACATCACTGAGCACAAAAACTGTTCGCCACAAAAAGATTTTTATTCAGTTGGACGGCGTCGAGGAGTGCTTAAACAGCTGACTGATGATTATAAATTTAACAGCGAGCGTGCCGCCGCAACGATTTTAGCGGAGTTGTTTGATGCAATTTTGCCAGAACTGCCTGCTGACACTGTAATTACACCAATTCCGACCGCCAGCGCGCACGTGCGCCAATATGGTTTTGATCACACTAAATTGTTGGCTAAAAAGCTAGCCAAGCGGCGCAAACTAAAGGTGGCTTCCCTGTTAATTCGCACCAATAACCAGGCGCAGCATTTTTTGAAAAAAGCCGAGCGCGAAGAGGCCGCTAGGACAGCTTTTCGACTTAACAAAAATCTTGCCATGCCGACTAACGTTTTGCTTATTGATGACGTGGTTACTACTGGTGCTACCCTGCGGGCTGCGCGGGACATTCTAAAAACTGCGGGTGTGAAAAATATTAAAAATGCTGTTGTTTGCTATCAAAATAAAAATGGTGTATAATGGGCTTATGGCTAAAGGAGGAGTAAAAACTATAGAGTGGAAGGCTGCTGAGTCGGTTGACCACGAGCGCTCCACGGGTTGGCACATCATACTTTATGGTGTTGCTTTAGTGTTAATTGGTTTATGCGTTTGGAGTAAAAACTGGATTGGCATTGGTCTGGTTGTTATCATTGTAGTCGCTCTACAAGTGGTCGGTAGTAAACCGGCGCGTATGATGGAGTACAAGCTATCAGAAGAAGGTTTGACGATTAATGGCCAATTACACCTGTTTAGTGAATATCGCGGCTTTGGCGTGCGCCACGACGGTCAATTTTGGCAATTAGTTTTGCTGCCCACGGCGCGGTTTGCTCCTGAGACCTCGATTTTTATTCGTGATGATCATGGTGAGGAAATTGTTGATGTGTTGGGCCAAATTTTGCCAATGGAGCAAGTGAACAAAGACATCATCGGCAATATCGCTCGCAAACTTAAACTGTAACCTTACGTTTGATATGATAAAATGAAAACACCGCTAGGTGTTTTTGGATGGCTGACCGAGTGGTTTAAGGAGCACGCTTGGAAAGCGTGTGTGTGGGTCAACCGCACCGGGGGTTCGAATCCCCCGCCATCCGCCAGATACGGGCACGATAAAAAGCCCAGAGGAATTTATGATAGACGCAGTAAAACAGAACACGCAGACGTACGATAAAATCGCTTCTTCGTATAGCAAAAGGAATTACGAACATTTTTGGATTGACGAATTTGACTATTATAAAAGTATTATTGATGGCAAAAAAGTTGTCGACCTTGGTTGTGGCGCGGGGCGAGACGCTGAGGTTTTTGTAAAGAACGGTTTTGATCATACAGGAGTAGATGCGTCGAGCGGCATGTTGAAGATAGCGAAAAAGAGAGTGCCAAGCGGCAATTTCCGGAAAATGAATTTTGCAAAGTTGTCTTTTAAAGACAGTGAGTTTGATGGATTTTGGGCGGCCGCGAGTTTTCTTTATGTTCCCAAAAAAAGATATTGACAAAGTTCTTCAAGAGGCAAGGCGAGTTATCAAGGACGGTGGTGTCGGTTTCATTTCGGTAAAGGAAAAAGTTGAAATGGACGAGGGCCTGATTGGCGACGAGAGAACGGGGGGCAGCCGATATTCTTCGTTTTATGATAAAAAAGAATTCAAGAAACTGCTTGAGCAGAACGGTCTTTTGGTGATTAAAACACTTTTGCATGCGGAAGACGACAAATATAATACGAACTGGCTTTGTTATTTTGTGAGAGTTAAGAAATAGAATTGACCAGTGGAAAGTTTATTTTTCAAAGAAGCAGCGACGAGCGGTGAACGTAATTATTAGCGCGGCTACAGAAAGCGCGGCCAGCGCGAGCACTAGGCGGCTGGCAATACTAATACTCAAGCCAGAAGACAAACCAGCGCCAGTGTTAGGCAGACCGACGCCAATATTAGGCTCGCTGTTTGTGGCGGCTGCGGCGCGAGTTATGACTACAGTATAAATTTTCACATTGCCATTTTCGGCGATGACTTTAATATAAGCTGTGTTTTCACCGACCGCGAGTAACATATTTCCGAGCGGAGTCAGACAGGCTGCATCGGCGCAGGTTTGCCAGGTCGCGGCGGGGCTAACAATGACGTCAAGCACCAGGCTGCTGACGCTGTTCTCTACGCTAGCGGTAATGGTCTGTTCAGTAATGGTAGCGTTCGCGGGTGACAACACTTCGACAATGTCAGCGGCTGGCGATTTAACAGTCACATCAAGTGGGATAAAACCACTGTTGGAATCTTTGAGGTAATCGATGCCGCCACTAAAACCGTTATTACCCCAAGTCACATCAGCGGCCATGGGTGACCAAACAAGATCGTCTGAGCTGCCGTAATCGTATTCGGTGACACCAGCACCTTCGTCCCAGGCAACCACCACCCCATCGGTCGTGGAGAAAGCTCTGTCAATGACATCGAGCATACTAGTACCATAAGCAAACACCGCACCACCGTTGACATTGATTGCCAGGTTGACAGCTGAGCGGATTGCATAGCCAGTAGTAGCCCGAACCAAGCCGCCATTTACGGTAACCGAAGCACCGACTACGGTGGCCAAAATTGCTTTACCGGTAGTCGCCGAAACTACACCATCGTTGATAATGACATTGTTTCCACGAATAGCTGAGCCACCGACCGCAGCAGTTGATGGGCCGCCGGTCGTCGAAACTGTCCCGCCATTAACTGTCACGGTCGAACCGGCATTTATAGCGTTGATGCCGACGCCGCCGTCGAAGGCACTGATGACAGCGCCGCTATCGACCTCAACGTCACCGTAAGCCAGAATAGCGTAACCGCCACTGGCCTGAGACAGGACTTGGCCACCGTTTTTGACCACGACACTGGACCCTAACGTGCCACTACTTCCGGTTGATATGACAGACTGTAAGGCACCAGTAGATGTACTCGAAACTATGCCACCGTCGATGATAACACTAGAGTTTGTGCCAGAATACTGAATAGCACTACCAGTTTGGGCACTAATCGAACCATGGATAGTAGCCGATGCATTAGTACCGCTACATAGGAGGACAACACCGCCGCCGCTACGAGTTAAAGAACCACTGTCTGTTAATATAAACGCACCGTCGCCAGTCAAGTTGACTAACGATCCAGTAAAAGTGCCACCAGAGTAATCCAAATCCCAAATGAGTGTCACGTCGGTTGGGATATTCAAATGCAACACGGCATTAGCATTATCGTACGGCGTGCCAGTGTTCACAACTGTGACAGAATCCCCGCTTGTAGCAGAATCCAACTTACCTTGGACAGCACTAGTAATTTGGGCAACAGTGGTCAGGCCGTTAATGTCGATTTCAGTGCTAACCGCTGACGCAATTTTAGACGGCAAAGCTACCACGCCCAGCATCATAACTGACACTAGCATTGCGGACGCTATAATTCTTATCTTCTTCATGTAATGAAACCCTTCCGAATATTTCTTAATGTCAATTATACTTGCTTTTGATTGGTGCGTCAATGATGAAAAAAGCCGACGCAATTTTTCAGCAGTTGCAGTCCTTGACATTTGGCTTAAAAATAGGTATAATTTAAGGGTCAGTTAGAGTCCTAAAGGAGGCAAAGGCCATGAGGAAGTACATTATTGCTGACCTGCTCAGCGCATCACGTTTTGTGTGGGCAGTTGTGCTTGTAGGGTTAATATTAATTCAAGCACCGCCAGCGATGTGGGTGGTGTTGGCGACTACCGCTGCACTGCTCACCGACGCGTTAGACGGAGCGGCCGCTAAAAAGTGGCCATATCCGGACGACGGCAAGTATCGTTGGTGGCGTCAAGACCAAAAAGATCCAGACGGATCTTCCAAAACAGTAAGCTGTTTGGATACGCCCGCCGATCTTGCATTAGGATTAAGCATCATTGCTTATACCTATTTCATGGTTAGTTGGGTGTGGGGGCTAGTATTGTTCTTGGCAGTGCCGTCGGCGATAATTGGATTAATCGTGATTAACAGGGCTGAACGCAGCGGCAAGACGTATGTCGGGTTGCTACGCAATATCAGGCTGGCAATATATCTTGCCTGCTTGGCGATAGCGATCTGCGTTTGGCTGTTTACCATTAGTCACAACCCAGTTTTATGGCTTGTCATTTATCTGGCGGGCGCTGTGGTAATAATTTATCTCAAGCGCGGCCGATTAATTCACGGCAAGTCATACAACAACACCAACAAGCACCCAAAACCTAAAAGCCCGCGGTAACTCGCGGGCCTTTACTTTTGAAAACTTCGGCGCTAAGATGTCTACCCTGCTGCGGGACAATTCACGCTGTTTAATGTTGAACCAGGTTACGGTTACGCCAGGTCATGAAGCCTAATACACCAAGCATCAGAGCAATAACAGACAAGACGGCAAGTGGTGTCAATCTAATTGCTTCAGCTGGTGCGGATGCCATGTGAGAAAGTGGTGACAGATCCATAATCCACTGGTCAAGTCTCATTAGCGGTCCTATCCATGACATAAAAGCAATAAAACCATAGACTGCCCAGAGCACGGCGCCTGTAGCTCTTGGTAATAATCCAAATAATGCAATATAAAGTCCAGCTAGTAGTGCTACTAACGGCCAGTAGCTAAGTGCACCGATTACGTATTCACCAACGTCGACTGACCAGCTAGATAAAGTATTTACGCAGAGAGCCATAATTAAACCGCTGACTACCAGCATTACTGCAGCACCAATTAGTACGACCGCCAAATGTAGTCCCAGCCATTTAGTTCGCGAAAAGTGTGTTCCCAAGAGACTTTCCAGATGCTCAGAACTCTCTTCGACGCGAGTTCGGCTAAGAGCATGGATAGCATAGGCCAAAATCATTAGTACTGCAATCATAAGCATCGCTGAAAGAAAAGTCGGAATCAACGCACCATTACCGCCCATTGCAGCAATCATCTGAGCTAAATCAGGTGAACTGTCATAAACTTTACTCATTTGAGGAACCAATGCACCGACGACTGCCACCAAAGCTATCGCACCACAGGCCCAACCTAAGAAAACATTTTTTTGCAAATACCAGGTTAACCCTAAAGGTGTGCGTAAAAATTTACTAGCACGAGCATGTCCAGACCGAGCAGGTAGAAGTCCAGATCCAACGTCGCGTCTACTTAACATAAAGAATGCCAATGGAATTGCTACTACGACGAAGACCAGTGGTGCTAGTAGTGGCAACCAATCGGGGAAGGTTAGACTACGTGTAGCTTGTGACCAACCGAATGGGCTAAGCCAACTTGGCCAGGCTGCTTGTATGGTGCCATTTGCACCAATCTCGCCTAAGAAATCTCCGATGCCACGCAACATAAACGCTACACCGATTAAGATTGCTGCCATCGTATTAGCTGTGCGTGTCGATTCAAATAACTGTGTCAAAATTGCGGCAATACTAGCCCAGACAAAACCAAAAACACCCATGGTTACTGCATATAATGCAACCGAACCATTTCCCCAAGCATCGTACAAGGAATCCATACCCAAACCCATAATTGTTGCCATGACTATGTTTGTTGATAGTGCGACTATCAAAACTGCTACCAAATTTGCACTACGATGTACCCGACCACTAAAAATTAGCTCCTGAGCACCCATTTCTTCGTTTTGGCGGGTATGACGTATAACGAATAGGGTGTTCATGAAGGCAATCATAATTCCCCACCACAAGATTGTTTCCAGTGTAAATAATGAACCGAAATTTGCACCATCCATTGGTCCAGTTAAAAATAGCCCTGCCGGTACAGCACTAAATTGTTGGTGCAGGGTAGATAGCGTTTCCGGAGTGGCATAGGTATCTCTAAGGATCGGGATCATACATACTAAGATTCCAGTCAATGATAAAATCCAGACTGGTAATTTTACGCGATCACGCCGGAGAATTAGTTTAATTAAATTCCAAACGCCAGTCATTAGGATTCCTCCATCAGAGAGATAATTTTACGCATCTCTGCCATCGTCTTTTCCGTCGTATTTACTCAAGAAAATTTTTTCTAAATCCTTATGCTGCTTTTTCAGCTCTGCCAGTTTATAAACTCCGACAGTTTGGCCTTCGCGAATAATTGTTGCACGGTCGCATAAACTTTCTGCCTCTGATAAAATGTGCGATGATAAAAGCACCGTCTTACCTGTCTCTTTTAATTTACGAATCTCGTCCTGGAAAACCTGCTCCATCAATGGGTCGAGGCCAGAAGTTGGCTCGTCAAGAATGTAGAGCGGCACATCAGAAGCCAAAGCGGCAACCAGAGCGACTTTTTGGCGATTTCCCTTAGAGTAGGTGCGGAATTTTTTAGCAGGGTCAAGCTGGAATCTTACGAGCAAATTGGCTCGTCTAGCCTCATCAAGACCACCACGCAAGTTTCCTAGAAGGTCGATAATTTCGCCACCAGTTAAATTTGGCCAAAAATTAACGTCGCCTGGCACATAAGCTAACTTCTCATGAAGTTTAACAGCATTTTTCCATGGATCTTGACCAAATAGTTTTACCTCGCCGGCTGACTTCTTCATTAGCCCTAGGATAATGCGAATAGTTGTCGACTTACCAGCACCATTCGGTCCAAGAAAGCCATGTATTTCGCCAGGGTATACCTCTAAATCGAAGCCATTTAGTGCTTTAGCACGCCCAAAATTTTTGTGTAAGTTCTTGATTGATATAATGCTCATGATAATCCATATTATACATTAGAAGTTTTCAAAAAAGAAATGAAGAGAAGTTTTTCATAGTATAATAAGAAAGTCGGGGCTTGGCGCAGTTGGTAGCGCGCCGCGCTGGGGGTGCGGAGGTCGCCCGTTCGAACCGGGTAGCCCCGACCAGGGATTTACCACTCGAAATTAATCATTAAATGACCAAAAAAATGAAAGTATTTATCACTAAGTATCGACAGCCGTTGTTTGTCGCACTCATCGGTATCATTGCAGGTATTTTACCATCCATCCTCAACCACCTCGGTGAATTTTGGAAATGGGGCGTTTTAGCAAAAACTGCTTCAAATTACGGTTTTTGGATAATTTTTGTAGTTTTAATCATCATGAAATCAAAAAGTCGCAAATTTGCCGCTCTCAACGTATTTCTTTTTTGTTTCATTATGTGCATTGTGTACGGTGTAGTCGAAACCATCTATAAAATGCCGCTACACCTATCAGGGGATTTATCCACTGACAATATTTTTGGCAATAATCTGCTCGGCCTGTTCTTTGAATACGAATTCGCACAAGCACACTGGTTCGCCTTGGTTGCTCTACTTATACCGATTTCTCTTATTATTTTCGATTTCCTATACAAAAAAGTTAAAATTTTCACTAAGATTACTGTAAACGTTCTGATTTTGGCTCCACTAATGTTAGCAATTGCTACAATTCTGGCTCGTATCGTAAGCCCAGTTATTGTTTGCGCCGACATCTCTAACGGTTGGACGCCAGATATTTGCTCTCTCCAGTCACCAGACGCATGGATTGTTGTAAATCTGGCAATCGAAGTTGTTCTATATGCTGCATTCAGTGTTTTCTGGATATTTTATTGTAAACCCCAGGCAAAAATTAGGGCAAGAAAACAAGGCTAAACTCGCAATTCCGAATCAGACCATTTCCAGGTGTTGCACGTTTGCATGGTTAGTCTGCTACTATTCATCACCGAATCAGATATTCTTTGGCGAACCGATGCCGAACCGTAGCGCGCTGAATCGGGGTGATCGCTTATTGGCTTGGCAAAATTCCGCACAACCGCTTCGCCGCCCGCGGTGTCAACTTGGCCTGAGAGTTTAAACATTGCCAGAGCCGCGCATTCGGCGTTCAGTTCACTGCGTGTTTTCGATAGCTCCAAGGCCTCATCTTCGCTAATGCGCTGATTTGGATAATCACTATAGAGAAATCCTATAAAAATGTTGGAGTCAATGTTAACGCCCTGCAATAATTGTAGGTGGTGGGCATATTCGTGAAACAGTGTGAAGAGATTTTCTTGTGGTGAACGCTTGTCCATGATAGAAGAGTACATAAAAATCGTATCGTCAGCGCGGCAAAAACTTCCCGTCACGTCCGCTGAAGCGTCTGTGTTATTATTGCGGCTACACTGCGAATTAACTATATCCTGCGAAGTGGCGACTACTACCAGCGCGGGCGGGCCGATTTTCGCAAGGTCTTGGTTGGCCGTAGTGCCCCACGAATTATTCAAACAGTCCAACCAGTTATTCAACCACTTGGTGCGATCAGCGGCGTATTCTTCGTCAGTCATCGCGCAATTGAGTCTGGGAAATTCCCAGCTAAAATAATCTTTATCTGCGACCATCGCCTGAACACCTGCTAGAGTAGAGGTGTCTTTGGTGGTCGTAGTAGTGGTACTTAAACTCGTGTTCAGCTCATCAAGCCAGCTAGAGCCCTTCGTGACGATTTCGGCAAACGCGATGACAGAACCTAAAAAAAATAAAGAAAAGATACCACCTATAACAACGCCAGCTGTTGCTATGCCCTTGGCTTCGTTAGCGCCCTGGCTTCGTTTGAGCGCAATAATGCTTAGTATGAGACCAATTGGCGGCAACAAGAAAGCAAGAACCAGGCCCACGATAGATATGGTAGCCGCATCGGCTGTAGAATTTTGCGGTTTTTCGCTCTGATTATTTTGGTTATTGGGTTTGTTATCGCCGTAGTTTGGCGGATAGTCGGGACTGTTAGGCGGGTGCTGTGGCGCGAAGCCTGGATTTTTGTCTTCCATATTATTTCCTTTCGTTAATTTATGGATTTTTGTGCATGTACAGCTTAATCATAACATACACAGACAATTTTCACTCACATCTTACGCTTGTGCGCTATCAAACATGCTACAATAAAATCATGGTCAAGAGGTATCTTTTTTACTTGTTTCGCTGGCAGCTGTCCACGCCGATTTTAGCGATAGTTTTGTTGTGGCTAAGCAACTGGCATGTAACGGCGGCAACGGTGGTGGCCAACTTGATCGGCGGGCTTATTTTCTTTTGGGTTGATAAATATATTTTTAAAGTTGAATATAAAATTCCACTCTGGGAAATTAAAAACAATGTTAAATGTACCGATTGTGGTGCGGTAACTAGGGGTTATCGCTTGGTGAAAACCAAAAAATATGATCGCCTGGGCGATAAAAAACCTGAATTTCGTTGTGAAACTTGTTCTGAAAATAAACTAAGTAACCTGAGAAAAAAGGGCGTGCGAGCTTAGAGGAAACAGTATGTTTAAGTTGATTGTGCCAGCGGCGTTAATAATATTAATTGTAGGAGGAATAATTATGAGCAGAATAATAACAACAAACCAAGACCAGTCGACCGAGACCGCTCAAGTAGCGGGCGACACGCAGACGCGTTTTGAACAGATACAAACGGAAATCAGCCAAGGGGCGTTGCTGTTAGACGTGCGCACGCCAGAGGAGTTCGCCGAGGGCTATTTCGTGGGCGCGGTCAATTTTGATTCGGCCGAAATAGCAAACGGTAAACTACCAGAGGTAGACAAAGACACCAAAATTTACCTGCACTGTCGTTCGGGCATGCGCGCTGGGCAGGTGAAATCTTGGCTGGAACAGGCTGGTTTTAACAACGTAGAAAGTCTGGGCGGCTTAGCGGAAATTATAGCCATGGGTGGTGAATTAATTCAAGGAGTAGACGAATGAAAATTACGGTTTACGGCACCATGACTTGTGCTTATTGCTTTGCTTTGAAAGATTGGCTGAGCGAGCGCGGCGTCAAGTTTGAGTACCATTTTATTGACGTGGACTACAAAAAAGCCAAAGAGATGTTCGAGGTGAGTGGTGGTCAGACCGCGGTGCCGTTTAGTACAATTGAGCATGACGGTGAATTAGAAAAAATAGTTGGTTTTGATAGGGCGAAATTCAATAAAATTTTGAAAGAACATGGCAAATAAGCGCGTAGACGTGGTGATTGTTGGTGCTGGCCCAACGGGGCTGACGGCGGCCTTATATCTGGCGCGCGACGGTTTTGCGGTAACTGTTCTTGAGCAACTTGTAGTGGGTGGCCAGGTGGCTACGACCAACAGAATAGAAAATTACCCGGGGTTTGCTGAGGGCGTGAGCGGTTTGGCGCTCGCTGCTGATTTTCGCACTCAGGCCGAAAAATTTGGCGCTAAAATAAAATCGGCTGGGGCCATAGATATTCAACCTAGCCAAGATGGATTTGTGGTGGTTACAGATGACGGAGAATTAACTGCGCGCGCTGTGCTAGTGGCGACCGGCTCGACGCCAAAGCTGACGGGCATTCCTGGTGAGAAAAAATTTATTGGTCGCGGCGTGTCCACCTGTGCTACTTGTGACGGTGCTTTTTATAAAAACCAACGAGTCGCGGTTGTGGGCGGTGCTAATGCGGCCGTACAAGAGACGCTACATCTGGTGAATATGGTGGCGCATGTTGATTTGGTGGTAAGAAGTGAGCTCAAGGCCAGCCGTGTTTTATTAGATCAACTTGATAAATTAATCCAATCAGGCCAAGTAACATTATATCAAGGTTTTACGCCAATCGAAGTCGTGGGTGGTGAAAAAGTCTCGGCGCTCAAAATTAAAAACAATGTTCGTAAGACGGAAAAAACGCTCAAAATAGACGGGCTGTTTGTGTTTATCGGTCGGTTGCCCAACACCGGTTGGTTGCGTGCAGTGGAGCTTGACGTCGACGGATTTGTGATTGTTAATAACGACCTGGAAACTTCTGTGCCGGGAATTTTTGCTGGCGGAGACGTGCGCTCTGGATCAGTTAAACAAATTGCTGCGGCCGTGGGCGATGGTGCCGCGGCTGCCCTTTCTATCCGAGACTACTTGTCAAAATGCTAAAAAGAATGGGCGCTACTGATTCTTCAGTAACGCCCATATGCCAGGGACTAAGCTGTCCAGGGGTCATTGACCAAGCGACTTTGCTTGATGACTTCTTGACCATCACAGACGATAGTTGTTAGGCCGCCGTTGTCCACGCTCACTTCCCCACGCATCAAATAGTCGACCACCAGCGGCAGTAATTTGTGTTCGAACCCGAGCACGTATTGCGCCAAGTCCTCTGCCGCTTTCTCTGTTCCGACAAAAACTTTGAGCATAGCTGGTATAGGAATTGGGTAACTGACAATTTTGTTGCCAGTGTCGTACCCACTGTCGACAAAGTGAATGTTAATGGCGGTATATGCCAACTTCAGTTCCCTGACCTTGCGATGCACACCTAGGCCGTACAAGCCGGCAGTTTCTGGGGTTGGCCCTGGGTGGATATTAATCATAAACCCCTCCCATTTGACTAGTACCTTGGCGCCAATTTTTCTTAACCAGCCCGCCAAAACAATTAAATCAGGCTTTATATCGTCAAAAATCTTTACTAACTTGTCGTCCAACACTGAATCGTTGCCCTCGATAATAATGCACTCAACGCCAAACTGTTTAGCAACCTCTATAACACCAGCATCGCGCTTGTTGGTCACGACAGCGACAACTTCCCATGTGCGGTTCCTGAGTTTTCTATTATATTCAATCAGATTTTTGACACTACTGCCCTTGCCACTCGCTAATGCCACTACTTTTTTGAGTTCCATGCTCGCTCTCCTTTCTGTGTAAAGTACTCTCACTTGTCTTTATTTTATCACAAATTGATGCAGCCCAAAAAACTTCAGGGGATTGATTTTTTAATTATGCTTATGTATACTGGTGATAATAAAACCATATAGGAAGGGCGGGCAAAATGGACATTAGCACGGATAATACTAGTACACCAGCCACAGACGACCAAGAGCTGGCTAATTTGTTGGCGGATTTAAACCAGCAACAACACACGACAGAATTACCAGCCGACGAAGGCATTGCGGTTCAAGCGACTCCAGCTCCAGCCACGCCTGTAGTCGCAGATGGCGCGACGTCCAGCGAGGCGGCGACAGCTGGCGACCCTGCTGCAGCGGAAACTGCTACTACCGTTGAACCGGCGTCAGAAACAAAACTACTAGAGCAGCCAGAGGCCGAAACCGCGCCTGTTGAATCAACGGAATCTGTCGATTCTGCCAAACCTGTTGAGGAACCTGTCGCATCTATCGAATCAGCAGAGTCCACTGAAGACGCCAGTGTTGCCGATTTAGATCTCGCTTCGCTGTCAGCTAATGTAACTGATATCGCTACGCCCAGTCCGCTAAACGTGATTGATGAACTAAACGCGCGTGAAACCGCGCCCGCTATTGTGGGCTCGACTACCACTATGCACTCGAGTCCGACAATGGATGAACTGGCCGATTCGCCAGGGGCAAAACCGCTTGAACTGCTGGAGATTGACGATACTACCATTGCTGCCGCTACGCACGAAGCCGGACAGTTGGCGGAGACGCCACCAGTCGCGACTGACGCTCAGCCAACCGCCGTTGAAGAAATCAACGTTATTCGCGATAAAATTCTCGACTATCTTGCAGAAACGGTGCGCGACATCGATCAGCCGCCTCAAGAAAAATTCGAAACAATAGTCTCAATTTTAAGCAGCACGGGCGACCGCAGTCTGCTAAAAGAGGCCTTAGAAACTGCTATTCAAATTGAAGATATCAACACCAAAGTCAAAGCGCTGGTGAAATTGTCCGAAGTTTTGAAAGAATTGTCTGCTCAAAATAATTTCCTTATGAAAACAGAGTAATCGTCTCGGGATTATTTCTTTTTGCGGGATTTCAAAATTCCGCGCACGATTTTTATTTCGTCCCAAGCGTGTTCACCGTCAGCGCGCTCGATAGTTTTTTCATGCCCCTTGCCGAGCAACATCACCGCGTCGTCTTTTTTGGCTTGATCAAGGATAAACTCGATAGCTTTTTTGCGATTAAGAATTTTCACGATTTTTTTCGCACCCGCTTTTTTCGCCCCCGCTTCAATCTGGTTTAGAATTTTATTCCCATCAACATCGCGATCATCCTCTTCTGTCAAAACCAAAACATCAGCGTATTTGCCGGCAATAGCCCCTTGCGCTGCTCGCTTCGCTTCGTCGCGCCGCCCCGCCGAACCAAACATCACCAACAGACGTCGTTTTTTGCCAATGGTTCGACGCATATCCCCCAGCAGCTTCTCGAAACTATCTGGCGTGTGGGCATAGTCAACAATCACTTCAAATTTTTGCCCCTCATCAATCCGTGCCATACGCCCTTCGACGCCCTTGAGGCTGGCTATGCCATGGCGAATTTGTGTTTTAGAAAGCCCCAGGTATTGCCCGACCGCCGCCGCCGCCAGAGAATTATAAACATTAAACTCACCAGGAATTTGCGTAGTTATCTTAAGATTTATATCAGATATGACATATTCTACCCCGTTTGTGCCTAATTTTACTGATTCTGCACGTAATTTACCATTTTTTATACCATATGTGATATGTTTTTTAGTAAAAACTGCAAAATTAGCCGCGTGAGCGTCATCAGCATTAATAATGCCGAAGTCGGCCTTAGAAAACAGACGCGTTTTGGCCTCGCGATAGCGCTCGAAAGTACGGTGATAGTCAAGATGTTCGTGAGTCAAATTCGTCATCACAGCCACTTCAATCGGCACGCCAAAAACGCGCCCTTGAGCCAGTGCGTGCGAAGTTACTTCCAAAACCAAATACTCAACGCCAGCTTCACGCATATCAGAAATGCGCTTGTTCAGCAGCCCAGGACTAGTAGTAGTCATGTGCATAGTTTCGTCGTGTATTTTTTGCCAGGTGCCATAGGCCACAGTAGTCATAAGACCAACTTTGTAGCCAGCCTCTTTCAGCATATGAAAAATCATAAAACTAGTAGTCGATTTACCGTTGGTGCCGGTTACGCCAATCACGCGCATGCCAGCCGCTGGGTAGTCGTTTTTTGATGCCGCATGCCAAGCTTTAACGTGGTGATACGGCAAAACCACCCGGTTATAACCAGGTAGCTTAGAGATTCTCGCTTTCAAACTCATAGACTGCCCCATTGTAGCATATTTTTGTAAATTTTAATAGATATTGCTGTAAGTATTGACTTTTCATTTCACTTATGCTATACTTGGGGTGTTATGTCAAAACATAAACAAAAAAAGTCAACACTACAGATTAATCAGGCGGACAGCCAAAAAACCATGCTGTTTCTGGGGGCCGCCGCGATACTTAGCCTGTCGATGCACACCGGTGATTTAGCTGATGTCATCAATAGTCAAAACGATTTGAGCCATGGTGTTATCAGGGCGCTTGATGATCACCCACATATTCACAGTGGCGACCTGTTGATTGACCGTCGCAATATCTCGCAATACAATAGCGAAGAAAAGTCAACTTCTAACAGGGATCGCGACAACTGGGAAGTCTACGAAAACGTCCTGGGATTCGCCTAAGATTTGCATTCAATTTGCCGGCCTCGCTAATTTTAGCGAGGCTTTTTTCTGGCCCAGATGTGATAAAATAATAGAGTGAAAATTTTAGCAATTGAGAGTTCGTGCGACGAGTTTGCAGCGGCTGTGGTGGAAGACGGGCAGCGCGTTTTGGCTGAGGCGGTGTACTCGCAGATCGATTTGCACAAGGCTTTTGGTGGCGTAGTGCCAGAAATTGCCGCTAGAAGTCACGTTGAAGTGGCTATTCCTGTAGTTGAGGAATGTCTTGAGCAGTTCAGGGCCGCCTCGACAGCTCTTCTAAGCCCCTCAAAACTCAAGCCTGATTTTGATGTCTGGGATGATATTGACACCATCGCGGTGACTAATCGTCCTGGGCTGTCTGGCTCGCTGCTCATCGGTACGCTGACCGCTCGTACGTTAGCGCTGTTGAAAAATAAGCCTATTTATGCCGTCGATCACATGGAGGGGCACGTTTATGCAAATTGGCTAAATGTTGATACGGATAATCAATCGTTCAAGCGACCGCAATTCCCTGCTCTGGCCCTGGTCGTTTCTGGGGGACACAGTCAAATTATGTTGTTTCATTCGCATTCAAATTATGAAATTGTTGGCGAGACTCAAGATGATGCCGCGGGCGAAGTTTTTGATAAGGTGGCTAAAATTCTCGGGCTGCCCTACCCGGGTGGCCCGTCGATTGCTAAGGCGGCCGAGCACGGCAATGCTGATAAATATCAACTGCCTATTCCGAAGTGTGCCAACCCGCTCGATTTTAGCTTTTCTGGGCTCAAGACAGCCGTTCTGCGCGCCGTTCAGGCTGAAGTGGGCGTTGATCACACTTTTCCATCTTTTGAGCTTGCAGCGCGTTTAAATGCGTCCTCGCGTGATGATTTTGCCGCCAGTTTTCAAAAAACTGCCTGTCTTACCTTAGCCAAAGGTATGGCTTTGGCTTTTGCAAAGTATCAACCTAAATCAGTGCTTATTGCTGGTGGCGTGGCCGCTAATACTGAACTGCGCCGCCTGCTCGCGCTAGAACTCTCTAGCGTTAATGACGGCAAAGTTTCAATTAGCCAAACTAACCCAATCATCTGTCCAGAACTGAAATATTGCACCGATAACGCCGCCATGATTGGCGCTAGGGCTTATTTCTTGAGTCAGTACGCGAAGCCCGACGACCCGCTGGCTATGGAAATCGGTGTAAATTAGCCTTTTTTGATTAATCTAACGATTTTTTTGCCAGCCGGCAGTAAACTTTCCCAAACTGCATACAGCGGTGAAAGCGGCTTATCAAAAGTCGGTATTAAGACCGTTTCTTTGTTGCCAGAAAAACCCAATTTGAAGTTCGACACGCCGTCGTTGAGCAGACCGTTCATGTCGTAATATTTCACGTGAAACTGCTTACATTCTTGAATCATTCGCCACTTTAAGGCGTAGTTAGCGCGCAACCGTTGCCCTTCGTCGGTCACCCCGCCGTATAGCTCAAAACTAATTTCTGGCGTAGCGACAATCCAGAGAAAAGACAGTATTTTTTTGTCTTTTTCTGCAACATAGACCTGACTTTGCTCGCCCATAAATTTAGCGATACTTAGGTAGTAATCATCTGGGTGCAGATTAAATTTTGCCCGTTGAGCGGTTGATTTGTAAATTTCCAAGCATTTTTTTAAGTCATTTTCGGTTTTGACGCGGCGGACAGAAATATTTTCACGTGAAGATTTATTGATGTACTGGCGCGTCTTTTTGGACATTTCTTTCAGCAATTCCCCTTCACTTTTGGCCAGGTCAAGCGCAACAGTTTTATTCAGTAAAACTGGATTTTTTGACAGTCGCCAACCGTTGTTTTTTTTGAATATTCCCGAACAATTTGATTCATTTGCTCGTAGTGTTATTTTTCCTGAAGCATTTTTTTCGTGCGCCAGTTCCCCCACCTCGATTTTTAATTCTATGCACCCTTGTTTTTTCGCCCAATCAGTCAGTTTAGTCAAAAATTCTTGACTCAGGTTTTTTTGATAAAATATCGGCCCGCGCGGTATGTATGCCAATTTAGTGAACGGCTTAGGCAATTTGCGCACTAAAATCTGGGCGCCACCACAACCGTCTGCCCATAATCTGTGCGCTTTCCAGATCCCCTCTTTACTTTTGACTTCGCCCCACCCCCAGAGCTGCAGCGGATGGCCACCATTGTCTATAACCAATTTGTCCCACGCGCTTTTGTCTGTTATCTCCCGTAAATGCATATTTTTATTATAACACAGATCTCTGGTGTTTTTTGTCATAGCCAGCACTCATATAGGCTTTCACGTGTATGTCGGACGCCGCTATTCTTTAGTCGAACCTCCCCTAGCAATGCGCACGAGCATGTCGTTGTCTTCTTCCCTGCTCTTACGCTGCTGTGTGGATTAAAAAGCCGCTTGAAAGATGTGCTATACTATTGTCATGAAATTATCAAAAACCTATGAGCCGAGTCTTTTTGAGAGCGATATTTATGAGCTTTGGCAAGATATGCAGGCATTTGCGCCAACAGGGAAGGGTGAGCCGTATTCAATTGTTTTGCCTCCCCCTAACGCTAACGGAAATCTTCATGTTGGCCACGCTCTCATGGTGCCTCTGCAGGACATTTTGATTCGCTATCATCGGATGAACGGGCGCGACACCTGTTGGTTTCCGGGATCTGATCACGCCGGCTTTGAAACTTGGGTGGTTTTTGAACGCAAACTAGAGGCGGAAGGTAAATCGCGCTTTGACTTTTCACGTGAAGAACTATATCAAATGACCTGGGATTTTGTTCAAGAGCAAAAGGGCAATATGGAGAGCCAACTTAGGCGCCTTGGAGCCTCAGTTAATTGGCAAGAAATGACTTTTACTCTGGATCAAAAAGTCGTGGACAGGGTGTATAAAACTTTCAAAAAAATGTGGGACGACGGTCTGATTTATCGCGGTAAACGTATTGTTAACTACTGTACGACCCATCAAACAAGCTTTGCGGATATTGAGGTGGAACATGCCGAAGAAAAGGGAAAACTTTGGGAAATTAAATACTTAGGCGCTGATTTTAAGGGTGAAATTATAGTGGCGACGACTCGTCCAGAGACCATGCTGGGCGACGAAGCCATTGCGGTACACCCTAAAGACAAGAAGTTCGCCAAGCTAGTCGGCAAGCACGTTTACATTCCGATTTTGGGCAAAAAAATCCCCATAATAGCGGACGAGGCAGTGGAACTAGGTTTTGGTACTGGAGCGGTTAAAGTTACGCCCGCTCATGACCCGGTGGATTTTGAGATTGGTCAGCGTCACAGTTTGCCGATTACTGAGGTTATTGGTAATGATGGCAGAATGATTAATGTGCCAGCAGCCTTTTTGGGATTAGAGGTAAAATTTGCACGTGAAAAGGTCGTGGAGCGTCTGCGTACGGGTGGTAGTCTGGGGGCAGTGAAGGATTTTGACCACCAAGTGCCACACTGTTACAAATGTGGCAGTGTGATTGAGCCGCTAGCTCGTGAGCAGTGGTTTGTGGCCGTTAAAAAATTAGCAGACCCAGCTAAAAAAGCTATAAAAGAGGGCAAAATTCAGTTTACGCCCAAACAGAAGGGCGGGGAGCTAGAGCGCTATTTTGAAGAGTTGCGCGACTGGAATATTAGCCGTCAAATTCCTTGGGGTATTCCGATTCCGGCTTTCCAGAACCTAGACACTGGCGAGTGGATTTTTGATGAGCGTGTTGACCAAGAGTACATTGAGATTGACGGCCAGGAGTACAAGCGCGATAATGATACGTTTGATACCTGGTTTTCTTCAGGGCAGTGGCCGATTATTCTAACTGAAGCTTTGCCGAAATTTTACCCGACTAGTGTCATGGAAACCGGTTTTGACATTTTACGTCCCTGGGTGTCGCGCATGATTATGTTTGGACTTTATGTTAATAAAGAAATTCCTTTTAAGGAAGTTTATTTGCATGGCCTGGTGCTTGATGAGCACGGTCAGAAAATGAGCAAATCCAAGGGAAACGTGGTCAATCCCATGGAAGTGGTTGATGAATTTGGCTCGGACGCTCTGCGCCTCGGTTTAGTGGCGGCGCGTTCAGCGGGACTTTCTCAGGCTTTTAGCCCAGATAAAGTAGTGGCGGGGCGTAATTTCTGTAATAAACTTTGGAATATCGCTAGGTTCATCGAAACTCACGAAAAACATCTTGAGGAACTAACCACGGCAGACCATTGGGTGTTGTCAAAACTACAACAATCAACAGCGGAAATTGACAGGTTGATTAAAGATTATCGTTTCGCCGAAGCGGTTGAGACGGTTTACCATTTTGTCTGGGACGAGGTCGCGGACTGGTATGTTGAGGCAGCTAAGCAGGGCAGTGCAGTGGCGGACATTGTACTTGAATCGGTGTTGAAAATTGTCCACCCGTTCGCGCCGTTTGTAACAGAGGCTATTTGGACTACGCTGCACGATGACGATTCGTTGTTAATGTTACAACAGTGGAATAGGGGTTATCAATTTGATCGCAAAAAAGCTCAAGAATTCGAGGAAGTCAAAGAGCTGGTCGGTGCTGCGCGACTAGTGGTGGCCAAGTTGAAAGGCAGGCGCGCTATGGTCTATAGCGACAATCGGGTCATCTCTGAGAATGAAGCAGTGATTAAGAATCTGGCTGGCCTAGAGGCTGTGATGCCGTTCGAAAAACCAGCTGGAATCCGCATAGCGGGCAACTTCAGAGCGTACATTGAGGCAAAACCAGCCGAAATTAGCGCATATAAGGCCGATTTAGAGCAAAAACTCATTGAAGCGGGGAATCTGGCAGAAAACTTGAAAAAGCGCTTAGACAACGATTCTTACCGCCAAAACGCGCCCAAGCACTTAGTCGATGAAACTCGTCAAAAATTAGCCGAAGCGGAGACTTTGTCTGCCAGCTTAGCGAAAGAACTAGAGAATATTTAGCCATGGAAAACGGTGCAAAAATTGCAGTAATAGGCGGCGGCACCGGTAGCTTTACGGTGCTCTCAGGGCTCAAAAATTACACTAACCAGATTACCGCGCTGGTGGCCATGGCTGATGACGGTGGGTCGACTGGAGTTTTGCGCGACGAACTGGGAGTTCTCCCCCCCGGCGACGTTCGCCAGTGCTTGGTGGCTTTGTCCAATAACGACCGCGTGCGCGAGCTTTTTAATTATCGCTTTGAAGACGGCTTTGCGGAGGGCCACAGTTTTGGCAATATCTTTATTTCGGCACTTGAGAAAATGACGGGCAGTATTTCTGAAGCAGTTAATTTAGCGGAGGATATTTTACGAATAAACGGCCGCGTTGTGCCCATCACCCTAGAACATTCCAAGCTGGTAGTAAAAGAGAAAAATGGCCGTCAAACCAAGGGTGAGCATCGAGTTGATGTCATGAAGTTTTTGGCAAAACGCCCTAAAGTTTGGTTGGAGCCGATGCCCAAATTAAATCCGAAAGCCGAAAAAGCTATATTAGAGGCCGACGTAGTAGTGGTTGCTCCGGGCGACCTTTATACTTCTTTGGCCCCAGCTTTGGTGGTGCCGGGCGTGCGCGAAGCGCTGAAGAAAAGTTCGGCCAAAAAAGTCTACGTGGCCAATCTGGTTAATAAGCCGGGGCAGACCGATGGATTTAAAGTGTCTGATTTCCCAGATGAAATCGAGCGTTTTGTCGGTATTAAATTTTTGGATTACGTTATCTACAACAATGAAAAGCCCAGTGATTATTTATTGAAAAAATATGCACAGGACGGCGAAAATCCAGTCGAGGTGGATCTGGAAAAGTTACAGAAACGACATTATAAAACTCGGGGTGCTAATCTATTGGCCGGTAAAGCCTGGAAAAATTCCAGCAAAAAAGATAAACTGAAACGCTCGTTGATTCGCCATGATTCGGACAAGTTAGCGCGTCAGATTATGCGAATTTTCTTTGCTTAGCCATTTTGCTTTCTGGCGCAAAATGATATAATATTTTCAGTTTAACAAATTAGGGGGAGTTTATGATTAAGGTAGATAAAATGTGCAACAAGCGGGGGTTTGCTGGTAAGATTTTCTGGAGTTTGGTGTTCATAATTATTGGTTTAAGTTTGCTTTTGCAAAGTATTGGAGTCGTTGATATTCAAATTGCTCTCTGGCAAATGGTGGCGGGCGCGCTTTTGGCTGTGGCGGCCGTACGTAATCTGGTGCGTTTTGAGTGGTTTGGATTTTTTCTGCCGCTGGCTTTGATAGTTACTATTTTTGAGCGAGAAACCCAAAGTTTTTTGGGCGTGGAAAATATTAAGTTGTGGTCAATTTGGGCGGCGGCGGTGCTTTTGGCTATTGGTTTGTCGCTGATTTTAAAACAGCGCCACGTTTACAGCGCTGGCTACACTCAATTTGGTGCTTCTACTCGCCACTTCAAGGCGAGCGAGTTAAAAAATGTTAATGTCGAATGTAATTTTGGTAGCACTAAAATTTACGTCGAAGATGGTACGCCACCAGAAAACGCCTCGATTGACCTGAACGTTTCGTTTGGCGGGATAATGCTTTACGTGCCGCGCGATTGGCAAATTGTGGACGATATTAAAAAAAGTCTGGGCGGCGTTTCCGAAAAAAATATGCCAAGCCGCGAGAAAAAGACTAAAACTTTGCGCCTGACTGGCTCGTTGAATTTTGGCGGCGTCGAGATCAACTATGTTTAATCAGCGCGAAAGCAAAGAAAAACCAACTCCAGCAAAACTAGCTCGCGTAGTCATTAAAACTACTACAATGATGTTCAAAGCCAGTCCATTGGGGGCTAGTTTTATCACTGTTGCTAATGTCATAGAATCAGTCACGCCGTCGTTTATGGCGTTGCTATTTGGCGTGACGATTAACACTCTTACTAATGGCGACTGGCAGGGTTTCGTTTTTTATGTGGTGGTTATTTTGGTGCTTGCACTAGTAACGACCATCACGGCTCGCATCAGCGGATATTTTAACTTGAAAATGCAGTACGATATCCAAAATTATGCTCTAGAGCAGCTTTATTTGAAAGTTAACAAAATTCCTATCGCGGTGCGCGAGCTTAAAGACAACGCCGATAAACTAGAAATCGCGGAAAATTACGCTGCGAGTTTGGGTTGGCTGTTTCCGCTTATCGTGCAGGTGGTCTCGCAAATTATCGCTTTTATAACGGCTTTTCTGGTGCTGGCCAACGTTTCGCTGGCTATTGCTCTGGTGGTGTTCGCGATGATTGTGCCCAATATTGTACTCACCACGTATCGCATGCGCAAGGAGCGCAGGTTCTGGAAGGTCAATTCAGTCAATCGTCGCAAGGGGTGGGGTTTTCGTTCGCAGCTGACTGACCAAAAGGTGGCTATGGAATTAAAACTGTACGGCCTTTCGCACTATTTTATTAAACGCTGGCGCCACTACATTACGCGAGATCGTGCGCAGAACATGGACATGTATAGAAAGCTTCTGCCGTTTGAAACTGCCATTGACGCGCTAAGCGACGTAGTCCAGGTTGCGGTACTTCTGTGGTCGGGTAAACAGGTAATTGACGGCACGTTAGAAGTCGGTTATCTGGTAACCATTAAGGGGCTGATAGATAGCATGTCAAACGCTGGTGGTCGTTTGACTATATCAATCAACCAGGTGGGGCTGGAAATTCTCAATGCGGGTGATTACTTCGATTATTTAGATTTACCAGAGGAAGAAGACGGGCAAATGCTGCTAGAAGATACCGGGCGTCCGCCCAAACTAGAGTTTCGAGACGTGGTGTTCACTTACGCCATGAATTCAGAGCCGACCATTAAAAACGTCAGTTTTGTGGTGGAGCCGGGCGAAGATATAGCCTTGGTTGGCGCGAACGGTTCTGGTAAAACCACTATTGTCAAGTTGCTTTTGGGGATTTATCAACCAGATTCGGGGCAAATTTTGGTTGATGATGTTCCGCTGGAAAAATTAAACAAAGCGGCCTATTACAAGCGCATGGGCGCGCTTTTTCAGGATTATGCTCGCATGTATTTTACTGATCTAGGGGACAACATTTGGTTTGGCGACATCACGCGCAAGAAACGCGAAAAAGATTTAATGAGCGCAGTTGAGAAAGCGCGGTTGAATGGCTTTTTGGCTAAGTTGCCGAATGGTCTAAAGCAAATTTTATCAAAGCAATACGACGAAGAAAATGGCACAGATCTGTCTGGTGGCCAGTGGCAGCGCGTGGCGTTGGCACGTGGTTTTTTCAGAAATTCGGACGTTTTGATTTTAGATGAGCCAACTGCGTCGGTTGACGCCAAAGCAGAATACGAAATATTTCAAGAAATTGCTAAGAATCAACAGGGAAAAACAACGCTGATTATTTCACATCGGTTTTCTACCGTGCGCAAAGCGCAGAAAATTTTGGTTATCGAGAACGGACGCGTTATCGAGAGCGGCAGCCACAGGGAATTAATGAACATCAAGGGCGGTCTGTACCAAGAAATGTTTAGTCTGCAGGCCGAGGGCTATTTGAGTTAGTTGAGCACGGCTTTAGAGCTTACGGTGCCAATATTATCGACGTCAGCCAGGGAAGACTTGCATTTTCAATCAAAGTGTGCTACAATGAGCACACTAATAAATTCTTAGCCCTATTGGGCCCAAAATTGACATTTTTAAAGAAAGGAAAGTATTTATGGGAGGCAGAAAATTGGCCACGGCCGCGCAGGACGACGTTTCAAAGCGACCAAACAATTCAAAAAGTAAAAAAACTGGCAATTCAGTGTTAGACAAGACGTCCAGTAATATGCGAGATCTTTTACGGGCGCAAAAACGCACCAGCGAAGATGTGAACGCGCGAGCGTCGCAACACCTTATTGGTGTGCCAGTCAACCGCTCGGGGTTTAATGGTCTTGGCGGCGAGCAGTACAATCCTGCTAAAATGAAAAATCGCAAACCCGCGCACGACGCGCTGAAAATTATCATGGTCGGGGGTGAGAGCGAAATGGGCATTGGTAAAAACTGTATCGCTTTTGAATACAAGGACGAAATCGTCATTGTTGATCTGGGTTTGCTGTTTCCGCACGAAGCAGATTATCCAGGTGTTAACTATATTGTGCCAGATATGGGCTATTTTGAGGCGCGTAAAGATAAAATCAAAGCCATTGCCTTTACGCACGGCCACCTAGATCACATCGGCGCCGCTCGCCACATTTTGCAGAAGTTTTCAGGCGTGCCAGTTTATGGGGCGAAGTACACCTTGAGTTTGATTGAGCGTCAGCTTGAGGAAGATCCTAACAACGCCAATTATCAGAAAGATTTTCGCGCGGTCAATCAAGACGAGCACGAAATTATCAAAATTTCAGATAATCTTAGCTTAGAATTTATCCGCGTTAACCACTCGATTCCAGATTCTTGTGCGATTGTAATACGCACGCCGCTGGGCGCGATTTATCACTCGGGAGATTGGCGTTTTGAAGAAAACCCCATGGATGGCAAGAAATTTGATCTTGAACGAGTGGCAGAAATAGCTAACAAAGAGGGTTTTTTGGCCATGCTTAATGAATCTACCAATGTGGAAGATCAGGGCACGCACGCTCATGGTGAACCAGACATCGTTAATTCTGTCGAGCAGGTGTTAGAAAGATGGCCTAACTCTCGAATTATTTTCTCGAGTTTTTCATCGCAAGTGTTGCGTTTGGGTGGCGTTATTGAAGCGGCTGCTAAACACGGCCGCAAAGTAACCATCGCAGGATTTTCTATGATTAACAATATGGAGCTGGCCATTAGGCAGGGTTTGATCAAAGTTCCCAAAAACACAATTGTTAAAATTGAGGATTTGTCTAAGTTGCCCGACAGCCAGTTTATGCTTTTGTGCACTGGTTCTCAGGGTGAAATGAACGCCGTGTTGAATCGCATGGCTTCTGGGGTGCATCCGCACGTCAAGACCAAGGGCAGCGACGTAATCGTCTTTTCGTCTAACCCGATTCCGGGCAATGAGCCGTTCGTGGTGCGCACGGTTGATGGGTTGATGCGGGAGGGCTCAGAGGTTCTGCGTAATAAAAAAACCGCACAGTACGGTGTGGGGCCGTTACACCTTTCGGGCCATGCTTATTATGACGACCATGTTGAGCTAACCAAAATTGTTAACCCTAAGTACTACATACCGATTTACGGAGAGTATCATATGATGATACACGGCGCCGAAATGGCCGAATCGGTTTGTGGCGTGCCTAAAGAAAACATCTTTGTTTGTGATGATGGCGACGTGGTAGAAATTAGCGAAAATGGTGCGCGCCGAACCTCGCGCATTCAGGCCGGCGGTGTGATGTATGATGACGCGGGCGAAATCGTTTCAGAAGTGGTACTCAAAGATCGCATTCACATGGCGGGCGACGGGCTGTTTACAGTGGTAGTAACAGTCGAAAAGGGAACTGGCCGCATGCTTTCTAGCCCCGATATCATCTCGCGCGGCTTTATTTACTTGCGCGACAGCGAAGAGCTGATGAATTCTATTCGTCAATATCTTCGTCAAAAGATTTCTAAAACCTACAAGTCTAGCAGGGTCAATTTGGATAATTTCAAAAAAGAAATGAAAGATGAAATCGCCCACATTTTGTACGATCAGACTGGGCGAACGCCGATTGTTATTCCAGTGGTCAATGAGATTATTGTTAGTAAAAAATCGAGCACTTTGCCAGACAAAAAAATCGACAGAGGCGACGAGTCGAACGGCGACGACGTGAACCGAGCGGCGTTTGCTAGGACGAACGTTAATACTAGCGCGCGGATTAATCGCGACGATAATACAGATTTAAATTCGACCAGACGACTCACCCAGAACGAGCGCCAAGCTGAATTTGCGCGCCGAGCGGCTGAAGTTGGGCGGATATATAAAACTGATTTACCCAAAACTGTTATTGGCAATCAGCCACCTCGTAAGGCTGTTAAGCCAGCCGAGCCAGTTAGCTTCAAAAAGAATATCGGTGGACCGGGCGCAACCATTTCGGCCTGGAAAGAAAATTAGTCCTCAGCATTTTTGCTTGGTTTGTTCTGCGCCCTGAACGGGTTGACGAACCCACCGGGGTTGGCGTCACTAGCTATTTTGCCGTAAACTTCGCTGGCTTTGTCGGCGGCTACCTGCACGGTGATTTTCTTGTTGTCAATGTCAATAATTTGCGAGCGATTGATAATTAGATTGGTAACTTTCATCGATTGCATGAACCCTGGTTTGATATAAAGCTGCTGGACAAAATAACTCTGAGGATCAAAAGTATAATAATCGACGGTACCCAGCCGGCGTTTTTTCTCATCGATAACGGCGATGCCGTCCAAAATAAAATCAAAACCAACGATTTCCTCCAGGCGCACCACTTCGTCGGGCGAAACAATTTTGTTGATGTCATCAATAATTATGCCCAGCGGCCCGACTTCACGAATGTCGTTCGGCATCAATATGGCAGGTGAAATTTTAATCATTTTACTCTCGAGATACAGCGCCATGATTTTGAGGTTACGCGGATCAATCAGGGGAACGGCAACTTTTGCTATTTCAGCGCCGCTTTGCAGACTTTTGACGCTGGCTCCGACCAAGGCCTTTATGGTTACTAACATGTCTAAATTATACCACACATCATTTTGCCGTTCTCGTTGGCAGATGGGCGCTGGCGGTGAGGCTTTTGTTCGAGGGTTTTTAGCGGGGCGTTTGTGCTATAATACTAGCCATGCGGCCGTGGCGGAATTTGGTAGACGCGCTACCTTGAGGTGGTAGTGGGAGCAATCCTGTGCTGGTTCAAGTCCAGTCGGCCGCACCAAAGCCCGATTTTTTGCGCCCGATCAAAAAACCGCAATTTGTTTTTGATGAAGGTTGGGTTATGTTGTTTTTAATCGAACATCTTGCCTTGTAATACTAACTGGCGGGTGGAACGAACCATTAAATGACGGCGAATTCCTGTGATGAACTTGCAATTTCTCGCTTCGTGTAATTGCCATATCAGTGTATGCCGCCGAATCGCAAGTTTGAACTATCAAGCACATGTTGGCTAAACCCTGGACATCTTCTTTTGTCACATTTTCTGCACCATATTCTGTCAGAAGATTATGGCAAAACGATAATAACTCTTTTCTTGCGCCAACATCACCTTGAATAAAAGCGTACGTTGTGAGTTTTTGACTTTCACCGATAACCCCGACTATGAGTTTCCGCAGGTTTTCATTAACATCAACGCTTTTCATAAAATTATCGGCTTCCCTGGCATTATAGGCGTGTTGATTATGCTTTTCACCTTTACTGACTGCCTCGGGCTTGCCTAAATCGTGAGTAAGTAGCGCAAGTCGCATAACAGGCAGTAAATTGGCCGGTAACCTGTCGGCGTAATTTTTATCAAAAACACGCAAGACAGTTTCGGTATGTTCGCTTAGTGAAAATTTTTCCCAATTTCCTGCGTCGGCCTCATAAGTCTCCTTATATGCGCCGACCTTCTTGGCTTCATCAACTAATTGCTTCGGTGTGGCATACAAACTATTTGATAAGTAGTCGATGAACGGACTTTCGGCTTCGGTTCTGATTTCTAAACCGTCAGCCATACGCCTTGCTATCCTACCATATCTCCTAAAAAATATATCTCGACGGTGAGCCACTTCTTTCTCGGTATTCACTTTTTCAAGGTCAAACAAGAAAACTGGCTCAATGTCTTTGCCAATAGTCGCCGACCGAACACTCCTTTTCACCCCGACAATATGCGTATTACGCAACCAATTCGCAACATATTCTTGGTTTATAGGTAGTTCGTCACTGCCATTCCCTAAACTATAAGTATCTTCATTATCAATAAAATTCTTAATGATTCTTTCTGGGTCATGTGTCAGAGTAAGTCGAGCATTCAATGAGCCGGCAACCTGCTTTACGGTCTTTTCGTCAACTCCTAACTTTTGAGAGATTACTGGCAAATCAGAGATTTTCGTATATGTGCCGTCGGGAGCGCGGAAGTCCTCTGGCGTAAAAGTCGTTAAAATATCTCTATGTTCGAAGTCAAGTGGCGAGCCTTCAGTTAAGTCAATAGACAATTTGTTTAATGCTTCTCGTATTTGTTTCTTTTCTTCGTCAGAACGATTGCCAAGATTAAAAGTTCCGTCAATAACCATAGCGTCGGGGTCTTCTGACACAATTTTATGAATTTCTGGTTGTTTACTGCCCCAAGCACGAGCGGCAGCAAATTCTTCTGCGATTTCGCGCGAATCAGTCGAAAGTGCGGGGATCTTGTTTACATTTGCATTGTTCGTATCATTGCCGCCATTTTGAAAACTTTCGTCAACTTTCCAGTCTTCGCCGGCAGTATCGGCGACGCGACCGTGATGTAAATCGAGCGAATCGAGCGAGATAAATAAGCCAACCTGCTTCAAGTATTCCACCGCTTCATATTTTTCGGCGTCCTCAATGTTTCGACTGTGCTCTTGCCGCGTAATAAGTTGCGGGTTGGTTTCTGTAGTGTTATTCAATGGTGTAAATGACAGACTTTCGTGTCTCATAAATTCCTTTCTTCTATGGAGCGCTTGCTGTGAAGCAAAGCGACAACCGTTCTAGGTTGTCTAATCCAAACAATGAGGTTCAAACCCTTACTGTTTTTCGAACGGCTGCCGTTTTATTGGTTTGAGCCACCGAAAAACGGCGTATCATTGTTTGAATTAGACATTTCCATTATACCATAAGCACAAGAATTTAATCTCCAACCTTCATCAAAAACAAATCACAGTTTTGTGCTAAAATGGGTCCGTGCTGTTCTGTAGGCAGACACCACAGTTTTTCTATACTATACAGCAACCACAAAAACCGCCCTGATTGACAGAGCGGTTTTTTAGCATACAACCAGTTTAGTAGTGTCTGATGAGTTCTACGCCAGTATTTGGCACGCCAGGAGCATCAGGCATGCAATTTATGCCTTGATACGCACGCACCGCCCAAATGTTTTCGCCATTGACATCTTCTTCAGCAGCGGCAATAAAAGCATGGCAGGTTTTAGAGTCCACCGACAACCAGGAACCTAAGGGCTCAATCAATTCGTCGTTGGTGATATAGGCCAACACCTCGCCGGTAGGGGAAACTTGCACCACGGGATTTTCGGCGTGACAAACGCCACCCAGTATAAAGTCGCCGTTGGCCAAAACTATCATTTTGTTGTTTCTACAACCGTCCGTCATCAGGTCATCTTTGAGCTCCAGCTGAGTTTGCACTGCGCCAGTCTGCGGATTCATCTTCCAGATTTTATAATATGGATTGTTATCATCATCATACAGGTTGTTGCCAACGTACAAAGTGCCATCTGGGCCCACCGCCATAGTCATACCATTAATCACTAACCCTCGGTTGTCTGGATCAAGATCAAAATCATCTGTGACATTGTCGTTGAGGATTCGCATATTGTCAAAATTGAAATTCAAATCAGTGGCAACAAACAACCCTCTGTTATTGCCCCAGTCGCTGGGGTATTCTATTTCGTTACCAGTTTCATCGTAATAACAATCCGGGTCGCAAATATATTCGTATTCAGTGGATCTCATGCGAAGCAGGTACCAATAAATAGAATTATTTTTTGCGTCAACGACCATTTCGCTATAAGCAGCACTTGAGTCGCCACCAACTTCGTGCACCCAAATCTTGTCGCCAACTTGCCCAACATTGTTTTTGTATCTATAATCATCATAGTGCCAAACTGCCGCCACGCTACCGTCCGGGTTATATCTAGCCATGGCTAAGCATTCCTCGTCGCATTCTATGATATAGAAATTGCCATTATCATCAACGCTAAAACCGCGGTATTGGGTGGCATGGCTAACGCTGATTGTATTGTCGCAAGAATCAGTCGAGAGATTATAATTTATACATGCAAGCTCTAGCAAGACTTGCTTTTCGTGGGCCAGAGTAGCAGCGTCATAAACCTGCACGCTGGCGTAGTCAGTGCCTGATTTAGTTACTATCTTGTCTTCACCCTCCAGGACGTAGAGCTTGCCGTTTTTGGTGTCTGTAGCACCCTCTCCGTTGTTATAGCTGTTTGTGATATTGGCTTGTGTTCCACTCACCGCACCCAGATTTTCCCACGTTGGGATGTCGCCATCGTTAGTTGCCCAGGCTACTCCAACAGATAACAAAGCCCCGACCACCAAAACCAGGCCGGCTCTTTTAACGCCTTTAATATTCTTCGCAATCATATTTTCTTCCCTTTTTGTTTTTAGTTTATATATACTCAACACTAGCACGCAAGGCTTTAATTGTCAAGATGCACCGCGAAATCACTCTGGGTTTTTGTGGAAAACTTATTTTTTCTTGGTTTTTGCACGGGGTTTAACTAGCGCGTCCAGGCGAGTTTTGAGCTGCGGCGTAGACAAAATGTAATCAATAATCGCAAACAAAAACAGGGCTAGGCCAGATCTTCCGGTGAATTTTTGCAGGCCACGCCAGACTGGATTAATATATTCACCAGTACTGTTGCTGACAAAACTGCTGATAGCTTCCATGCCCACTTGACCGCCGATAGCCAAAACCGCGGCCAGTACAATCATAACTTTAGTACGTGTTGGTAGGGTCAAAAACCAACGAGTCATAATCATGACTAGTACCGCCACTATTGGCAGGTAAATTACCCACCAGCTCCAGCCAAACAGAGCAGGGTTAATGCTGCTGAGGACATCTTGCAGACCAGTCATACGATTTAGCGTACTTATTTTTTCGTGAATCATGGCTGCGTCGTCAATCGACAGATACATGAAAGCGGCTCCCAGCAAGAACCAGCCCCAACTTAATTTTTCTTGGTTTTGGCGCTTAACCCAGCCGACAAAAAATGCTAGCACTGCTGGTACGAACAGCAAAATCGTGGTAGAGAACCAGGTGAACAAGCTAATCTCAGAGTCCATATCGAACAAGCCCGCCAATTCCCAGTAATCCCAGTTGTCCGTGATGATGGCCGTGCGAAAGATTAAATGCAACACCAAAAACAGTAGTAAACTGCCCATTAAAATCCCTAAAATACTCCAACGAGATGATTTCATGGATATAATTGTACCACAACTCTGTAGACAAGTTGTGTTAGAATATCATTATTATGAAAAAATATTTATCAATGTTGACGTTCCAGTACGAACGAACGCTGATTTATTTGTTGCAGAAAAACAAATATAGCGTAAAAAAATATCTTAAACAGCTGCGCGGGGTGAAGGATTTTAAAAAAGCTTATAAAAAAGGCGCCATGAAAGAGACGCCGCGAGCATATGTATTGTTTCACGTTTTGGCGTTGACGGTCGTGGTTTATACGGGCCTGTTGGTGTGGTGGGCGGTGGCCTGCGGTTCGATTTGGGCTTACTTAACGAGTTTTGTGTTGATTTTTCTTATACCAATTTGGGCGCAGTACACCATAGTCCTGCCGATATTACTTGCTAAAAAGTTTTTCAAAACCGTACCTTAAGGCTGAGCTTGGTGCGGCTTTTGGCGATTTTATATTTTTCTATACTCTAGGCGCGACTTCGCGATAGAACATAGTAGTAATTCGATTTGACAGGTTTCTATAGTGGTCGTAACTCTGCAACCACACCCCCACAGGATACTTAATAATCTCAGCCGGAGTCGGATTAAAGATATTATCATCTATACCATCGCTACCACGATGAGTCCGATGAAAACGCGTATTATTAGCAACTACAGCACCATTAACCACCAACTGCTGATCACAAACGCCACCCAGACTAAAATCATTAGACATACCATCAAGCCCTAAAATACTCTTATCACCACAATCAAAGAAAGTCCCCTGAGCTACATAAACACCATCCAAACGCGTAACCCCAGGTTCCACAATAATATTACCAGAAGCCATCACCATCAAATTAGGCAGATTCTCAATACTGCGATAACTATGATTGTAAATAGCCACATCACCATTAATAGTAATATCCCCATCAACCACTATAACCAAATCACGATCATAGAAATCCACACCGCTAACGTCCAGGGTCTTGTTGCCTTCGCCGTACCAGAGGATTTTTTTGCCAATTTCTGTCTTAGGACGCAAGTTGTCATTCAGTATCTCGTTTATCACTGCCTCGCCATGGTCTCCTTCGCTACCCAGGCGTTGCTTGTAATATCCCATCGCGTCAGATAAACAATGCTGCTCGTTGGTCGGCAGGTAATTTCCACCCACGTTGATGCTGTCGCCAGAGAATTTCAATTTATTGGACGTCTGTAGAGTGTTCAGATTATCAGCGTTGTGAATGTGCCCACCAGAGCCAAAAGTATTAGCAATCACGCCAGCAGAAAACAGGCCGTACTGCGACCAGGTCGCAGAGCTAGCGGGCGCTCCGGAAGCTGGATCGAGTGCAAAGCTGGGTTGTTTGGCATCAAAGCCGCCACTATTTTGACCTTGCTCAGGACAGTTCATGCCGCTCCAGCTGTCGCCACCATGAATTTGCAGGGTAGGGGATTTCACGACGGTTACGCACTGTTTTTTACCGCTGGTATCGCTAAAGTTACTGATTGGGCCCGCGTTATTAGCGCCGTTGGCGATAGCCTGACCGTTCACGGCAATAGCCTGGAAACAGTACTTAGTGCCGACCGGCGAGTCAACTGGTATCTGCCAATTTTGCCTATTGCCAATGTCGCCATTTTTATTAGACGCGTAATTACCGCTAGTAGTTACGACGGTCCAGCCGGGACAGTCCTCATAGTCATCTTTGGTGCAGAAAACTCGTACGTCAATGTTTGGAGTTTTGGTTTTGTAATCAGCGTTCGGATTTGTTCCAATGACCGCTAGGACCTCTATTTGTTGACCAACTACCATAGTATCACCAGCTTCAACGCTTTGGAATAAATCCGATGTACCTTGAGCGCCAGTAACGATCGGCGCAGTTGTGTAGTTGTACGGCACGCTAACGCAAGCCGCTGCGCCGCTGGCCGCTGTGGTGTTATTCCGCGCTGGTTTGTCTACGCTGACGTATTGGCAATACTTCTTGCCAACTTCCGCTCCGTCGGCACTGACTATGAATGAATTAGGGACGGAATTGCTTATGCTCTCACCGTTGCCGGTCGTAGTGGTAAACATGAAAGATGTATTTGGCCCAGCGAAGGGAATAGTGGTGTTGACAAGACTTCCAACCGTGTTAGTCTCAGCGCCCTTAATAGTACCAGTCACGGTGACCCAATTACCCTTGTCGTCTTTGACTACGCGGTCGTTGTTGCTAAGTTTGTGAGTGAACGAGATGTTGTCGCCAGGTTTTGCCAAGTTAGAGTTTATAGTAGTCGTAGCGCTCACAGTCCACGGCGAATAAACGCTGGCGCAAGCCTCGCTTTTACCGGTACCAGTACTATTATGAGCCTTGGGCGAGAAGTTAAGGGTCTGGCAAACCGTATTTTGCCCAATATCGCTAGCTGTAGTGGTGTAGCTATTGTAGTTTTCTACGAGCTTGGTCGCCTTAGGCCCTAGAGCTCCAGAAGATTTTTTAGTTGAGTTAGCACCTTTACCCGTGGTCCAATAATCGGTTTTTTTCAGCCCTGAAGAGCTGCTGCCGTTATTTTTTAGCGTGTGCTTGAAGTTTAGCGTCGTGCGATATGAGACGGGGCTCGTAACGTTTGAAGTTGCGCCGTAAGACCAGTCTTTGGCTGGATCGGCGCTGTTACATAGCCACGCAACGCCCTTATTATAGTCCCCCCAGACCGTCCCGTTCTTTTCTGCTTTCGTTAGCTTGTCCCATTCTGCTTTAACTAGGTCCCTATTTTTGTTATAGTCGCTAAACTTGTAAGCAAAACTATCCCACAAGGTTTTATGTCTGTAAACTACGGCGGTACCAAGAGTTTTCTCGCTTGTTTGCACCACGTATAGCCAAACGGTGTTGGTGTCACGGCAGGTCGATTGCACCTTACTCCACTTCGTGCCATCCATAAACTCGCCTGGGCCGCTACCGGTCCGTGAGTACGCTTTCCAGCCAAAACCATTAGTGGTGGCCGCGCCAGCACCAGTAATTGTGCCACCGCCAGCACCGCTACCTGCCGCAGACGCAAAAACAGGTGTAGCTTTAAAGACTGCCACGGTGGCAACAGCTAAAATGATTGCGACAAATAAAGGTTTTAGCGTATGGGCTCGAGATTTCTGTATACTATTCATTTTGTAGCTCCTTCAACCTATTTACATATTCTATCGGTATCTCATAGCCATTTGATTGATATATTTGCATGAACTGTTCCAAATATTTTTTCTCGTTCACTGTGTCCTTCAGGTTGTTGGCGAAAGTGAGTGCGTAAAATAATTTATCTAGCTTCCACTCTTTTTCGACGTCCATGTCTATTAACTCAATTAGAGCTTTTAGCGCCTGTTGCTTGTCATCGATAACGATGAAGGTAGTAGCTTGACGGGTCTTAGCCAAAAAAATCTTAATTTGGTCGCCAGTCTTCTCCGCGTCGGCAAAACTTGTGGCTCCTAGCGCTATTGCTGCGGCGTAGTCCCTGTTAGTTAGGAGTCTGTCGATCTCATTGTTGATTTCTTCCAGGTCGTGGTAGTGTGGAAAATCATTCATTAGACTATTGTCTGTATCAAAAGAGTCATTTTCGTCTTCGTCTTCAGCTTCAGCGCTAATTTTTTCATTTTTAACTTCGGCAGCGGGCTGGTCTTGTATGCTTCTATGGGTAGTGATTCCCGCCACAACCAATGCCGCCAAAGCCAAAACGGCAACAATGGTCACCGTCAATATCAAGGGATGCTTTTTTTGCTTTTTGCTTTTGTGGGCGAGAGCAGACATTTTTTGTTGCTCACCCGTTACGTCTTTCTTCACCATGCTACTCAACATGCTAGCACGAAACGTTTATGTTTACAAGTATACAATATATTATAACAAAACCAAAAAGCCCGCATTCCTGCGAACGATTTAGGTTTTTCAGCGTATCTGGTGCGGGTGGCTGGGATTGAACCAGCGACCAATCGGTTATGAGCCGACTGCTCTAACCACTGAGCTACACCCGCACGGCTTTCCAAGTATAGCACATTTTAGCTCTGGCGGGGAAACGTCGGGGCAGAGTATTTTAAGTCTGGTCGTCTGAGTCTGGCTGGTCGTAGGCTTCTTTAATATATCGCTCAATAATCGCGTTGAGCATTTCTTGACTGGCCCACTGGTCTGATGAGTCTTTGTCAGGGTCCAGGCGATGCCCATTAATTACCAAAGTTGGCGTGCCAGTCAATTTAACGCGCTCACCCAAAGCGTGGCCAAAATCGATACGAGTTTTAATGCCGTTGGTTCGATAGTCGTCGTAATCTTGAGACCACCGGTCAAGATCAAGCCCCAACGTATCAGCGTAGCTTTTTAGCACTTCTTTGCGATCGCTAGCGCTGGCGTAAAACCACTCGTCTTGCTTTTCATAAACCAACTTTTTCATCTCCCAGAACTTGCCTTGTCGTGCCGCCGCTTCAACTGCGGTCGCCGCCGCTAATCCGTTGCTACCTTGATTACCCAAGTAAAAATAGCGAAAAACAAACGCCACTTTGTCGCTGTAGGTTTCGCGAGCTTTTTCAATAAGCGGGTCATACTGCGCGCAGTGCGAGCAGGCCAGATCGCCATATTCAATAAACACCACTTTAGTATCAGCGTCGCCGTAATAACGGTCGTAGATGTTGTTGGCATCAGTCGCGGGAGTTGCGCCATCATTGACAAAACCTTCGGGCAGCGTTTCCTCTGTTATTAACTTAGCTGGGTCGAACAAGTCAACCTGCGCGCTCGGTATGATATTCGGGTTAACCTGCGAGCTCTCCCACCAAACTACTCCGCCAAAAGCCACCAACAATATGCCAATAATAATCCATCTTTTTTTATCCATAAACCTCCTTTAGTATATTGATTATAACATCACACGCGGTATAATTGAAATATCTTAAATTAAATTTGGGGACAGTGGCGGCTGCAGCCTATTTAATAAAAAGGGCAAACGACTCAGGTCGCAAACATTCGTAGTTTTCTTTTGACGTACGAACAAACATGCTATAATTATATTATGGACAAAACGCTTAGATTTTTGGGTAGGTTTGGCGGCAAGGTGGTAGATTTTGTGGTGTTCACAAAAAACCAAGCTTACGAATTTCGCCTAAAAGTTCGCAAAGTCAGAACCCGCCGGGAGCTAGGCGCCATAGCTGGCAATTCTAAAAAAATTATTTCTGAAGCAGAAGTTTTAGCGATTGAGGGGTTGTTGAAATCTCATAACGTTACCGCTAAACACGCCATGATACCGATTAAAAAAACTGTAACCGTAGACGACGCAGAAGTCATCACGCCAAAGTTAATGGACGAACTGTACCACACCACGCAAAAAGTTTTTTTGGTAAAATCAGACGGCGAATTTTCGGGTCTGGTGGCGCTGTCGGACATTGTTGATTTGCGCGCTGACGGTAAAAAAATTAAAAAAGTTACTCGTTTTCTACCAAGTGAAATACGCGACACTACGTTGATTTTAAATTGTTTGAACAAATTTGCCGAAGATAATTCAGCGGTGTTAATCGTAGTCAACGAAAAAGGCAAGCGCGTTGGCCTGTTGCGCCTAGAAGATGTTTTGAAACATTTGAAGCTGGCGTAGGTCGTGTTCGTGCGAAAAACAATCAGATGTGGTAGAATGCTCTAGTATGAGAACATTTGCAACAGAATCAATTAGTAAAATCGGCAAAGAAATCAGCGTCAGCGGCTGGGTCAATTCGCGTCGCGATCACGGCGGAATTATTTTTGTCGACCTGCGCGACCACACTGGTATTGTCCAGCTGGTTTTTAATCCAGAGCTTAGCGATTTTGCGTTGGCGGAAAGTTTACGTGATGAATTTTGTGTTCGGGTGAGCGGTCTGGTGCGCGAACGCGGCGCGGGTCTGGAAAATCCCAATATTGATACTGGCAAAATTGAAATAATTGTTAGTAAGCTCGAAATTTTAAATAAATCAGAAACTCCAGTAGTAACCACGCACGATGACGGGGAAATGGCTAATGAAGATTTGCGGCTCAAATATCGTTTTTTGGATTTGCGACGACCGCATATGCAGAGCGTGCTTAAGAAACGCGCTGAGTTCAATAAAATAATTCGCGATTATATGGAAGATAAAGATTTTACAGAAGTGGCGACGCCTATTCTGGCTAATTCTAGCCCAGAGGGTGCGCGCGATTTCCTTATCCCGTCACGTTTACATGCGGGTAAATTTTATGCGCTTCCTCAAGCGCCGCAGCAGTTTAAGCAATTGCTCATGGTTTCTGGTGTACCCAAATATTACCAAATTGCGCCGTGTTTTCGTGATGAAGATCCGCGTGCCGACAGATTGTACGGAGATTTTTATCAACTAGATCTCGAGATGTCTTTTGTCGAGGATGGTGAAACAGTGCGAACAGAAACGGAACCGTTAATTAAGAAATTAGTGACAGATTTTGCGGGTAAAAAACTCCTAGATAACAAGGTCGTGCAGTTAACCTACGAAGAGGCGATGAACGACTACGGCACCGACAAGCCAGATTTGCGCTACGACATGAAGTTGATTGATTTGACAGATAATCTTAAAAACACTGAATTTGCGGTTTTCAAAAATGCTGAGTGCGTGAAAGCGATTTGCGTTAAGGGCGGCGCCAGTTTGAGCCGCTCGCAAATTGATGGTTTTACTGAAATTGCTAAAAAAGAGGGCGCTGGTGGATTGGCGTATTTGACTTATAAAGAAGGCGAGATTCAAAGCCCGATTGCTAAGTTTTTGAGCGAAACAGAACTAGGTGAAATCACCAAAAAAACTGGTGCAACGAACGGCGACGCGGTATTTTTCGGTGCTGATGTTAGGGTCAGAGTGAACAAAGTTTTGGGCGTACTGCGAAGCGCTTTTGCGGAGCATTTTGCGCTAAAAGATCCAAAGACGGTCTCGTTGGCGTGGGTGGTTGACTTTCCGTTTTATGATTGGGACGAAAAGAACAAGCGGCTGGATTTTGGGCACAACCCATTTTCGTGGCCAAAAGGAGGCTTAGAAGCGCTTAAAGCTGACGATAAACTTTCTGTTGTTGCTGATCAGTTTGATATGATTTTAAATGGATACGAAATTTGTTCAGGTGCTGTGCGCAACTATAGCCCAGAAGTGATGCACGAAGCTTTTGCTGTTCTAGGTCATGACGGTGCATACGTTGAGGCAAAATTTAGTGGCATGCTCAACGCGTTTAAGTTTGGTGCGCCGCCACACGCTGGTTGTGCATTTGGTTTGGACCGTATGTTTATGGAGCTTTTGAATTTAGACAGCATTCGCGACACTTTGGCTTTTCCTAAAAACGGTTCTGGAGTAGACGTGATGATGGACAGCCCGTCTGGAGTTGAACCAACGCAGCTCGGTGAACTTTCGTTAAAACTGAACCCCAAAGATAAATAATTTTGTTTATAAAAAAATCTTAATATGCTACAATGATTCCAATGGGGCAGTGAGTGCGGCCCACTTATGGGGCATTAGCTCAGTTGACTAGAGCGCTACATTCGCATTGTAGAGGTCCGGGGTTTAAGTCCCCGATGCTCCACCAAAACTCTGGTATGTAAACACCCAGAAAAAACTTATGCAGGCCCTTGATAAAGGTCATCAACGGACTACATATTTAAAGAATACTGATTAAATTTTAAATAAAAGGAGAGACTATGATAACAGGTATAGCTGCTATCATCGGTGTGGCCGCTGGTGCGGGCGGATTTTTTGCGTACGAAAGAGTGCGCAAAGCGAACACTGGTGCTAAAGCCGATAAAATTATCGCTGAGGCGAAAAAAGAGGCCTCGGACATATTGCTAAAAGCAACCGAGAAATCTAAAGAAGAAGAAAAAGAGCGTCGCGCGGAAACTAAAAAAGCCGACAGACGCATAGAAGAGCGCGAAAAGAAACTCGATGGAAAACTTGACGAAATTGTTAAGCGCAGTGAAAAGTTGGGCGACAGCGAGGCTGAGCTCGAAGAATTGAAAAACGAAATTCGCTCAATTCGCACTAAACAGCAAGAAAAACTCGAAAAAATCGCTAAACTGTCTAAAGACGAGGCTAAAGAAAAACTGCTAAAGATGACCGAAAAAGATGTCGCAAAAGATTTGCTCGGTCTGGTTAGTAAAATGCAAAAAGAAGCTGAAGGCGAGGCCGAAGATCGCGCGCAGATGGTTTTGGCGACTGCTATGGAGCGGATTAGTTCCGAGTCAACTTCTGAGCGTACCGTTACGGCGTTGCCGCTGTCGGACGACGAAATGAAGGGTCGCATTATCGGTAAGGAAGGTCGTAATATTCAAGCTATTCAGCGCGCAACGGGCGTGGATATTTTAGTTGACGACACGCCTGGTATGATTGTTTTGTCGAGCTTTGATCCAGTTAGACGTCAAGTGGCGCGCGAAACTTTGGAAATTTTAATGAAAGACGGGCGCATTCATCCTGGTCGCATTGAAGAGGTGACAGAAAAGGCTCAGAAAAATATCGATAAAGAAATTCAACGTGCTGGCGAAGATGCGGCGCGTGAAGTCGGTGTTGTAGGCTTACCGCCGGAATTGACGCGGCTTTTGGGCGAGTTGAAATATCGTACCAGTTATGGCCAAAACGTGCTGAAACATTCGGTTGAAATGACTCAACTGGCTGGCATGATAGCGTCAGAAATCGGCGCTGACGTGGTGGTTACGAAAACCGCGGCCCTGCTTCACGACATCGGTAAAGCGGTCACTCATCGTATCGAGGGCAAGCACCATCATATCGGCGCAGAGTTGGGGCGAAAATACGGCCTGAGTGATGCTATCGTGCACGCTATTGAGGCGCACCATGAAGATATTGACGCTACTACGCCTGAGGCGGTGATTATCCGCGTAGTTGACACTTTGTCGTCTGCTCGCCCGGGTGCGCGCAGTGCTTCCAGCGAGAATTTTGCTGAGCGCATGAAAGACTTGGAAAACGTTGCCATGAGTTTCGAAGGAATCGAAAAAGCTTACGCCATTTCTGCCGGTCGCGAGGTGCGTGTGATGGTAGTTCCAGAGAAAATTGATGATTTAACTGCTTTTCGATTGGCTAAAGAAATTGCCGATAAAATCGAATCAACCATGAGCTATCCAGGCACTATCAAAGTCAACGTAATCAGGGAAACGCGCGCAGTCGAATATGCTAAATAAAATTCGACTAATCCAACGCAATTTTGGTCTGATTGGCGCCACTGGATTTTTCATTGCGGCTTTCGCCATAGCTATCATGAATTGGCGCGGCGCCAGTTTGACAATCAGCCAACACATCGCTTCGGACGTCGTGTCTATGGTAATATTTGGCTTCATCAACACCATAGCCACGACCCTAATTGCGATTTGTTTGTTCAACTATATTGCCAAACGCTGGAAGTTGGGCCGCATTTTTAAATTTTTGGCGGGAACGTTGACCGCTGGACTGTATCTAATCGGCTGGTTTCCAGATCAATTCGACAATTTTGCCAGCTCGATTATTCATAAGTCCGCGGCATTTGCGGTCTTTACGGTAGCGGCAATTATGGTGGCCACTCTGGGGACGCTGCTGTGGAATCGCACAGGCTGGGCTCTAAAAACCGCCGCTAGCGCGTTTGTGGTCGCCGGTCTGTTCGGCGTGGTTACTGCTTCGTTCTTTTTCGAGTTTTTCGCCAACAATATCTTCTGGGTTGAGAGTTTTTACATGGTTGCGTTCTATGCTTTTGTGTTGAGTATGGTTTATTCAAAAGACCGCGGCAAATCTTGGTTTAAAAAGCATTTCCAGAGCTTTGAGAATTTGCTGAGCAAGCTATATAGGCGTTAAAAACAGAGCTTTAAACAGCTGAAAAAATAAAACACTCAGGCGCTAGCACTGAGTAATTTACTGTGGTGGCGGGGGTTGGATTCGAACCAACGACCTCGTGGTTATGAGCCACGCGAGCTGACCAGACTGCTCCACCCCGCGATATTGTGCCACATATTGTAGCAAAAACCGTACAGCTTTGTCAACAGGGTAAGCCGCGTGCGGTTTATTATCATCATTGAGCAATGTTCATGAGTCGTGTATAATTGAACACATGATAGAGAATTTTAAAGAGAACAAAGCGTCTTACGAAGCGCGCATTGCAGTTCCCGAGGAGCTGCACCTTGGTCTGTAGATTATCCTGGCTATTATCCGCCAGATTACACCGATGATAAAATTTTGGCAAATAGTTTGCATGACGAGCAAATCGATCCAATATCGCCCAGGGACGTCGATTTTTCAACTCGCAGCAGTTATTGCGGCGAGTTGGTTTTTGACGACTGGGGAAATCCGCTGAACCCTATGGGGCGGACAGGGCTGACCGGCAGAGGCATACTTTACAAATGGGGTGCGAATCACGCCGCAGACCCGATTGTTATTGCGAGGTCAGGCGATGCTGACAAAATTCTCTTGATTAAACGTCAAGATAGTGGACAGTGGGCTTTGCCTGGTGGCATGGTAGATGCGGGTGAGAAAGTTTCGAGGACCGCCAAGCGAGAGCTCGCAGAAGAAGCCGGCGTCGATGTGTCTGAGGTTGAAGGCGTTGAAGTTTTTGCTGGTTATGTAGACGACCCGCGGAACACGGATAATTCTTGGATGGAAACGGCGGCTTTCGTTTTTGTTGTTGATTTCACACCACAACCCAAAGCAAGTTCTGACGCTGTTGATGCGCAGTGGTTTGACATTGGCGGCGGCGTTAAGTCTCTCGAAGAGGCAACTGGCGGTTTGTACGCTAGTCATGCCGAAATCATTGGCGAAGCGCTGAAGCTAATAAATGAATAACTTTTGTATGCAATTAATCTGTAAAACTTAATTTCTCAGCCAAGCTTTTCAGGTTATTTTCGTCAACGTTAACTGGATATCCGTGGTGCAGCCGCAGGACATCTTCGTCATAAATCGGCACCAAGTGAACGTGTCCATGATTAGGCACGCCCAGGCCCTCGATTACCGTGCCAACTCTCATAGGTTGCAAAACCTCCTGCATGCGCTCGGCCACTTTTTTAGCAGTACTCCACACCGCGGCGTAGTAGTCATCTGGCAATTGCCAAATTTGATCAACTTGCACTTTTGGTACGACCAGCACGTGGCCGTCCGCTAGGGGGTTAATGTCCAAAAATACGAAAGTTTTGTCGTCCTCGTAAATTTTGTGGGCGGGTATTTCGCCGTTGATAATTTTAGTAAAAATGCTTGTGTTTTCCATATTCATATATTATACTACAAGTTATGAAAGGTGGGAAATCCAAAATCATCACCGGCATAGCTGGTTTTTTGATAGTTGCGAGTGCTTTGTGGGCTGTGGCCTTGGCTCTGGCTATTAAACCAGTTGGTGGGCTAGAATTAGACACTAACGCTCAAAGTTCAGAGCCAGCGGGCGAAGAAATAACTTTTGTTTGGCCGAGCGAAGGTGCGGCGGCCATCGGCATGAATGATAAAATCAAATCCGACTTTAATGGTGACGAAGTGCGAGCCATGGCGAGTATCACGAAGGTAGTTACGGCGTTGGTGGTGCTTGATAAAAAACCAATAAACACTGGTGAAATTGGCGAAGTTTTGACTATGACCGACAAAGATGTGGCGCTTTACCAAAAAACCAAGGCCGCGGGCGGCTCAAATATAGAGGTCAAAGCTGGCGAAGAAATCAATCAAGTCGATATGTTAAAAGCTATGATGTTGGTGAGCGCCAACAATATAGCGGACAGTTTGGCTAATTGGGCTTTTGGTTCAGAAGAAGAATATGTGGCGGCAGCGAACGATTGGTTGGCCCAAAAAGGTTTCACTGACACCAAAGCGGCAGACGCTAGCGGGCTAGACCCGGCGTCGGTTTCGACGGCTAATGAATTAGTTAAGCTTGCTATGTTGGCTGATCGCAGCACGGTTTTGCAGAGCGTGTTTTCCACCAAAGACGCTCGATTCCAAGGTGCGCAAATCATCAACACCAACACCCTCCTGGGTATCAACGGCATCTATGGTCTAAAAACGGGGCATACTAGCGCCGCAGGGGCCAATCTGCTGTTTGTGTCTAAGTATAAACTTGGCCAAAACGAAGGCGCAATTTACGGCGTGGTCTTGGGCCAAACCGATGAAAATCTGTTCCAAGCGGCAAAAGATTTAAACGACTCCGCCCAGTCAAATATTGGTAAAGTTGTTGTCTTGGCTAAGGGCTCGGTAGTCGGTCAGGTTACTTCGCGTTGGGGCGACAAATCCGATATCGTGGTGGCAAATGATTTAATGACCGTGAACTGGAAAGACGAAAATGACGCGTTAGTGGCGGTTAACGCCGGGACAGATCTTGGCGGCATGACTTCAGTTGCTGGTGGCCAAAAAGTTGGCGAAGCGACAGTTGGTTTTGAGAGTGTTGATGTGGTGACCAAATATACTTTGCGCGCCCCAAGTTTTCTGTGGCGGATAACCAATCCGTTTTAATTTATCGGCGCTGTTCTTTTGTAATTTCGGAGTTTTTCATCTTGCTTTCCCTCAACGATTCATATACAATAAACATAAACATAAACATCAACCAGGCTGTCGAGTCCAACACCTTTGGCACGACAGCACTCGAAGTTAAGAAGTTAATAACATAAGTCAATAGAATCATGCGCAGACATAATAAACCCAAACGCTCCCAACACGGCGACACCCTCATCGAAGTCCTACTCGCAGTCGCCGTCCTTTCACTTGCTACCGTCATGACCATGTCTGTAGTTAACAACTCCCACCGCGAAATAGTCGCCGAAATCAATAGAGAAACCGTTAGAAGCCAAATCAACTCCCAATCCGAACTCTTACAATACTTCCACTCCATCTCCTCCAGACTCAGCAGTGGTTCTTCTGGACAATGGGCTGAGAACGCCAAACCCGAAGAAGTCGCTTTGTGGGAAGCCATCACCAACCAAGCCCTAGACGGCCCCAAAAACTATGGCAGCCAAGTCTATAGCAGCACTGACAACGATACTAACACCACAGCTGGCGGCAGCATCACTGCTGCCTGCAGTAGAGGCCCCGTCAACAACAATGAAGGCCGCGCCTTCTACCTCGCCTATGGCACCACCACTGACGGCGCTACCCTCAACGCTGACGGCTCCATCAGCAAACAACACTTCGTCAACAACCCCGAAGCCCCCAACGCTAAATACTACGTCGTCGCAGAAGACACTGACACCCATCTCCCCCTCAAAACCAATAGTCGTTGGTCTGCCAGACCCGGCAATGGCATCTGGATCAATGCTGTACACCACTACACCACAGAAGACAACCAAGCTATCACTAACGACCCTAACGACTACTACGACTTCTACATTAAAGGCTGCTGGCACAACACCAATGGCAGCACTGACCAATACTACTTGTTGGTGAGGGTGAATAACGGTTTTACAATAGTTAGATAACTTTAGTTGATTTTTATAAAGGTAATGGTTATAATGAAAGTCATGAAGAGGCGAGCCCAGAGGGGATTCACACTTATTGAGCTTATGTTTGCCATGGCGCTTTTGGGTTTTATATTGATATTTTCTTTGACGGTGATTTCTCAGTTGATTTCCACCTATAATCGCGGCCTGAGTTTAGTCCAGGTCAACCAAGCTATTAGACATTTCGACAACGACCTGACCAAAGCTTTGGGCTCTGTCGGTGCGGGTTCTGTGACTATTAACTTTTTTAACGCCGCGGGCGACCGAGTTGCTGACCCTACTGACCCTAGCGTGGTGGCGGGCAGTATTTGCCTGAAAGATTCGGTTTACGTTTGGAATTTGGGCAATGCGGTCGCTGATGACGGCCAGCCGTTCTTTGGCTATGCTGGTTCAGCGGCTCCTTTTAGATTGTTGCGGATTAACACGAACGACATAGGATATTGCGAAGCCAAAGTAGACAGTGAGAGAAACTACCGTAGGTTTCCGCGTGGTCAACAAGCCATGCAAGCTGCTCAAGGAACTCAAGAAGCGACGGTTAGCCTGCTGGGCAGTCAGTCAATGGTCATGTACGCTAATATCAGTACGCTCGGCAACGCGTCCGCTAACCAGGGTAAACTAATGAACGTCCACTTTGTTTTGTCGTCAGCTGGAGCGGACTTTGCGCCCGCTTGGGTTGATGAAAATGGCGATGAGAAGCCCGAAAACGCCCCGCTTGACCTTGCGGTACACCACTTAACTTGCGTTAATACAAGAAATAGAAGCGAATTTTGTTCATTTGGCGAATTTAATAGTATAATATATATGAGAGGACAATAATAAGGAGGGACAATCATGACGACAAACATTAAAAGAAGCAAAGAACTGGGCGGCGTGTCAATGCTGTCGGTGATGTTTTTTGTGATATTTCTATCTATTTTAGCGGTGAGCTTTTTGCGTGCCACTCACGACGAAAAACAGCGCTCGCTCAGAAATGAATTGAGTACTGCTGCGCTGGCTGCTGCCAAAGCAGGCGTCGAAGATGCTAAGCGCGTGCTATTGTATTGTATGGATCCCGCGGTGGCCAACGTCGATGAAGACTGTAAGGGTCTAGAGACTAGCGGATGCACTGATATCATCGGAGCGTTTAACAACGAGTCCGCTGATAACGCTAGAAAACAGATTATCGCCGTGAGCGACGAAAATAATGGCGACGCGGTGGTAGCTACTGGCGTGGCTGGCGACGCGACTGAGGCAAGCTATAAGCAATATTATACTTGCCTACAAATTAATCGCTACACCGAAGAAGTTGAATTTGCTTTGTCGGCTCTCGATTCAAAAGCGGTTGACGCGTCCGCTAGTGTGATAATCCCTCTAAATGTAGCCGCCAAAGACAACGACGACAATTACAACACAAACGGTATTACTCTTTCGAACTTTACTTTGCAATGGCATTTAGTGGGTGAAGACGGAGCTTCTGATGGCAGTATGGCTCAGCTAACCCCTGCGGGAGAAGTTACCAATCCACCAAAAGCCGACTGGAGAGGCCCAGCCATGATGCGTATTGAAATGGTCGCTGTGCCCAATCCTGACAAGGGCGGCACGTTTACTTTTGACAGTGTCGACGCTGCAACTTACGCGGTGATTTTGCGACCAGTTGGTGACGGCAACAACTATGGCAGTCAGTTGAACCTCTCGACTTTTGCTCCTAGCACCAGCCCGAACAGCGCTAAATCACCAATTGAAAACGTTGGTTGTTCTTCTGGCTCTCCTAGCAGAGACGGCTACCAGTGCGCGGTCAATATCAGCTATAACGGCAGCGACCTGAATTTTGATGACAATGATTACTATATCAGATTAACCGCTCTTTACCGCGACACCCATGTCAGCATTGGCAATTTACAGGGGAAGCGCAACGGCAGCGAAGTTGAAGTAGTGTTTAATGCGCTTCAGCCAGCAATTGACGTAACAGGGCGCGTTGGTAATACTTACCGTCGATTAATTGCCAGAGTGGCCGCCAACGAATCGCTAGCTGGCAACCTATTTTTCCCAGAATATGCTATTGAGAGCGGCTCAGACGTTTGCAAGAAAATGCTTGTCGATACTGCCGCCTCTGGTAAATCTAGAGATTTGTGCGAATATTAATTAAATTAGCCTAAGTTGCGATAGCTCATCGTCAGTTTTGGTTTGGCTTGTCGTGAAATCTTCTGTGCACTTCTTTTAGGTGTTGATCGGTAACGTGAGTGTAAATTTGGGTAGTAGATATGTCGGCGTGCCCCAAAAGTGACTGCACACTACGCAAATCAGCTCCATTCATTAATAGATCTGTGGCAAAGCTGTGGCGCAGGGTATGAGGGTGAACATTTTTGGTGATACCAGCTTTTTTAGCGTATTTGCGAATAATGCGCTGCACTGAACGGGGAGACAAGCGTCTGTTTTCGGCCTCTTTGTCGTGCAGGGAACTCTTGCCAGCGAAATTCACAAACAAAGGCCGTTCATTGTCGTCGCGCATTTTTAGGTAGATACCCAAAATTTCGGCCGCTTCGGGACTTAAAAACACCGGGCGAACTTTTCGTCCTTTGCCGCGCACGACAAACTCGCCTTTTTCGGGATTAATCTGGTCTCGATTTAGTGAAGTTAGCTCGGAAACGCGCAACCCCGCAGAGAATAACAGCTCCAAAATTGCCAGGTCGCGCAGGCCAATTTTGTCTGTGGCATCGACCGCGTTGAACAGCAATTTCAATTCGTCGCGAGTCAAAAAAGAAGTATGGTCAAAATCAGAACTAGTTTTTCTGAGCTCGATTTTCTCTGGCGCAACCGTTTTAACGTCGCGCTTGGCGCAATATTTCAAAAAACTACGCAGCGCTATCAAGTGGTAATTTTGCGTTTTATTGGACAAACCTTGTTCTTGCGAATTAATATAGCGATCCAGCCAAACGTGATACTTACGAATTTTTTCGCCAGTCAGCTCAGAGACTCGAATATCGCCTATAAATTCCGAAAATCGATCCATGTACAAAGAGTAATTTTCGACCGTTTTGGGCGCGCGGCCACGCTCAATCTCTACATATTCCAGAAAATCGCCAATCAGCTCAGATAAATACATATACTCATTTTAACATAGACTGCCAGCCGTGATACAATGTAGCTTATGGATATTCAAACAATAGCGCTGGGCATCGTGCAGGGTCTGACCGAATTTGTACCTGTCAGCTCAAGCGGCCACCTGGTTTTAATGGAATCACTTTTCGGAGACGGTGGTGAAAACGTTCACTTGTTCATAGAGGCCTTGAATTTTGGTACCGTTTTGGCACTGCTGATTTTCTTTCGCCATAAGATTTTACAAATTTGCCGCCAAGTATTCCATGAACACAACTACGTTTTACTGAGAAATATCGTACTGACTTCATTGCCAGTTGGCATAGCGGGCTTACTTTTCAGCCACGCTATTAGCCAAGTTCCATTTTTTGTCAGCCCAATAACTGTAACCGCGGCGCTATTTTTCGTTGGCGTGATAATGGTGATTTTAGAAAAACTGCCAAAACTGACCGCTCGATCGAGTGGCGAAAAGCTTTCCTGGAAACGAGCTCTCGGTATTGGTTTTGCGCAAACTCTGGCGCTTGTACCAGGGGTTTCGCGCTCTGGCTCAACCATCATTGCCGGACGTTTGGCTGGCCTTAAACCGAAACAAGCGGCCGAGTATTCATTTTTAGTGTCGATTCCAGTCATGTTGGGCCTGTCGGCCAAACTCGTCGTCAGCGACACGCAATATCTAATCAATAACTGGTCGGTAGTTTTGGTCGGTAACGTAGCGGCTTTTATCACCGGTATATTGGCCATTCAGTTCTTGCTAGATTTTTTGAGCAAACACAGCTTGAAAGTTTTTGGAGTCTATCGCATTTTCGTTGCCGTTGTAGTTATTTTGCTAATTGTTCTTGGGGTGATACAATATTAGCATCATGAGCAAGAGTTTTGACGGCCAGCGTAAAGGCGAAAAAGTACTGACCATAGTGCGTCGCCACCCGATTGCCTTGCGTAAAGGTTTGTATTTGTGGCTGCTGGTTACTTTTGCGGGCTGTTTGCCGCTACTGTTTTTCCCAGACAACTTTAATATGTTGTGGGTGTTCTTTGGCACGTTCGCGTTTGGTGGGCTGATTTTTTTCTATCACTGGATTGGTTGGTATTTCACAATTTATATTATTACCAACGAGCGCGTTCGTTTAGTAACCCAAAAGAGTATATTTGGTAAAACCGTTATTGAATTGCCGCTAGAAAAAGTGCAAAATATCAGCATGGCTATACCGGGCATGATGGGCGAATTGTTCAAATATGGTACAATAGTTCTGCAGACGATGGTTGGTGATTTGGTGATGGATAGAATGTACAAACCGGAAGATATTTATAATTTGATTCAAAATTCCACCCACGTTAAGCGCATCGAAGAAGACGCCGTTGCGGAATATGAAGAAGACGAAGAAGACGAAGAAGACGAAGATAATGGATAAAATAATGCCACGCATCAAGCGGTCAAAAAAGCCTGAAAAACCAGGCGTTATTACTAATGATAACATTGATGAGCACCGCGAAAAAGTGCTCAAAACGGGCAAAAAATTTAAATATCCTTTTCAATATTCTAAACACAAGGCGATAATTAACTCTTTTATCATTGCCGTGGCGGTGTTGATGGCGTTCTCTGGCGTGACGGCCTGGATGTTGTACAAACAGCAGACGCGCGATAATTTTTTCTATACTTTTACCAAAATAGTGCCTGTGCCAGTGGCCAAAGTTGGCGACGATTATGTGCGTTATAGCGACTATCTTTTGCGTTTGCGTAGTTCGATTCACTATATGGTCGCGGGCGGTAGCGAGGTTGATATTACCACACCAGAAGGAGCGGATTTGATTGAGCACACCAAGCGTCAAGAGCTGACTGAAGCACAAAAAGATGTTTTCGCCGCTCAGTTAGCGCGCGAACTAGACATTACCGTTTCAGATGAAGAAATTAATGAATTCATTGCTTTTGCGCGCAGAAGTGGGGAAGTTGAGCTGTCTCAAGAATCTTTCGAGCAGGCTGTGCTGCGTGATCTTTATGGGCAGTCGCTTGATGAGTTCAAAATTTTCGTTCATCATAATTTGTTGCGCAGCCGCGTGGTCAAGGCGATTGATAGTGATGCTAAGGACAGGGCAGAGAAAGTTCTAAATGAGGTGGTGGCCGCCCCAGATAAGTTTAACGCCAAGGCTCAGGAAATCTCAGAAGATGAAATTACAAAGTCCAACGACGGCAAAGTTATTGACGTCAGCTTGACTGGACAAATTATTGATCCAAATGGTTTAATTGAAGCGGCAAAAAAACTTGAAAAAGGTAAAATTTCGGAATTGATTTCTGGCGTGGACGGTTATTACATTGTTAAGTTAGACGCCAAAACCGAAAATACCATTAGTTATTCAGTGATAAAAATAGCTTTTCATGAATTTGAGCGTCGTTTTGAAGAACTTAAAAACAGCGGCGGCATTCAAGAATGCATCGCTGTTAAAAGTTAACCAAATATGCTAATATAAATTAGCCTGCCACCTTAGCTCAGCTGGCTAGAGCGCAGCTTTCGTAAAGCTGAGGTCCCGAGTTCGATCCTCGGAGGTGGCTCCAAGTAGAATTTTAGGAGCTCATTAAACACGGTGTTTAGGGGCTTTGTACAACTCATACGCCTTAAAATCATTCTGGCTCAAGATATGCGGACGATCGTTTTCGCCACTACCTTTAACGAAGTAGCAGCTAGGACTCCCAATCTGGCTGCCTCGTAACGTTCTAATTTCGACCTTTCGACCGGTATCGTTCTTAATAATTAAACGCCGTTTCGTAGTGCCATCGTGATAGCCCTTCGGCCGCATGGCAACGCCGGGTAATTCGCCCTCGCCAAAACTAAAGCCCTCCATGCTGTCGTCGTCACTGACAGGCTCATATAATTTTGCGATTTTCTCTGCATTTTTTTGAACAAAATGGTTGCGCGAATCACCTTCGTGCCAGACTGGATTGGTCACAATAAAATTACCAGGCTCCAGAACGTAAGGGGCCTCAATTTTAGGAACGCGGGTTATATTTCCGTCTGCATCCTCAACCTGTTCCATCACTATAGTATTCAAAACAAATTGACCTTCTTCGTTCAGTGCCACACCCTTATCAGCGTACGCGCCGTTCTCCAAGCCTTCGGCGGTAACTTCTTCAACCATCACTGGCGAGGTTTTGACAAAAAGTTCAGCATTTTCAAACTTCTCAACGTATTCTGCTGATTCCAGATCAATAAACAACGGTTCGACCATAATAATTTTCGTTTTTATTCTATCACACTGTACATTTTTCGTAAAAATAAGCTATAATACATTTGGAAGTTGACGCAAATCAAAACCATCTGGTGCTGTTGCGTCATGGCACGCGCCGCCGAGAAAGAGATTAAACTATGAAGATTAAAGAAGCATTTAAACTAGCCATGCGCACGCGCAGTTTTTGGTTGATGAGCGTCATTATGCTGATTTTGGTAGCTATTACCATCATAATCACCCTGGGCTCTCTGCGCGTTACCAGCATCAACATTCCGATTCATTACTCCGACTACGCCAACAACTTCTTTAACGACAAGTGGTATTACCTGGTGGCGTTCATCGCTTTCACCGTTGCGGTATTTGTTATTAACCTGTTTTTGATCGCCAAGATGATTGCTGCGGATAAACGTCCTTTGGCCGTCGTGGTGCAATTTGTTACAATTTTGATTTTGTTTATCACCTTGATGATTTTGCTGAATATTTACGGAATTATTAAATTAAAACTTGCCATATAATGACTAATATTGATATTCCTTTAGGCAAAAGAACTCTACAGTACAGGTTTTTTGAGATTTTGCCTGGCGCGCTGAGCTACGCCGTGGTGCTGTCGATATTTATCTCTAGTCTGTTTGAGCCGTTTGTGGCGGCGATTTTGATACTGGTTGTTGTTTCAATAATGTTTGTTAAGAGTGTGGCTATGGCCGCCAGCGCCATTCGCGGGGCGCGTAGCCTCGAGAAATCGCGCAAAGTTAACTGGGCTAAACTTTTGAAAGATCTCGAGAACCCGAGCGAGATGTTATTTAAGCGTGCGAGCTGGTTACACTCTAAGCAATTTGGCATGCGTCAACACGTTATAAATCTTTACAATATCAGCCAGTCAGAGGTAAAATATCCAAAACCCAGCGAAATTATTAACCTGGACATGATTGCATTTTACAATGAGCCGTATGAAGTTTTAGAGCCGACACTGATTTCTTTGGCCAAGAGTAATTATGATGTCAAAAAACAACTGATTGTGGTTATTGCTTACGAACAGCGCGGCGGCGCGAAGGCGCAAGCAACAGTTAAACAGATTAAAAAACACTGGAAGGGCGTGTTTCGCGAACTGCTGTTTGTTGAACACCCTAAAGACATACCGGGAGAGGTGGTGGGCAAGGGGCCAAATTTGACCTACGCTGGCAAGTATATGGCAAAATGGGTCAAAGAAAACGGTCTTGATCCTGAGAACATTATTGTTACATCTCAAGACTGCGACAACCACCCCGACCCCGATTACTTTGCGTACTTAACCTACGAGTGGATTGTCACGCCAGAGCGCCAGAACATGAGTTTTCAGCCAATCTGTGTATTTACTAATAATATCTGGGACGTGCCAGCGCCGATGCGCGTTATTGCCACTGGTAACTCTTTTTGGAATATCATTTCTTCTATGCGTCCGCACTCTATCCGCAACTTCGCTTCGCACGCTCAGGGCATGCGCGGGTTGATAGACATGGAGTTTTGGAGCACTAGAACCATCGTAGAGGACGGGCATCAGTATTGGCGGTCATATTTCCATTTTAATGGTAAATACGCCGTCAGGCCGCTCTACGTGGCTTTCGGCCAGGACGCGGTGCTGTCTGACGGGTACGTAAAAACCCTCAAGGCGCAATTTGTGCAATTACGCCGCTGGGCTTACGGTTGTTCAGATGTGGCTTACGTCGCCAGAAACCTGCTCAGAAAAGATCGCAAAGTCAAGATTATCCCTGGTTGGTCGCGTTTTTTCCGCCTACTAGAAGGGCATGTTTCCCAGAGTTACACCGCATTAATTATCGCTATCGGCGGCTGGATACCTCTGTTTTTGAACAGCGAATCGTCACGCGATTTTTCTGCCCACCAATTGCCAATCATGATCGGGCAAATTCAACAGATAGCCATCATCGGTATTTTGATTACCATTTTCTTGTCCTTTAAAATTTTACCGACTCGCCCAGAACGCTACAAAAAATCACGTAACATATTAATGGTTCTACAGTGGGTCATCATGCCGATTACCGCTGTTTGCTACGCGTCGGCTTCGGCGTTTTACTCTCAGACTCGTCTATTGCTTGGCCGTTACATGGAAAAATTCGACGTAACAGAGAAGCACCAAAAGAAATAAAAAGATAAAACCCCCTTCTTGGGCCTAATATCAGCGCTTTGAGGGGGGCAAACTTGATTGTCTAACTTCAGTTTTTGGCGTTTTCCATTTACTTTGGAGGGATTTCCTCGAAGTAAACTTTGAACTGTTGTAGTGCGGATACTCGATGTCTTTTTCCGCTACTTTGCGTATGATTACTCATATCGCTGCCCATTGTAGCACATCAAAAACAATAAGTCAAGTCTCAAACTACAATTGCATTATATCATATATGACATAATAAGGTCAAAATATCCTTTAAAAAACTGTGGAAAACTTTTAACAAGACGGCGAAAATATGCTAAAATGAGTGTCGAGCAGGGACGAGTGGCCGAGCTGGTTGAAGGCGCACGACTCGAAATCGTGTAGGCGGAGAAATCCGTCTCGGGGGTTCGAATCCCTTCTCGTCCGCCAATTTTTTTACGCCGCGATAGCTCAGTTGGCTAGAGCGCATCCATGGTAAGGATGAGGTCCCGGGTTCAAATCCCGGTCGCGGCTCCACAATTAGGATAAATTTGAGATAAGAAAATGATTTTGAGCGTAATTACAAAAATTGCTACAGGAGTAATTCTTTTTGGGTTTTGTGGCTGGGCGTTTATTTGCGCAGAGGGTACCTTTGCAATAGTATTGAGCGCCCCTTTTGTTGTTCTATCGGCAGTGATGTTGATTGGGGTAATATTGGAGCTGCCTAAAAGTTTAAACATGAGCAAAATCTTAAAAAAGACAGAGCTAAGCGACCATTCTAGTGTTGAAAAACTAGAAAAAACGCAGAAAAAGTTAGACTCCGCCTAGCGTCTAGTCGGCAAAATGCTCATTCTGTTGTTTTGGTTTTTCTTTTTTGGAGCTGTGGCAGTGTGGGACTATTTTGCAATTAAAGATTGGTCGGACGGCGGAGCGTCGCTATTTTTCTCTTCTATAATATTCTGGGTGGTAGGAGCGTTTATGATGGTGAAAATGTGGCGCCAAGCATACAGGTCCTAACCAGGGTTTATCCATTGGGCAAAACTTTGCTATAATTAACTCGGGCTATAAACAGAGCGCAAAACCTCTGGATGCAGCTTTAAACTAGCGGGCAAGAAGTATTATTCATGAAAAGTAAAGTTGTACAAACCGAGGCTAATTTAATCAAATTCGGGCAAAAACTGGGCAAGCAATTAATGGGCGGCGAAGTTTTAGAGTTGATTGGTGATTTGGGCGCTGGCAAAACCACTTTTGCCAAGGGTCTGGCGCTAGGGTTGGGCATCAAAGCGACCGTTAACAGCCCCAGTTTTACTATTATGAAAGAGTACACCGCGCGTGATGGGCTGACTTTAAAACACTATGATTTTTATCGTTTAGATGACGCTGGTTTGATGAAAAACGAAATCAAAGAATCCGCCGGCGATGCAAAAACCATCGTAGTGGTGGAATGGGCCAAAGAAGTCGTGGGGGTTCTGCCGAAAAATCGGTTGATAGTTGAGATTGAATATGCGGGCGGTGAAGGTAGGGTAGTCAAATGGACTTGAGTTTTACGACAGGCTGGCCTGCTGAATGGTCAAATCAGATAGATGAATATCTCAGGGGTGGGCGCAAAAAATTTGACATTAAAATTGAGCCAGAGGGCACCGAGTTTCAAAAAGCTGTTTGGCGAGAAATGGCGAAAATTCCTTACGGTCAAACGCGAACCTACGCTCAAATTGCCGAGGCTATCGGTAATCCCAAAGCCGCTCGTGCCGTCGGCACTGCTTGCGGCAAGAATCAATACGTGATTATTTTGCCCTGCCACCGCGTTGTTGCGACTAATGGTTTAGGCGGTTTTGCGTTGGGTCTAGAGATGAAAAAACGTCTTTTGGAGCTAGAGCAAAAGTATAAATAGTGGTATACTAAGGCCATGGAAGAAAAAGTGGGCAATCTTCATTACGGTGGGGCCGTCTGTTTGGCGGTGTTGGATGGCGTCGGCATAAGCAGCAACACCACTGGTAACGCTTTTGAGCAGGCCAATACGCCGAACCTCGATTGTTTGATGCGTGAATACCCAATGTTGAGTCTGCAAGCATCTGGTGAGTCGGTTGGTGTGGCGGTTGGCGATCAAGGTAATTCAGAAATTGGGCATTACGCCATGGGTTCGGGTCAGATTATTAAACAGGGCGCGTTGATGGTTGACGAAGCGGTCAAATCCGGCCGTATTTTTGAGGGCGACACTTGGCGGGGCCTAGTTGAGGCCGTGAAGAATCAAAACAGCACGCTGCACTTTATCGGGATTTTTTCTGATGGAAATGTTCACTCAAATGTTAGCCACCTATATTCAATGTTGGCGCGCGCCAAGGACGAGGGCGTGCAGCGGGTTCGTATACATATTTTACTTGACGGGCGTGATGTTCCGGCGACTTCGGCACTAGAATACGTCGATGATTTGGAAAGAATTTTGACGGACTACAACGTCGACGGTGTGGATTATCGCATAGCTTCTGGCGGTGGGCGGACATTCGTAACGGCCGATCGTTATTGGAGCGATCCTGCTGTGGTTGAGCGGGGGTGGCATGCGCATGTTTTGGGCGATGCTCGAGCGTTCAGTTCGGCTCGTGAGGCCATTGAGACTTATCGTACCGAGAAAAACGACATTCAAGATCAAGATCTGCCGCCTTTCACTATTTACGAAAATAACCAACCGGTGGGGGCTATTAACGATGGCGACAGCGTGGTTTATTATGATTTTCGCGCTGATCGGGCAATTGAATTTGCCGAAGCCATGACTTTTCATGATTTTGATAAGTTTGATCGTCAGCGCGTACCGCAGGTTTACTATGTCGGCATGGTCGAATACGACCAAGAGCGGCACATTCCAGAACATACCTTAGTAGAGCCAGTACAGATTGACAACACTTTAGCGGAATTCTTGGTCAAAAACGACGTTTCGCGTTTTGTGGTGTCGCAGTCCATTAAGTTTGGTCATGTAACGTTTTATTTCAACGGTAACAAAACGGGCAAATTTTCGGAAGAACTAGAAGAATACGTGAACGTTCCTGGTAAATCTGGCGAAGTCTGGCAGTTTCCGTGGATGAAGTCGGATGAAATTACCGACGTATTGGTCGACAAAATCAGTAGCCGTAGCCATAAATCATGCCTAGCCAACTTTCCTAATGGCGATATGGTAGGGCACACTTCAAATTTTGAGGCGTCGATTATCGCTATGGAGGCTATTGATCTCGCGTTGGGGCGAATTATGCAGGCAATTGACGAAGTGGGCGGCGTTTTACTAGTAACGGCCGATCATGGTAATGTCGAGGAACTGTATTATTTAGATGAAAATGGTCAGCTGGCGCTAGAGGGCGATAAGCCTAAACTAAAAACTTCTCACACCACTAATCCGGTGCCGTTTATTATTTACGACAACACCGAAAATCGCGACAAGTACAAACTTAAGGCCCAGAATGACGATTTTGGTTTGTCAAACATCGCGGCGACCGTAGCCAATTTGCACGGGTTGTTGCCGCCACCAGAATGGCGCGAGTCGTTAATTGAGTTGAACTAAACGTTGTTGTATATTAAAATTATTCACACATGATTTATTTTGCGAGAGACATTAAAAGAAGTCGAAACTTCTTTTTGAATGATCCAGAACTAATGCGCTACGCCGTCGATATTTTAATGCATCCAGAATTTCACCATATGGGCCGACGTACAGCGCACAAACACGAATCGCGTCAAAAACACCTGTTAAATGTGGCGTATTATGCGGTGAAATTTGCTAAGTTTTTTAACGTGAATTTGCGAGTGGTCGTGCGCGCCAGCCTGCTGCACGATTTTTATCCATATCAAAGGTTTAAAAAATATACCTCTTATCGCGAGCACGTTAAGCAACACCCCAAGGAGGCTTTAAAGCACGCCGAAGAATTTTTTAAGTTGGGTGCTAAAGAACGCGATATCATCGCTCGTCATATGTGGCCACTAAACAAGAAACGACCAAAGTACAAAGAGGCTGTTCCAGTAATGCTAGCCGATAATTTTGTGGCTATTATGGAAAATTTTTATCACCGGGCCTGGCAAAAGCCAAAGCGCGGCGCCAAAAAGGCGGCAATAAAAACTAAAAAAGCTGCCGTAAAAGTCAAAACAACTAGCAAAAATAAAGTCAAGCGCGTTCAGGCTAATCGCGCAGCCAGCAAAACAGCGCGTTTAGCGAAGAAACAGCCGAATAGTTAAGAAAATTAAAAAAAGTAAACTCAAGCAATTTGTTTTCGGCGAGGTAGGTGCTACAATGTGGCTATTATGAGGTTGAGAAGAGCAATTCCATATATAATTTTATTAATCATTATCATTGTGATGTTGATGATTATATTCATTCCACGCCACAGGCCTGGAGTCGTTATCCCGGAAATCAATGAGTCGGGAAACGTTATAACAAACGGTGAGGCTGAAGGTTCTGGTAACAGCGAACCTCAGCAGGTGAATACTGGTAGCAGCGATGGTGATGCGGCGGTTGATCACTATAATTCATCAACGACGACCAGCACGGAGTCTTATGCTGGAGCTAGCTATCAAGCTACTCAGCCAACTCCGAGCGTCATCACTGACACCAGTAAGCCGTAATAAAAACCAATTAACTTTAAAACCACCCCTGAGGGGTGGTTTAATCTTTCGGGTTTGGTGGGCTCTAGAGAACTCGAATCTCTGACCTCTTCCACGTCAAGGAAGCGCTCTAGCCAACTGAGCTAAGAGCCCACGTGAACTTTATTGTACCACATGAAGGGAATTTATGCTAAAATGGAGGGCATGAACGAAAACCTGGAAAAAATGCGACATTCTCTGGCGCATATCATGGCAGCGGCGGTGCAGAAGAATTGGCCGGCGGCTCAGTTTGGTATAGGCCCAGCGATAGAAAACGGATTCTATTACGATATTGATTTTGGCAAGGAAAAAATTTCCGAATCTGAGCTTAAAAAAATTGAAAAAACTATGCGCGAAATTATTAACGCCAAACAGCCGTTTGTGCGTAGCGAAATGAGTATTGATGAGGCGATTGACTGGGCCAAAACAACCAAGCAAAGTTACAAAGTTGAGCTTTTAGAGGATCTAAAAAATAAAGGCACGACTTCTGTCAAAGAGGAAGACTTTGTTGACGGCGTTAATGAGGTTAGTTTTTATCAGCTTGGCGATTTCAAGGATCTTTGTCGTGGCCCGCATCTAGAAAATTCTGGGCAAGTTGGCGCTTTCAAATTAATGCAGGTGTCGGGTGCTTATTGGCGCGGTAACGAAAAAAATCCCATGATGCAGCGCATTTATGGTGTGGCGTTTGAGACAAAAGAGGGGTTAGCCGAATATTTAGAGCTTTTGGCGGAGGCCAAAAAACGCGATCACCGCAAGCTTGGCAAGGAGTTGGATTTATTTACGTTTTCTGATTTAGTGGGCGCGGGCCTGCCGATGTTCACGCCGCGTGGCACGATTTTGCGTGATAAACTGGCCGAATACTCTGTAGATCTTCGGAAAAATGCTGGATTTGAGCTAGTGTGGACGCCACACATTACCAAAACTGAACTTTATAAGACTTCTGGTCACTGGGATAAATTTGGTGAAGAGCTGTTTTTAGTGCAGAGCAAGGTCAGCGGCGACCAGTTTGCTTTGAAGCCCATGAACTGTCCACATCATACGCAAATTTTTGCTTCTCGTCCGCACACTTACCGCGAAATGCCGGTGCGGTACATGGAAGTAACTACGGATTATCGCGACGAGAAAACTGGCGAGCTGGGGGGGTTAACTCGTGTGCGTTCTTTGACCCAAGACGATTCGCATGTTTTTTGTCGTAAAGAACAAATTAAAGATGAAATTCGCAACCTGGTTGACGTTGTGAAAAATCTATATGAAACTGTGGGTTTGCATGAGCTACGGGCGCGCTTAAGCTACTGTGACGGCTCAGATAAATACCTGGGCGAAAAGCAGGTTTGGGCTTTTGCGCAAGAACAGATTCGAGAGGTGGCGGCTGAGAACGGGTTGGATTTTTTCGAGGCAGAGGGTGAGGCGGCGTTTTATGGGCCAAAAATTGATTTCATGGCTCGAGATGCTATTGGTCGCGAGCATCAAGTTGCAACAATTCAGCTGGACTTTGTCATGCCGGGACGTTTTGGTTTGGAATTTGTGAACGAAAAAGGCGAGAAAGAAACGCCAGTCATGATTCATCACGCAACTTTGGGCTCAATTGAGCGATTTTTGTCGGTTTTCATTGAGCATACGGCTGGCAGGTTTCCAGTTTGGTGCGCTCCAGAGCAAGTCCGTTTGATTTTGGTTAAAAATGATGATGAAAAATTGATTAAGTTTGCTGAGAAGTTGCATGAGCAACTCAGTTCAGCCGGCATTCGTGCGGAGTTAGATGATTCTGGCGACAGTGTTGGCAAAAAGATTCGCAGCGCTGAAACTAAAAAATTGCCTTACTCGGTTGTTTTGGGCGAAAAAGAACTGGCTGGTGGTAAGTTGCTCCTGCGTATTAGGGCTGATTTAGGAGAGGGCGCAGAGCTAACAGCGCAAGAACTCGTAGAAAGAATTGCCGATGAGTCCCAAAACCGCACCAGGTAGTCAGCGAAAAACTAGGCTGCTGGTAGCTATCATGGGCCCAACAGCTTCTGGAAAAACTGGCCTGGCCATAAAACTGGCAAAACAATTCGACGGCGAGATAATCTGTGCCGACTCACGCACAATTTACAAAGGAATGGACATTGGCACTGCAAAGCCAACTAGTATTGAGATGCAGGGCGTGCCGCATCATATGCTGGACTTAGTCGAGCCAGGCCAAAGGTATTCAATTTATAAGTTTCAACAGGAAACTAAGCGACTGATTGAAGAAATTCGTCAACGGGGCAAGGCTCCGTTTTTAGTCGGCGGTTCGGGGCTGTATTTGTATACGATTTTGTTTGACTATGATTTTAGCGACGATGAACCGAAACGTCGCGACAAGCTGATTCCTGACTGCGTTGCCGTGGGGATTGAGGTCAAAAAAGAGGTTTTGCGTCAGCGCATAAGTGAGCGTTTTCAAAAAATGCTCGACGCTGGTTTTGAGCAAGAAGTAAGAACGTTGGTTGCTAAATACGGCCCCGACTGTTTGCAAATTAAACGAAACTCATATGGCGAAATGCAGAAATATTTGCGGGGCGAAATTACTCGAGACGAGCTGCTTGAGCGAGCTGAGATTATTGACTGGCAGTTGGCTAAAAAACAGCGCACTTGGTTCCGCCAAAAACGCGATGAGATTACCTGGCTACCGATTGAGGACGCCGAACAGTATCTAGTCGACGCGCTGCAGAAGTAGCGCAAACGGATGACGTTCGATTTCCGCAAAGCCATGTTTATGGGCATAATTTGCCATGATGTCCAATTGTCTGGTATCCATTTCAAGCAGTAAATGACCTCTTTCAACCAAGTTTTTTGGAGCTTGGCGGATCAATCTCCGCATTAGCGAGGTGCCGTTAGTCGCCGCAAACAGCGCTCGCTTTGGCTCAAAAATCGTCTCTGGCGAAACCTCCCAACTACTGTCAACATAGGGTAAATTTGCAACGATCAGCTCGAACTTGTCGTTGACATCTTCTAATAGGTCAGACTGTACAAAGTCCATACCATTTGAGTGCAGGGTTCGTTTTGCTACGCCATTGTTTCTACGCGATTTTTTGACCGAGAAGGAGAACGTATTGCTAGCCACATGGTCTTTAAAACGCTCTTTATGTGTCAGGGCGTTATTTAGCACCGCCACGTCCAAGGCCTTCAGCGAAATGTCGCTGGCGGTAACTTGCGTTTCTGGCAGTTCGCGCGCGAGTGTCGCGGCAATGCACCCAGAGCCCGTACCAACATCCAGGACACTTTTTGGGTCTAGCTTTTTGGCGATTTCAATCAATTGCTCAGTTTCTGGACGTGGTATTAAAACATTGTTGTTGACATAAAATTCACGCCCATAAAATTCTTTATGTCCAATGACATAGGCTAATGGTTCACCATCCATGCGTCGTTCCACACTACGTTTCAGTAGTTCCACGGTCTGTTCACGCAGCTCTTGGTCGGCCTTGGTCACAATTTCTTCGCGAGAGCACGGCAAATCATCATACCAGATACTGACCACGTCGTCGTTATCGCTTAAAAGAAGTTCAGCGTCCAGTCGAGCTGACTCTATGCCGGCGTCTTCTAGCTCGCCCGTCGCTTGCGCGACCCATTCATGAACTTTCATTGTCCAGGTTTAGCTCGCGCTCTTTAATGTGCAGTTGTTCCTCGATATCGTCGATATCACCGTTCATCGCTGCTGGTATGTTGCTACGAGAATAGCCAATGCGATGGTCCGTGATGCGATCTTGCGGAAAATTATAAGTGCGAATTTTTTCACTGCGGTCGCCAGTACCGATGAGCGCTCGTTTCTCGGCGGTCAATTTGGCGTTTTCTTCGTCAATTTTCATTTGCAATAAACGAGAACGCAAAACAGACATCGCCTTCAGCTTGTTTTTTAACTGCGATTTTTCATCTTGGTTAGACACCACGAGGCCAGTTGGCAGGTGAGTGATGCGCACCGCGCTATCGGTGGTGTTTACAGATTGACCGCCGTGGCCAGACGAACGATAAATATCAATGCGCAAATCTTTAGGGTCAATTTCAATATCGGCTTCTTTGGCTTCAGGCATAATCGCTACAGTCACGGTTGAGGTGTGAACGCGCCCCTGGCTTTCGGTGACCGGCACGCGCTGAACGCGATGCACGCCAGATTCAAATTTTAATTGACCGTACGGTTGATCACCCTTGGCAGAAAATATCACTTCTTTGTAGCCGCCCGCATCATTGACGTTTTCACTGAGAATTTCAGTTTTGAGGCCGCGTCTTTCGGCGTATCGTAAATACATTTTCAGCAGTTCCCCAGCAAACAGCGACGCTTCATCACCACCAGCGCCCGCGCGAATCTCCACGATGACGTTTTTGTCGTCGTTTGGATCTCGGGCGGTTAGCTTTTCGGTTAGTTGCCGCTCGATATCTTGTAGTTCTGATTCCAGTTCGGGAATTAAGTCAGCCAGCGTGCCGTCGCTTTTGGTCTCTGTTAGATCTTCTTCCAGCTCATTTTTTTTATTGAGTAACCTTAAAAGCTCCGCCACTTCACTGAGCCGACGTTGTTTTTCAGCAAAATCAGGGTTGGAGTAGGCGTCAGGGCTACTCAAAAACTCCGTCAGTTCGGTTTGTTCAGACAGTAGGCTGTCAGCGTTGACTGGTGTGTCGTTCATGAGTATATTCTACCATAACAGATACAGAACAGCTAGGGCGATAATTGTCCTAGCTGTAAACTTGTAATTTTGGCTATTCTTCTGTTTTCGCCGCAGATTTCTTCTCGGGCTTTTTCGCTGTAGTCTTAGCGGTCTTGGCAGCTTGTTTGGCGCGGTGTTCAGCAGCAGCTTTCATTTTAGCCGCGAAGCGATCGACGCGACCCTCGGTGTCAATGATTTTCTCTTCACCAGTGAAGAACGGGTGGCTGGCGCTGGAAATGTGAATTTTGACGAGCGGGTATTCATTGCCGTCTTCCCATTTGATAGTTTCGTTACTGACCGCTGTTGAATTGGTCAAAAAAGCAAAGCCTGCAGCTTCGTCCTGGAACACCACAAGGTGATAATCTGGATGTAAATTTTTCTTCATACCAGGGTATTATAACAAAACTATTCTTGAATGTAAAGAGAAGGTTGCAGTCCACAAAAACTACGGGTTAGACGTGCCGTCGGCAGGTTCAGAATTCTCGGCCTGTAGTTTTTCAACTTGGGCTTTTAGCTCTTTATTTTTTTCGTCCAAAGTTTTATTGTTTTCTTCCAACTTTAATTTATCTTCGTTCAGTGCTTTGTTTTCCTCCTTTAATTCGGTGATCTCGTCGCTTAGCTCGGTAATGTCAGAATTTACCAAATCAGAATCATTTTTTTCCTGTGTGAGGTTATTGATGATTTCTTCCTTTTCAACAGTGAGGTTTTGCTGATCTTGCCATTTTACATAAAGCATAGCGCTGACGCCCGCCAGTCCAACACAAACCAAGGCCGCGATAATCAATAATATGACAGAAGATTTAGATTTTTTCGCAGGAGCTTCGAAAGCTGGCTCGCCAGTTTCGGCTGCCGCGACCTCTTCAACAGCACTGTCCGCGGGGATTAAAGACTCCTCAATATCTGGAGCTGCATCAGTTTCAACAATTGCCTCACTCGAATCGCTTGCTGTCTCGTCGATTGCCTCAATGCTTTCTTCAGCTACAGCCGCTAGGCTCTCTTCGGTGACTTCTGGCTCTTCTTGAAGCGAGTCGATAATAGACCCTTCGGCGGCCAGCTCGACGGCGGGTTCTTCGGCTGTCGCAGTCTCTTCATCAGGTGTCAATAAATCATCAACGGTTTGAACTGGCTCGGTCTCAAGCTCGGCTGTTTCCGCCACCACTGTTGCGGCGACATCTTCTGCTGCTGTTGCAACACTCGCGCTGTCTTCGGTCGCTAGGTCTTCTAAAGCTGATTTTGGCGCGTCTATGTCATCAACTGTCGCAATCGCTTCGGGTGCTTCAACAGCAGCCAAGTCTTCGTCGCTGGTCACGGGGATTTCAGTGCTAGTAATTTCTTCCGCTTCAGCGGGAATCTCTTCTGTCATTTCTTCGACCGCGCTTTCGATCGTATCTTCTGTTGCCTCGACTGCTTCTTCTGGCTTTGCTATGTCGTCTGTAGAGGCGACTGGCGTTACGTCAATTGGCCCCACGGCGTTGTTGCCGACAAACGGATTAAAAGGCTCATTTGCCTTGACTGATTTTTTTGAAAATAATCCCACCTTAATTCTCCCTAATAGTTATTATATTATTAATTAATGGAATTGTATCATAAGCAGAATGGATTTGCAAGGGAATTGACCTGCGCGCATTTTCTTGATATAATACAAGGGTAATAACAATTTAAAAGACAGTTTTTGCGAAGTTACTCCTGATATTTAATATGGGATCGCAGAAACAAAGTAAAAGGAGTAAAATGTTAAAACCAGACATGAAGGCCCTTTTTGAGACTGGTGCGCACTTTGGTCACAAGACTAGTCGCTGGAATCCAAAAATGGCAAAATTCATTCATAGCAAAAGAGGCGAAAATCATATTATTGATCTAGCCAAAACCGTCGATGGTATCGAAAAAGCGCAAGAGTTCTTGAGTACTGTCGCCGCTTCGAATCGACAGATTTTGTTCGTCGGCACCAAAAAACAGGCAAAAGCAGCAGTTAAATCAGTTGCTGAAACTTTGGGGCAGCCTTATGTTACCGAACGCTGGCTGGGCGGTATGCTAACAAATTACAACACCATTGGTACTCAGATTAAGCGCCTGAAGCAGCTGGAGAAACGAATGGAAACTGGCGAGCTGGCCAATCGCTATAGCAAGCTGGAAGTCCAGCGTTTTCAAGAGCAGATTGATCTTGATAATATTAAATACGGTGGCATCAAAGACATGAAAGGGCGCCCGGGTGCTGTTATCGTAACTGATGTGGTTGCCGATAAAAACGCAGTAGCGGAGGCGATTAAGCTGCATGTTCCAGTAGTGGGGCTTGCTGACACCAATGCTAACCCGGACGGAGTTGACTATATTATTCCAGCCAACGACGACGCCATTAAATCACTAGAGTTGATTTTAGATTATTTGGCCAGCGCTGTTAAAGAAGGCGCCACAAAAGTAGAGAAGGAGGAAAAATAACATGCCAAAACGTACTCACCAACCAAAAGTTAAACGTCGCGCTCGTAAGCATGGTTTCCGCGCTCGCATGAGCAGCAAAAACGGTATTTTAGTGCTTAAGCGACGTCGCAATAAAAATCGCTCCAAAGTTGCCGTATCTGTTCGCAAAAAAGTCTAATTTGAATTAAAAAAGTATTCGTTTTGACATCGCAAGAGTTGACGGGTTGACTTTTTGATAAAAATGTGCTAGAATGCGGCCATGAAACCTGAATTGATACCCAGAGAGCATGGCATGCCTGGCGTGGTTGAGTTCGATGCTCTTGACGAAGAAGGTAATATTGTACCCGTGCACGACGTGTTCCCTGAGTACGATACGAAAGATGAAAGGCCATATATGTCTGGCCCCGGTGGTTACTGGTTGGCAGACGATTATCAGCCAGCTGTCAATTTTAATGCTCCTCCTGAAGAGTTAGATTTTGATGAGTTAAATGACTACGAGCTTGAAGAACTGCCAACGGGACAACCTCAAGATCACGAAGTGGGCGCCGAAGCGGTCAGACAGCACGTAGAGACTGAGCCTGTGGTTGACTTGTATCCCGATCAGCCAGATCCTGATGAGTCGATTCGACTGCAATTTGGAGAAATGACAAAAGAGATTTTTCGCACGATTCAACCTATGGAGGCGAAGAGATTTTTCGCGTTGTCTGTCTGGAATGCGGGCAAAAACAACGAATTCTTTTTCAGTAGCAGTTTATGGCAGAGCGCTAAGGACTGGTTGTTCTACAGTGACGACCGTAAAACTCGTGCGCGACAATACACACGATGGAGCGATAAGTTGCAGGCAATTTTAGAAAAACACGAAAGTTCAGGAGACGGTGCGCCGTGGCTGGAGATTTACAAAGGACAGTTTAACGGCGCGAGGGGCGTTACCAAAGCTAGGATTAATTGGGACTCTAAGAACTCAATAGCCATGAAGAACGCTTATTATGGTGGTGGGCAAAGAGCCGCTCAGGGTGCTGAGCACGCTCGAAAGATGGAAGAAGGCCCAATAATGTCTCATGCCGATGCTGTTGATAGATATCAAAAGCAGCAAGAGCAGATGTGGGACGAGATTCGTGAGCAAAGACAAAAAGAGCAAGAACAAAGGCAGGCAGAGAACTCTTAAACTATACGCGGTCTGCTGTTCACTCTGTGGATTAATAAAAACGACGGAATTAATCCGTCAAAAACCCTAATTTGGTAGCACCGGCTGGGATCGAACCAGCGACCTTAGGCTTATGAGTCCTACGCTCTAACCAACTGAGCTACGGTGCCGAAATACGAGTACAATTGTAGCACATCACACTTCGTTTTTCAAAGTGGATATGGTACAATTTTACCTGGATAGGTGACCGAGTGGTTTAAGGAGCCGGTCTTGAAAACCGGTGTGGGGCAACTCACCGAGGGTTCGAATCCCTCCCTATCCGCCAAAAGTAAGTTTTAGAAGCATAGATGAAAAAAGTCGCAACAGTAGTTATCTTATTTCTTGCGTTTGGTGCAGGGGGTGTGTCTATGCTGGGCGGGCGTAGCGATGGAACTTCGCAAGACACCGCACCTATTATTGAGCAGCCAGAAGACCCAGCCGAGTCAAAACTCTTGCTACTGGTTAATAAAGACAATAAATTGCCAGATAATTATGTGCCTGATTTATCCTCAGGCCTTCCAATAGACGAAGTATTGTTTGACGATTTTGTTGAAATGCGAAAAGAGGCGAACAGAGAACAAGTTTTCTTAATGATTGCGTCTGCGTACAGGACTGCCGATGAGCAAGAAAAACTGTTCAATGAACTTGGCGCTGAAGTAGCGGCCCCTGCTGGATATTCCGAGCATCAAACAGGCCTGGCAATAGACTTTGCTTATAATGGTCGCACTCAAGAAGAAACGGACAGAATGTGGAACTGGCTGAGCAGAAATGCGTACAGATATGGTTTTATCGAGCGCTATCCTGAGGGCAAAGAGCACGTAACGGGCTTTGATTTTGAGCCGTGGCATTACAGATATGTCGGCAGACAGCACGCCAAAAACATCTACGAAAAAGGGTTGGTTTTAGAAGAATACATTGGCCGTCGTGGCGCGTAAGTACCTGTTGTTACGTCTGAATTTATGTGGCTAGAATAAATTGTGATATAATCGTTGCAGGGCTGATAGTCAATCAAGTTTGCTCGGGCGATAATGTCCGCGCGCTCGAATTGACGGTCTGTCGCGCTAACTCATGGAGGAGTACCCAAGTGGCTGAAGGGGACGGTTTGCTAAATCGTTAGGTCGGAGAAATCTGGCGCGGGAGTTCGAATCTCCCCTCCTCCGCCATTTTATTTTTGAGCAAAATAATTAAACGAAAGGAGAATAATGGCGGTTTCATTAGACAAAGTAAAAAAATTAAAAGAGATGACGGGTCTTGGCTTGACTGATGCTAAAAAGGCTCTGGAAGATGTTAAAGGCGATTTTGATAAAGCGTTGCAAGTTCTGCGTGAGAAGGGGCTGACCAAAGCTGAAAAAAGAGGCGAGCGCGAAGCACGTGAAGGAATAATTGAAAGTTATGTACACTCTGGCCGGATTGGTGTGTTGGTCGAGGTAAACTGTGAAACTGATTTTGTGGCGAAAAACGATATTTTTAAAGACTTAGCCCATGAGATTGCTCTGCAAGTTGCGTCAATGGCTCCAGAGTATATTAGCAAAGAAAGTATTCCCGAAAAAACATATGCAGACAAAAAGGCAGAATTCGAAAAGGCCGCTGCGGCGACTGGAAAGCCAAAAGCTGCTGTTGAGAAAATTGTCGAAGGCCAATTGAATAAATATTTTGGCGAGCTAACACTATTAGAACAAGTTTTTTGGAAGGACGAGACCAAAAAAGTTAGCGATGTGATAGATGATGCCAAGATGAAACTGGGCGAAAATATCAGAATTTCTCAGATGGCTCGTATGGAGCTGGGGGTTAGTAGATAACGAAAAAGGTCAACTGCGGTTGACCTTTTTAAGCGTATACATTATAATCAATGTGATATGGACGAAAACACAAACCCAGACCTGCAAGCAAAAATTGACGCTATGATGAGCGGTTATTTGGAAAGCTCAGCGGACGACAGAAAGCAACAACTCGAGGGCGTCGTTGCTGTTAAAGACAAACTGGAAGTTGAGCAAAAAAATGCCGAGGGCAAAAAAGAGAAAGTCGCGATTGGTAAGTTGATTATCTATGATAAGCCGATGAAAGACGTGAAAGTTTTGCGCAACATGTATGATGATGACGGTAAGCAGCTTTTTGACGAGGCGACCAAGAAGCCTCGCACGCGCCTAGACGGCGGTTGGGTGCTGACTGGTTCGATTGAGTCGCTAGCGGCCAGCGATGATGTTCTGCAACGTTACGCGGTGATTGAAAAGTTTAACGACCTGGGGCAACACTTGGTGCGTGTAGTAGGTATGAAAGACTTTGCTGATATGAATCTGACCACTGATAACATTACGCCGGGTGATATCGACCGCTACAGAGGCCATTTTATGAACGCTCGCTGGTTGGGCACGACTAGCGCTAACACCACGGCTGAGTATATTGATGAACTGATTGCACGGGTGGCGCAGGCTGACAGCTTCGAGCCGACTCTTAAGTAGGCAACTGAGTTTTTGTGATATACTTATTCAAAAAGGAGGAAGATGTTTGATAGTAAACCGTTTGATGATAAATTTGCCGCAGTGATTGCGCACTTTGAAGAGGAAATTAAAAAAGTTCGTACTGGCAGGGCCCACCCTGATATGCTGGATGGAATTATGGTGGAAGTTTACGGTGCCAAGATGCCGCTCAACCAAGTGGCTAACACGGTAGCTAATGAAGCTACTCAACTTTTAATCACGCCGTTTGATGTGAACAATATTAGCGCTATTAGTACCGCCATTCGCAATGAACAGAGCTTGGGTTTCAATCCGAGTGATGACGGACGCAATATTCGTGTGCCGATTCCGCCGCTTAATGAAGAGCGAAGGCGAGACATGGTAAAGAGTTTAGGGGTAAAATTAGAGAATGCTCGGGTGGCCATTCGTAACGTGCGCCAGGACGCTCTAAAGTTAGCCAAACAAATGAAAGATGAGAAAAAGCTGTCAGAGGACGACGTCAAACGTATCGAGAAAGACATTGACGGTACGGTAGCTGATTTTCAGGAGCAGCTAGAGGCTACTGTCAAGGCAAAAGAGCAAGAAATAATGACTATTTAAAGGCGAGGAGGGAAAAGTTTAATGGAATGGTGGCAGGTTTTATTCGGGGTATTAATTGGGCTGGTTGTTTTGATGGTTTTGATAGTGGTGCACGAATTTGGCCACGCTATCGCTGCTATTCGCAATGGAGTTAAAGTAGAAGAATTCGCGATTGGCTTTAGACCCAAAGCTTGGTCAACCAAATTGAAACGAGATTTCATCTTGAAAAAAGGCACGGTCTTTTCGTTAAATTGGCTGCCGATTGGCGGTTTCTGTGCCATGAAAGGCGAAACCGACGACGCTAAAGCAAAAGGCGGTTATGGGGCCGCTTCGCTTTGGGCAAAAACCAAGATTTTGTTGGCTGGCGTAACCTTTAACTTTCTTTTGGCGGTAGTGATTTTTACCATCATGTCTGCTATTGGCATGCCCAAAATTATTGATGATCAATTCGCTATGCCAAATACTAAGGTAGAGCGCTCGCCTGTGTTGGTGGTTGCCCTGAATGATGATTCGCCAGCGGCGGCTGCGGGAGTGAGTGTGGGGGACACCATCGTCTCACTTAACGACACGAGTATCGTTGAGGCGCCAGATTTGAGTGGCTTTACTAAAACTCACGGTGGGCAAGAAGTCAGTTTGGTTTATCAGCATGGCGAAGAAACTGTCAGCAAACCAGTTGTCTTGAATGACAATCCAGGCGGAGCGGGCAACATAGGCATAGCTGTGAGTAATTCCACGACGTATCGTTCTGGGTGGAGCTCGTTCATTGTGGGGCCAGTCACCACGGTGCAGTTTTTGGGCCTCACCGCGCAGGGTCTGTGGCAGCTGCTGACCAATTTGTTTACTGGCATTGCGGGTACGATTGCTGGTACGGATGCAGCTGATAATCTGGCGATGGCTGGCGATTCAGTGGCGGGTCCAGTGGGGATTTTGGGAACTATTTTTCCGGCAGCCATGGCGGGCGGCTTTACTGAGATACTGCTTATTGCTGGTCTTCTATCTTTAAGCTTTGCCATCATGAACGTGCTGCCTATTCCTGGGCTAGACGGCGGCAGGCTCTATCTGACGCTGTTTTTCCGCTTTATTTTGAGAAAACCGCTTAAAGAAGAGACAGAGGGCAAAATCAACGGTATCGGCATGTTAATTCTGTTTGGTTTAATGATTCTGATTACTGTGCTTGACGTTTTGAGGTTGTGGTAGCATGCAAAACTCCGATTTTTTTAAAAAAATTTTCAAGAGAACCTACGGCGTTGAGTGGATTATTTGGACGGCCGCAGGGTTTTTCGCCTCGATTTTTATAGCTACGGGGCTAATTAAATTATTATCACCATTGCTCTCGGGCGTAGATTTTGAGGGAACTTTGTTCAACAGCGTGTTTAGCGCGCTAGTTTATATGTTGATGCTAGCCATCGTGCTTGGGGTGCCGTACTATGTGCGCCACAGAAGGACCCTTTTGGGCATGCCGATAGAAACCAAAAAACACAAAAAGCGGGAATTCTTAAAGCTGATAGGTTTAGATCGCAAGCCAAGATTCAAAGACTTGATTTACGCTGTAGCGGCCTTTTTCATGTACTATGGCGTATTATTCGCGATTCTGATTGGCATAGGGCTAATAGCCAGTTTTCTTGGCCAAGAACAAACCTTTGAAGCAATGGTGGGCCAGCAGCAGGAAATCGGCTTTGCGCGCAGTGGCAATGCTTGGTGGGAAGTCGCTTTGATTTTTGTTTCGCTGGTAATCATACCGCCGGTTTGTGAAGAAATTGTCATGCGGGGTTTTTTGTTCGGCAAACTAAGCAAAAAAATGAAGTTTGTCGTCGCTGCTGTTTTGACCAGCTTATTGTTTGCGCTAGCACACGGACAGCTAAATGTAGGCATAGACACCTTCGTTTTGTCGATGATTTTATGTTTCGCCAGAATTAACACCGGCAGCATCTGGACTGGCATTTTCGTACATATGTTGAAGAACGGTTTAGCGTTTGCATTATTATTCGGAATTATTGACATAGGCATCATATAACCCCATAAATAGTGTCTCGTTTAAAAACTTGACACTATATAAATAATTTGCTAGACTGTTTCTTATATTAAAAATTTACCCGCAACGCTCGCGAGATTAAAACTTTAGGAGAGGAGCAACAATGGCGAACAGTTTGACGTTACACGGAAAGAAGAAATTAGAGAACAGATTGCAAGAACTACTGGCGGAGCGCGACGATATCGTAGCGCGCGTTGTTGATGCACGGGCGCAAGGCGATTTGAGTGAAAATGCCGAATATGACAACGCTCGCGAAGAGCAAGAACAAAATCAAGCATCAATTGATGAAATTGAGGCTATTCTAGCTGACGTAGAAATTATTCCTGAAGGCGGAGCTGATATCGTAGCGCTAGGTTCAAGTGTCACTCTAAATAACGGTAGCACCTACAAAATCGTTGGGCCAGTTGAGGCGGCGCCGCTTGACGGTAAAATCAGTAACGAGAGCCCGCTGGGCCAGGCGTTAATTGGTAAAAAAGTTGGCGATAAAGCCGAATATAAAACCAACAGCAAAAGCGTAGCAGTCAAAATAAAGGCCATTTCTTAGGCTGTCTTCTCAAGAAACGCATTGTAAATTTGCTCGATATGTTTTTTGTGATATACTAAATTTATGCAAAAGGAGGAAAAATGATAGAATCATTGTTCGGCTCAAAAACCCGAGTAAAATTATTGCAACTTTTTCTTAATAACCCAAATGAGGCGTATTATGTTCGTGAAATCACTCGCAAAATTGACGAACAAATTAACTCTGTGCGCAGGGAGTTGAAGAACTTAATTAGTGTGGGTATTATCAAGAGTCGTGCCGTCAAAAACCAGTTATATTACGAAGTCAATAAAGATTATAGATACTACGCGCCGTTTCGCCAGATTTTTTCCGGTAAAAAAGACATTAAAAAACAGCCCGTGGATAGCGAACTCGCCGATTTCAACGCTCTTGGCGATGTTAAAATTGTTATTCAATCTGGGAAATTAGTTGGAAATGACGGCGGAGTTGATTTGCTAATCGCAGGCAACGGTATCAACAAGACGCGCCTGAAATTAATTGTCAAGGGCCTAGAAAAAGACGGCGTCAATCTGAATTATGTGGCAATGAGTTACGACGATTTTTATTACCGAATGTCAATCCGCGACCGTTTTGTTTGCGACATACTCAATAAAAAGCACAATGTTTTAATCGACGTTGAGGGGATTTTGACCGAAAACACGGAGAAAGAGGAGGGATAAATGGAGATTGAATATAGAGGCGCTAACTGTATAGTTTTTAAAACTAAGAACGATATCGTACTGGTTGATCCGACTAGCAACACAGGCCTGAAAGACTACGGTGAAAAAGCCATAGTCCTGTTTACAGATGAAAAATTCATAGATGAGACCAAGCAAAGCGGTTTTATCATTAGTCAACCTGGCGAGTATGAAAAGGGAGAGGTCTCAGTGCGGGGCATTGCCGTCCGTCGTTATATTGATCCCGAAGAATACGGCAAGCAGGCCACTATGTATCGTGTTGAGCTCGGCGGCGTGAGAGTGGCGGTGCTGGGCCATATCACCAACACTATTGATGAGGACAGTTTTGAGGCTCTTGGCGTGGTCGATATTGTTATTATCCCAGTCGGGGACGGGGGCTATACTCTTGATGCGAAAGACGCCTCGGCTATAATTCACCAAATTGGCCCAAGAGTGGTGGTGCCGACCCATTTTGATGACGGCACGAAATACGAAGTGCCACAAAACGGTCTAGAAACGTTTGTCAAAGAGTTCGGCGGCCTGTGCGAAGATAAGGGCGCGAGCTTTAAAATTAAAAATATCGAAGAACTGCCAGAAGGCCCAGCCATATATTCGCTTATAAAAAGCTAAATAAAATCTCCCGCTTGGGAGATTTTTTAAAGAACACCTTTTTTCTTGAGTGTCCGAATGCCGGCTGCAGAAATATTTAAAGTAACTTTTTTACCGTTCAAGATAAAAGTTTTTTTCTGTAAGTTAGGCTTAAAAGCTCGACGAGTCTTGTGCTGAGAATCGGGCACGACATTGTTGCCGAACATTTTACCTTTGCCTGTGATTTCACATTTTGTTGCCATGCGCACCATTGTAACAGATATAGCAATAAAAATCAACACTTATGTGCTAAAATAAACTTCATGGAAGATTTATTACCAGTGTTGGTCGTTTATTTGATAGTGATTTTAATTTCAGCCGTTGCGCACGAGGTAATGCACGGGTTGGTGGCGCACTGGTTGGGCGATGATACAGCCAAGGTTTCGGGACGACTGAGTGCTAACCCGCTAAAGCACCTAGACCCGTTTTTGTCAGTCGGTCTGCCCATGCTCTTGGCCTTTAGCAGCATAGTGGCGGGGGTACGCACACCGATTTTTGGCGGAGCTAAGCCAGTGCCGATTAACACTGCCAGACTAAAATTTGGCGAGTTCGGCATGGCCATAGTCGCAATCGCTGGGCCGTTAACGAACTTGCTGCTGGCGTTTATTTTTACCGGTCTGTTTGTTAAGTTCGGCTCGAGCAGCAGCATCTTGTCAGAGTTTTTCCAGATAGGTATATTAGTAAACCTAGGGTTTTTTGCTTTTAACATTATACCATTTCCACCTCTGGACGGGTCACGAATTTTGTATTCAATCGCTCCAGAGTCATTTAAAAAAATCATGCACGGTCTTGAACGTTACGGGCTGGTCTTAGTGCTTGCTCTAGTATTGTTGTTCAGTGAGCAAATTGGCAACTTTATTGGCGGAATCAGCAACTTTTTCTTCAGTATTTTTCTGGCAATTTTAACATAATTGTGATACACTTATAGTGTCCTTTAACTATCATAAATTGATTCCACATTAATTTAAACGGGAGACCTATATAAATGTCACCGTGGTGATATTTTGCGGACACCCACTTGGATTTCTCAGGAGATTCAATGACCGATAGCTGAAGGACACCTTAAAAGGTGCCTAGCAATATCGTTGTAAAAATTACAAACTATGAATGATGAAAATGCCAAAATTTTAATAGCTCTGGTTCTCAATTCTGGGAACGGGGTTTTTTTAAAACGTCATAAAGATGGTCGGCTAGGTTTACCCAGTAGATTTCTTGAAAAAGACGAGCAGCCCGAAAAAGCCATTGAGCAATTAGCCCAAAAATTTGGCATGACAAAAGAAGACGTTGCTAAGGCAGAGCACAGTTTCAAAAACATTTATGTTGAAGGTAAATACGCTAATAATATCGTTGTAATTTTAACTATATATAATTTAACCGGCAACAATCTTTCTAGTAGCGGGCTAGTTGAAGTGAACAACAAAAACATTAACCAGGCGCATCTAGATAAAATTGCCGAGGGTGTGTTGAGACCAGAAAAAGCAGACGAAGCTGTACTAGAAAACACGAACAACGCTGACGCAGAAGAAAGCAGTTTAAACTTGGACGTAGCTAATCGTGATGACGCGGAAAATGAACACAAAAGTGTGCGCGTTTTCTCTGACGGAGGGTCGCGAGGAAACCCTGGGCACAGCGCTTGCGGCTTTATAATTGAAGATGAAAATGGTGTGGAGGTCTATCGAGGAGGTGAGTATTTAGGTATCACCACCAACAACCAGGCTGAGTATCACGGCGTGTTGTTGGCGTTGGAAAAAGCCCTGGAACTAGGCGCTCGTGATGTCGACTTCAGGGGAGATTCCTTACTGGTTATCAACCAAGTGAACGGTCTTTACAAAGTTAAAAATAGAGACTTGTGGCCGATTTATGAGCGCATCAAAGAATTAGCTGCCAAATTTGACAAAATAAAATTCACCCACGTCTACAGAGAGCACAATCGTGGCGCCGACGCCATGGTTAACGAAATTCTTGATCAACATGCTGAGAATAATAAGTAGAAAAAAGCTTAGTTAACTAGCTCAAAACTGTGCCGAATCAAATCCTTTAGTTCAGCATCAGTCAGCTGACCAGTCACCAACACTGTGTTCCAGTGTTTTTTGTTGAGATGCCAACCGGGCAGCACGGACTCGTATCTCTCGCGCAAGGTTTCGTTAAGTTGCGGATCTCCTTTGAGACTGATGCGCACTGGCGTCGAACCCTCAGCAATTAAAGCAAACATTTTGCCGTTACCAGCTTTATAAACTGCCGTGGTTTCGCCAAAAGGATAATCCAAAAACGCATTTGGCATCTGTAAAATATATTTCTCAATCTCTTTGTGAGTTTTCATCAAACTATTCCTGGTGGTTCCAGTAGGGCTCGAACCTACGACCTCAGCAATGTGAATGCTGCGCTCTAGCCAACTGAGCTATGGAACCGTTGCTGAAGATATATTATCATAGATGTGGTACAATTGGAATTATGAATACATTATGCATGGTGGCGATCTGCGCGCTTTTAGGCGGGTTGGTTTCGCTCATAGGTGGGATTTTATTACTACGTAGCAAGAAGCGCCGGCGGTTGGCGGAGTACGCCACGTCGTTTGCTGCGGGGGCGTTATTAGCTGCAGCGTTTATAGACATCATTCCGGGAATCATGGAAGAGTCCGAGCCGCAACAGGCGTCGCTTTTTATACTGCTTGGCCTATTGATATTCTTTGTTTTTGAGAGTTTGTTGAGATGGTTCCATCACCATCATCCTGGCGACGATAAGCGTCGCGTAGACGCGGTGGTGCCAATGATTATCGTCGGTGACACAGTGCACAATTTCATTGACGGCGTGGCTATTGCTGCAGGGTTTTTGGTCTCGATTGAGACGGGCATTGTTGTCACACTGGCTGTTGCAGCTCACGAGATACCCCAAGAAATCGGCGATTTTGGCTTGCTGTTACACAAGGGGGTCAAAAAAAGCAGAGTTCTTTTAATCAACGTTCTGTCGGCGTTAGCGACAACTGTGGCGGCTGTGGTTTTCTATATCATCGGCGAAGCTGCGGAAATTTCGCTCATGCCTTTGCTGGCCATTGTTGCTGGCTTCTTCATTTATATTGCCACCAGTGATTTAATTCCCGCTATTCACCACGAAGAAGATCGTAAAAAAGTAGTTCTGCACACATTAATTTTAATCGCGGGCGTGGTTATTGTTTGGGCGGTTATTTCGACTTTGCACGGATTCATTGAGTAAAATGAGTGAACATTATTTGCGCGAGTTAGACGAACTCATGGGTAAATCTGAATGGAAAATGTACCAGGCTATTCCAGTTGAAGAAATCGGCTGGGTCAACGCCGCGCATCATTTAAGTTACGCCAAGTGGCGTGAATATCTGAAGCGTCAAATTGCCAAAACAAATAGCCAGAGCCCAAAAATTACTTACATAATGTATTTGAAAGATTATCCTATCGGCGTTGCTAAATTGAAATTTTGTCCAGGCGAGAGCGACAACGTGTGCGAAGTGGCTTATTGCGTGCGGCCAGTTTGCAGGGGCAGCGGATTGAGCAAGGTCATGCTAGAGCTGCTGAAAAAAGAGGCGTCAAAACGGGGTCATAAAAAATTGATCGGACGCGCCCATGTGCGCAATGTAGCCTCGCGCAAAACCATGGAAAGTTGTGGGTTTAATCTTGTTGAGCGCGAAAACTTAAGTCCAAATAAATGTGCATACGAAATCACTCTTTAATCGACTCAATATCAAAATCCAGTAGAGACCCTAAAATGACATCAGCTTCGTGATATTTTTTCAAGTCGACATTTTTAGGCGGCACTGCGACACAAAACATACCAGCGCGCTTGGCTGCTGTCACGCCGTTGATAGAATCTTCAAAAACCGCGCACTCTTCGGGCTCAACGGCTAGTTTGCGGGCAGTGCTTAAAAAAGTTGCGGGATCGGGCTTACCGTGAATTTCATCGTAGCCCGAATGCGCAACGTCGATATAGCGTTTGATTTGCAGCTTTTCGATGTCAAGGTCGATGAGTGATTTGGGCGAAGACGATGCAACGGCTAATGTATAGCCAGCCTCTTTGCATAATTTCACAGTCTCCTTAGCGCCAGGTAACGCCTGCGCGTGGTCAATAATGTATTTTTCGACTTGCTCTAGAATTTTAGCTACGACGTCTTGAATAGTCGGACTACTCCACGGGTGTTTGTTGTGCCAATATTTTACCACTTGGTCGATGCGCATGCCTGTAGTCTCCGTCACATTGCTATGGTTAATCGACACGCCAAGTTCAGAAAGTACGTGCACTTCGGCCTCTACCCAAATCGGCTCGGTGTCAATAAGCGTACCGTCCATGTCAAAAATCACTGCTTTAATCATATTCGCTAGTAAGTATAGCATGAGGGGAGTATTATGTGTTAAAATAGAGCTATTAATCACTAAAACTCAAGGAGGAGGAAAATGAATACATCAGATAACGGCCCGGGGCCATATGTAGTTAATATCGAAAAGTTAACGCTTGAAAATGAAAATTTTCGCACAACTGTTTGGACTGGGAAAAATATCCAGTTGACGGTGATGACCATTCCAGCGGGCGGCGATATAGGGCTGGAAGTTCATCACGATACCGATCAATTTTTGCGTATCGAACAGGGTAATTGCAAAGTTGAAATGGGTTCGAGCGAGGACAGCCTAGATTTCGTGCAAGAGGTCGAGGGCGACTGGGCGATTTTTGTGCCTGCTGGCACTTGGCACAACGTTACCAACACTGGTGATGCGGAACTGAAGCTTTACACGGTTTATGGTCCGCCAGATCACTTGCCCGGCACGGTGCACGCGACCCAAGAAGATGCCGAAAACGACCCTAATGAGCAGCATTAGACTTAACGAAAGTCGTTAACCAGAGACCCGCGTTATGCGCGGGTTTTAGTTTCGTTTAACGCCAAAAACCATGTATAATAAATAGTGCACAATGAAGAAACGACAAGAGGTTTATGATTTATATTGGTATTTTGCCCACGAGAGGCAAAATATATTTGTTAAGAAGAAAAACGGAGATAAAGGGCCGTTGACTGACGACCCGATTTTTCAGGAATATAAGTTCTGCAACGCCTATCGAGTTAACGACAGGGTCAGCCAGTATCTACTAAAAAACGTCATTTACAATGGCAAATTTTATTCGGACGAAGATGTGCTGTTTAGAATATTGCTATTTAAGCTATTCAATAAAGAATCCACCTGGGAACTTTTAAAGAACGCCACGGGCGACATAACGCTCTCTACTTTCGATTTTAAAAAATACTCCAAGGTTCTAGAGAGCTCCATACTCGCCGGTAAGCCTATTTATAGCGATGCCTATATTAGCTGCGCCACTAAGGCGTTTGGTTACAACAGGAAACACGATAATCACCTAGCGTTACTGGAAAAAATCTTTCTTAAGGACAAATCTCATCTGGATATATTGAAGGCTAAAACAATGGAGGACGCGTTTAATATTTTGAAAAGCTATCCTTTGATTGGCGATTTTATGGCCTACCAGCTGGTTACGGACATTAACTATAGCAACGCAGTTGATTGGAGCGAAAATGAGTTTACGGTTGTTGGCCCTGGCTCGAAAAGAGGTATTAAAAAATGTTTTGAGAATATCGACGGCTACACAGAGTCGGGCATCATAAAATATATGTACGACAATCAAGAAAAAGAGTTTAAAAGATTGGGGCTTGATTTTCAAAAAATCGGGGACAGACCGCTGCAGTACATTGATTGCCAAAATATATTCTGCGAGCTAGATAAATATTGTCGACAAGCCCTGCCGGGTTTAAAGTCGAACAGAACCAAAATAAAGAAAAAATATGTGGCAAAGAAGGAAAAAATAGAGTTTATTTATCCCGCGAAGTGGAAGACTGATTGACGCTTTTGGCTCGTTAAGCAGTCTGCGTCTCGGAATTTAATCAGCTCATTCCATTCGGGCGACAATTTTCCGTCTTGTTCTGAATTGGTGCGAGCAGGGGTAGTCGAAACCCCGTCTCATGCTTGGGAAGCATGCATACTACCGCTGTACTATGCTCGCATAGCTAAATGATAGCATAAATTATGGATCAGCTCACAATACTGCGTGAGGTTGGGAAGCTTGACAAATTATCATTACTGTGATACAATGCTTGTGTTGTTGTATGACAACTGCGCGATAGAAATATCGAATAGAGACCCATTCCACAGGGTACACGTGGAAACAGAAAGGGGTGTTCGTATGAATACCACCAATAGCACTTCAGAATCCATGCAGATTGTAGGTGGGCCTTCGGCTGCCGAGCTCATCGACGCGTTCAAGTATGCGTTTGACAAGGAGCGGAAGTTCCGCGTTAAGTTTAGTGAGCGCGGCATGTTAATGGTCGCCCACAATGGCAAGCCACTTGAAGAGAAAATGTATATGCCTCAACCAGTAATCGTCCAGATTATCGGGCTGATGTATGAATCTGGGACTCCTGGAATGTTTCTCTTTAGAGCCAACATTACTGACGGCTCATATCGAAAAGGCACAGTTAAAGGATTCTACGACGCGAACAAGCGCGGAGGTTGGTTTCGCTACGTGCGATAAACCACCTGCGTCCCCGCGCGTCACCTGCGCACATTAGTGCGCTCGCCCCTCCGTATCAACCAGATGCGGCGGGGCATTTTCATTTTCAAGAATCATACTTATATTAAAAATAGACTTAATTAAGTCCATGATATCTATGGTAGGTTTTTACAATGTTTGGGGTGAAAATACGAAAAAATTGAAATGGCGAAGCCCTCAACCTTGCGGAAGAGGGCTGTAATTCGCCTGTTTTGATCAAATCTTGTCAGCAAAGGCTGACGCCTCAAAATTTGGTAAAGACCCGCTCGATGCAGCACGAAGCCAAACTTCTAAGAATTCAGGGTGGGTTTTGAGATACTCGTATTCCCATTCATGTAATACTTCAGGGCGCGACATACCGTAAACCAAACCGCAACCGTCCTTGTTATCGGCATTACTGTGGACTTTTTCATCCGCAATAACCGAAACGCGACCGTTGTGGTGGCGATAGCCATTGACAACCTTACCGGAAACAAAACCTGGTTCGCAGGTTATTCCGTCAAAGTTGACGAAACACATCACTTTGTCACCGAGGTTAAACCAATCGTATGGTCGTTCACTCGAAAGTGCCGGTTTCTTTTCTGCCATTTTGGCGATTTTCAACAGATACCGAACTTTCGAAGCTGCTCGACGCTTGCTTTCTTTGGCCTCCTCACGCTTCGCCGTGAGATATTTGACGCAGGTTTTGATGAGAGCATCGGTTCCGTTCTTCAACGCACAAGGTGTATTAAAATGAAATTCTCCTCTCCCGTCGTAATTGCTACCGTTGCCTAGTTCTTCGGGTATTAAGGCACATTCTGCGGTGATGTTATAGCTGAAACGGCGAGTGCCACCTTCGGCATACTTACACCATCCGCAGACATTGAGCGAAGTCGTGTCGCTTTTGCGATTGCACGAATCCACATCAAGTGGTTCCAGCTCGGTATCCTGCCAACTCTCATCTTCCTCGAATTTTCCAATTTTCGGAAATTCTGGGTTTTCGTATTGAGCCGCGATTTCGCGTAAAGTCTCGACGGTTTGACCGTCCAACAGGTTGATTTCGGACTGATATTCCTTAATGCGACCAGCTTTTTCGCGCTCTCGACGCCTCCAATATTTAATCAATTGTTCGATGGTGTTTTGACCGTAAAAAGCCAATTCCTCATCGGTGGAGGCATAAATGCCGTGCCAAAACTCGGGGATAGCGGACTGGGGGGGGGTGATTTGATTTGCCATGATGCAAATCTCCTTTCTTTTCGTGGTGACTCATTACGAATCGACCACATTCGGGGGGATTTATTTGCTGTTTAACAGCGTATCGCTCACTTAGTCAGGTGAAAAATACGCTGCTAAACAACAGCACCAGGTAAATAGACGAATTATGAATGTGCGAGGCAAGAAATCAGAGTTAAATTTCTGCGAACACCTTGCCTTCTTTGTAATCGATTACTCAATTACACCCACACTATAGCACACTTTGGTTTAAAAGTCAATATGCTAACGCTATCTGTAAGAACAGAAGTAGTTCTTTCGTATTTTCGCTCCAAACACCCTTTTGCCTTTGGCAGGAGTTGAAAAAATACGAAACAAAAATTGGCAGGAAATCTGCCAAAATCTGCTGAAATTGCAATTGTGGTAGCCCGGATACGAGTCGAACGTACAACCTTCTCCTTAGGACGGAGCCGCTCTATCCATTGAGCTACCGGGCCGAATGTTGTTATTTTAGCATGGTTTTGTTATAATTACTCACCGTGAGGGCCTGTAGCTCAGCTGGTTAGAGCATCTGCCTCTTAAGCAGAGTGTCCTGGGTTCAAGTCCCAGCAGGCTCACCAATTCCATATTTAATAAAATGCGCAACATGGGCCGCGCTTTTTTATTAAAATACGTCGATTTTCGCATTTTAATGGGTCTACGCTTGATTTTTGCGTAAAAATCAGCTAGAATAAAGTAAGTTTATAAAAAATTTAATAGAGGGGAAATAAATGGCTAAACAAAAAGCTGTCGACGCTTATGGCGCTGAACAAATTCAGGTACTTGAGGGTCTCGACCCAGTGCGCAAGCGGCCAGGTATGTATATTGGCTCGACTGGATATACAGGAGTACACCATTTGATTAAAGAAATCGCCGATAACTGTATTGACGAGGCAATTGCGGGTCATGCTACTACGGTGATGATTGAGTTGTTAGCTGATGGCGGTTGCCGCGTTACTGATGATGGCCGCGGTATTCCTGTGGATATTCACCCCAAGACTGGGAAGTCAACCCTTGAGACGGTTTTGACCGTTCTGCACGCTGGTGGTAAGTTTGGCGGCGGTGGCTATAAGGTCGCGACCGGTCTGCACGGTGTTGGCTCATCTGTGGTTAATGCACTAAGCGTCAAGTTTATAGCAGAGGTAGTTACGAGCAACAGCAGGCTATATCGAATAGAATTTGAGCGCGGCAAACCAACCACTAAGCTACAAGACCTCGGCAAAACCGATCGGCCGCATGGCACCTCTATTACTTTCTACCCAGACCCCGAAATTTTCAAGGAAACTCAAGAGCTGGCTCACCCCATCCGGCTTGATTACAAATGGGTGAAAAATTATGCTAAACACCAAGCCTATTTGACCAAGGGCATTAGGATAAAAACCACTAATGAGGCCACGGATTCGCGCTATGAATATTATTTTGAGGGCGGTATCAAGAGCTATGTTAAAAACCTGAATTATGGTAAAGACGTATTAGACGAAGATATTTTTTACGTGGAGCGGCCAGTAGAAGATTGCATGGTGGAGATTGCTATTCAATATAACGACACCTATGCCGAAAACGTCAACGCCTACGCTAATAATGTGCCAAACCCAGAGGGCGGTACGCATTTAATTGGTTTTCGTACGGCCATGACACGTGTGGTCAACGACTATGCGCGCAAAAACGGCCTTTTGAAGGAAAAAGACGACAATTTAACTGGCGACGATATTCGCGAGGGCCAAACAGCAGTCATACTAGTTAAGTTACCAGATCCGCAGTTTGAGGGCCAGACCAAGGGCAAGTTGGGTAACCCAGAGATACGCAAATATGTTGACTCGGTTATTAGCGAATATTTTGGCTATTACTTAGATGAACATCCAAATGTAGCCAAGAAAATCGTCAGCAAGGTCGTATTAGCGGCTAGGGCTCGCAAAGCTGCTAGGGCGGCCCGGGAGGGGGTTCTGCGCAAAGGAGCCATGGAGGGCTTTAACCTGCCGTCGAAATTGGCTGACTGTTCGTCAGCCAATCCAGCCGAGTGCGAGCTTTATATTGTAGAGGGTGATTCGGCGGGCGGTTCGGCGAAGTCGGGACGCGATTCACGTACGCAGGCGATTTTACCTCTGCGCGGCAAGGTACTAAACACCGAACGCGCTCGACTCGACAAGATGTTCGCTAACAAAGAAATAGTCTCGCTCATCAAAGGTATGGGCGTGGGGATTGGCGATGCGTTTGATATCAACGGCCTTCGTTATGACAGAATCATTATCATGACCGATGCTGACGTTGACGGTTCGCACATTGCGACTCTGTTGCTCACGTTTTTCTTCCGTTTCATGCGAGACGTAGTAGAAGGTGGGCATGTTTATCTAGCCAAACCACCCCTGTTTTTGATTAAACAGGGTCAGACTAAACATTATGTTTATGACGAAGAATCCAAGGACGTTAAAATATCCGAACTGGCCGAAGCTCGCAAAGCCAAGGGCGCCAATGTTGATCCAGCTGACGATATTGTGAAGCAAGCCGGGATTACTCTGTTACAACGCTACAAAGGTTTGGGCGAAATGGACGCCGATCAGCTCTGGGAAACCACTATGGACCCAGCAAACCGAGTTTTGGTACAGGTGAGTATTGAGGATGCTGAGCAAGCTGACGCCATTTTCACCAAACTAATGGGCAATGAGGTAATGATGCGCAAAGCGTTTATTCAGGCAAGGTCTAAAGACTTGAACTTGGAGGATCTCGATGTGTAGTCAATTTTACAATCAAAAAACTTGTTCGAAAGGTTATCTAGGGAGTAAAAAATGAGTAAAGAGCCAAATGAAAACGTGAAATCTGACGAAGTATTTGATGCAGATAATATTGTAAAAGCTACAACAGAGCTAACGAGCACTAAAGTTGCCCACAGTCGTCTGGTTGAACAACGTACAGTGGAAAATGTCATGGAAGATTCATTCTTGCGCTACTCCATGTCGGTTATTGTCGATCGCGCTTTACCAGATGTGAGGGACGGTATGAAACCAGTCCATAGGCGTATTTTGTTTTCTATGGGCGAAAATGGCATTCGTCCGGGTGGACAATTCCGTAAGTCGGCGCGTATAGTCGGCGATGTTATGGGTAAGTACCATCCGCATGGCGACTCTTCAATTTACGATGCCATGGTGCGTTTAGCCCAGGATTGGAGCCTGCGTTATCCACTGGTCGACGGTCAGGGTAACTTCGGTTCGATGGATGGTGATCCGCCAGCAGCTTCACGTTACACCGAGGCTAGGCTGGCAAAGCCCGGCAACGAACTTTTAACCGACCTAGATAAAGACACCGTTAATTTTCGCGACAACTATGATGGTTCAGAACAAGAGCCAGTAGTGCTGCCGGCTAAGTTGCCGAACTTGCTGCTGAACGGCGGTATGGGCATCGCGGTGGGTATGGCCACGAATATTCCCACGCACAACCTGGGTGAGTTAATTGATGCCACGAAACTGCTGATTGATAATCCAGATTCTACTACTGAAGAACTAATGAAGTATGTAAAGGGGCCTGATTTTCCGACGGGCGCTATTGTTTATGGTGGCGAGCCAATGAAGCAGGCCTATCAGACAGGACACGGCTCGGTAGTCATTCGTGCGGTGGCCGAAATAGAAGAAGATAAAAAAGGTCGACATAAAATTATTGTCAGTGAGGTGCCATACGGAGTTTCAAAAGAAAACTTGCAGGAAAAAATTGCCGAACTTGTTAAAGATAAAAAACTGAGTGGCATCGCGGCCGTCAGAGACGAGACTGCACGCGGCAAAATTCGCTTTGTCATTGATCTTAAAAAAGACGCATATCCGAAAAAGATATTGAACCAATTGTATAAGTTGACGCCGCTGCAATCGAGTTTTCACTATAATATGTTAGCGCTGGTTAATGGCCTGCAACCGCGAGTTTTGGGTCTGAAAGATATTCTTAATGAGTTTGTTAAGCATCGCCAAAGCGTAGTGCGTCGTCGCACCGAGTTTGAGCTGCGTAAAGCCAAAGAGCGGGCGCATATTCTCGAGGGCTACAAGATAGCGTTAGATAATATCGATGAAGTTATCGCCACGATTCGCTCAAGTAAAACTTACGATGAAGCCAAGACCAACTTGATGAAGAAATTTGGCCTCAGCGAAGTGCAGTCGCAGGCTATTTTGGCAATGCAATTGCGTAAACTGACGGGCCTAGAACGCGAGGCGGTTGAAAATGAACTCAAAGAGCTGAAGAAATTAATTGCCGAACTAGAGAAAGTGTTGGCGGACGAAAAAGAAATTTTACGCATCATTAAGGAAGAACTTGACGAAATGCGAGAGAAATACGGTGACGAGCGCCGTACTAAAATTATCAACCATGAACTGGGTAAATTCAGCGACGAAGACTTAATACCCGAAGAAGACGCTGTTGTTCTTTTGACAACAGAAAATTATATTAAGCGAACGTTGCAGAGTGATTATCGTCGGCAAAATAGGGGCGGAAAGGGCAAGAAAGGTTTGACCACCAAAGAAGAAGACGTGGTTGACCAGGTGATTATCTGCTCAACGCATGATTGGTTGACTTTCTTTACTAACAGAGGTCGTGTGTTTAGGATTAAGGCCTACGAAGTGCCGGCGGCGAGCTTGGCTGCTAAAGGTATGGCGGCGGTCAACCTGTTGCAGTTGCAGCCAGAAGAAAAAATTACCACCATTATTAATTATGGTAAAGATGAGTCGCCAGAAGGCTATCTCTTTATGACTACGGTAAAGGGTACTGTGAAAAAGACGGCAGTGAAAGACTATGCCAACATTCGTCAGAGCGGTATGATAGCTATTAAATTAGATGATGGCGACGAGCTAAGGTGGGTGCGCAGGACTTCAGGTCAGGACGATATCGTTATTTCAACTTCGTTTGGTCAGGCTGTGCGCTTCCACGAAACTGAGGCGCGAGCTATGGGGCGTGCGGCCAGGGGCGTGCGTGGTATTCGCTTGCGACCGGGCGATCAAGTGGTCGGCATGGATTTGGCGGGAGCCGACAAGCAGTTTTTGGTAGTCAGTAGTAACGGTTATGGTAAGATGACTAAGGTAGTTAATTTCGAGGTCAAACATCGTGGCGGTATGGGCATTAAAATTGCCGTGGTCGATAAGAAGACTGGCAATATTGTAGACGTACGCGAAGTGGGCGAAGACAATGGCGAGGTGCTAGCTATTTCTGAAAAAGGTATCACCATTCGCGTGGGCCTTGATGCGGTGCCGACCTTGGGGCGCGCTACCAAAGGCGTGAGAATCATGAAACTAGCTGAAGGCGACTCGGTGGCATCGGTAGCCCTGATTCCTAAAGAAACCGAAAAGGATGACAATAAATAATGTATGCAATTGCAGCCGCTTGCGGATACTTGGTTGGTTCGATCGCCAAGCTCGCCGTTTCTTACATAACAGAGCCAAAAGAGTCAAAGAAAAAAGGCCTTGTTAAAACTTTTAGCGAGACAGGAGGAATGCCTAGCGGTCATTCGTCAACTGTCATGGCTCTGGCCGCATATGTCGCGTTGGCGGACGGTGTGTGGTCGGCAAGTTTTGGTATAGCCATTACTCTGGCTATTATAGTTATGACAGATGCCGTGAACGTACGTCGCGCGACAGGTGAAAACGGTATAGCTATTAAGAAAATGTTGTCAAAATCACAATATAAAGATGTTGAGATGCCGTACTATGCGCGGGGTCACAAACCACTGGAAATGTTCGTAGGCGGCACAATCGGCGTTGTCGTCGGGTTGCTGCTGTTTGTTTTGACTAGTTTTTAGCGATAGTTTCTAACTCAAAAACAAAACTAACTTCAAGCCAAGCGATCGCAGTAGCGGCCGACTTGTTGTCAAATGCTAGCGCCTGTCGATTAGCGGTGCAACAGCTGAGACAATAAGCGCGCCGAGGCCAACAATTGCCAGGCTGGCGAATGATTTCCAAACTATCTCGCCGCCCATGTCCAGCCACAGTGCTATTACGGCCACAAAAACAAAAACCGATGTTGCAGAGATGGTGATGTAAGAACAAACCCGGCGCACTGCTCTGGCTCCATCCGACAAGACATTCTGCTTCTTAGGCGGGACTTGCTTTGCGGGTGCGGGTGTCTGCTGTTCGGTGTTGTCGTCAGCATTGCCGCTGTTGTCACTAGTATTTTCAGTATTTTCTTGTTCTTTCATTGTTCTCCTTTGTTTTTACATTTATGTCCAAAATTATATATAACCAATATGTATTTTGTCAATATTTTTACGACGCTCAGGACCGCGTTTCATCAGGCAGAAAACATTTTCTTAAAAAAATTCATAAAAGCTCTTGCTTTCTGATTTTTTTTGTGCTAAAATGGCTCTCAGTTATCTAAGTTTTGCAGAAAAACCTCTAGAAATTCTATTTGAGCGAGAGATTATAAAGACGGCCAAGTCTTTAGTTTGACGCCCAGGTGGATTAACGAAATTTAACAATTAAAGTTCAATCGTAAGAAAATTGAAACGAAGATAATGCGATTAGCGTTATCTTTATGATGATAAGATATTGAGATAATTTCTATTCTATCAAGAGTAGATGTTATCCCGAAAAACTTTTCGAAATAGGATTGACGGTTGTTAGTTGAGTTTAATGATTCAATTACCAATTTAGTCAATGCATAAAAAGGTACTCAAGGGCAATAAGAGGATGCCTAGACATATACTACCGATGAAGGACGTGAGAGGCTGCGATAAGCTTCGGGGAGCTGCCAATAAGCTTTGATCCGGAGATGTCCGAATGGGGAAACCCGCCGTGGGGAAAGCCACGGGCACGGTTAAGTGAATTCATAGCTTAACGCGAGGAGACCGTCTGAACTGAAACATCTTAGTAAGACGAGGAAAAGAGAATAAATAATGATTCCGAAAGTAGTGGCGAGCGAAATTGGAACAGCCCAAACCTTTTAAGTTTCAATCATATCTTACTTTGCTTATGCACCGTTGACCAAAGCACGGGATTCTCCTGGGTGAGTTGTTAAAGTCGCAAACTTTGGTGCACAGCAAAGCGAAAACGAGTTGGTTTACAGTGGTAGTTGGATTGTCCATAGACACCAGTACCCCCCCGCGCTTATCGCGCGCCTACCGCTCGTTTTCATCGACATGTAGCTCAAGCAGAGCGCTTTGTCGGTCGCTATAGTGGCCAATAAAGAGGTGGGGGCTCGTATCCCTTCATGTCGACCAGCCCTGTTAGCTTAAAGCAAAGCGTTCACCTAGGGGGTGAAAGATTTCTAGGTGCAAATCCTGGACAGGGTACCAGAATACTTAAGGCGTGCTTGCGCGTTTTTCTGGTAGGGCTCCTTATGGGGCACAAAAGGCGAGGGCGCGCTTTAAGCGCCCTCAGCCTCATAAAATCAAGCAAAGTAAGATGTGATTGATATGGCTTACCGGCCAATGCTTAAGGGTGTTGTGAGTTAACATAATTTTAGGATTTAGGACTTTCATTTGAGAGTTTTAAATCTTAAAACCAACAGCGGTAACTGAGTGGATAATGATACAAATAACATTGCTAGTAGAAGGAACTGGAAAGTTCCGCCAAAGACGGTGACAGCCCGGTATACGAAAGTGGTGTTGACATTATGTATGTTTTCTCGAGTAGGACGGGGCACGAGAAACCCTGTTTGAATCTGGCAGGACCACCTGCCAAGGCTAAATATAGTATATGATCGATAGCGAACTAGTACAGTGATGGAAAGGTGAAAAGAACCCCGGGAGGGGAGTGAAATAGAGCCTGAAACTTATTGCCTACAAGGAGTCGGAGGGGGCTTGTCCCCTGACGGCGTGCTTTTTGTAGAACGATCCAGCGAGTTAATTTTATGTGCAAGGTTAAGCCAATTGGCGTAGCCTCAGTGAAAGCGAGCCTGAATAGGGCGACTCAAGTACATAGGATTAGACCCGAAACCGGGTGACCTAACCATGAGCAGGCTGAAGCTGCCGTAACAGGTAGTGGAGGGCCGAACCGTAGAGCGCTGCAAAGCTCCCGGATGACTTGTGGTTAGCGGTGAAATGCCAATCGAACTCGGAGATAGCTGGTTCTCCTCGAAATAGCTTTAGGGCTAGCGTCATGTGATATTTGTTGGGGGTAGAGCTCTGAAAAGGACTGGGGCTGGAAACGGTACCCACCCTTATCAAACTACGAATACCGATAAAAACTATCATGGCAGTCAGAACGGCGGAGCTAAGTTCGTCGCTCAAAAGGGAAACAGCCCAGATCATCGTCTAAGGTCCCTAAATATACACTAAGTGGGAAACAAGGTGAAATTTCTTAAACAGCGAGGATGTTGGCTTAGAAGCAGCCATTCATTTAAAGAGTGCGTAACAGCTCACTCGTCAAGAGATTTTGCGTGGAAAATGTAACGGGGCTAAGTGTATTACCGAAGACATGGACTTCTTGCGATGAACAAAGTTTATGATATAATGTCAGCATGACAAAAGCGATTTTGATTCACGGCACATCAAGTAAAACGAGTATTACGATACGCAGTTTCCAACAGCAAGTAATTCTCATTGGTTTCCGTGGTTATCGAAGGAGTTAGTGGTTCGCGACATTCATGCAGTTGCGGCCGAAATGCCAAACTCATTTTACCCTGTGTATGAAATCTGGAAACAAGAATTCGAACGCTTCCCGCTTGAAGATGACACGATTTTAGTCGGCCATAGTTGCGGGGGGGGGGTTCCTTATACGTTATCTAAGTGAGAATAATGTAAAAGTTGGAAAAGTAGTTTTTGTTGCGCCATGGCTCGGAATAACTAAGACGGCCGATACAGAATGGTCAAATACGCTTGATGAAAACTTCTTTAAATTTGAAATTAACAGGAAGTTAGTTGACAGAACCGACGGAGTTTTGTTGTTTGAATCGACAGACGATGAAAGTCCTATCAAGGAAAGTGTAAAAATCTTGAAAGATGGAATCGACAATATGAAGATTACAACTTTTGACGATAAAGGACACTTTACTTTTGAAGATTTAGGAACAGTTGAATTTTCTGAATTACTTAACGAAATAATTTCATAAATTTTGTTCATCGTAAGGAGTGGTAGAGGAGCGTTCCTATCGGCTGTGAAGCCAGATCGTGAGGTCTGGTGGAGCGTTAGGAAGTGAGAATGCTGGAATGAGTAACCATAAGGCAGGTGAGAATCCTGCCGTCCGTAAGAGCGAGGTTTCCTGGACTATCGTAATGATTCCAGGGTTAGTCGGGCCTAAGCCGAGGCGTATAGCGTAGGCGATGGACATCAGGTTAATATTCCTGAACTGGCAACAGCTTAGTTAACGATTCACATTTAATAATCAGGAGCGGATTCTTGGTATGTATCCGTCTAACCGTGTGTCCCTTTTGGGCGCCGGGAATGAAACGATTTCTTCGGAAGTCGAATTCCTGAGGATAGGATGGCAAGAAAAGTCAGTTAACATGTGGTTGTGGCCACCCGTACCGCAAACCAACACAGGTGCTCGAGTCGAGTAGACTAAGGATTACGAGAGAACCTTTGCTAAGGAACTCGGCAATACAGCGACCGTAACTTCGGGATAAGGTCTGCCTCCACACCAAGTGTGGTAGCCGTGATTTCTGCAAAACAAGACAATGTCAGGAAAATTCAGTGATGAATTTCTAGTGGAAATTGCGACGTGCTAACACATTTAGTGTGGAGGCCGCAGCTAAAGAGCCCACGGAACTGTTTATCAAAAACACAGGTCTCTGCTAACACGAAAGTGGATGTATAGGGGCTGACTCCTGCCCAATGCTGGAAGGTTAAGGTGAGTGCTTCACGGTGCGAACTGAAGCCCTAGTCAATGGCGGCGGTAACTATAACCGTCCTAAGGTAGCGAAATTCCTTGTCAGGTAAGTTCTGACCCGCACGAATGGAGTAATCATGTGGGCACTGTCTCAGCAAAGGACTCGGTGAAAGTGCATTGGCGGTAAAGATGCCGTCTGTCCGCACCAGGACGAAAAGACCCCGTGGAGCTTTACTACAGCTTCGCATTGTTGTGGGTTCTAACATGTGTAGTATAGTTGGGAGACTTTGAAGCTGATACGCTAGTATTGGTGGAGTCGCAATGTGAAATACCAACCTTGTTATAATTTACATCTAACTTATGCCGTTATCCGGCATGAGGACCGTGCGTGGTGGGTAGTTTAACTGGGGCGGTTGCCTCCTAAAGAGTACCGGAGGCGTTCAAAGGTTGGCTAACTACGGATGGAAATCGTAGTGATAGTGTATACGCAAAAGCCAGCTTGACTGTGAGGAGTACATTCCGATCAGAGACGAAAGTCGGAGTAAGTGATCCGCTGGAATAACATTATGTTAATGCATGTGGGAGTGCCAGCGCAAACGGATAAAAGTTACCCCGGGGATAACAGGCTTATAGCGCCCAATAGTTCACATAGACGGCGCTGTTTGGCACCTCGATGTCGGCTCATCACATCCTGGGGCTGGAGCAGGTCCCAAGGGTTCGGCTGTTCGCCGATTAAAGTGGTACGCGAGCTGGGTTCAGAACGTCGTGAGACAGTTCGGTTTATATCCGGTGTGGACGTCGAAACTTGCGAAGATTTGCCCCTAGTACGAGAGGACCGGGGTGAACGCACCTCTGGTGTATCGGTTGTGGCCACCTGCCGCATTGCCGAGTAGCTATGTGCGGATCAGATAAGCGCTGAAAGCATATTAAGCGCGAAACTGACTTCAAGATTAGGTTTCCTAGGACACTAATAGACGATTAGTTTGATAGGCGCAAGGTGGAAGCATGGTAACATGTGAAGCTGAAGCGTACTAATAGTCCATCGACCTTTTTTGCTACAATGAACTCAGGAAAAAGTGTGAACTTTGTCTTGAGCTCATTGTTAAGACTAAATTGGTAACTTGAGTTATTAAATAACTCGTTCAATCCATGAAATTACTTACGCTTGACTTTAAAATTGTTAAGATGTATAGTGATTTAGCACATTGACATCGATAGGCGGTTCTCTCTTGACGAGAGAAGCGTCGATTCGGTGCCCATGGCGCTGGGGAAACACCTGTTCTCATTCCGAACACAGAAGTTAAGCCCAGCAGCGGCGATTATACTGCGCAAGTGGGAAACTAGCACGGTGCCGATTTATATAGAGACCCTCCGAAAGGAGGGTTTTTATTTGTGTTATAATAGCTCACAATGAACATACTGGTCGAACTAATCTTTGCCACTTCTATTGTGATGACCATCGCGATTTATGCAGCGCGATTTCGTATGACGCTAAGGGGATTGCACCAAATTTCGCTTGCTACTTGGGTGATGTATTTCGTCAACGCGGTGTTTTCCACGGTTTTTGTTTGGCAAGTTGGCAGCGGGATTTATCTCACTCTTAATATCGCCTTGAACGCTGTGCTTATTGGTATATTATTAGTTCTCTCTATATTTTCGTATAAAAAATTTGGTCATACGCATTGGAGCTACAAGCCGTTTGACATGATTATCGCCATAGTCGCAGGTTTGATCATCGTGTCATATTACCTGGGTGTCAGTGCTTACATCAACGCGGTGGCTTTGTGGCTGGTGACACGACTAGCGGAACTACCCACCACGCGCAAAGTTCGCAACGCGCCATTTAGTGAAATTGTCTGGGTTGACGTGGTCGGGGCGACCAGAGCGGCGTTGCTTTTCTTTACGTTGGCTGAAATTAATATCGTTGGCATTGTTAATACGCTCGGTAGCGCTGGCGTGATGTTGTTGATTGCTGGCTGGTGTTACTATAACAAATATCGCATCGCGAAAATTAACCATAAAACCATCAAACAAATGACGAAAAAGATTCAAATGAAACTATCAAAACATAAGCCAGTAAGATATAAAGAGAGATGATGGGCGCAGCCGCCTGGTTTTTGTTTCTTATGACCTATGATAAAATATTCAATATGACAGAAAAGTTTAGTGGAATCGTAGAAATGTTTGCCGACTGCAATATGCCGTGGTGGTTTGTGCGCGTTCCTAAAAATATGAGTCAACCGTACAAAGATCTGGCAGACCGCGGTTTAATAGCGGTGAACGCCACTATAGGCAGAACTACATGGCCGACATCATTGATGCCTTATGGTGACGGTACTCATTTTGTTCCTGTTCCTGCAAAAGTCAGAAAAGCTGATAATATCCAATTGGGCGACGAAATAACCGTAGAATTCGAGATACGCGAGCGATAACACCTCCGCACACTAGTACAAGCAATATGGGCAAAGATTACGGTCTGCACGTAACGGTTCGTACGACGCAAGATGGCAAGACCACTAGCGTAGAGCACAAAAACTCTCTTGGTGCGTATGCCATTGGCTCGGCTGGTGATCAGGCTAAAAAAAGTTAAAAACTTTTGATCTGACGACCTGAGACAAGTCGTAAAACTGTCTCACTCACTTAATTTACATAGGAGGAAAAGAGATGAGAGAATGGTGGAACGAAGAGCTTAAAGACAGCAAAGTTGAATTACATTTTGATAAAATTATTGTAGATAAGCTGCAAGTGATGTCTAGACAAGAAATTATCAGCTTGCTAAAAGAAGTCAGGGGGCACGTAGGCTCTTTTACGGACGACAATGATATAGACAGAGATTTTTTAATCCAACTTATATCAAGTGATGACGTTCCGAGGGGTGACTTGGTGAGAATGAGGAGATTTTTAAATTTGCCTGAAGACAACCTGTTTGAAGAAGTGTATAGTCAGGAAGAAGTAAATAATCCAAGCAGCAAATAAGAGTATACGATAATGCAAAAAGAACCGTCGTTTACGCCAACTGAAGCATGATAGGCACTGTGGAGCTACTGGTAGATTATAAAGTGGACAAGAGTGAAGAGAAACACCGCTTGACAATCAGGGAGTCAAAATAATCTTACAGAGGCGCTCGGTTTATAAGGGTGGGTTTCTCAAAGACGGCAAAGGAACAGTGCCAGTGTCGAGTTCTAGCGAGAATTAAGGGTCTGTGTTACAATATAACCGTTAGCCCGCTGGGCGACCGACGCTTGTGATTTTGCACAAGAGTAGGAAAGTCTGGGCAGTGCAGAGCGCGACAGTCGCTAACGGCGACCGAAGGTAACTTTAGGGAAAGTGCCACAGAAACGAAACTACCCGCAAGGGAAAAGGTGAAACGAGTGCGGTAAGAGCGCACAACCGCGCGCGGTGACGCGTGAGGTAGGTAAACCCTGTTGACTGCAAGGAGATCTGACCAATTAGCTGCTCGCTAACAGATCGCATATCCGCTTGAATTTGTCGGCAACGGCAAGTCTAGATAGATGGTTGCTTCTCGCAAGAGAACAGAACCCGGCTTACAGGCAGGCTAACTATCATTAACGACTCGGCAATCGAGTCGTTTTTGCTCTGTTTGGGCGATTGTGATACAATGATGGTGTCTTAATTTATCACAACTATGGGTTTTGTGGCGCTCAAGATGGGCACCGCATAAACCGCCGAGCGCTAAGCTTAGTTGTGAATGGAATTAAGACACCTTGCGGTGTCCTTTTTGATATCGCTGATAAAAATTAATTCATATAGGAGGTGATATGAAAGAAGAAAAAAGTAAGAAAAGTGGTCTGGTAACAGCTGGGTTTGTACTAGGCATCGTGGCAATAGCTACCAGTTTTATCCCTATTATCAACAACGCTTCAATAGTGTTGGGCGCACTGGCAGCGATATTTGGCGTTGTCGGTTTAGTTAAAAGAGCAGGGGCCAAGGCCGTCGTCACATTGATTCTCGGTGTTATTTCTGTAGCCATTGCTATATCAATGCAAATTTCTTTAAGTAATTCTCTGGATAAGCTGTCTGAGGACATAAACAATGTTGTTGAAGAAGCAGCACAGTCCGACATTAACGCTGACGAAATTTACGATAAAATTGTTAACGGCATGACTAAAGATGAAGTCAGCAGTGCGGTAGGCAGAGAAATTGGTAGCTGTAGCGAGTCTAGCTATGAAATATCTGATGTCACATATACAACGGAAACTTGTTCGTATGGTAATGCTCTAGCAGAAAACGGCTATGTGTCAGTTACGTTTAGCGACGGCAAGGTCTCGAGCAAATATAAAAATTAATCTGTCGCGCGATTTTCAAAAAAAACACCCCGTCAAACTGGCAGGGTGTTTTTGATTGTTGAGTATGAAATTTTACTTAACAGCTTTTTTCACCACCTCGGCAAAAGCTTCGGGCGAATTAACAGCCAAGTCGGCCAAAACCTTGCGATCTAGGGCGATATTCTTCGCCTTCATACCGTTAATTAGTTTTGCATAGGTTGTGCCGTTTTCGCGAGCAGCTGCATTAATCCTAGTAATCCAGAGGCTACGCAGGTCGCGCTTCTTGTTGCGGCGGTCGCGATATGAATACTGCAGAGCCCTGGTAACGGCCTGCTTAGCCATACGAAAACTGCGACGGCGGTTGTGCTGCATTCCCTTGGCCGCTTTTAGCACTTTTTTATGCTTTGCGTGGGTTGTTACTCCTCGTTTTACTCTCATGGCTATGCTCCCAATGCTCTCTTAAGTGATTTCTTGATACCTTTCACGATCTGTGAATCGGTGGCTTTAGCGCGTTTGCCGCGCTTAGTTTGCTTCATTTGAAAGTGATTTTTTCCAGCATTACCACGAAGCATTTTACCAGTCTTAGTGAACCGGACACGTTTTTTTGTTCCGGAATGACTCTTAATTTTTGGCATTATTTTCTCCTTACCATAACGCTGAGGTTGCGCCCAGCCATTGATGGTTTGCTCTCAACAACGGCGGTGTCAGATAGTTTGTCAATAATTTTATCCAAAAGATCCATACCGATTTCTTGGTGCGCCATTTCACGCCCTTTAAAGATGATCATAATTTTAACCTTGTTGCCGTCGGCCAAAAACTCATCGATTTTCTTTAGTTTGATATTTAGATCATTTTCGCCAATTTTTAGGCCAACTTTGATCTGTTTTAGATCTCCGCCGGAACGCGAACTTCTTTTGTTACGCTGCTGCTCTTTTGTTTTCTGGTACTGATATTTACCCCAGTTAATCACTTTTGCAACAGGTGGTTCTGCGTTTGGGCTAATTTCAACCAGGTCTTTGCCTTCTGCCGCCGCAATTCTTAGCGCCTCAGCTCGAGTTAGTACGCCTAACTGTTCGCCAGATTCGCTCACTACGCGCAGCTCGCGGGCTTTGATTTCCTCGTTGATATGAATAGTTGCGTTAACTATCTTAGTGACTCCTCGTCGTTTTGTTAAAGTTAGTATTGTGGTCGGGGTAGTCGGACTCGAACCGACGACCTCACGGTCCCAAACCGCGCGCGCTAATCCAACTGCGCCACACCCCGACAGGTGTGTTTGGTGCGGGTGGCGAGAATCGAACTCGCGTCTCTAGCTTGGAAGGCTGGCATACTAGCCACTGTACTACACCCGCTCAAGTGGTTAGTTTTGGTGATCCCGGCGGGATTCGAACCCGCGATCTTCTGGATGAGAACCAGATATCCTAAACCGCTAGACGACGGGACCGCGGACTTTTTTGGGCAAAATGGTGCGGGTTAAGAGACTCTAACTCTCGACCTCTTCCTTGGCAAGGAAGCGCTCTAAACAACTGAGCTAAACCCGCATATGGTGGTTCCGGCTGGACTTGAACCAGCGACACAAGGCTCTTCAGGCCTCTGCTCTACCAACTGAGCTACAGAACCGCGCTACTTGTTAATAGTCGCATGGGCGCCAAATGAAAAACTCCCACACAAGCTCCTTGGTTATTATATCAAACAGCGAGTGTCTTTACAAGGGCCTGGGGAGTCGAAAAAAGAGCAGGGAGCCATTTTTTATTGGCGATACTGCAGAGCTTCGGAGATTTCTTTTTCGGTGACTCTAGTGGACTCATTGAGATCGGCAATCGTGCGGGCGACCTTGATAATTTTAAAATAAGAACGAGCAGACAACTCAAGTTTTTCAGCGGCGGTCTCCAGCAGCTTCTTAGCGCCATCAGTCATCTGGGCCACCTCAATTATTTTTTTGCTAGACAAAGACGAATTGGGCTTTTCTTGGCGTTCTTGTTGAGCTTGACGTGCTTTCATAATCTGCTCGCGATAATCAGCGGAAGTTTTTTGCGGTTTTTTGGCGACAGGGGCATCGAGGAGCTCTTTTTGTGGTACGCGCGCAACGTTAATGGTCATGTCAATTCGATCAAGCAGAGGGCCAGATATACGCTTCTGATAGGCTAATATCTGTGTTTGTGCGCAAGTACACTCTTTAGTCGAATCACCGTAAAAACCGCAAGGGCAGGGGTTCTTTGTCGCTATCAACATAAAATTAGCTGGGTAAGTAGACTTGCCTGCACTACGACTGACGCTAATTTTGCGATCTTCTAGGGGTTGCCTTAAAGACTCTAGGGTCTGACGAGAGTATTCTGGCAGTTCATCTAGGAATAGCACTCCGTTGTGCGCCAGGGAAACTTCCCCAGGTAGAGGTTTAGAGCCGCCACCAATGAGCGATATGTGGCTAGCCGTGTGATGCGGTGATCGAAACGGTCGGCTGGTTATAATTTTATCCGAACTCGACGTCAGTGAGTGAATTTTAGTAACCTCAAAAATTTCGCTGTTGGTCATAGGCGGCAATAACCCTAGTGAAGCCTTGGCCAGCATGGTTTTGCCAGCTCCGGGTGGGCCTGAAAATATTATGTTGTGGTGACCAGCTGCTGCAATCACCAAGGCGCGCTTTGCGGATTCTTGACCTTTAATATCAGAGATGTCTGTAATTTCAGTTGTATTTTTAACAACGTTTTTACAGGTGCTCAATTTTGTTGTTGGTTTAACAATTTTTTCACAAGAAAGGTGCAGCACAACGTCAGATAAAGATTCCACGCCAATGACGTTAATGTTATCGATCAAGCTTGCTTGTTGAGCATTTTTCTTAGGCAGGATAATTGTCTCAAAACCGTGCTTAGCGGCCGCTTCCGCAATAGCCAGTGAGCTGCGAATCGAACGTAGTTTACCGTCCAGTCCTAGTTCGCCAGCGAACAAAACTTTGTCAGTCGAACTTTGCGACAGTTGCTCGGAACATTGTAGAATCGACACGGCAATTGGTAAATCAAACTGTGTGCCGTCTTTGGCTGTGTCGGCTGGCGCCATATTGATCGTGACATGCTTAGGCGGAAAACTGAAGCCCGAGTTTGTGATTGCTGCGCGTACACGTTCGCGGGCTTCGCCGATTTCTTTGTTGGCGAGCCCTACGATTTGGAAGCTCGGTAAGCCTTTTGTGACGTGACATTCTATGTCGACAATCACGCCAGAATAACCCAAAACCGTAACAGAATTAGTTCTCGCAATCATAGTAATTTTATTGTATCACAAAGTTCCTGTTTCAATAACAAAGAACGGCTACCTGCGAGAGTTGGTAGCCGTTAATATTGGAAAGAGTTTGGTGCCCGACTTGTTTTTGTAGGTTTCGGGCTCCCCACATAATGTTTGTGTTTGCTTAGGCTCCCCCCATTTAACTGATTAAGTTATTTGTTCAGAACCTACCTCTAGGATATCAAATAAAAACGCTTATGTCAAGCATTTTTGATAAAAAATTTGTTCATTTATAAACCTGTGGAAAACTGTAAAAATCAGGCACTTTGGTGGAGCTGGCGGGTACTGCCCCCGCGTCCAAAAGGTAACTAGCTAATCGTCTACGGGACTTAGAAAATTTCACGATCCGTGTGGCCAAAAGCACGGAAATTTTCAAAGCTCTTTGTGGCCACATTGTGAGATATTTAGCACGCAAAAACTCACAAGATTTGAGCGTGCGATCGACATGAATATGACGTCATTTTTCGTTATGTCGAGTCGCGAAAAATGACGGTTGCGATAAAATCTAAAAGCTTAAATTAAAACTTAAGCAGCAACTGGCGCAAAAGTTGGAACTTGGAAAAAGTTCTTAACCTTTGCTACAAAAGAATCTTTTGCACTTAATACGACTATAAAGTTGTCAACTGTCCAGCAGATTAGTTTGTTAATGTCCAATTGTCGAAAGCTATATCAGCCCCAAAATCTTTCCATAGATCTTCTGGTATTATACCAAACTTACGGCAAGATAGCAACAGCACAAGCACAATGTTCAGAAAGCTGAACAACTTAATGAATTATGGAACTTGATAGGTCACGAATTTTGTAAGAGAATAAACCTTCATTTAGACTCCATAGCGTATTTATCTATCCGTTATCCCAAGCTCAGCTTTTTGTACTTATTGTGTTTTTTAGCAAAACACTAGTCAAAAAATACTTGGATAAATTTAGGTTTGGGGGGTGTGTCACTAAATGTCGTGAAGCCTTGCATATCCGTAGGGCCACCATGCCTCACATAATCCAACAAAAACGCATGAGGCAATGCAAGAATGTTGTTATTATTACAACACTAAAATTATAAAAAACTTATTCATAAGCAGGCACTTCAACAGTATAAGATTGTATAAATAACAACATGGTTAAAACGCTAATGAATACATAAAAGCATTGACTTTTTGAATAAAATCTGTTAGACTTAAACCAAGCTTTTAAAAAATAAAAACGTTTAAAATACATCAAATATTGAAAACAAAAATTAAAAGCTAGCACATACAAAAACTGACCAAAAAAGCTCTTAAAATGAACAATAAAATACCAAAAAAAGAGCTAAAACACATCATAGTGGGAGTGACTATATTTTTACAAGTATAGTCTAACCACTATGATGGACATAAGCGTTGAGCACGCCGAAAATTTCGAATTCAAAATTCGACGTAGTCCATAATAGTCGGAGCTCCGCTAATTGTAAAATATGCTCCCGTATAAGGAGCGGTCAGTCGGCTTCTGCCGGACAACCTGTGAGATCGCGCTCAATAGTAAATTGGTTTTAGGCGGATGATCCTCAAACCGTTCGGCGAAGCCTCTTTAACTCTTTCAAAACCTAAAAGTTGTGGTAATATGTAAAAGGAATGAAGCATAGGTATTTGATATTAATAGGATTATTGCTTGGGATCGGCGCTTTAGCGTTGATTTTTGCTTTTACAGATCCCGTTTCAATCGGGCTGTTCGGTGTTGTCGGGGTGTTCACGATTGTTTACGGTATTATTTTTTGCATCGTTTATAGCGTAGCCATGTTGATTACCGCCAAAATAAACAAAAAGCGTGAAAAAGTGCGCAAAATACGCATGCGCAAAGTGCAATATATCTCAGGGGTGCTGGCCTTGGCGCCGATATTTATCATGTCGTTCTTTTCGCTGGGCGCGGTAAACTTGCCAGAAGTCTTGGTGGTAATTCTAATTGAAGTGGTGGCAATATTCTTCATAAACAAGCGATTCTAATCTTGCTTGCATCAAGAAATATGCTATAATTTTAAGCATGGATACGGGAAATTCTTTTGGGGGCGGTAGCCCAGAAATCAACAATTCAAGTCAAGAGCAGGCTCCAAATGCTTTTGCGGGTTTTGAGCAACTGCCTAAACCACAGAACATTGAGGCACCGATTCAGGCGGGTAATGAGACTGAGCAAGCTGTTTCTAACCAAGAAGCGCAGCCAGGCGCATTGCAGCCTCAACCACAACTAGCCCCACCGCCAGCGGAGACTTCTCCGGCGTCAGCCCAGCCACAGCCGCAAACAAACCCTAACGAAAAAGCGCCAACAGTGGCCGGCCATGCTAACCGTATTGAGAAAGCCTGGGTGGAAAAGGGAAATGCAATTATTCAAGAGACTAAAGACGATCCGCACGCCCAAAAACAACGTTTTGACGACTTAAAAGATGAGTATCGATCTGTGCGCTATGGTGAGGGAAATAAGGCCGCTTAGCGGCGACAAATGAATCATGGGTGGTATAATTGTCGGTGTTGTTATAGTGGTGGCTGCAGTGCTGGCTGCTATTCTTGTAGCCTGGCATATTTATAAAACTCGTTTGCGCTCTGATAAAAATTTTGAGCGTGGCCTCAAGATGGTTTCTTTTATGATACACCTGCCACCGCCAACTGATGACATTGATGCGGGAAATCGCGATGCGCGCGACGTAACAGAGGAGTCTATTTCTCAATCTCAAACTATGTACAATATAATTTCAAGTATTGCGCTAAAGGGTTTTAAGAGTCGCCTGCACGGTCAGCGCCACATTTCATTTGAAATTACAGCGACCAAAGGAGTCGTCCATTTCTATGTTTCTGCTCCGCACATCTTGATGAACACAATTGAGCAATCTGTTTTGGCGGCCTATCCGATGGCGCGCTTGCAGCCGTTAAATGACGAGAATGTTTTTAATCAGGTTGGTAAAATAAACAGCACTCTGGGGGGTGAATTTTTCCTGAAAAAAGATTATGCGTACCCGATTGCTTCATATGAAGAGACCAAAAAAGACGGCATGATTGCTCTGCTCAACGTTTTGTCGCAGGCAGAAAAGGACGACGGAGTGGGCATACAAATTATGTTGCGACCGGCAAATCCAGGCTGGCGCTCTCAGGGCGAACGGTATGCTGATAATCTGAAGAAAGGTAAAAAAATTGATTCATCTGAAGCCAGTAAGCTAACCAAGGGTTGGACTACCATATTGGCCAAGCCACTAGAAGTTAAGACGTATGAGAAATATCAATCTGAGCAAAAGCCGCTTTCAAAAAACGAAGAAGCTCTGGTGGACGCTCTGGAGGGCAAGGCTCGTCAGGCGGGTTATGAAACGTTAATCCGTGTGGTCACTTCGTCCAATACTAACGCCAAAGCCCAGGTGTTGCTCAACAACGTAGTGTCCGTTTTTTCTCAATTCGATTCGCCAATTTATAACGGTTTTAAATTCTATCCGACTAAGGATATTCGCAAACTGGTCACCAGTTACATAATGCGCTTTTTTCCGCAGACTATTAACTCTAACATCTTGAACACGGTGGAGCTAGCCACGCTGTTTCACTTGCCGAGGGCTGACAGCGTTCCAACTTCTGCGTTAGTCAGACAGGAATTTAAGCAGGTAGACGGTCCGTCAAAGATCGTAGAAGAAGGGTTGTTGCTGGGAAACAACGTCTTTCGTGGCGTAGAGAAGCCAATCAGGCTTAGTGAAGATGATCGTCGTCGCCACATTTATATCATGGGTAGTACTGGTATGGGTAAAACTGTCCTTGAAGTCAACTTGGCCTTGCAGGACATGATAGCTGGGCGCGGTTTTTGTTTTATTGACCCGCACGGCGACGCGGTGGAGCGGTTACTTGGTATGGTACCAAAAAACCGTGTTGAAGACATAATTTATTTTAACCCAGCAGATTTATCGCACCCAATAGGTATGAATATTTTTGAAATTGACCCAAATGATCCTGACCGAGTGAAGACCAAGGACTTTATTATCTCTGAAACGGTCGGTATGTTGTACTCGCTGTATGACCCTGGGCACACTGGTATTGTCGGGCCGCGTATGGAGAATATCGTGCGTAACGCTGCACACTTGATTATGGATTCGCCAGAAGGTGGTACCTTTATGGATATTCCGACCTGTTTGTTGGATCCGCAGTACGTCAAGTCGAGGATACAGCACCTGACGAACGATCGCGCCAAGTTATTTTGGACACAGGAGTGGCCAAATGCTCAACGTTCTAATGATGCTGGCGAGGTGACGAGCTGGGTGGTATCCAAGTGGGCGCAATTTGAAACTACCATGACCCAAAACATTTTAGGTCAGACAAAGTCAGGGTTGGATTTGAGAGACATCATGGATAACAAGAAAATACTTCTGGTCAATTTGTCTAAGGGCGCCGTGGGTGAAGTCAACGCTAAACTTTTAGGTATGATGTTTGTGATGAAATTTCAGGCGGCAGCTATGGGCCGTGTCAATATCCCAGAAGAGCAGCGCCACGACTTCTGTCTGTTTGTGGACGAGTTTCAAAACTTTGCCACAGATAGTTTTGAGTCGATTCTGTCAGAGGCTCGAAAATTCCGCCTGAACTTGATAGTGGCGAACCAGTTTATGTCGCAGCTAACGGATAAAATCAAGTCGGCTATTATCGGTAACGCCGGCTCGTTCTTGATTGGTCGAGTTGGTTTTGAAGACGCTGAACAGTTGGTCAAGAACTTTAGTCCTACTTTTGATATAGAGGACATGCAGCGTCTACCGAATTATATGACTATTACTAAAGTGCTAGTAGACGGCTATCCATCGAAGCCGTTTACCATGAGTACGATTCCGCCAATGGGCAAATCTAACCCAGATCTTGCAGATGCAGTGAAAAGGCTGTCGCTGGCTAAATATGGTCGTCCGCGCGCCGAGGTGGAGCAAGAAAGGCACGAGCGCCTGAATAGTGGTGCCGTCGAAGCAGAAGAGAAAAAGAAGGAGGAACTAGAGCATCTAAAGATGGTTTCTTATGGTGGTCGCACTCCAACAGCTCAGCCAATAGGTCCAGTAGCACGACCAGAGATAAGCGCCAGTGCACCCAAGGCTCCTAGTGGAGGCTCGACGTTTTTGGACGATTGGCTGACCAAGCGCTCACAAGTTCAAGCTCGGCCACCTGACGAGGGCGACAAAAAACACCATCACCACAAAGACAAGAAAAACGTTGTTGAAACAACAACAAAAAATGAACCAACACAGCAGCCAGTACCTGTGCAAGCAGCGGCGCAGGTAGCGAGTCCAGCCCAACAAGCTCCCGAAGACGATAACGGCGAGTTGAAAATAATGCGGTAATTTGCTAAAATAATCTCAGGTTTCGCGCGGTTGGTGGAATTGGTAGACACGCATGCCTTAGGAGCATGTGCCGCAAGGCGTGAAGGTTCAAGTCCTTTACCGCGCACCACGCTGTTACTTAAGCCGTTCTTGTGAATCAGGAGCGGTTTTTTTCTTGCGGGAACTTGACTCTAGGCCCTGTTAAGCTTGACTTTTTAACATAAATGTGATAGAATGCAGACATTAGGTGGTTTGGGCGCTACCTTTGTACATTCAGATCTCTTGGAGGTGAGAGTTATGTTGGATTTTATAAATAACGCATCTGTAGCACTGTTGCTCAAAGCTCGCAAAACCTTCTATACCCTCTTTATTTAGCCTCACAAATGTATCCATAAATGCATCCATCGACTCGCTACCGTTTCTCAGTGCTTCTCCTAGCGCATCAGCATTAACATAACCCATTGCAGCAGCCACTTGTTTTAGCTGAGCCGGCATTGCTGACATCATGCTCCTCCACTCCATCATATCCGGTTTACCCTTAGTATATGCTTGAGTTAGCTGTTCTAACGCTGCTCTTTGTAAGTCCATTGGCGCTCCGCCAGCTAAAATTGCATTGTTCATTGCCAAAAATAACTCAACTGATTGGTCAATATCGCCATTTTTACTGACTAACCTCTGTACACTTAAAGTTGCGGAGTCTAATGCGGTGGGTAATCCCTTCAGTTTATCTGCAATTTTGGCTATTGCTGCCGCAGATTTATCACTCGCGATACCCAAATTCTCCATCACTCGAGGAAAATTATTCATAGTATCAAAACGTTTTATCGCATTGTCTATTTGAGCGGTCATTTTAGACCACGCATTTGTCACAACATTGGCAATAACATTACCGACCGCAACTGCTGCCGCAGAAATTCTATCAAAGGCCGCACTCGAGCGACTTGAATCTTTATCAGTCTGGTTGGCCATTTTATTGACTTGGTCAATAACCCTGGCTAACGCTGCTTCAGCTGCTGAAGAATTTGCCTTTATTGTTAGTGTGAGATCGCTACTTGCCATGGTTTCCTATCATTTAAATCAGCAGTGCCAAACAACAAGTAAATAAAAACGGCGCTATTTAGCACCGCAATCGATATGTTAATTATATCATAATTAGTGTATAATTAAACTATCTAATATGGTGGGAGATAGGAGTAAGAATGCAGAAAAATCAACTGCGACTAGTAAAAAGTAAAGAATGGTACAAGAAATGGTGGATTTGGATTATTATAATAATCATTTTAGTTTTATTAGGATCATTGCTACCAAAAAGTAGCTTTGCGCCGCCAACCAAACAAAATAATAGTTCCGAAGATACAACTGCCTCGTCTATTGAAGTACCCGATGTTACTGGTCAACAAGCCGACACCGCATATAAAGATCTCCGCAGTAGGGGTTTCAAAGTTGAAATAAAAAGTGATGATGGACGTGATGTTATAGTCAAATCTAATTGGACCGTAAAATCTCAGTCTCTTAATGCTGGTGATACTGTAAATTCCGGTACTTTTATTGTTTTAGTCGTAACTAAACCAAGTCCAGAACCCGATCCTGCTCCAGAATCAAATGGAAATACACCGGAACAGCCAGGAACTCCAACTCGCTATGTTATTTCAGAAAATACTGCCGAAAAATACTGCCAAGATGCTGCGCTCATCGGCCGTTATATTAACCTCAATGATATAAACATCATATGGGCCACTAACTATGGTAAATACTTCGACGATAAAGCCGGTGGCTACGATGAATCTGGCAATCCAATAGCCTTCTTACGCTGGAACGGTAAGTATAAAAAGTCTGGTGCGCAAATTATGTTCTCGTGCTGGATTAGCGGCTCAAGTAATGACAATATAACACTTCACTGGCTGTCTATTAATGGTACTGACTACGTTGGATCTGCAGCTTTTGGATCATATAATGAATCTGGTACTAAACTAGACTAGCGTCTTCTAGCCGTATTCATTTTATCCTTAGCTTGAGCCATCTGAGCGTCCATTTTCTTGCTCTCACGCTCCTGTAGCACTGTTGCTCAGTCTCGTTCTGCTGATTGCGGGAATTATCTTTCTGCTGGTATCAGGCGGGGACGGTGGCAAGTCCATGGTTCTAAGCGTGCTCTTGTTGATAGTTGGCGTTAGTCTCGGTTTGACTTCTCTGCTTGTTGAAGAACCAAAGCATGAGTCCATTCGTCAAATAGAAGGCAGTTATCAATTCGTACGTGTGGTAGAATATCTGCCACACGAAAGAACTTTCTGGCTATCGGCTCGCAGTGAGAGCGCGATTGTTGGCTCAGAAATTCTTGTTCTGTTAGACGACGGGAGCTATATCCCGCTTAGAACAGATAATACTTGAACGAAAAAGCCAAGGGATCTTATTATTTGCCAAGGTGGCGCCCCATGCTTCCTTGGCTTTTTCATTATCATTTTGGATAAACTTTGTTTCGTGGTAGAATAGACGCTGAGTTGCTATGTTAAATAGCTGCCGTTAATTATTTAACGCAGTGTAGGTGATGGATATCCGTTTTTGCGACGAAAGACAGATACTCGTTACTTACTCTGCAGAAAGAGAGGTCTATTATGATCATCAATCCTAATGGGGATAAGCAAATAAAGGTTTCAACTCAGTGGTTGGGCCGCGAATTAAGTTTAGAGGTGGGGCGAGTCGGTTTTCGCACGCCTGGTAGTGTGCTGGTTCGTTACGGCGATACGGTGGTTTTAGGCTCAGCTGTTGCTGGCTCGGTCAATCCCAATACTGATTTTTTCCCGTTGAGCATAGATTATGAAGAAAAATTTTATGCGGCGGGCAAGATATCTGGTTCGCGTTTTATCAAACGTGAGGGCCGTCCCAGCGACGAAGCTGTTTTGAACGGACGCCTAATCGACAGGCCGATTCGTCCGCTTTTTCCAAAAGGCTATCGTAACGAAGTGCAGGTCGTGGCAACTGTGTTGTCTGTTGACCCAGAATTTCGCCCAGATGTCATTGCTATGCTTGCGGCATCTACGGCTTTAATGTTAACTGGTGCGCCGTTTGATGGCCCAGTGGCTGGTCTGCGTGTTGGTATGACTGACGAGGGTGGATTTACGGCATTTTTGTCGCGCGAGGCTTACCGCACTGGCAAACTAGACTTAGTAGTGGCTGGTCGTGAAAATGGCATTATGATGGTAGAGGCTGGCATGAAAGAAGTCTCAGAAGAAGTCGTGGCCGATGCTATTGAGTGGGCGCTGGAAAATATTCAGCCAGCTCTTAAGTTGCAAAAAGACTTGGTCGCCAAAGTTGGCGTTGAAGAACAAGAATACGAATTAGTAAAACCTGACGAAAAGTTTCAAGAACAAGTGGATAAGTGGGTAGCTGGGAAGTTCACCGAAAGTCTCCACACTGATTACCCAGAGCGCAACGAGATGCTGGCTAAAATGCGTCAAGAAATGCACGACACTTTTGCTGGTAAAATGAGCGAAGATGACTACAGGGAAATCAAGCAGGAGTATGACGAAGCCTTGACTATTGCTATTCATCGTAACGTGCGCGAAGATATCATCACTAAGGGAATTCGCCCAGATGGCCGCAAAACCACTGATGTCAGGCCGCTAAGTTCTGAGGTGGCAGTATTGCCGCGGGTGCATGGATCCAGTTTATTTACGCGAGGTGTAACCCAGGCTATGAATATCGTTACTTTGGCGCCACTTAGCTATGCGCAGATGGTTGATACCATGGAAGCTTCCGATGAAGAGCGACATTACATGCACCATTACAATGCGCCAAGCTATACTCTGGGCGAAACCGGTCGTTTAGGCAGCCCTGGTCGTCGCGAAATTGGCCACGGATATCTAGCGGAGCGTGCGCTTGTGCCGGTTCTGCCAAAGCCAGAAGATTTTCCATACGCAGTTCGCAGTGTCACAGAAATCATGAGTCAAAACGGCTCCACTTCTATGGCCGCTACTTGCTCGTCGTGTTTGGCTTTGATGGACGCTGGTGTGCCTATCAAGAGCCCAGTTTCTGGAGTGGCTATGGGCTTGATGGTGCACGGTGAAGATTATTATATTTTGACCGACCTAGCCGACCAAGAAGATTTTGCGGGCGACATGGACTTTAAGGTTACTGGTACAACAGAGGGAATCACGGCTTTACAAATGGATATGAAGGTGCATGGTTTGCCGCCACAAGTTCTACGTGAGGCACTGGCTCAAGCCAAAGACGGCCGCGGGCTGATTTTGGAGCATATGTTGTCAGTCATCTCAGAGCCGCGCGAAGAACTTTCTCCATATGCGCCGCGCATTGAGAAGCTGCAAATCAACCCTGACAAAATCGGCACGGTCATCGGTAAGGGTGGCGAGACTATTCAAGCTATCACTAAGGACACTGGCGTGGAAATTGACATTGCTGAGACGGGCTTGATTACTTTTGCTTCGAGCGACCCAGAGTCAATGAAGAAGGCTATTGATTGGGTGGCGGGGCTGGTTGAGGAGCCAGAAGTCGGTAAGATTTACAGAGGAAAAGTTGTGGCCATTAAAGACTTTGGCGCTTTTGTGAACATTCTGCCAGGTATTGACGGCATGTTACATATTTCGCAAATCGCTAATAAGCGTCTAGATAAAGTTACGGATGCGCTAAAGGACGGACAAGAGGTCAATGTAAAAATTGAGGCGATTGATGATCGCGGAAAAATTGCCTTAACAATGCGCGAAATTGAACAATAATCTTGCTCAAAAACCACAAAAAAGTTTGCCGGGGGCAGACTTTTTTGTTGAAAAGTGCTACAATGTGGTTATGCATACAAAAAGAACTAAGATAGCTCTGGTTTGGCTGGTTGTCTTGGCGGCTATCGCCGTAGTATTACAAATATTAAATAAGGACACCAATACGATTGGAACAGTCTATGAAATAATCGCTTTTTCAGTAGCTTTTGCGGCGGTATCATTGGCTTTGTTGCAGAGTTTAGATAACGCCAAAACCACCAGACGGCTCGAGAAGTTAATCCATGAGATGCACGGGTTGATGAAAATTGAAGCCAAAGATCGTGAACGTGATTTGAAACTCAAAAAAGAGATCAAAAAAGACCTTGAGCTCGACGCAAAAGAGCTAAAAATCTTAGAAGAATACGAAAAAAATGACCAATCAAGAAATTCTAGCTAGTCTACAGGACCTAGCCGAAAAAGATGGCAAGTACCGCGAGTTTATTGCGCGCGTTGTGAAAGATGAAACGGTTGACTATTTGGGTGTCAGGGTGCCAGATTTGCGTAAACTGGTGCGTGAAATTGCCCAAGGCGATTGGCGGGAATTTCTGATAAATAACACCTGGCGTACGCACGAAGAAAAAATGTTAACTATGATGCTACCGAAATACATCAGGCCAAAACTGGTTGCGAGCGAGCTTTTTTCGTATTTTGACGAAGTTTTGCCTCACTTGTCCAGCTGGGCGCAGACCGACACTTTGGCCACGAAGTATACTCAGATTCAAGCCAGTCAAACAGAGTCGTATAGAGTGATTTTGGATTATATAATAAGCGACGAGCCGTGGACGGTGCGCTTTGGTTTAATTTTGCTACAAGAGAATTTTTTGAACGACGAATTTATTGACGGCGTTTTGATTTTGGTGAAGAATATTGAGACAGGCGAGTATTACATCAAAATGGCCGCGGCGTGGTTGTTGGCGACTGCGGCGATCAAGTATCGCGATAAAGTAGAGTGGGCCTTAGACAATGTTGACGCCGAAATAGCCAAATTTGCTCGTCAAAAGATGCGTGATTCGCGACGGGTTAGTTAAAATGTCGAGTTTATGCTATAATGCGGGAGTAGTGACATCTTAATGGGCACCCGTAGCTCAGCGGATTAGAGTACTTGGCTTCGAACCAAGTGGTCGCAGGTTCGAATCCTGCCGGGTGTACCACGAAACACTATCAATTTGCACCAGTAGCTCAGCGGATTAGAGCAGCGGGCTTCTATCCCGCGTGTCGGGGGTTCGAGTCCCTCCTGGTGTACCATGTAATATTCACAACGTTGTGAATACAACAACGAATATATGATATGGTGGCTATAGCTCAGTCGGTTAGAGCGCCAGTTTGTGGCACTGGAGGTCGCAGGTTCAATTCCTGTTAGCCACCCCATAATTGCGAAAAATTCGCCAGAATCGCCTGAAAGGGCGTTTTTGTTTTTTAAGATTTTGCTTCGCAAAAGTAACGGCGCATCGAACGGCGCTTTCACTAATTGAGTTTTTATACTCATTAAAAGCTAGGTCATCGCTAAAATCTGATTTCGTCGTTCATAGCTCGCTAGTCGTAACAGACTGCAACCAAAACTGTGGTATAATGTCGGTATGGCAAAAGTGCTGAACAGGGACTTGGTAGATGGTGCTTACTATGAAGCAGCCGATTTCATTTTGTTCAAGGATGACTGCATAAACTTTATGAAACAGATACCAGAAAACTCAATAGATATGATTTTTGCCGATCCCCCTTATAATCTGTCAAATGGCGGATTTTCTGTTCATGCTGGCAAGCGAGTTTCGGTTAATAAAGGTAAGTGGGACGAAAGCAAAGGCGTTGAAAAAGATTTCAGTTTTCATGTTCAATGGCTAGAAGAGTGTCGCCGAGTTTTGAAGCCAAGCGGCACAATTTGGGTTAGCGGGACTTATCATTCGATCTATCAGTGTGGCTATGCATTACAATTGCTCGGCTACAAAATCTTGAACGATGTTGCTTGGTATAAGCCAAATGCTTCGCCAAACTTGTCCTGTCGTTATTTCACAGCAAGCCACGAAACGCTTATCTGGGCGAGAAAAGAGGAAAAAAGCAAACACACTTTCAACTATGAGGTGATGAAAGACGGCGATTTCTCAGAAGATTTTATGAAAAAGCCAAATAAACAAATGCGTTCTGTTTGGTCTATTGGAACACCTCGCCCAGAGGAGAAAACTTTCGGCAAACACCCTACGCAGAAATCATTGAAACTGCTAGAACGCATTGTTTTAGCAGCAAGCAATAAAGGCGATGTAATTTTAGACCCATTTACCGGCAGTTCTACGGCGGGCATTGCCACCGCAAAACACGGGCGCAAATTTATCGGTATAGATATGGAAAAAGAATATTTGGATTTATCAATTAAAAGGTATAACGAATTAAAAGGAGTAAACAGATGAAGGCTGGTGGAGTTGGTGGTGCAAATACAAAAACAGGCTTAGTGTTTGAAGGAGAAACTGATTTAGCAAGTTTCCTATCAAAACAAAAAGATTATAGTGTGAAAAACAACGGTAAATATCAAGATGTTTACTATAAGAGTAAACTTGTCGGTAATATTTTTCAGAAACACGGACTTTATCGTTATTTGGACGAGCGCGGAGTAGATTGGCAAAATGTTTTATCAAAGAAACTCCTGCCTGATGATTCAATTTATGTAATTATCAATAATACAGCATATGTCGTTGAAAAAAAGTTTCAGAAAGTCGCCGGCTCTGTTGACGAAAAACTACAAACTTGCGATTTCAAAAAGAAGCAATACATAAAATTATTTTCTCTGCTGAATATTGAGGTTGAATATATGTATCTGCTGTCTGACTGGTTTAAGAAAGACGAATATAAAGATGTGCGTGACTACATTGTGACAGTCGGCTGCCATTATTATTTTGAATATATACCACTACAAAAATTAGGCTTGCCTGTTCCAACATAATCATAATCAGTGAATTGCTTCGGCTAATTGCACGACTGTTCTCTTATGTGGTAGTATTAAGCTAATGGTTTTTCAGATCGTCGATTATTTTGTTGCTGGACTGGTTTTGCTGGCGGCGTTTGGGGTGGCTTTTTTTATTACCAAATCACCAGGAGTACGTCGGTTTTATCTGCCTGCTAGCTTAGTGGCTGGTTTTTTGCTGTTGCTGCTTGGGCCACAGATTATGGGGCAACTTTATCCAGATTATCAGATTGGCGAACATTTTTACGAAACCTGGTTCGGCGCGCCGGGCTTGCTTATCAATGTGGTTTTTGCCTGTCTATTTGTCGCTAGGCCGCTGATTCCGTTCAAGCAAATCCTCCACCTGGCTGGCCCGCAAATTGCTTTTGGACAGATGTTGGCATGGGGCCAGTATTTGATCGGAGGCATTGTGGCTCTATTGATACTTATTCCCGTGTTTGGTGCGCCTGAATATGTGGCGGCCCTGCTGGAGATTAGTTTTGAGGGTGGGCACGGTACAGTTTCTGGTATGAGTATGGTGTTTGACAATATTGGGTACCCTGAGGGCCGAGTCATTGCCAGGGGTCTGGCCACAGCCAGCCTAGTAACAGCGCTAGTTTTGGGCGTTTTGATTATTAACTGGGCGAAAAAGCGCAAATATTTTGCTCACGACGGTATTTTAGAGCGTCTGAAAGGTAAGATGTATTATTCTGAACTTTTGGACGAAATTGTCAAAAAGGGCGTGAGCATCAAAGAGCATTTGACGCTTGTCCGCCTCGTTGTTAACGTCCTGGTGGTCGCAGCGTCTATAGGGGTGGGCTGGGTTACGTACAAGGCGTTATATGTGCTAGATTATGCGTTTTTGACGCAGCTTGATTTTCACGTCATGCCGTATTTGCCACTGTTTATTTTTTGTATGTTTGGCGGCATTGTGATTAATTTGGTTTGTCAGAAACTGCGCATTAAGGTGTCGCGCTCTGTGGTTAATCTGGTTAGCGAGTTGGCACTTGGCGTTATGATTATGACGGCCATCGGCACCATGTCGCTTGATTTTATCACGCACGACGGGGCAGTTTTTGGCATATTATATCTGTCGGGCGTGGCGTGGATAGCTTTGGCGGCGATCTTTTTGGCTCGCAGAATGTTCGCTCATAATTGGTTCCAGAACGCCATTATTAGTTTTGGTCAATCTATGGGTATGACAGCGACGGGGCTACTGTTCGCCGAAATGGTTGATCCAAAAAACGAGACCAACGCCGTCGAATCTTTTGGCTACAAGCAAATGTTTTTTGAATTTTTAATGGGCGGCGGCATAGTGACAGCTCTGTCGATGCCACTCATTAAACTTATGGGGTTGCCTGCCTTCACAACGATTTGCGGTGTAGTTACTATTTTCTGGGTGTTGCTAGGGCTATTGCACTTTGGGCGCGGACGGCACAATAAACACCACCATGCTGCTAAAAAGTAGATTAATTATCGTCGCGAGGGCGTTTAGTGCTACAATAGGGATATGATAGCTTTTGTGAAGGGTAAGGTGGAGGAGAAAGTTGCTGGCGCGGTGGTTGTTGATGTGTCAGGGGTTGGCTATGAGATAGCCATCAGTAATGTGGACTATGATTCTTTGAGCGTTGATCAAGAAGTAAAGTTTTACACTTATCATCATGTGCGCGAACAAAGCGAAGAGCTTTACGGCTTTTCAAGCTTGGCGGCCAAGCGATTATTTGAGCTGTTAATCACCGTGCAGGGTGTTGGGCCCAAGGCTGGTCTGGCTATTATGTCGCTGGGCGATCCGGAGACTGTGCGCAACGCCGTGGCCAATGCCGATTCAAAATATATCGGTACCGCACCAGGAGTCGGCAAAAAGACTGCCGAGAGAGTGGTTATTGATTTGTCGGATCGTGTAGGCGCGCCAAAGATTTACGCTCAGCCGTCTGCCAGTGTCGACGCTCAAGGTGGCGCCGACGATGCCCTAGACGCGCTGATTGCTCTGGGATATTCTTTGCAAGATGCTTCTAATGCGCTGAAGGACGTGCCTGTTGAACTGCCCGTCGAAGATCGCGTCAAACGAGCTTTGAAGAATCAATAGAAAACACGAGCAAAATATTGACATTTGATTATGATTGTGCTATAATGGCATCGTATAACCTGTGAGGTCGGGGACAACCTGGTTTTGTGGGCGATGTATATAATAAATGGAGGGTTCGTGCCAACAAGGCGCGGGCCTTTTTAGTATCCAGACGAAAGGAGAAAATTCATATGTCAGGAACTTCAGCAGGCGCAGCCAAGGCTACCGCTACTAACCTAGCTCGACACGGTAAAGACTTCTACGCGCGTATCGGTCGTATGGGCGGCCGCAACGGTCACACAGGTGGCTTTGCAGCTAATCGCGAGCTGGCTCGTGAAGCTGGTCGTCGTGGCGGTCGTATCAGCCGCAGAGGCCCAGCCAAGAAAAATACTAAAATTGAAACAGTTTAGTTTCAGTTAGTGTAAAAATAACCCCTAGTAAGGGGTTATTTTTGTGCGGCGTACTCTTTTGTGCTGGTTGTGGTTGACTCGCCAACTAGTGTTACAGGCAAAGCAACGATAATCTAGGGTATCGACGCTCTGGACGCCATTTTGAGAACAGTCAGGGCAGGTAGACTTAAAATGTAGCCAGTCGCGGTACGAATCAAGGTCTTTTTCGATTTTTGCGTCGGTGATAGCGACGCCATATTTCAGTGCCAATTCTTTGGCTTTTGTCCAGGCCGCTCGTTCTTTTCTGATTAAATCTGCGTCCGTTGTGAAATCTGTGTGCTTCAAAATAGCGTGGGCGATTTCGTGCAACAATTCGGCTTCGTCTGAGTTGTAAAAAATGACTTTCTTGGGCGACAACCAGAACGATTTACTACCTTTGACGAATTTATATTCTGGAAAATCAGCGATTATTTTAAGTGTTTTGCTCGGCATATTTAATGGCCCCTAATATCACCGCTCTCTCGGGATCTTGTGATTTGACCAGCTCTGGTACGGGAAATCGCGCGCTCAGACTGCTACCCTGGAGGATGCTGCGCAGAGGGTCGACAAATTTGTCGAAATTCAAACTCATGGCTCCGCCAAAGATAATTCTGTCTGGTCGCAAAACCGGTATGATGTCTAGTAGGCCTTTAGCAAGATTATTAGCGTATTCCTGCCACGCTTGGTCGTCCTCGGGTATCTGACTACCCAACTTGCCGCCTTGTTTTTCGACGAAGGCTCTGGCCGAGGCGATATCTTCCCACTCTTGATTGTCAATAATCATATGGCCCACTTCGAGCGAGTTCAAATCGTGCGACAGTTGACCGTCAATAGTTAGCCCAGCACCAATACCGGTAGATAAAGTAAGGTACATTTCGCGCCCTTGACCACTGGTAGCGCCCAGTGTGGCCAACTTAGCATCGTTAAAAATATCTACGGGTACGCGAGTAATATTTTGCAAAGATTCTAACAGATTGAAATCTTCGTTGAACAGGTTTTTCGCGGCCTTGACCACGCCATTTTCTATATCGCTGGGCATGGTAATAATAATTTTTTCATATGCACCGCTAAAGCTATCTTTTAGGGTTTTTTCCAGCAGCGCCATATATTCAGCGGGCGTATGCGGAGTGTGAGTCCTTAGCTCGTGAATAATCTGACCGTTGTCAATCTCCGCGAACAAGGTTTTGGTCCCTCCAGTATCAATAGCTAGAATCATGGTTCAATTGTAACACAGAAATAATAAGATATGCTACAATTAATCTATGAAAGTGAGGGAAAATTGTCCAAAATCATCGCGGTAACTAACCAAAAAGGCGGAGTTGGCAAGACGACCACGGCTGTGAGCGTTGCCTATTTTTTGGCTAAGAAGAACTTCAGGGTGCTATTGGTAGATTTCGACCCTCAGGGTAACGCGACATCTAGTTTGGGTATAGATAAAAATCGGCTGAAGCTGACAATTCTAGACGCTTTAGACGGCACTACGACCTTGAAGAACGCCATCGTCAAAACCGAGTTTAAAAAAATTTATATAGCGCCTAGCACGCCTAAGTTGGCAGATGCTGAACCTGGTCTGGCGAAATTGACTATTCACGAACGTTTTGTGCAGCTGCGGCAAATTCTTCAGCCAGCGTGCAAAAGCTATGATTACGTCATCATTGATTCGCCGCCAAGTTTATCGCTGTTGACCGTCAACGCGCTCGTGGCGGCAGACTTTGTTTTATTGCCAGTGCAGGCCGAGTATTTCGCCATGGAAGGATTGACCCAATTGTTAAACACCATCAAGCTGATTCGTTCCAACGGTCTTAATCCGACACTGGAAATTCTTGGCGTCCTTATGACCATGGTGGCGAAAAATACCCTGGCACGTCAGGTGGTTGAGCAGGTTCAGCGGCACTTTCCTGGTAAAGTTTTCAAAACAGTCATTCCGCGTAATGTCAGGCTGGCCGAGGCGCCAAGTTTTGGCATGCCGATTGGTGTTTATGATAAACTAAGTAAAGGCTCCAGGGCATACAAAGCTTTGACAGCCGAAATCATTGAAAGGATTACAGAGTGATGAAAAGAGGATTAGGCAAAGGTTTTGACTCGTTGATTTCGTCAGAGATTATAGCGAACGAGTTTGACGTAACTGCAAACACCGAAGAAAAAGTTTCGGATCTTAGAAGTTTGAATATTGGCGACATTGAGCCAAATCCTGATCAGCCAAGGCGAGAATTCGACGAAGCAGCGTTGAGCCTTTTGGCGAGCTCAATTAAAAAACATGGTTTGATGCAGCCAATTGTGGTAACAGTTAAAGCTGGTGGTAAATATCAGATTGTGGCTGGTGAACGCAGGTATCGCGCTTCAAAAATAGCGGGGCTAAAGACCATTAAAGCTGTTGTCAGAACTGTGTCGGGCCAGCAAAAGCTTGAGCTGGCGCTCATCGAAAATCTACATCGAGAAGACCTAAATCCGCTTGAGACGGCAACGGCGTACCTTAAGCTTAAAGAACAGTTCAATATGAGCCTAGATGATATCGCTCAAGAGATGCGAGGTCAAAAAGCTACCAGCTCCATCAGCAATACCTTACGGTTGTTGCAGCTGCCTGATTTTGCTAAAACAGCCTTGTCGAAAGGCGAAATTAGCGAAGGGCATGCGCGTCAAGTTTTGGCTCTAGCAGGGGACGGCGTGGCCCAAAAGAACTTGGTCGAAAAAATAATCAAAGAAGGCATGAGCGTGCGCGAGGCAGAGCGTTTCGTGGTCGCCGCCAAGCGTGAAGACTCTAAGAAGCCCCAGATTAAACAAGCGGCCAAAATCACCACCACCGATTTTACCAGAGAGTTATCGAACAAACTAGGTCTACCAGTTTCCCAAACGATTAGTACTAAAAAGGGCGGCGGACGCATTATCATCGAATTTAAAAACGCCGAAGAGCTGTCGGCGCTTGAAGAAAAACTAGGCCAGCTCAACAGTCGAGCTCAGGTTTAATAAAGTTGAATTTTGTCAAATGGATAAATTTGCACGCCAACTGGCCCAACGACTTTATCATACGGCACCTGTCCAAGCCCACTGCGAGAGTCAAGCGAGTAGCGTCCATCGCGATTATCGCCTATTACAAATAGCGCGTTGTCGTCTACTACCTGGTCAATGTCGCCGCTCACACAAACGGGCTTGATATCAAAATCATCATAAGGATCGAACCCATTTTTGTGTTCGTTATTATAGATTGAGATTGCGCAGTCTTGAATTTTAATATGTTCACCGGGAAACCCAATGACACGCTTAACAATAAACTTATCTTCTTCGCCACTCTTATATAGTGGGTTCTCAAAAACAATGATTTGGCCACGTGTCGGGACATATTGTTTGCCCTGGAGCATGGCCCAGGTAACAGGCAAGCGGTTCACGATAATGCGATCTTTCGTATAAAAGGTTGGCTCCATGCTTGGGCCTGTAACAGAATAACTGCGAAACACTGCTACGTTAATCACAAAAACTCCCACCGCCACTATCACTACAAAAACCAAAACCCCTAACAGGTCAGATTGCCACGATTTTGGTTTGTGAACTTTCGGCAGGTCGCTACCTTTGCGTTTTTTGACCATATTTCCCCAATTGTAGCGCGATTTTCCAAATAAAGCTAGTGGCTATTGCAAAAAAATAGACAAGAGTGCTATAATTTGACTATCCATGAATAAGAAAAAATCGATAGATGGCTTTGTGCCAAGTAAAAAAAATGTGAAAACGCACACTACCAGCGCTACGGCGCGGACTGGGCGAGGTATTCCTGCCAGCGAACTGGTTGAGGACGACGAAAAATCAATCAAAGGGATCGTGCCTTTGCCAGCGCCTAACGGCAACGACCTGAAAATTAAAGGCTATGATGATTTTGTCAGCGCCAGAGGGGGAGGAGCCAAGGGTTCTAAAAAACCAACTTACACAGTTGAAGATTTTTTGGTTGACTCTGAAGACGAGGGTTCGGGCGTTGATTTTGACAAACCAATGTCACGCAATCGAAACGGTTTATTACCAGATTATGAGGGCAATGATTCAGACGATGACCCAGGGGTTGCTGAAGATGAGACTGAGCAGGAGCGTCCAGCAAAACAGCGTTCGAAGTTGCTGTTTTGGCAAAAAGATGTCGATGAGGACGAACAGCTGGGCGACAGTGAAGGGTCAGAAGAGGACGATTTTGACATTTATAATGAGCGGCCAAAGCAGAAGCGGGCCAAGGTTATGGACGCTGTGAAAGAGCGCAAGCAGACGAATGATTACAGTGCAGTAGATGACGAAGACGATCCAGACAATGATTTGGGCGTCGACGAAGACGATATCGAAAATTACCGTTCGCGTCGCTTCAAACGAGAAGGCAGGGCAGAGTTTCAAGATGAGTCGAACGTAGTGCTCAGAGTTATTGGGGGAGCGGTCATTGTCGTGGTAACGATAATAGTCACCTATTTCTTGTTCGTGTTATTTTATGATGCTCCAGAACCGGCAAAAATTGATGACACTAATATTGTAGAAAATACATCAAAACCAGAAGAGCAGAAACCAGAGGAAAAACCAGTCGAAGTGCCAGAAGACGCGCCTACGGTTGCAGTTTACAACGCCACAACGACTGCTGGGCTAGCGGCCAGCTTGAAAGATTCGTTGGCCACCAACGGAGTGGACGCTGTGGTCGGGACGAGCAACGGTGGCAACACTGTTTTAGTCGGTAGCGGTTACGCTATATTAGATTTTACAGGCGGTAAAAAGCCAAAAGGCCTAGCTGAAATTAAGCAGCTGTTGGGCGAAGCTGTGGAAGTGATAGAAATAACCGACGTGGCTAACTTACCAGCGGACGTACAGACAGATAGAGATTTCGTCGTTATCATTCGCTAGCAATTTGTGATACAATTATCGAGATATGGACTTATTGAGGAATAAGAATAAAAAGACGCTTTTGACTTCAGCCACCCATTTTGTCTTTGACATTACCCTAGCTACGGTAGTACTTCTGTCAATTTTACTTTTCGATCAGCCAGCAATCGCTATCATTTTGGTTTTGATATCTAAGTGGCGCATGTTGTTTGTGAGGCCGCGTTTCTGGTGGGTTAACATGTTGTCAAATCTGCCAGACATGGTCTTCGGTGTTGGCATCGTTGCGCTTATGTGCGTCATGCCAGATCTAGTCGTACAAATTTGCTTAGCTGTCGTTTATGCAATATGGCTTCTTTTCATCAAACACGGCAGCAGCCGCAGAATGGTGGCTACGCAAGCTGCCGCCACGCAATTTATTGGTTTGTGGGTGTTGTTCGCGGTGGCACACTTGGTGGCGCTACCGGTAGTTTTGGTGGGCTGTTTTATTATCGGTTTTTCGACTGCGCGGCACATTTTGCTAAATTATGACGAAGAGGACTCGCGGACACTGCTAGCGATGGTTTGGGGTGTCTTGGTTGCTGAGATTGGTTTTGTAACTTTTCACTGGACCCTAGCGTATAGTTTTTTCGATGTGTTATTAATTCCCCAGGTATCAATACTGGTGACGTTATTGGCGATGATTTTTCTGCCGTGTTATGATAGCTACGATCGTAACGAAGGTAAGATTAAATGGGTCGATATTCGCTGGGCGGTAATTTTTGCCACACTGCTGATTTTGGTGCTGTCGACGATCTTTAGCGGGCTGCTTTAAATGGTTGCTAACCAGACATTCTTTTTTTATGATGTTGAAACCACTGGTTTAAGTCCGCGCTATGATCGTATCATGCAGTTTGCTGGTCAGCGTACAGACATTAACTTTAAACCCATAGGAAAGCCGGTGAATTTTTTGGTAAAATTGACTGATGATGTTTTACCTAATCCTGTGGCGATCGCCGTGACGGGCATCACGCCGCAACAAACTCTGAGGGACGGCCTAGCAGAGGCGGAACTTGCTAAAATATTACAAAAAGAGGTGTTTACACCGGGCACAATATCAGTTGGTTATAACAATATTCGTTTTGATGATGAGTTTATGCGCTCGTTTTTTTGGCGCAATTTTTATGACCCTTACGAATGGCAGTGGAGCGAGGGGCGTAGTCGATGGGACTTGCTAGATGTGGTGCGTAGCGTGAGGGCTTTGCGGCCTGATGGGATTAGTTGGCCTTTTGTAAGTAAAGACGGTAAAAAAGTGCCAACCAATACGTTGGAGTTGCTGACTAAACAAAATAAACTAGAGCACGCCAAGGCCCACGACGCGCTTAGTGACGTGGTTGGGCTTATCGAGGTTGCTAAATTGCTGAAAAGTAAGCAGCCGAAAATTTTTGAATATTTATTTGAAAATCGCGGCAAAAAAGAGGTGCAGCAATTAGTGAACTTGGACGACCCCAAACCTTTTGTCTATACATCTGGTCGTTATGCGGCAGAACGCGAAAAAACGACCGTGGCGACTCCAGTTGCGCCTGGAAAAAATTCGGGGACTATTTTGGTCTACGACCTGCTTAAAGACATTACAGATTACAAAGATTGGAAGAGAGAAGACTTTGCTGAGGCTGCGCTGCCGCGATATAAACAAAAAAACTCAGAAGACCCGCTTTGCTTGCCGGTCAAAGAATTGAATTACGGACGCTGCCCCAGCGTGGCACCCCTGGGTGTTTTGGACGCTGACTGCCAAAAACGTCTTGATATATCGCTTGAACAAGTACAGAAAAACCTAGAGAAACTCAAAAAAAATCAGGGCATTCTAGATAAAATCATCCAGGCTTGGCGTGAAAAACCCGACTACCAGGTGGCCAGCGATACAGAGGGTCAACTCTATCAATCTTTCACGCCGGATGCTGATAAGCCGCGCGTGAAGAAGGTGCCCGAACTTTCTCAAGAAGACTTGGCTGACTTTCAACCAGAGTTCTCTGATGAGCGTTTGCCGGAGTTGTTTTTTCGCTACAAAGCGCGTAATTTCCCAAAGTCCCTTAGCGAAAGCGAACAAAAAAAGTGGTCTGACTTTAAGGCGGAACGTTTTAATTCTCAGATAGAAAACTACGTAAAAGATTTGCAGAAAATTCAAACAGACGGTGCAGATGACTTTGTGGTTCAGGAGTTGCAACTTTGGGCTGAGTCGATTTGTCCAAACTCGGAAGAAATGTGATAAAATACAGATATGTTGGATATTAAATATGTGCGTGAAAACGCCGACAAGGTGCAGAAAGATTCTGAAAATAAGGGCTGTAAAGTAAATGTCAGTGAGATTCTAAAACTAGACGAGGCCAGGAGGGTTTTACAGAGCGAGGTTGATGATTTGCGGCAGAAACGTAACGAAATAGCCGCAAAAATGAAAAACGGCAAACCAGAGGCAGATTTAATTAAAGAGGGTAAAAAGGTCAAGGATCGCTTGAATGAGCTAGAGACAGAACTTGCCAAAGCAGAAGGGACGTTTACGCTGGAGTTCAAAAAGCTACCTAACACGCCGCACGAGGATGTTCCAGTGGGGCAGAGCGAATCCGAGAACGTAGTGATTAAAACTGCTGGTAAGCCAACCAGCTTTAGTTTCAAGCCAAAAAACCACTGGGAACTAGCTCAGGCACGTGGCTGGATTGACAAAGATCGTGCTGCTAAGGTAACGGGGGCGAGGTTCGCTTATATCAAGGGCGACCTAGTAAAATTGTGGTGGGCTATGCAGCAATTCGCGGTGGACGAGATGACAAATGAAAAAGTCATTGAAAAGTTGATTAAAGAGAGTGGTCTAAAAATCAGCAGTAAACCATTTACGCCAGTGCTGCCGCCACTGATGATTCGTACCGGTGTTTATGATGCTATGGACAGACTGGAGCCGCGAGAAGAGCGCTACAAAATCGAAGGCGAAGACTTGTGGCTACAGGGTTCGGCGGAGCATGTTTTGGGCTCTATGCACGCTGAGGAAATTTTAGACGAAAAGGATATGCCATTGCGCTACGTTGGTTTTGCTTCTTCTTTCAGGCGCGAGGCGGGTGCGGCAGGCAAAGACATGGAGGGTATTATTCGCATGCACCAATTTGATAAACTGGAAATGGTTAGTCTGTCGACAAAAGAAACGAGCCTGGACGAACATTTGTTGGCAGTGGCAATACAAGAGCATTTGAATAAAAAATTAGGTCTGCCATATCAGGTGATTCAAAAATGCACCTTTGATATCGGTAAGCCGAACGCGCGCGGAGTGGATATTGACACTTGGCTACCTGGGCAGAATAAATACCGCGAGACTCACACTGCGGATTACATGACTGATTACCAGGCGCGTCGCCTAAAGACTCGAGTCAGGCGCGAAGATAGTGTGGTTGAGCTGGTTCACAACAATGATGCTACGGTGTTCGCGCAGCGCTCGATGATTGCGGTGATGGAGAACTATCAAAATGAAGACGCAACGGTAACAATTCCAGAGGCGTTGAAGCCTTACATGGGCGGAAAGGAGAGAATTTAAATGAAAGACAAAATTCAGGCACGGCTCAAAGAAGCGATGTTGGCCAAAGACGATTTTCTAAAAATCGTGTTATCTGGGCTGAAATCGGCAATATTGTACGAAGAGGTCGCAAAAGGCAAAAAAGAAGAAGGCTTGAGTGATGAAGAAGTTTTAGCGGTCATCGCGCGCGAGGTTAAGAAGCGTGATGATGCGATTGAAATTTACGCGTCGGCTGGCAATAAAGAGTTAGAGCAAAAAGAAATGGCCGAACGTGAGGTATTAGCAAAGTTTTTGCCAGAAAAAATGAGCGAAGAAGAAACGATAGAACTAATTGAAGCGACCATCATTTCAACAGGGGCCGAGAGCCTTAAAGACATAGGTCGAGTTATCGGTGCCGTCAAAGCCGAGGTGGGGATTTCTGCGGATGGTGCGCTAATCGCGAAATTAGTAAAGGATAAGTTAAGCAAATGATTTTACTTTATGGGCCAGCTGGTTCTGGCAAGACTACCCAGGGGCGCATCATGGCCGAGAAACACGGTTGGAAATTTGTCTCGGCTGGCGATTTATTGCGCGAAAAAGCCAAAACTGACAGAAATCTAGCTACTATTATGACCGAGGGGAACTTGGTGCCGAGTGGCATAGTCAACGAATTGATTTTCAATGTGGCTGATCCAGTGGGCGGCGGGCATATTATAATCGATGGTTATCCTCGCGAAACAGAAGAGCTGGAAGATCTGGTCGAGCGCTATGGCTCAAGCATGATTGCGGTGGCTGTTGTCTTTGAATTGTCTGAAGTAGAAACCATAAATCGCCTGAAGTTGCGCGGGCGTTCAGATGACGATGAAGCGGGCATCAAGCGCCGTTTGGATATTTACCACCAAGAGATGAGCGCTATTTTAGAACTTCTAGACAAACACCAAGTGAGGGTGCTAAGGGTTGATGCTAGTCCGAGCGTTGAAGAAATAAGTGATAATCTTGATAAGGAGCTGCAAAAATGGCAAGTAATAACGTAATTTCTGTAAAAAATGTTAAAAAAGTTTACGGCAAAAAGTCTCACGAATTCGTGGCGTTAAAAAATGTCGACTTGGATATTAAGCGAGGCGAATCGGTGGCCATTATCGGCAAATCTGGTTCTGGAAAATCCACGCTGATGCACATATTAGCTTTGCTGGATTCGCCGACCCGGGGGACAGTAACTGTCAATGGTGTAGAATCTACCGCGCTCAAACAGCGGCGAATTAACAAGATACGCAACCGAGAGTTTGGTTTTGTGTTTCAACAATTTTTCATGAATTCGCGCGATACAGTGCTCAACAACGTTATGTTGCCACTGAAAATCGCTGGAGTACGTAAGTCCGAGCGCAAGCGTCGAGCTATGCAGGCGCTGAAAATAGTTGAGCTAACTGACAAAGTTAAAAACAAGGCCAACGACCTTTCGGGCGGGCAAAAACAGCGTGTTTGTATTGCGCGTGCGCTGGTGAATAGTCCTAGTGTGATTTTTGCTGACGAACCAACGGGCAACTTAGATTCCGTTACGGGCAAAAAAGTCGAAGATATTTTGATGAGACTCAATAAGAAAGGTGGCATCACGCTGATCGTTGTCACGCACGACGAAGACTTAGCGCAAAAATGCGACAGGCAAATTTACATTAAAGACGGGAGGATTGTAAAATGAGTTTGATAGAGGTAATCAAGTCGGCAAATTCTAATTTGCTGCGTAACAAGGGGCGTTCTTTGCTGACGATTTTGGCGATTTTTATTGGTACATTCACGATAATTATGACTACCGGCATCAATACTGGCGTGAATGGTTATATTGACAAACAGATGAACAGTGCTGGCGGCGAGGGTTATTTGGAGATAATGCCAGAAGCGACGATGGAGCTGATGGCCAGCGCCAGTATGTTGAGCAGTGAGGCGCAAGAGTATAACCCTGACAAGAATGCTTCTGATGCGCAGGTTATAAGTGATGATGATATCGCCGAAATTAAAAAAGTGGACGGTGTCAAAAGCGCTAAAAAATGGCACATGACTAGCGCTGAGTACATAACTAGCGTCAAGACCGACAAAAAATACGTTATAGAGTTAGCGACTATGCCTACAGATACTATTAATGTGGACATGTCGGCTGGCGCTATGGTGGATATTGATGCCGAAAAGCCGCAGATTGCTTTGGCCGATAAATATGTTGCGCCACTTGGTTTTGACAGCGATGAATCCGCCGTTGGCCAGACGGTGAAGTTGGCAGTCAAAAACGTAGTTACTAAAGAAATAGTTGAGATTGAAGCCGTGATTTCTGGAGTTATGAATCCATCAGTGATTGGGTTCGGTCGTAGTTGGATTAATGATTCTTTGAGCCAAAGACTGAGTGAGAGCGCGAGTGAAGGTCTGCCAGCAGAATATAAAGACAGGGCTTTTCTTGCCGTGGCGCAGCTAGAGGAGGATTATTATTCAAAGGAGAAAATGCAGGAAATCAAAGACGCGCTGAAAGACATGGGATACTCGGCCATGACCGTAGAGGATGAAGTTGGCATGATAAAATCTTTCTTTGACGCGATTACGATTGTACTGACTATTTTTGGCATGATTGCGCTGGTTGCCGCTTCTATCGGTATCATAAATACGCTGTATATGGCGGTTCAGGAACGCACGCGTGAAATTGGTCTGATGAAAGCGATGGGCCTGGGCAAGGGCAAAATTCGTACCATGTTCAGTTTTGAGGCGGTGGCGCTAGGTTTCTGGGGCGCTGTGTTGGGTGTGGCGGTTGCCTATGCAGCCAAAGAAGTTACTAACGGTCTGGCGGCCCAGACTTTCTTGAAAGACTTGCCAGGCTTTACTCTAATCGCGTTTAATCCTCTTAACTTAGTTTACATTGTGCTGTTAATCATGGCCATTGCCTTTTTGGCAGGAACTTTGCCCGCGCGCAAAGCCTCAAAACTTGACCCAATCGAGTCGTTGCGCTATGAATAAAGCCAATCAAATGACGCCACTCACCAGTGAGCAGATTGAAAAAGCGCGTATTGCCGGGAGAAACTTAGCGGAGTTGTTCCAGGCTCTTAAGACGCGCGTCGCTCCGGGCATCACTACTAAATCGCTTGATCTGTGGGTCGAGAAGGAAATTATTCGTCGTGGTTGTGAAATCTCCTACCACGATCCGAAAATTGGTTTTCCGGGCTCTATTTGTATTAGTTTGAATGACGAGGTTGTTCATGGTGTGCCAGATGACACGGTTTTAAAGGCCAGTGATGTTGTTAAGTTTGACTTGGTTATTGGCTATCGTGGCATCAAAGTTGACTCGGCGTTTACTATGGTAGTGGGCGAGCAGATGGACGTTTCAACCAAGCATTTACTAGACATAACAGAGCGCGCTTTGTACGCTGGTATAGAAACAGTCAAAGGGCCAGTGCGAGTGGGTGAAATTAGCTCGGCAATTGAGAATGTGCTTAAAAAAGGCAAACTGGGGATTGTTAGAGAATTATGCGGACACGGTATTGGTGTAGAACAATGGCAGCCGCCAGAGATCCCCAATTACGGCAACAGGCACGACGGCCCGGTTGTACCAGTGGGGGTTTTGCTGGCAATTGAGCCGATGGCTTCTCTTGGCGAAGATGCAGTCATGCTCGATGAAGATGACGGTTGGACGTACCATATGCGAGACGGATCCTTAGCAGCACATTTTGAGCACACCGTATTAGTTACGCCAAACGGTTGCGAAATCTTGACCCAACAGTAAAAAAATATTAGAATAAACGTATGCAAGATAACAAGCGATATGCAGTTGGCGTTGACGTCGGGTCAGCTAGTGTCAAAGTTGCAGTTGCGCTTGTTGATGAAGACGAAAAAATCACTATAATCGGTGCTGCGCAAAGGCCTGTTTCGGGTATGCGCAAGGGTAATATTGTAAATCCGAATGCAGTGGCCGAGGCGATCGATAAGGCGCTGATTGACGCTCAGCACATGAGCGGGCACTATATCGAGTCAGCCTCAGTTAGTATTAACGGTTCGCACATAGCAGGGGTGATGAGCAACGGTGTGATTTCTATAACTGGTCGAGAGATAACAGTAGATGATTTGTTACGTGCTGAGGACACCGCGCGTATCGTTAGTTTACCAGCCAACCGCAGCATTTTAGACGTCCTACCCCAGAACTACACCTTGGACTCGCAGGTTAATATCAAAAATCCGTTAGGCATGGTGGGCACTAGGCTGGAAATCAATGCCTATATCACCACGGCGCTTACGCCGCACCTGGATACGCTTATAAAAACTATGGGTATGGCGAACCTGCAGCCGAATAATATAGAAATAGCAGGACTAGCGGCCGCGAAATTAGTTTTGGCTGAGAAGCAACGCGAGCACGGTGTAGCTCTGGTGGATATCGGTGCCGCGACCACTAACGTGGTGGTGTTTGAAGAGGGCGATTTGATACATGCAGCAATTATTCCAGTTGGCGGCAACAATATCACGAACGATCTAGCAGTTTATTTGCCAGCCGACATGGACGTTGCAGAAACCTTGAAGCTTAAGCATGCTTATGCGGCGCAAAATTTGCGCGCAAAAGCAGAAGTCGTACACGTCAAAACAGAAGATGAGGCACTAGATTTTGATTCGCGCAAGGTTGATATGGTAGTCGAGGCACGCGTCGAGGCTATCTTTGGCTTGGTTAATGACGAGCTAAAAAAGGTAGACAGGTTTGCAAAATTGCCTGGCGGAGTCATTATAACTGGTGGGAGCGCCAAGTTGTCTGGCATAGTAGAAACTGCCAAAAAGACGCTCAGGCTCAATACGAAAATCGCTCATGTTCCAAAATTTGCCGGTATAACAGATAAGATAATGAACACAAAATTTACAACATGTCTCGGGCTAATGCTTATTGATGCTGAGAGTCGTCCACAGTCAAAGCAAAAAACACAAATTATGAACAAATTTTTTCCAAAGAAAAAGAAGAAATAATATTCCCGAAAAAACTCTTGAAAAACATGCACGCAGAGTGTATAATTAATTTAACTAGTTAAAGAGAAGGAGGAGGAAAAATGCCAGAAGTTAAACCAGACACAGCACAAGCCTTTACGGCTATTAAAGTTGTGGGAGTAGGTGGTGCTGGTGGTGCAGCAATCAACCGTATGAAAGATGCGGGTTTAAAAAACGTAGAATTCATCGCCGTTAACACAGATGCTCAAGCATTGCATAATAACAAGGCGGACGTGAAGTTACACATTGGTCGCGAGACCACTCATGGTCTTGGAGCTGGTGCCGATCCCGAAGTTGGACAAAAAGCTGCCGAAGAATCGCGTGAAGATATTAAAAATGCGCTAGCGGGTGCCGACATGGTGTTTATCGCTCTTGGTGCTGGTGGTGGTACTGGTTCTGGAGCGGGGCACTTGGTCGCGGATATTGCCAAGGAGTCAGACATTCTAACCGTAGCGGTAGTAACTCGTCCCTTTGAATTTGAAGGCGCTAAGCGCCGTGCGAACGCTGAGTGGGCGCTGGACAAGCTGTCCGCAAAGGTCGACGCTCTGATTACCATTCCTAACGACCGACTCCTCACCGCTATAGATCGTCGCGTTCCGCTTATGGAGGCGTTTAAAATTGCCGACGACGTGCTGCGGCAGGGCGTTCAGGGTATTTCTGAGCTTATTACCGAAGAGGGTATGATTAATCTTGATTTCAACGATGTCAAAAATATCATGAGTAATGCTGGTTCGGCGCTGATGGGTATTGGTCGCGCCAGTGGTGAAAATCGGGCGGTTATGGCAGTTCAGTTGGCCATTGAGTCGCCGTTGCTTGAGGTTTCGATTGACGGTGCGCGCGGCGTTCTGCTGAATGTTACTGGTGGTTATGACATGGCGCTTTCTGAGGCGCAAGAAGCGGCTGACGTTATTGCTAAGGCAGTGTCGCCAGATGCTAATATTATCTTCGGCACTAACGTTGACCCAGATCTTGATGATGAAATTATCGTTACGGTTGTGGCAACGGGTTTTGACGCCACTTATTTTAATAGCAACAAGTTTGATAGCCCTGTTGACTCGACCGACCCAGATGATGAACCAGCAGCCGCTGACGAGCCGCAGCAAGACAAGCCGACGCCTGTGGCGAAAACTAGCGCAGTTGACACGGAAAAGGTTATTGCGGATATTGATCTGGACAAAGACGATATTGAAACAACCAAAAACGATTTTCAGAGCGAAAATCCAATTGCTGGCACGCCTTGGTCGCAAAGTCCTTTTGACGAGCAGAAAGAAAAAGAGCTCGACAAGCCATCTATTTGGGGTAAACTTCGTCGCACTAAAGACAACGACAAGAAGGACTGGTAAATGCGTTGTCATAAGTGTGGGTCTAGTGAGAGCAAGGTTATAGAGTCGCGCGACGCTGCGGATGCGATTCGTCGTCGTCGAGAATGTCTTGAATGCAACCATCGTTTTTCGACTTACGAGCGTATTGAGAAGATGAACCTGGCCGTTGTTAAACGCAGCGGTTCTCGTGAGCTTTTCGATCGCGACAAGCTAAAACGAGCTATTTACCAATCAGTGGGCAAGTTTCTAGATGGCGAGATGGAGACTGATTCGGTGGTTTCTGCGGTCGAGGAGGTTCTCTACGCGCTGGGAGAAAATGAAGTCCCGTCAAATCAAATCGGCGAGCTGGTACTAAATGAACTACTAAAGCGCAATGAAGTGGCTTATATCCGATTTTCCAGCGTGTTTTATGAGTTTAAAACTATTGACGAATACGCAAATATTCTGCGGAAATTGAAAAAATAAAAAAAGGGGAGGTGGGGAATGCGAACAATTATAATTTATCGTGAAACAGACGATTATTACCCTGACGTTAGGAACTGGTTGGCGGACTTTTCTCGTCGTTATCCTGACAAAGTTATCGAAGAGTACAGCCCAGACGATGTCAAAATTGACGATTTAATTCGCGTTAACGAGCTTAATAAATTTCCGGCTATAGCAGCTCTAGACAATCAAAACAAAGTTGTGGCTAGGTGGACGGAAGACATGCTACCCAAACTAGCGGATGTGGCGTATTATTCGGAAGAAAAAGCTGAACGGTCAGATGCAGAAAAATTTAGCGCCAACAACAAGCATGAAGTCATAGAACCGCCAACCGCCGCCGATAAACCAAGTGTCGATTAGCGTCTGCTGCTGTTTTGGTTTTTGATTTGCTGCAAAACGTGATACAATTGTGTTGCAAAGGCGTTATTAGTGGCTATCAACCACGAGCCGAGAGAAGAACCTGTTGTGTTTTGCGGCATCATTAGAACTCTCCGCTGGCCAGGCGTTACTGGCAAAATAAGTGCTAAAAGAACTATCTTTTGGAAACTGGATGGTACCGCGCGAAAGCGTTCCAGTGTCGAAAAGATAGTTTTTGTTTAAGAAAGGAGATAAGGTGAACAGGAAATTGCAACAATTTTTATATCTAGCTAACGCGCACGGATATGGAAGCCCTGAGGTCAATGAAGAGAGACGTCAAAACGGAGAGCACGTTATCACCTTTGCGCAAGACGGGTTCGAGTTTAGGGACACTTACTATGGAGGTGAACCATATTCTGGGCAAGAAGTAATTTTTGCGAATGGTCGCGCAATGTGGGCTATGCAGTATCGAGGACGAATCATGCAAGGCGAAGATGTCGAACCAATCTATGCATTTTTGGGCAAAGTTTTGACTGGACCCAAGCTTGGATTACCGCGCGGTGTTGACGGTACGGTTGCTGATGGTTTGACTTATCAATTTGAAATGGACGGAGAGCTAGATGAGTTTACTGCACGCGAAATCATCTCGCGAGGGAAAAACGTCGTTTACTCGGCAGAATTTTTGGGTGGGTTGGTTGATTTGACAAAGGAGAGCTAAATGAAATTTAAACACGGCACCAGACGCAGAGCGATTGAATACGAAAAAGACATCGCTGCGCAGTGGAAGAAAAATAAAACTTTTGAAAAATCAGTTGAGCAACGTCCGGCCGAAAGTGCATACGTTTTTTACGACGGGCCGCCGTTTATCACTGGTGTGCCACACCACGGGACATTGTTGAGTTCTATCGTGAAGGACGCTGTGGCGCGCTATTGGACCATGAAAGGCAAGCGAGTCGAGCGCGTTTGGGGCTGGGATTGTCACGGGCTGCCAGCGGAGAATTTTGTTGAAAAGCAACTTGGTATTACCGATCGTCGGCAAATTATAGTTTCTAGGCAGTCGAAGATTCGCTTTGAGCAGGACTTTAAAAAATCCGCTGAGGTTATTCGCAAGGTTGCAAAATGGCGTCAAGAAAAGGGCTTTCCGCATGGCGATACGTGGGGGCTAGAGCATACTTTACCGGCTGCTCTTTTGAAAGAGTATAAAAATAAGGCAGAATTTTATACAATTTATAACCAAGACACTCTAATCGGCGCGTTTATTTTGAAAGACGACGACTACGATGGTATGTGGCAAGAGCAACCCGCGGAAAACTCACAATACCTCTACAAATTTGCGATTTTGCCACAGTTTCAAGGGCAGGGCTACGCGGACAGCGTTTTGGATTTGTTAAAGCAGCGAAGTATTGAAAATAGACGCGACAGTTTTCGTTTGGATACTGGAGAACACCAACCGGGGTTGATAAAACTCTATGAGCGCAATGGTTTTAAGAAAATTTGCAACTGGAAATCTGAAACTACCAAGTTAAACTGGCTACTTTATGAATGGAAAACTGAAGAGGCGGCAGAGCTTGAGAGTTCGTGTGAAAAAGACGGCAGTGGTAGCGCATGCCGAACTATTAGTTTGGAGGATTATATTATCAAGGCTCGTGAGTCGATGGTTGCCAATAGCGAAACGTGGGAAAATGTGATTAGCCGCATCGGCCGCTGGGTAGATTTTAAGGGTGCTTATAAAACTATGGATAAAAACTTTATGGAATCAGTTTGGTGGGCGTTCAAGCAGTTGTATGAGGCGGGCAAAATTTACGAAGGCGAAAAGGTGCTGATGTATGACACCAAATTTGCTACTCCAGTGAGCAAAAACGAAGTGACTATGGATAATGATGCTTATCAGACGGTGACGGATCCGAGTGCGTATGTGAAGTTCAAAGTTGCTGAAGACAATCTAATCGACAATAACAACGGGTTGGAAATCGCAAGTAAAATCCTTAAGAATATGTCAAACATAAAATACGGTATGAAATTAAAAAATGGGAAACTGTGCGAAGGTAATCACAGTGGCAAGGAGTGGTGGAACAACTATGTCTTGCAGAGCCCAAGCGAGGTTCAGAAAAACAAACTGGGTGTTTGTTGGGACCAGGTTGAGTTTGAAAGAAAAATGTTTGAAGACAAAAACATTTCTGTAAAAACTTTCGCGATTGTTTATTATGACCACAAAAATAAGAGTTACCCAAATCATACTTTCTTAATTTTCAGATCAAATAAAAAAATTTATTGGCTTGAGCACTCGTGGCTGCCGTTTGAGGGAATTCATGAATATAATTCCGAGGAAGAATTACTGAAAGATGTGAAAAAGAAGTTTATAAAAAATACCAAATATATTCCCGAAAACTATGACGAAAAAGAATTGTGTGTTTATGAATATCAGCGGCCAAAATTTGGTATAAGCCCACCTCAATTTTATAAACATTTCGAGGGCGGGGAAAATATTGTTGAGTTTACTGCGCAAAACACCTACCTCCTCGCTTGGACGACGACACCCTGGACTTTGCCAGGGAATACAGCTTTGGCGGTAAATCCGAAGCTCAAATACATCGAAGTCAAAGTTGGTAACGAGGGTTTGATTTTGGCTAAAAAACTAGTCGAAAAAGTGCTGGTTGATGACAAAAACCAACCGTTAGATTATGAAATCACTAGAGAAATGACCGGTGCGGATTTAGTTGGCCTGGAATACGAAGGTTTATTTGGCGGTGGCGGTAAAGTTTGGACAGCCGATTTCGTTGAAGACGCAGGTGGCACTGGCATAGTCCACATCGCTCCAGCTTACGGTGAAGATGACTTTGAGTTGGCTAAAAAACATGGTATTCCATTACTACATACGATCGATGATAACGGCTATTATCTACCAGAATTTGCCGAAAGACTACATACAATTGGTGTTAAGAATACTGACGATAACGGTATTGAAGTCTGGGCTGCTAATAAATTTATTGCGAAACGTCTGCATGAGCAAGGTGTTGTTTGGAAGATTGACTATATTCAACACGAATATCCGTTTAACCCACGTTCCGGCCAACGCATTATGTACCGTGCAATACCTTCCTGGTTCTTTGACGTCCAGGGACAGAAACCATTGATGTTGGAACAAAATGAAAACATTAATTGGTTCCCGAAGCACATTAAACAAGGTCGATTTGCCAAAAATATTGAACAAGCACCAGACTGGAACATCAGTCGTGATCGATTTTGGGCTACAGCTATGCCAGTTTGGAAAGGCGATAAGGGAACGGTCAAGGTCATTGGTTCGTATGCGGAATTAAAAGAGTTATCAGGTGTGGAGCTTGATGATTATCATCGTCCGTGGGTTGATGATATTACTTTTGATATCAACGGTGAACACTTTACCCGTATCGAAAAAGTCCTTGATTGTTGGTTTGAATCTGGCTCAATGCCATTTGCTCAACTACATTATCCGTTTGAGAACAAGGAGAAGTTTGAGAAGAACTACCCAGCGGACTTTATTACTGAATATGTTGCACAGGTACGAGCCTGGTTCTACTATGTTCATGTGGTAAACACTGCACTGTTTGGCCAAAATGCTTTCAAGAACTGCATCGTGACTGGTACGCTGGCTGGTAACGATGGGCGCAAGATGAGTAAGAGCTTAGGAAATTATACTGATCCAAACGAACTGATGGACAAATTCAGTGCTGACTCCTTAAGATTTTTACTACTAAGTTGTCCGATACTTAGTGGCGAAGATTTTTCACTTCAAGACAAAGATGTATCCGACGTAGCACGTAAGCTGTCAATGGTTTGGAATATGTACGATTTCTTTACTATGTACGCAGAAGTAGATGGCTGGGAGTCTGATAATTCAGAATCACTAACATTGAATCCTGACGATGTCAAAAGCCCGCTTGATAAATGGATCATATCGCGCCTGCATCAGCTTACCGATCATTTAACACGTCATATGGATGATTACAACTTACCAGAAGCCTGTAGTGAAGTACTACCATTTCTTGACGACGCGTCAAATTGGTATGTTCGTCGCTCGCGCCGACGTTTTTGGAAAAGTGAGGATGACTCAGATAAGAGCGAGGCATATAGGACTCTACACTATGTCTTGGTGAAACTTGGGGTATTGCTAGCACCGTTCACACCGTTTTTGGCTGAGGAGTTATATCAAAAATTGGCTGGCGGAGAGTCAGTCCATTTGCTCGATTGGCCAGAGGTAGGCGAGATTGACAAAAAAGCTTTGAGCGACATGACACGAACTCGTGAAATCATTGAGAGAGGTTTGAGCTTGCGAATGAATCGTGATGACGAGTTCGGGCAGATCAAGGTTCGGCAGCCACTATCTAGATTAGAATATCCTGGTGATAAACTAGATGGTTTTTATGAGCAAATTATTGTTGAGGAAGTAAATATTAAAGTTGTCGATAATGCAAAAGAACTGGTGCTTGATAAAAAAATTACACTAGATCTTAAACGCGAAGGTCAAGCTCGCGAGATTATTCGTGTAATTCAAAACGCTCGCAAAGAAGCTGGGTTTAATGTCGACGATCGTATCGTTGTTAATATAACAACATCTAACAGTATTATTGAGAAAACAATTAATGAATATCGTGATACAATAGCTGCTGAAATTCTGGCTACTAAGTTTGCCGATAACGATGGATACAAAACTACCGTATCAGTTAATGGTGCGGAACTGATTATCCAGTTGAAGAAGAGTTAAGGTTGCTGGCCAGAGCCGGACAGCTTGCAAAATTGCCGCTATTTTGATACAATGCCACTTGTAACTTTGAAAATATGGCGGCGATGTTTGTTACAAACGGCAAGGGGATATAGCTCAGCTGGTTAGAGCGCCTGCTTTGCAAGCAGGAGGCCCAGAGTTCGAATCTCTGTATCTCCACCAGTTCAGGGTCGCTAGCTCAGTTGGCTAGAGCGCCTCGTTTACACCGAGGAAGTCGGGGGTTCGAGCCCCTCGCGACCCACCAGTCTATGGGGACACCGAGGTTACTCCTTGGAGTCTCCACCAAAAAATAATTATTCAAGAAAGGATAACATGAAAGCAGTTGTCAAAATCAGCGGTAAACAATATATTGTTGCTGAAAAAGAGACCCTACTGGTGGATCTCCTCCAGGAAGGCACAAAAGAGCTCAAAGTCAACGCTCTCGCTATTTTGGATGGCAAAAATTCCAAAATAGGCACTCCAGAAACTGACGTGGTGGTAACCGCAAAGGTTGTGGAACCAGAGGTGAAGGCCGACAAAATTCAGTACATTCGCTACAAAGCGAAAAAACGTGTGCACAAAGTGAACGGCCATCGCCAAAAGTACAGCAAAATTGAAATTGTTTCAATTAAATAGGCTCGGCCTGCACAAATAAGCGCCCTGTAAGAGGGCGTTTTTTGAAAAACTGATTAGCGGTATAATGCCGCAATTTAAAACTCCAAACGTGCTATAATATGCTCATGGATAGTTTTGTGGTAGCGCAGATTCTTAGTGCCGTGGCGGCGGTCATTTTTATCTCCAGCATACAATTTAAAGACAAGAGGCACATAATTTATTTTTTTATAGCGAGCACTTTAATTGCTATGTCGGCGCTGGCGTTGATGGGTGCGCGAAGCGGGTTGATGATGAACTTCGTAACTTTGCTTCCGACCCTTTACATTTATCGTCAGGGCAAACATCGCCGCCGCCTAAAACCGGCTACCGCTTGGGTGTTTTGGGCGCTGTTGTTGGTCGGTTGGCTGGCTGTCTACTCTGGCCCAGTAGATATTTTGGCGCTAATTGGCAGCTCGATTTACGTGTTTTCGCTGTTCCAGCGTCACGAAAACAATATTCGTGGTATGTTGGTAGTCAATCAGATTGCGTGGGTTAGTTATAACTTGGTTATCGGACTATATACGGGGGCTTTTTTCGGCGTTTGTTTTATTGTTTCAGACATTGTTGCTATCAAGCGCTACCACAAACATCGACGTTGGCATCGACGCTCCACGCACCATTGGTGGAAGTAGTTTTTATCTAGATTCTAAATGCTCGCGGGCCTTTTTAGTGACCACACGACCGCGTGGAGTACGCTCGATAAAACCAATCTGCATGAGATATGGTTCGTAAAAATCTTCAATGGTTGAAGTTTCATCACCAGTCAGGGCGGCTATGGTATTGAGCCCGACGGCACGCTCTCCGTAGTTTTTCAAAATCGTTGATAGCAGTAAACGATCGGCCGGATCAAGACCCAAGTGATCCACTTCGAGCTCCAGCAGCGCTCTTTTGGTAATTGGTTCGTCAATAATTCCGTCGCCGTTAACGTCTGTGAAATCACGCACGCGTTTTAACAGACGGTTAGCGATGCGTGGCGTCAGTCGAGCGCGCGTCGACAAAGTTTCAGCGGCTTCACCAGAAATTTGACTGCTCAAGATCTTAGCAGAGCGCGAAATAATTTTTTTAATATCTTCTGGTGCGTAAAACTCCAGACGATATAGGTGGCCAAAACGATCGCGCAACGGCGCAGCCAACGAACCAGTGCGAGTGGTGGCGCCAATGACTGTAAATTGCGGTAAATCCAAACGTACACTGCGCGCGGCGGGGCCCTTGCCAATAACTATGTCCAACTTATAATCTTCCATAGCTGAATACAAAACTTCTTCAATAGCTCTGGAAAGTCGGTGAATTTCGTCAATAAATAAAATGTCGCCGTCGTTCAAATTGGTTAAAATTGACGCTAAATCGCCAGCCCGTTCAATAGCAGGGCCAGCCGTTACGCGCAGCCCAACACCCATCTCGTTAGCAACAACTCCCGCCATGGTAGTTTTGCCAAGTCCCGGCGGCCCGTAAAGCAAAATATGATCCAACGTATCACCGCGCTTTTTGGCGGCATCAATAGCTAGCTTCAGGTTTTTCTTTAAGCGAGGTTGGCCAATGAACTCGGTGAATTTTTGCGGTCGCAAGTTGATTTCGTCGCGCTCTTCCGAAACATCTTTCGCTTTGGGCGAAACGATGCGCTCTGGTGTGTCGTTGATTTTTTGAACAGGCATATTAATAATTGTATCACAACTAATGCTTGACTGTGCAAAGGTTATGATATATGATAAGTATCAACATAGCTCCTTAAGTAAGAGTTGTGTCACTATCTAAGTTGCTTAGGTTTCTATAATAATTTAGTTATAAAGACTAAAGCAAAGCTCTAAACCGCCAATTGGCGGTTTATCTTGTGCCACATTTAGTCTTGTAGGCAGGGGCGGACTGTGGTATAATACACAATCATGAAATATTCACTCGGTCTGGATATTGGTACTACGTCTGTCGGTTGGGCAGTAGTTAATTTAGACGAGAACCGCATTGAAGATTTGGGTGTGCGTATTTTTGAAAAACCCGAAAACCCAAAAGATGGCAAGTCTCTTGCCGAGCCGCGACGTACAGCGAGGAGCACGCGTCGTAGATTGCGCCGCCGCCGTCAGCGTTTGAATTATCTGAAAGAGTTTTTTATTGATAATAAGTTGTTATCTGCTGAGCAAATTGAGGAAATTTTGACGCCACACAAGGGTGCGAAAAATCCTTATGAACTACGCGAAAAAGGGCTGAGCAAAAAATTGGATAACGAAGAGTTGTTTATTGCGTTATATCACATCGCCAAACGGCGCGGGTATAAATCTAATCGCAAGTCGGTTGAAGAAAACGACAAAGAAACGGGCGAGGTGCTTAAATCCATCTCTGAGAATAAAGTACTTTTAGAAAAATACTCGACGGTTGTCGTAACGCTTAATAAAGATAGCAAGTTTAAGGCGCACAAGAGAAACAAGGCTGGTGATTACAGCAATTCGTTCATCCGCGAGAATTTTGAGGCGGAAATCAAGGCGATTCTGACCGCACAGCAAAAATTTTACCCAGAATTAACTGATGAGAAGATTGACGAGTTATTATTTAAAAACTATATTCTGGAATACGACGTTAAGAAGAAAAACGGCAAAGAATTGTCAGAAGACAAAATAAAGCATCTCAAAGTTAAAATGGCGGTCGGTCTTTTTGCCCAGCGTCCTTTTGTGGACAAAGAGTTGATTGAAAAAATGCGTGGTAAATGCCCCTTTGAGCCAAGCGAGCCACGCGCGCAAAAAGCTTCAATTACTTTTGAGATGTTTCGTTTGGCGAGCGATTTAGCGCACTTGACTTATAACGGTGGTCAAAAATTAACCGAAGAAGAAATTAAGAAATGTATTGAGAAATGTAAAACTACTGGAAAAGTCACATATAAAGCGATTCGTGAAACGCTTGGGTATAAGGGCGATGACACTTTTGAGTTTGATTACATTCGCGGCAAAGACCCGAGTAAAGAAGACTTAGAAAAAGATAAGTTTGTCAAAGAAAAGAATACTTTTGCGGAGTTGAAGTTTTATCACGGTGTGAAAAAAGCACTGAAAGACTTGCCAGACGATTGGGCGAAAGTTGAGAGCGGCGCGGATTTGTTTGACGAAATTGGCTATATTTTGACTGCTAATAAAGACGACGAGGCGATAAAGAACGAGCTAGGAAAATTGGGCAAATTGTCGGACAAAGCCATTACTGAGTTAATGAAACTATCGTTTTCTGGGTTCGGGCATTTGTCAATTAAGGCACTACGGAAAATTACGCCGTTTATTTTACAAGGCAAAACATATGATCAAGCAGTCGCTGAGGCGGGTTATGTCTTCAATGCGAAACTATCGGGTGAGAAGAGCAAGTTGCCACCGCTCAACGAAGACGAGGCGCACCAAATTACCAACCCAGTGGTCAAGCGGGCGATTTCGCAAACTATCAAGGTTGTGAACGCCGTGATACGAAAATATGGCGCACCAACACGAATTGGCTTAGAATGTGCGGGCGACTTAGCTAAAAATTTCAAAGAGCGTGACAAGATTAAAAAGGCGCAGGATGAAAATGCGGCGGAAAATGAGAAAATAGTCGAACGGCTGCAAAATGAGTTCGGCGTTGCGAACCCAACGGGTCTACAAATCACTAAATTCAGATTTTATAACGAACAAAATGGTAAATGCCCGTATTGTGTTGAGTCACTGGACATAAACCAACTGTTTTCTGACGAACATTACGGTGAAATTGATCACATCATCCCGTTCTCGCGCTGTGGTAATGACGGACGTGGCAATAAAGTTTTGTGCCACAACGAGTGCAACCAAAACAAGCGCAACCAGACACCATATGAAACTTGGAGTGCGGACACGGAACGTTGGGCTAAGATAGAGAACTTTGCGCGAGCGACTTATTTTGGCAAAACTCATGGTAAACAAAAACGACTATTGACTGAGAAGTTGCCGAAAGAAGATTGGAGCCAGCGAGCCATTAACGACACACGCTACATCTCTAAATTTATGTCGAATTTCATCAAGAAGAATCTCAAATTTATAGACAACGAGAAGCAGCAGAAAGTGATTATGCCCGCTGGCGGTATTACTTCACATATGCGGAGAATGTGGAGAATAGGAGTTAAGAATCGCGAAGAGAATAATCTCCACCATGCAGTTGATGCTGTAATTGTAGCGTTAGTAGATCAGGGTAAAATTCAAGAGACTTCGACATATAGTAGATGGACTGGTCTTGGTGCGGGGAGTTTCAAGTATCAGTCGGCATTAGCAAAAGTTACAGATCCATTAACGGGTGAAATAATCAACAAAACAGCATACGATGCTTTACGTGAGAGTATTTTGCCGTGGGAGAATTTTGATAAAGAAGTTCGCCTGCGCACTTCGCAACCAAAAACCGGTGATAAATTAGAGATTTGGCAAGACCAATTCCGGGACTTGTACAAAGACCAAGACGATAAATTCCGCGAAAAAGTACACCCAATTTTCGTATCGCGCATGCCAAAACGTAACGGTACGGGTACTGCCAACCAAGAAACTATCCGCTCGCCGCGTGGTGTATTAGATAAAGAGAAAATCTCATATATCCGCACGCGGCTAGACAAGGTAACGTTAGAAATATTAGAAAATTCATCCGTTAAACAAGATGACAAAGTACTTTACGAACAACTAAAAACTTTGTTGGAGCAAAACGGTAATGACCCGAAGAAAGCCTTTGCTGAGCCTGTCTATAAAGGCGGCAAAACGCACGACAAAAACGGTAAGCCACTCTCACCAGTTAGCACGATTAAGGTTGATGATTCAAAGAACGTGAGGTCTGGTTTCCTTATCAATAATGATAAACAATTTGTGAACAACGGAGATATCATACGGGCGGATGTCTATAAGTTTGTTGGAGATTGCAGGCCGAAGAGTAATATAAGATATAAGTACATACCAATATATATGAGCCAATTACATAAACCAAAAACGCTTGATGACACTAATTTTGAGTTTGTGTTTTCTTTGTATAAAAATGACTACTTTGTCGCTGTTTTTGATAATAAAGTAATTGAGGGGTATTTCAACAACTACCCGGGGAAGAGCCGTATTGTTTACACCGACCATACTTCAAGCCAACCGGGTAATAAGTATATTGATACAGGTAAGGCGCTGGCTATTCGTCGACATGATATAACTGTTCTCGGCGACAATTACAAGTGGAGTTAATATGGCTTGGCGAGTAATCTGCGTTGAAAACCCCGCGACTCTGAGTGTAAAGGACAATAAACTTGTCGTCAAACAAGAGCAAGAGGCGCTAGTGCCGCTTGAAGACATAGACAGTCTTGTTTTAGATAGTTACGGCATCTCTACCTCTGTGAATTTGCTCGCGGAACTTGCCAATAACGACGTGGCGGTGGTGATTTGTGACCAAAAACACTTGCCAGCAAGCATGCTATTGCCATATTCGCAACATTCACGTGGTGCTAGAGTTTCGCGTGAACAGTTAGCGATGAACGAGCCGCTTAAAAAGCAGATTTGGCAAAAGACTATTACGCAGAAGATTATCAACCAAGCGGCCGTTATGAAGAAACTAGGTTTTGATAACAAAGAATTACTGGAACTCGCAAAATCTGTGCGTTCGGGCGATACCGACAACCGTGAATCTGTGGCGGCTAGACTGTACTTTGACGCGCTGCTAGACGATGCGACGCGACGCAAACCGATGTGGCATAATTCGGCGTTGAACTATGGTTATGCAATTGTGCGTAGTGTGATAGCGCGCTCGATGGCAGCGCGCGGGCTAATCGCTTCGCAGGGAGTTTTCCATCATAGCGAGCTAAACGGTTTCAACTTAGCAGACGATATTATTGAAACTTTTCGTCCAATAGTCGACGACTTTATACTGACCAAGGTTGCGGCTCAACATATTGGGGATAAAGATAGCAAACTCACAAAAGAGGACAGGAAGTTAATAGTTGACATAACTAACGAATATGTTATAATGAACAGCAAGAGATTCATGATTAAGCACGCGTGCGATATGGTGGTGGAGAGTCTGGTTAGAGTAATAAAATCGGGCGATGCAAGCGACATGAGTCTTCCAAATGTTATTTGTTAAGAAAGAGTTTAAGTTGTACAAAATTATGAGAGCGGTAGTTTTATTTGATTTGCCTACGGGCACCAAGAGTGAACGCAGAGCGGCCACGCAGTTTCGCAAGTTTTTGCTGGACGATGGTTTTGACATGTTGCAATATAGTGTTTACGCAAGGATTTGTCCCGACAGGGATAATGCTAACATGCACTTATTGCGCGTCAAGAAAAATGCGCCTGATAGTGGTTCGGTGCGAATGTTGATGTTGACCGAGAACCAATTTATCAATATGCACATCATAGTTGGTGAGAAAACCACGCAAGAATTGGTGGTTCCTAGTCAGCAACTGTCATTTTTTTAAACTAAAAACCTCTCTGCAACAGAGAGGTTTTTGAGTAAGTATTATATCACTATCTAAATTGTTAGGGAACTATAACTCAATGACGAATGTTTTAAACTCAAAACTGATTATATCACTATCTAAATTGTTAGGGAACTATAACTAAAGGGAACTATGACTATTGAGGGGCTGGATTATATCACTATCTAAATTGTTAGGGAACTATAACGACACGGTGATCATTTGACCGTTTGCGGTGATTATATCACTATCTAAATTGTTAGGGAACTATAACCGGCTCTCGCCTATTTAGCGAACAGTTTTGATTATATCACTATCTAAATTGTTAGGGAACTATAACGCGGTGCCTATCGAAGCGTTCGACATATTTATTATATCACTATCTAAATTGTTAGGGAACTATAACACATCGTAATAGCAGCAAACGCTGCAGGTTATTATATCACTATCTAAATTGTTAGGGAACTATAACATACTAGACAGCAGCGAAGATCCAAATACAATTATATCACTATCTAAATTGTTAGGGAACTATAACGAGCTACTGGCGGTAGTGTAAATCCTTTAAATTATATCACTATCTAAATTGTTAGGGAACTATAACTATCCCAGCGATGGAGTTTATTCACTGTGGATTATATCACTATCTAAATTGTTAGGGAACTATAACAATCGCAAGAGGCGGTTAACAATGCCGCGCATTATATCACTATCTAAATTGTTAGGGAACTATAACCGGCTCTCGCCTATTTAGCGAACAGTTTTGATTATATCACTATCTAAATTGTTAGGGAACTATAACTAGGCAAGTTCTACCTAACTAATTTTATCGTGAACTGCAATCTGAGGATTTGTATTTGAATTACAATCATCAGACCCCTCTTTCTTTTGTCGATAAAGTGTGATATAATCACCCTATCGACTAAATTAGTTGATATTATAGAGAGCTAGCTTGCTAGCTCTTTTAGTTCACCGACTTTATAAGTTTCATGTGCCTGCCACTACAAACTCACTCCTTGCTTTTCCAGAGATAATATGCTAAAATTCAAACAGTTTTAATATTAATTTAATAAGACTATCCGATTTTTGCTGGGGCGGGGAGAGGATTATATAATTTAAGATAGGTAGATTCGCACTCCAGAAGGCGAATTTACGGAGAGAGCAGTGGCTACAAAAGCTATTACTATGGACGACCTTTTGAACGGTGCGTCTGATGCGGTCTTAGAGACTGGCGCGACCCTAGAGGGCACAATATTAAATGTAAAAAAGAACGAGATCACCGTTGATTTAGGTGTTTTTGGCGTTGGCGTGGTGCCGAAGCGCGAGATTGGCTTTGGCAAAAAATACGAAATCGGCGAAGAAGTTACCATCACGGTTATTGAAGCAGATTTGGGCGACGAGATTATTTTGAGTTTGCGTAAGGCTGCCAAGGACAAGGGCTGGGACGAAATTCAGGTCGTGTTAGAAAAAGGCGAGACTATTGAGGTGGTACCTTATGATGCTAACAGAGGCGGATTAATGATTGAATACGAAGGTGTGCGCGGTTTCATGCCGGTGTCGCAACTGTCGGCTGAGCATTATCCACGAGTAGGTAGCGAGAGTAAAGACGAAATTCTGAACCGCTTAAATCAACTGGTCGGCAAACCTTTGCACGCGCAGATTTTAGACGTTGATAAAAAGCAAAACAAGCTGATTTTTTCTGAAAAAGAAGCTATCAAAGATGGCATCGAGAAGAAATTTGCCTCAATTAAAGTTGACGATACGGTAAAGGGCAAAATTACTGGCGTGGTTGATTTTGGCGTTTTTGTGAATGTTGACGGCATAGAAGGTATGGTGCATATTAGTGAAATTTCCTGGGAACGTGTAACTAGCCCTGGCGATTTGCTTAAGGTTGGCGACGAGATTGAAGCAAAAATTATCGCTATAGACAAAGATCGCTTGAGCCTGTCGATTAAGCAACTAAAAGAAGATCCTTATCTGAAAGAGGTGCAGAAGTTTAAGGTAGGCGATGTGGTCGAGGGCACCATTACGCGCATCACGCCGTTTGGCGCTTTTGTGCAGATTAGTCCAGCGGTCGAAGCCTTGGTACACGTTTCTGAGCTGTCTGGCGACGGCGACAAAACTAACCCAGAAAAGATTTTCAAATTGAACGAAAAGAAAGAATTTCGCATTATCGAAATCAATCCAGAAGCTAGAAAAATTTCACTTGGTCTAGTCAAGTAAAACAAGTTAAACGAAAGGAGCTCGCATGAACACACAGGAACAAAAAATTTTGATTCTACCAGATATGGTGACGGTCAGCGAGCTCGCGGATCAGCTGGACATACCCGTAACGACGCTTATCGGGGAGCTGTTTAAAAACGGCATAGCGGCGACTCTGAATCAGCGTATTGATTTTGAAACAGCAGAAATTATTATTGATGAGTTGGGGCTTTCTAATATTAAGCTTGAGAAGAAGGAAATTAGCAGCAATCCGACCAAGAGCGAACGTGTGAGCAGCGGTAAAATTGTGCCGCGGCCGCCTATTGTGGCGGTCATGGGCCACGTTGATCACGGTAAAACTACGCTGCTAGATAAGGTTTTGGGCATGAGCAAAGCCGATCATGAAGCGGGCGGTATCACCCAGCATATTTCGGCTTATCAAACTGAGCAAAACGGTCAAAAGATCACTTTTTTGGATACGCCTGGGCACGAAACTTTTGCCGCCATTCGACAGCACGGTGCGATTTTGACTGACGTGGTTGTGGTGGTGGTCGCGGCTGATGACGGTGTTAAGCCTCAGACGATAGAGTCGATTAAGTTTGCTAAGGACGCTGACGCGAAGATTGTGGTAGCGATTAATAAAATTGACAAAACAGGGGCCAATATCAACATGGTGATGTCGCAATTGGCGACTGAGCATGACTTGAATCCAGAGGAGTGGGGCGGCGATACCATAATGGTGCCGGTCAGCGCGGTAACTGGCGAAGGCGTGGATAAATTACTTGATACGGTGCTGTTGGTTGCGGACATGGAGGAATTGACTGCGGATTCAGAGGGCGTAGCTGAAGGTTTGATTATCGAGGCGCGACGCGACGCCGGGCACGGTTCGATGGCGCGCGTGCTGGTACAACACGGCAAATTGAAAATCGGCGACTATTTTGTGGCGGGCAGTGTTTACGGACGCGTGCGTACAATTAGTGATTGGAGTGGCAACGCGCTAAAATCTGCGGGTCCTTCGACGCCAGTTTCGGTAACTGGTTTTAAAGATGTGCCGCAGTTTGGCGACCAATTGATTCAGACAAAGAATGAGCGCGAAGCTAGAGCTCGAGCAGAAAAAAACTATGACGAGCAACAGCAATTTACCGCCAATGCGAATATAACCGGCAACGATATGTTGCGTATGATGAACAAGGCTGATAATTTGGAAGAAATCAACGTTTTGGTGAAAGCTGATGTGCAGGGCTCGCTAGCTTCTGTGGTTGATTCGTTGAAATTGCTCAACACCCAGGAAGTGGCGGTGAAAATTATTGCTTCTGGAGTTGGTAATATTACTGAGGGTGATGTGCGACAGGCAGAAGCATCAGGCGCAATCATTTACGGTTTCAATGTGGGTATTGACAATAATATCAAGCAGAACGCTGCAAGGGCACGCGTTGACGTTAGGTCTTACAAGGTGATTTATGAGTTGATTGATGATGTTAAAAATGAAATGAGCGAGAAGCTGTCGCCAGAAGTGATTGAGACGGAAATGGGAGCGTTGGAGGTCAAAGGCGTTTTTCGCACCACGCGTGATGAGGTAATCTGCGGTGGTTTAGTAACTCGGGGCAAGATTCTCAAAGACCTACAGGTGCGCATATTGCGTAAAAAAGAGCAAATTGGCAGCGCCCTAGTAATATCGGTGCAAAAAAATAAAGATGAAGTCAAAGAGCTTATCGAAGGCGATGTTGGCGGGTTGGATTTGAAAACTGAACACAAAACTGTGGTCGAGATTGGCGACAAACTCGAATTCTTTAGTCGTGAGACGAAGAAAAGGACGATTTAGCAATGAATGCGGAGCGCGTTAATGGCCAAATATGTTCCTAAAATTCGTCAAGTACGTCTAGAAAGTGACCCGGTTCTTCGCGAAAAGACTCTTAGGCTAACGCGTGAAGAAATTTTGTCGCCAAAAATGCAGCAGCTTGTCAAAGACATAAAATTTACTTGTGACAAAAAGAGTTATGGTGTGGGCATGTCTGCTTGTCAGGTTGGCGAGCCAGTAGCTTTGTCGGTTATTGCGATAAAGCCGACTCCGTCTAAACCAAATATCGTACCGTTTGACGAAGTCTGTTTTAACCTAGAGATTATTGAAACTCTGGGCGATAAAATTCCTCTTTGGGAGGGCTGCTGCAGTATACTTGGTGAGGATAGATTACCAGTATATGCACAGGTGCCGAGGCACAAAAGAGTGCGCGTTAAGTTTTTGGACGGCAATGCTCAACCGCAAACAAGAACAGTCAGCGGTTTTGTGGCACACGTTGTTCAGCATGAAGCCGATCATATCAACGGCATATTGTTTACGGATTATGTCAACAGAGGTGATTTAATATCTACGAAAGAATATTTGAAGCGAGCCAAAAAGTCCGCCAGCTGAATTTCGCATGAATTATTTGAGGCCGTTGAGATAATCTTTGACGAGCATGGTTTTGCCGGACTTTGGGTTGATGAGTTCGATGATTTGTAGGGCCGTGTCGTTAGTACAAATAACTACATCGGGCCAATTATCGCCCGGATTGTAGTCGAGGGATTTTGCTTTGGTGATGATGGTGCTTTGGCCACGAAAGGGCAGGCGCGACTTTGGCCAGTCAATGAACGCGCGAATTTTGCGCTCGCACTCAATAGCCTCTAGGGTAGTCGGGTCAAGATTGCCGTCCTCTTTGGTAATTTTGCGCGAATATGAAACATCGCGTTCGACGTGTGATTGACGCCGCGGCCTGATTTTGCCATGGGCGTATTTTGGGATATATTCAACCAGCAGCTTATTGCTCAGATTTACCAATTTTTCAGTCAAACTAGGCGTTGTCTCATCGCTGTTGATTTTTAGCGATTTTTGGACGATAATTTTGCCGGCATCAAGTTCTGGTTCAATTAACATCAAGCTAACGGCAGTGGACGACTGTCCCGAGAGAACGGCAAAAGTAATTGGGTCAGCGCCACGCCATTGCGGCAATCGCGAAAAATGACTGTTGACGATACCGAGAGGAAAATAATCAATACTTTCCTGAGATATTATCACTCCGTAGTCCACCACCACACCGAGGCGACTTTTTGGCGAATTCTGACGAATGGCATTGTCTAGTTCTGCGCGAGTATTCGCAAACAAAATTGGCAGGTTTTTGGCTTGAGCAAATTCTTCCACAGGCGCTGCGCCTCGAAAGCCATCAGGCATTTTTTTAGTGATGACAAATTCAATATCAAAATTTTGCGCTAGACCCTCAAGCGATTTCTGGGCGACTGGTCCTGTACCAAAAAAAACTATCTTCATATTACCAAAAACTAAATAGCGTTTCGTTAAGTCCTAACCAGCTGTAGAGCAAAATTACCACAGTTACGAAGGGCAGAACCAGCAGCAAGGTTTTAATGCCGTGCGGGATTTTTTTGCCGAACAGGGCTGTTAAAATTGTTAAGACTACAAAAGCTATCACACAAAGTGCTGATACGCCATATAGCCAGTTGATATATAGTGGTAGTGACATGTTATTCCTCCTTTAAATTTAATATACCCATTTTTACAACTTTTTCATACTCAACAGGTTCTAACTCGCCGTTTTTGGTCAATATCGAGAAAGCCTTTTCGTCGCGCGTGATGTGATCGACGAAACATTTGCCGTTGGTATGATCGACTTCGTGCTGCAATATGCGAGCAATAAACGGCGACGGGCTTTTGATACGAATTTCATGCCCGTCTATTGACACGGCTTTGACGCGCACTTTTTCATAGCGAGGAACAAGGCCGTAAACATCTTTGACCGATAGGCAACCTTCTTGATCCGTCACGATATCGCCTTCGTATTTGGTAACTTCGGGGTTAATTAGAACAATGAATCTCTGGTTTTCCTTGTCGTCAAAATCTTCGCGAATAATAACCACGCGCTCTAAAGCGTCAATCTGCACTGCCGCTAGGGCCACCGCGACTTCGTTCGGCCGACTGTCTTCCCAGTCAAGCGCCGCCGCTTTCATGTTCTCTACTAACTGCAGGGTTTCTTCGGTAATCACGTGAACCTTGACCGACTTTTTTCTTAAGTTGGGGTGTGGCAGAACCAGGATATTTTTTTTGGTATATTCGGATTTCATAGACTAATTGTAGCATATTTATCTTGGCTAAAATATGTTATGATTAAGAAATTAATAAGCGTGGAACAACAAGAAGGGGGAAGCACAATCATGGCAAAACCGACAACAAAATCAGAGCTAATACTAGCGGGCGACAAACAATTTACGAAGTTTTGGGAAATTCTCGATTCCATGAGCGAGCAAGGGCGCGACATAGAATTTCATTTCGGTAGCGACGCTGGTAAAGAAGCGCACTGGCAAAGAGATAAAAATGTGCGAGACGTATTTGTGCATCTGTACGAATGGCATGAATTATTGCTAAATTGGGCCGGTGCAAACCGGGGCGGCGATGAACAATCTTTTTTACCTGAGCCATATAATTGGAGGACTTACGGCGACATGAACGTTGAGTTTTGGAAAAAACATCAGGATACGTCGTATGATCAAGCCAGAAAAATGCTAAAAGACAGCCACGAAAAAGTTATTAAGCTGATTGAAGTTTTCTCTGACGACGAGCTATTTTCGAGAGGGCGTTTTTCTTGGGTCGGCGGCTCTACTCTGGGGCAATATTGTACGTCGGTAACCTCAAGTCATTACGACTGGGCTATCAAGAAATTAAAAGCGTATATGAAAATTTTGTGATGGTGTAAACCAAACCTCGCCAGCTTTGGGGTTCAGGTTGCGTATGATTCATGTTCACAGCAGCGAGTTCGGATCAAGTTCTGTCTGCCAGTAAGTGGTGGGCGGAACTTTTTTGACGATTTCTTCTAGGGTTTTGCGATTTTTGGCACGAACGACAATTTGCCAGCGGTATTGGTCGCGTTGACGTTCGTAAAAGGCGGGGGCGGGGCCAAGCACAAAAACATCGGGAAAATCGGAGATTATTTCTTGGGCTAGTTTTTTCGCCGTTGATATGGCAGTTTTTTCTGTTTTGTATGAATTTGTTAATTTAAGCAAATAGGAGAACGGCGGAAAGTGCCCGCGCTTGCGTTCTTGAATTTCTGACTCATAAAACCCGTGGTAATCTTGATTGATGCCAAACTTCACCACTGGAGAATTTGCTTGAAAACTCTGTACCACCACTTCGGTTTGATGTTGATTGCGTCCAACTCGTCCGACCGCTTGCGAAATCAACTGAAAAGTACGCTCTCGCGCAGAAAAGTCTGGCAGACTCAACCCGGTGTCGGCTTGTGGAATGCCGACCAGTCGCAAGTTGGGCAAGTCTAAACCTTTAGCGATAGTTTGCGTCCCAACTATAATGTCAACCGTGCCATCATAGAGCGCCTGATATTTCTCATGCACGCCATCGTTCTTCTTATTATCGCCGTCAAAACGCGCTATGTGAGCGTCAGGGAAAAGGCGCTTTAGCTCTTCCTCTATGCGTTTGGTACCGACCCCCTTATGGATGATGCCGGTGGAATTGCAGGTGGGGCAATTAGTGGGAGTTTTCTCTTGATAACCGCAAAGGTGGCACTTGGAAACAAAGTTATCAGCGTGGAGCGTGAGTGGCAAAAAGCAACGCGAGCAGGTAGCACTCCATCCGCAATTTTCACAGAGCGTCGAGCTGGCAGAGCCGCGACGATTATGGAAGATTAAAACTTGGTGCTTGGCTTTTAGCGTATCAGTTATTTTTTTTAGCAAAATTGGCGAAAAAACACTGTCGCCGCGACGATTCTCTCGCTTAGTCATATCGAGCAAGGTGATTTTTGGCTTAATAGCGTTTTTGGCGGCTAATTTGTTGAGCTCTATCACCGCACCCTGCTGTTTTGCCAAATAAAAATCGGCAACTAGCGGAGTCGCTGAACCTAAGATCAGTCGCGAATCGGTCTCTTTGGCGAGCACTGCCGCGGCGCGCAAAGCGTTATATTTGGGCGAGAGCCCCTGTTTATAGCCAGGCTCGTGACACTCGTCAATGACTATCAGCCCTAAATTTTTAACTGGCAAAAAAAGAGCAGAACGCGGCCCAATAACAACGAGCGGTTTTTCGGCTTCGAGCACGCCTTTCCAAACGACGAATCTTTCGACAGAGGTCATTTTTGAATGGGTAACGACAACCGTGTTGAACTCGTTTTTAAATTCTGCTACAACTTGGGAGGTCAGCGAGATTTCTGGCACTAATATGATAGAGCTAAGGTCGCGCTCTATAGTGTCGCACACAAGATTTTTGTAAATCTCGGTCTTGCCAGAGCCAGTGATACCGTGCAATAGAGAGGTCTTATTTTGACGATTTAGAATTTGGCGGAGAGCTGATTGCTGGTCGTTATTGAGTAAAATATGTGTTCGTTTGCGTGCCGCTTTCGTATCTGTTATTTTTTTATCACGGTGATTTTTAGACAAGCCAGATGGGAGCATGGTTTGCCAAACTATGCCAGCACCGGTTGAATAGTAGGTTGAAAGCCAGCTGTGAAGTTTTACTAGGTGTTCTGGCAGCGACGTATCGAATAGAACTTTGAGTATTTTTTTACATTCAAAACCTGGTTTCTGTGCTTTTTTAACTACGACTCCAATCATGTTTTTTTTGCCAACGGGAATTGAAACCATTTGTCCAGGACGAATAATCAATTCGCTGACATAGGTCAAAACAGCAACGTTGCGCCTAAGCGCGCCGACAGGACTCACCTCATAGTAGTTCATACCTATAGTATAGCACGTGCGCAAGTTTCGACTAACAGTGGCAGGCACATGAAACTTAAAAAGTCGGTGAACTAAAAGAGCTAGCAAGCTAGCTCTAGCGTTATCAACTAAATAAGTTGACAACTTGGATTATATCACAAGTTGTCAAAAAATGAAAGAGGGGTCTGATGATTGTAGTTCAAATACAAATTCTCAGATTACAGTTCACACTAAAATTAGTTAGGTAAGGTAATTATAACACGCCTTATCGATATTGCAAATTAAATTCGCCCTCAGATGAAGGCGAATTTAACAACAATAGCAGGCACATGTAACTTAACAATTCCATAGTACACCAACGACTTAAAAAAGGCAAAGCCAAAGCATAAAATTCAACCAAGCCCAACACAGGGGCGAAATACGCTTAACCTAAAATTTACTGTAAAAACTACAATCAAGTTGTTGTAAAAATTAATTTTTGGTGTATAATAGGGGTAGCATGTTGGAGGTTTTTATAACAAGCCGGGTGAGGCGCAAGATTGTTATGGTGTACGCAAAGTACCCAGATTTTAAAACACACATCAGGGGTTTGGCGAAATTAATTAAAGAAGACCCGGGCAATATCCAGAGAGAGCTTAAGCGGCTAGTGGAGTCTGATTTTCTTAAAGTAGAGCAAAAGGGCAACACGAAGCTCTACGTTACCAACAAGAATTTTCCTATTTTTAAAGAGCTGCAAGCTATAGTTGTGAAGTCTCAACAACTGGCCGCCAAAAATAAAAAAGAGTCATAATTTAAAACCCCATAGGCGCAAGTGCGGCCTATGGGGTTTGGTGCTTAGATGTTCTAGCTTTAATCTTGCAATTTCGGGTAGTTTGGATTGGCGTCGAGAAATTCGTCGTTGTGGGCAATGCCAGGCCTCATAGGTTCCTGCGATGCGCACAGAGGACATTTGTCTTCGTCCCAGACCTTGATGAGCGATTCGTCAACTGATGACAACTTAAACAGCAGGGGCAAATTACAATCCGCCGCTGTCAGCTCAGAATTGCGACTCACGACTATAATTGCAGCCAAAACTGTTACGCCGAGCGACTCCAGAAGTTCCACGGCGTCTCTCAGGCAGCCACCACTCGTCAGAAGGTCGTCCACAATCACGGCTGTCATACCGGGCTTAACTAGCCTAGCGAAAGAGGGAATCTTCTCTGGAAAACCGAACTTGCCGTCTTGACCGCGCACGCACCAAACGTTGCGTGTTTTGTGCTCAGCGTATACTTTCTGCCACTGCAAATCTTCTCCCATAATCTCCGCTGCGCATCTAACTACGCGCAGACTCTCGGCTATTACATGAGACAAGATTGGCCCAGCGTTGCCGAAACCGACCACAATATCTGTTTTGGCGAAAGCTTCTTTCTCACTCGCTTCTTGCGTCATGAAAACCTGGATCATAGCCTCGTCGCCAATTTCCTGCATAATTGCTGGATCAGACAGAGCCGCGCGCACGTCAATATACGCGTTAGAGTGCACGGGTTGTCTGGTTTTCGGATTTGGGCTTGCCAAACGGTAGTGTCCGTTAAAGTCAAGCGCGCCAATGTTTTCTAACATTCCTAAAATCATCGTCTCTTCCATACGATCACACTCCTTCGATATCGGCCATAATACGGGCGTAATTGTTCGCAAATGCGCCGTTTTTACTCAACGGTCTGCCTATGACTAGGCGACTTGCTCCAGCTTGAATAGCTTCGTGCGGAGTCATGGTGCGTGCCTGACCGTTAGCATCGTCATCTGGTAGTCGAATTCCTGGCGTGTTGATATCTAGGCTGTCGAACCTGCTTTCTTTGCGCAGCGCCTTGGCTTCTTGCGCAGAGCAAACAATGTCGGTGAAGCCCGCCTGGAGCAACAACTCAGCATAGAACAAAACTTGCTCAACTGCAGTACGCCAAAATTCTTTAAACGCAAGGGTATTACGCTTGCTGGTCAGCACTGTCACCGCGCACGGTTTGGTGCCAGCTTGATGACAAAGATCAGCAAAACGCTTGAGCGCGTCAATATCGTCTGGCCGATCACTGTCCCAAACACCAGTCGAACAAGCACCAGCCATAATATTAAGCATCCAGGGTTTGTGCTTCAAATGCAACTTGGCAATCTCAAGACATTTCTCTGGAATCTCAATGATTTTTGCGTCAGCAAACACCGGTCGACCAAAAGCTTGTATGATGCTGATTTGCTCAAGACCATACTGAGTAAGCAAAAGCCGATCAAGTTTGACTGCGACTTGCGATGGAAAACTATTGACAGCTTCGTTATCGACAATTTCGCTTAACATGTGTGCGGACACTCCGTCTGCACTCCAAATTATTCGCGGATCGTTATTCGCGACCATGGTAATCACCGTCCTTTCTAAACTGTCAAATATACGTTAGAACATCTAATTGTTCAATTGTATTATGGGTAGCGGCAATTGGCAAGCATAAGTTTAAATGGCCGTCCCATGTTATACTATTGGCTAATGAACAAGTTAGTAAAAGAAATTTTGGCAAAGCGCGGTCTTAAAGAGCAAAAAGAGATTGAGGCTTTTCTAAACCCTGACTATGACAAGTTAGCGGATCCGTTTTTGTTGCCTGACATGAATTTGGCGGTTGAGCGCATTGTTAGGGCTGTGAACGCTGGCGAGCAAATAGCTGTTTACGGCGATTATGACGTTGACGGGACGGTCGCGTCCGCGTTGCTGCTGGAGGCGTTAGAGTGTTTTGGCGCCGAAAATGTCATGAGTTATATTCCCGACAGGTTTAGTGAAGGGTATGGGCTCAATGAAGTTGCGATTAAAAAGTTGGCCAATGACCAAGTCGACTTAATTATTACGGTTGATTGCGGTTCGCTGTCGCATTTGGAAATTGAGCTTGCGAATAAGTTGGGCGTTGATGTGGTGGTAACTGATCATCATGACGTAGCCAAGGTGCGGCCGCCAGCAGTGGCGGTTGTTAATCCGCGCTATGGCGACTCGAAAAAAATATTTAGTGATTATTGTGGCGCTGGAGTGGTGTTTCAGTTGGTGCGGGCCTTGCAAACGCGGCTTTCTGGGTTGTCGCCAGGCCAAGAAAAGTGGTTTTTGGATTTGGTGGCGCTTGGCACGGTTAGTGATATAGTGCCGCTTGCCGAGGACAATAGAACGCTAGTTTATTGGGGGCTGAAGGTGTTGGCAAAGACCCGTCGGCCGGGCCTCAAGGCGCTGATGGCGGTAGCTAGGGTCAACCCGAAACAGGTTTGCGCGCGCAGCATAGGCTTCGTGTTGGGCCCACGGCTCAATGCAGCCGGGCGATTAGAAACCGCTAAGCTAGCTTTATCATTGTTGCGCACCGAAGATAACGCAGAAGCTTTGAGCCTTGCCGAGAAGCTCGATGGCCTTAATCTGGAGCGACGCAAAGAGCAAAACGGAATATTTGAGCAGGTTTGTGATAAATTGGCTGGTTGTGAAGACGAAGTTTTAGTGATCTCAAGTCGTGGTTGGTCGCACGGTATTGTCGGCATTGTGGCAAGCAAGGTGGTTGAAGCGTTGGGTAAGCCAGTCTTTATTTTGGAAGAACTGGATGACGGCACCGCAAAAGGCTCCGGGCGTAGTTTTGGCGATTTTAAATTAGGCGAAGCGGTGGCCGCGACTAGTAAATGGTTAATTAAATGCGGCGGTCATGACGCAGCGGCGGGCGTGACTATTGAGACAGTCAAACTGCCTGAGTGGCGCAAGGCGATAAATGAATACTATAAAGATTTGGGGCTGAAAAACCAAGCAGCACACCTGCGTGTGAGAGAAGATGTCGAGATTGAAAGCTTGAGCGAGCTGACCGTTGAACTGGCGCGCGATTTAGAAGTCTTGGAGCCGTTTGGTTTGGCGAATGAGCGACCGATATTTAAGCTGAAAAACCAGGCCGCTAAGTTTGTGGACAAGATTGGTAAAGAGAGCAACCATTTAAAATTGACAATTATCGACAAGGGCCAGACGGAACTGAAATTGCTGGCTTTCGAGCCACCGAAAGAGTGGTTTGTGGAGCCAGGTGACAAAATTGACTTGTGGGTCAATCTTGAAATCAACGAATGGCGCGGCAACGAAACCGTTGAGGGGCGGATCTTGAGCATCAATCGTAAATGAGTGCTACAATTGTTAATATGGAAAGTACGCCCGTGCTAGGAGTTTCAGATGCAATAGCGGTGATTAACCAATCGCTGGAATACGCTTTTCCAGTGGTTCAAGTGGTCGGCGAAGTGGCTAGTTTTAAGATAAATCACGACAAATGGGTGTTTTTTAATCTGAAAGACGACGAAGGCTCGATAGGTTGCTTTATGAGCATTTTTAATCTGCGTGTGCAAATTGAAGATGGCATGAAAATCATGATAGTTGCAACGCCAAAATTGACGCAGTGGGGCAAGTTTTCTTTAACGGTGCAGCAAATTATGCCAGCGGGCGAAGGCAGTATAAAAAAATCTTTCGATCTGCTACGGGCGAAACTGAACAAAGAAGGCTTATTTGTGCCAGAACGTAAGCGCACATTGCCGCGTCTGCCAGAGCGTATAGGCGTGATCTCGTCGGTAGAAGCCGCGGGCTACAAGGACTTCATAAAAATTGTTCAAGCGCGATTTGGCAATTTGGATATTAAGGTTTATCACACGTTGGTCCAGGGAGTAGACGCGCCAGAACAGATCATACAGGGTCTAGAATATTTTAACGGTCTGGCAGAACCGCCAGAGGTGATTTGCATTTTACGCGGTGGCGGTTCGACCGACGATTTAGCCGCTTTTAATGACGAGCCGCTAGTGCGAAAAATCGCCAGCTCGCGCGTACCAATTTTAACTGGCATTGGCCACGAAGTCGATACAACCATAGCAGATTTAGCGGCAGATGTGCGCGCATCTACGCCGTCAAACGCAGCTGAGATTTTAGTGCCAGACGGGCATGCCCTAACCAGCGAAATAGTCGAAAAACATAAATTATTTAAGGCTATGTTTATTAGCCAATTAGACAAAAAAACAGCCGTTACCGATCAACAACTAGAGAGCATTCGTTTTAAAACTGAACAAATATTTTATACAACCCAGGCAGTTTTCAATAGCCTCAGCTCAGCCTTGAGAAGCTTAAATCCGGAGCTGGTATTGAAGCGTGGATACGCAATTATGCGTGGTGTCAACGGCGAACTTTTAAGAAGCCCTACTATTGGGCAGATGGTAAATATTGAAAATTTTGATAGAATAATAGAAGCAAAGGTAGAAAATGTCAGAAAAAAGTAAAACTCTTAAGGAATTGCTAGCAGATTTTGATGCGATTGTAACCTGGTTTGATCAGGGTGAAGATTTAGATGTTGAAGAAGCAATTTCTCGCTATGAAAAAGGTGCGGAGTTAGCGGCAATCATCGAGAAACAGCTCAAGCAAGCTAAAAATAAAATTGAGGTGGTAAATAAAAATGAGACCGACCTATAAGCAGTCTTGTAAAATCGACCCAACGAAAATGGATTTTTCAGCGTTCGCGCGAAAAGACATAAGGGTGGAGCAATTCGACAGCGAAGAGTTGTACAACGCGGGCATTATCAGGCAGAAAAAAGGAATATTGCAGATTATTACCGGCTTTATCAAGGGGCAAAAACACGGCGCAATCTGGGTTACGGCGGCTATTGCAATTGCAGCTATAGCAGCTATAGGTGTCGTTATGCCATTTATCTCTATATCGATTTCTATATTGATTTCTTTTCCAGCGGTGATTTTCTTGCTGCTGTATCTGTTGGGTTGGGTCGAGGAGGCCAGCCAAAGAATGCAGCTAAAGTGGCTGGAGTTTGCCAAACAAAACGGTTTTAAGTATCATATTGGCTCCACGGGCGACAATAACCCTAACGCGCTAGCTTTTAATATCGGTCATGGCGGAACAACTTCGCATATGTTAGGGCTCGACGATAGACTTTGCGTGGCGGAGTATACCTATAAAACGGAAGTCGGCGGGGAAACAGTGTGGCACCACTTTAATTTTGCTAGATTCAAATTGCACAACGATGTGCCGCATCTGGTTTTGGACTCCAAGTTTAGCGCCCTGCAAATTGAGGGCACAAAAGAAATTAGATTGGAGGGCAATTTCCATGAATATTTCTCTTTGTATGCCCCAGAGGGATTTCATATTGACGCGTTGCAGGTTTTTACGCCTGATGTGATGGCAAGGCTGTTAGATCAGGAGAAAAAATATGATATAGAATTGGTGGGTAGCGACCTGTATATTTATGATATGCGCCAGGGGTTGATTGAGTCAGAATTAACGGTCGGCGCTTTGGCGAACAATACAAAAGACAGGGAGCGACACAGTCAATTTATTAATTTTTTACGTAGTGCGATTGAGATAGCTAGCGAGATAGACGAACAAACCAATCGTTACGTTGCCGCCAGTAAAGAGCAATAAAACCCTTGCAAAACGTTTTGCGCCTATGCTAAAATGTTGACATGAATCCATATGAGAACAACTACGCTAAGCGGCGAGGTTTTCCGTTTGCTGTGCTAGCGGGCTTCTTGGCGTTTGTTGCTTTAGGGTTGGGTGGAGCGTCTATTTATTTGTACACAGAGAAAGAAGCTGCAAAAGATATAGTCGACGCTAGAGCTGGCGAGGCAACCGATTTAGCGCGGGCTCAGCAACTAGCCAAAGACCAACGAGAATTTGACAATTACGTAGCGCAGACCACCAGGACTTTCGAGTCTAGTTCGGATTTTGGCTCTGTCAAATTTGAATATCCAAGGGAGTGGTCGGTTTATAACGACAAAAATGGTGGTCGCGATAGCAAAACTACGTATGAGGCATATTTTTCCCCAGGCGTGATTTCACCTGTTACCGACAGAAGGCTATTCGCGCATGCTTTGGAGCTGAGAATTTTTGAGAGCACCGCTAAGGCTATAGAAGACAAATACGAGGGTTTTGTCAAAGGCGGATTCGTTAAGATTGAGGATTACGTCTTGGTCAATGAATACACTGCGCGCGAAAGCGAGACGGGCATCAGAGGTCAGAAATTTACTGGAAATATTTTGCGCCCGTACGGTAACGAAACAGCTTACGGCACGATGGTTCAGTTCGTGGTGCGCGACAAAGTTTTGCAACTTTACAGTATGCAACCAGCGCACTCTGAGGTGTTTAACAAGATGATTCTGAAAACGTTAAGGTGGACTAGGTAATGAAAATATCCAAAATTCTCACAATATTTTTCGGTCTGTTGACGATTGTTGCGGGCATAGTTTTGGCCATAATGTTCGGCGAATACAGTCACTATAAAAATAATCAAGAGGAAATTATCGAGTCCGCTGTTGCTGAAGCCATAGAAGATCAAATAGAACTGAACAAAGTTAATTTTTCTTGGGCCAGGAAGGGAACCAACTTAGCACAAGAATTTGGCGTCACCGACAAGATCAACAGCCCGCTTAAATACGCGTATTTTAGATCGCCAGAAAAATTTGGCACCATTGAATTTAATTATCCGTTGACCTGGAGCGTTTACCAAAAAAGTGACATGACTTCTGACACTCGCCAGGATAGATATGCCGTATATTTTGACGAATACATGGTAACTCCGACTGCCGAGGGCACTTCGCACGCTCTGCAAGTCATCGTCGAGGCAAGGTTGTACGAAGAAGTTTTACGAGGTTTTCAAAATAATATCAATGACGGGACGTTGAAAGCTACTTTGTACGTTGTGCCGAACCACGAGGGTGAAGATTACACTGGCGTGCGCCTGGACGGTAAATTAGAAAACGGCGCCTCGGGTATTTTGATATTGCTCAAGAGTCGCGAAAAAACCATGCACATACGATGTGATATAGAAGACAAATTGGAAGATTTTGAACAAATAATTTTACCAAGTTTTCAATTCATTCCTTAGCCTAAATTCTTATAAAAAAACTAAACTTAAGCGTAATAGGTTTGCTATACTTTAGATATGGACGAGCGAGGGAAGAAAGTTTTTGAATTGGCGCCGCTAATTGTGGCAGCGCACGAGTTGAAGGCGCCTCTGGTTTTGCTGAGGCAACTTTCATTGCAGCTGGCTCGTGAATCTGATCCGGAAGTAGTCGCAGAAATTGCCCAAAGAATTCGTTTGACTTCTGAGCGATCGTTGCGGCTGGTGAATGGACTATCGAAAACAGCCAGACTAGAAGGCGCCATGTTCAAGTTGGAGCCAATTGTGGTCAATAATGTGGCGCACGAAGTGATAACAGAACTGGAGCCGTTGTCAACTGCGCTGGGACAGAAAATCGAAATTAAAACTCGTCAAAATGTTTTGGCAATAGGACATTTTGATCTGGTGCGCACTATATTGATGGGCTTGATTGACAACTCATTAATGAGCCATAAAACAGGCGATAAACCTATTGAAGTGAGGTTTCGTAACAGCGGTGAAAATCTGCAGATTTTGGTGCGTGATTTCGGTGAAATTATTGAGGCTAGTAGGTTGAAATCTCTGTCGTCTCGGCTTAATAGTGCTCCAACACCTTTGCCTAGTCGGCCAAATTCAACGGGTTTGGGGCTATTCGTTGCCGCGAAGTTTTCCGAATACATGAACGGAGGTTTGTCGGTGACGCGGCATCGTCAAGGCGGCCTGACTTTTAAAGTTACGTTACCTGCTAGTAGGCAATTGAGTTTGATATGAAGCGTGTGTTGATAGTAGATGACGATAAATGGTTTGCCGAGAGTGTCGGCAAGAGTTTAAAACATAAATTTAGAGTTGCGACAGTCGGCACGGCCGAGGCGGTTTTTCCGGCCATTGAAAAATTCAAGCCAGATTTTTTGTTGCTAGATTTGGTTTTGGGCGGCAAGAATGCCGTAACGTTTTTGAATGAATTTATCAGTTATGATGATCTGGACGGTGTGAAGATTGTGGTCATGTCTTCGGCGGCCAAAGATGTGTTACGTGAAGATTTGTTGCAAATAGGCGTGGCGGAAGTTTTGGACAAAACAGAAATCACGCCCGAAGCTTTGTGCCAGACTTTAGAAACGTTGAAATAAACAGAGTAACATTTTCTCAATAAGAAAATGCAATATTCCGCAAAATCTGATATAATTAAAACGCTCAAACCTTAATAATTTTACAAGTAACACTTTTACGAGTGCTTAACGCAAAGATCAGCAGCCATGTGCGGCACTGATGCGCTAATCGTAAAAGTGTTAAGGTTTGAGCAACCCGTATGTGGCTGCTTTTTTGGTAGCAACTCGGAAACGTCAATTTAATTAGGAGGATAATGAAGAAAGTCGCAATTTTAATTCCTTGTTATAATGAAGAGCTCACTGTTGGCAAGGTCGTCGATGATTTTAAGAAAGTGTTTTCCAAATATCCAGCTGAAACGACAATTTATGTGTACGACAACAACAGCAAAGATAAAACTGCCAAAATTGCGAAAAAGCACGGTGCGGTTGTACGGAGCGAGACTCGCCAAGGAAAAGGCAATGTCGTGCGAAGTATGTTTCGTGAAATTGATGCTGATTGTTATATTATGGCGGATGGCGACGATACGAACTGCCCGTTTGGCGACAAAAAAACTGGTACAGTTTGTGCGACGGAAATCGCCGATCAAGTTTTGAATAATAAGGTCGACATGGTCGTTGGCCGCCGACATGAATATTTCGCTGAGACTGGCGACAAGAAGCTTGTTAATGGGCTGGGTAACAGACTTGTTACGAAATTAATTCAAAAGTTTTTCAAAACCGAAATCCAAGATATTCTGACTGGTTTTCGTGGATTTTCGCGCGGATTTGTCAAAACTTTCGCTGTGGACAAGGGCGGTTTCACGCTCGAGACCGAGCTAACAATTCACGGCGCATACTATGATGTAAAGATGGTTGAGCTTGACACAACATATCGCGAACGACCAGACGGTAGTGAAAGTAAAATCACGCTCAAAGACGGCGTCAAGATTTTGTGGATGTTCACAACGCTTGTTTTAAACTATAAGCCGATTTTCTTTTGGGGCATTTGTGGGTTGGTAAGCATTGTTATCGGTGTGTCGTTGGCGATTTCGCCGTTTATTGAGTTTTTCGAAACTGGGCTTGTGAACAAATTTCCAAGTTTAATTGTTTCTGTTCTGTTTATCATTTTGGCATTTTTGTTTTGGACAGTTTCAATTATTGTCAAACTTGTCAACAAGAATAACAGACGACAATTCGAAACAAATTACAATTCATTCAATTGCTAGGATGGGCGACTAAAATGAAAAAGCTCAACCAACACGCCGATAAGCTCCGCTTTTTAATTGTTGGCGCGTCTATGACTGTGCTCGATTTTGCTTTGATGAATCTGGGGGTCTTTGCTGGGCTGAATCAAGTTCCGGCGAATCTGATATCGACAATCGTCGCGATGTTCTGTTCGTTTTTGTTGAATAAAAAATATACTTTCAAATCTGACGGCAAAACAAAAAAGCAAATTACTCGCGAAATATTGGCCTTTTTTGTCTTTACTATTATCGGTTTGTGGGTGATCCAAACGGGCATTATTTGGTCGGTACATCAGTTTGTGCCGAATTTCTTAAATAACCAATTCTTATTTGATAATTTCGCTAAGTGTTTCGCGACAATTTTTTCGATGACGTGGAATTATTTTGCGTATAAGCATGTAGTTTTTAAGAAAGCTAATCAAATTGAAAAACAATGAACTACGGCTTTAAAAAGCGCGACTAATCTGATAAAATGATATCATGAATGCGCTCAGGACTGACGGTATAATCCTCGCGCGCACCAACTTTGGCGAAGCGGATAGAATTTTAAAGGTGCTAACTCCTAGAGACGGCGTGATGTCGGTGATGGCCAAATCTGTGCGCAAAGAAGGTGCCAAGCTAGCTGGCAAAATAGAGTTGTTCGCGGTTTGCGATCTGAATCTGCACATCGGACGCAGCAGTTTGTCGACGTTAACTGGTGCTAAAATCAAGCAATTTTTCAGCCAAATATTAGTTGAGTACGATAGGCTGCAGTTTGGCTATGACGTTTTGAAATCTATCAATAAATCGGTCGAAACTATAGCCGAACAGGAATTTTACAATTTGCTGCTGTCGACACTGCAATCTTTGGACGATCTTGAAATACCGCTAAGTTTGTGCCAGGTTTGGTTTTATTTACACCTGGCGAACATCCTCGGGCTTGGTTTAAACACCGCAACGGACGTCAACGGTATGAAATTGGTCGAAGGTGGCAATTACGATTTCGATGCATATGATCAAGTTTTTATTTTTAATAACAGCGGTCAATATACTACCGAGCACATTAAATTTTTGCGAGTATTGGCGCAAAATCAACTTGATGTGGTTTGTAAAATTAAAGGAGCTGCCGTTTTAGCGGACGACTGTTTGGCGATAGCTTTGGCGGTGGCGAAAATATGAGTATGGAGCTAAAATCTCGCTCGTTCAAGCTAGAAAGCGCGGTGATATTATTGGCGGCGCTCGTGTTGTTAGCAACGGCTTTTTTGCTGGCGCTTTATTTGAGAACTGAACGACAGAATGCTGAACTATCTTGGCGCAGCGATACGCTAACTGACCCAGTCGTGCCGGTAGATTCGTCGTCCAGCGATTATCCTAAGCTCATGTTCTATAAAGACGGCGTTTTGGTGGTCAATAAAAAACACGGTTTGCCGTCGGACTACAGTCCTGGCGAGAACGAAGAGGCGTTAGCTAGCCTCAAAAATCTAATTGCCGCTGGTCGGGCCGCTGGTGTTGATCTAATTAATTCTTGGAGCGGTTTTCGATCTTATGAGACGCAGGCGCTACTTTATAGTTCGTACGTGGCCCAAGACGGAGTAGCTTTGGTAGACACTTATTCTGCGCGTCCGGGGTTCTCTGAACATCAAACTGGTCTAGCCTTTGACTTGAAAGACAGCACGGGCGACTTGTATCGTATTGGCGATTCGACATATGACCCAGCGACTGACTGGGTGGCTTTGCACGCGCACGAGTATGGGTTTATCGTGCGTTATTTTGACGCCACGCAAGCTATCACGGGCTATGGCGGTGAACCTTGGCATTTGCGATATCTTGGCATTGACTTGGCGGGCGCAGTGTACAATTCCGGACTGACACTTGAGGAATATTTAGGGGTGCCGGGCGGTGGCTACGTTGATTAGCTGAGGCGTAAATTAAACGGCAAACACATTAAAGCTCGCAATATTCAAAACGAATACATTTTGTGCTACAATGCTAATTACACAAAAGGAGGAAAGAGATGGGAAACATTTCATCGAAAAATTACCAGTTGAGCGACAAAGAAAAAACGGCAATTCGTGTCAAGGTCGCAAAGATAATTGGATTTCTACCGCGACACGCTAAAAAATCTGCTGATATGAGCGTTAATGTAGAGCGTGCGGTCAAAGGCGCAAAAAAGATCAACGCGGAAATTATTTTAAAAGTACCAGGTAAAAAAGACCTAGTGGCTAAGGCGAACTCAGAGCGCATGATTGATGCTTTTGAGTTAGCAGAAAATAAAATCAAGCGGCAAATCCACAGATACAAAGACGAGACTAAACGTCGACCGAACATTTTGCGTCGATTGCTCAGGAAGCGCTAGATGAGCAGTTTAGAATCTGAAGGGAAATGGATCAAGGAAATCCAGGCGCGACATGAGTTGTCGGTTGAGGAGATTGAGCGATCTTTGCATTACGCGCGCGACCTTTTGAGCGGGCGAGAGTTTTTGGAAAAATACGATCAAGGCGTAACGATTTTTGGCTCGGCGCGTTCAGAAGAGGGCAGTGAATTTTACGAGAAAGCCAAGGAGCTAGGACGACGGCTAGCCGAGAGCGGTCAGATTGTTACAACTGGCGGTGGCCCAGGTATTATGGAGGCGGCTTCGCGAGGCGCGCTAGAAGCTGGCGGCACCGTGTTGGGCCTGAATATCACCTTACCGTTTGAGCAGAAACTGAACAATTATACGACTGACAGTATGGAGTTTCGTTACTTTTTTGCGCGTAAAGTCATGTTGGTTGATAGCGGCAAGGCGTTCGTTTATTTTCCAGGCGGTATCGGCACGCTAGACGAATTTACTGAGGTCATAGAGCTATTACAGAACGATAAGATGCCTAATGCGCCGGTATTTCTGTTCGGTAGCGAATATTGGCAGCCGCTGATGGAATTGCTAAAACATTTTGTGGTTACTGGTATGATGGGTCAAAAAGATTTAGATTTGGTAAAAACGACAGACGACATCGAAGAGGTGGTAACAGCGTCCAATGCCGCGGTGGCGCGCCGCTTGCACATGGCTCAGCATCACCACGGTTCATATAACCCGGCCTGGGTTAAGCAGTAGGTTATGAAAAAAGAAATCCGAAGTCTTCTAGCAGGAATTGAAGATGTCTGGACACGCCTGGGGTTGGACGACAAGCTAACACAGATTGCACAGTTAGATTCGGAGCTAGCTGACCCTTTGATATGGCAAGACTTAGAGAAGGCCCAAAACACCACGCGCGAGCAGACAAAGCTCAAGAAGTTGGTTGAGCCGTGGCAGAAGTTGAAATTGCAGCTAGAAGATTTAGCCAGCGTGTCCGAGGACGAAGAGTTGTTAGATGAGGTAGAAAGTCAAATGACAACAGTCAGGGCTGAACTTGCAGAGCTGAAAAAACAACTACTGTTTTGTGGTGAATATGATGGGAATAATGCTATTTTGCGACTGAGCGCTGGCGCGGGCGGCGATGATGCTCAGGACTGGACAGAAATGCTTGAACGTATGTATTTGCGATATGCTGAGAGCGGTGGTTTTGAAGCTAAGATGATTGAGCGTTCAGCTGGAGAAAACGCTGGAGTAAAAACATCAGTTATTACAATGCGTGGGCCGTTCGCTTACGGCAAGTTGCGCAGTGAAAACGGTGTGCATAGGTTGGTGCGCTTGAGCCCGTTTAATGCTGAGAGTCGCGAAACTTCTTTTGCTCGCGTGGAAGTTTTGCCAGAGCTCAATACGCCGGGCAAAGTTGAGCTAGATGACAAAGATTTGAAGATTGACGTTTATCGTGCGTCGGGGCACGGCGGGCAGTCGGTCAACACCACTGATTCGGCAGTGCGAGTAACTCACGTACCGACGGGCATTGTAGTGTCAATTCAAAACGAAAAATCGCAGCTCAAAAACAAAGAGACCGCGCTGTCTATTTTGCGTAGTAAATTAGTGGCCCTGCAGATTGAACAGCACGCTGAGAATCTCTCGCAGATTAAGGGCGAATCGCAATCTGCGGCGTGGGGTCAGCAAATCAGAAATTATGTTTTGCACCCATACAAACTGGTCAAAGACACTCGCACTGGCATAGAAAAGGCAGATGTTGATAGAGTTTTAGGCGGCGACATTAACATTTTCGTTGATGCTTACTTGGAGCAAAACGCCGGGTTGAACGATTAGATTGGCGTTTGCAAACTTAAGCAATATAAGATATAATTGAGATATGATTCTGATTGACCGCGTAACAAAAATATATGACAAAAGTGAACAGCATTCTTTGGACAAGGTGTCTTTGCATATCAAGCCCGGCGAGTTCGTGGTTTTAATTGGCGCGTCAGGGGCAGGAAAGTCTACTTTGCTAAAATTATTGACGCGCGAGATTACGCCAACCGCTGGTAAAATTGTCATAGGCGGCCTGGATTACGACGATATTCTAGAGTACGAAGTGCCGGCGTTGCGCCGCCGCATCGGTACGATTTTTCAAGATTTTAAACTTTTACCAAACCGCACGGTTTTTGAAAATATTTCTTTTTCGTTGGAGATCTCTGGGGCGTCAAATAAAGAAATCCAAACCATAGTTCCTAAAATGATCCAAACAGTTGGTCTGGCTGCCAAACGCGATCGTTTTCCGGATGAATTGTCGGGTGGCGAAAAACAGCGCGTGGCAATTGCGCGGGCTATGGTGCGCAATCCAAAAATTCTTATTGCTGACGAGCCAACGGGAAACCTTGACATTAAAAACAGCGCAGAAATTATCACCTTGCTCAGCCAAATCAACAAGAGCGGCACCACGGTGTTGCTAGTAACGCACGATATCAATATTGTAAAAACTCTAAAACGACGCACGATTGCGCTTGACCACGGTCGAGTTGTCTCAGACGCACCAGCGGGAGGAGTAGCCTAATGTCGAGCCTGCACCAAAACTTGCCCATGCGGCGCAAAATGATTATGCGTAAACGCATCGCTACTCGAGGACTGACTAACTTTATTCGCAACTCTTGGCTGTCGGCGGCGGCGGTGATTGTGATGTCCATAACGCTTTTCACGGTGTTCATGGCTAGCGTCGCTACTTTGGTTTTGAACGACACCGTAGATGTGCTGAAAACCGAAAAACTAGATTTATCATTGTATCTAAAAAATGACACGCCTGAGAATATTTATTTAATGCTAAAATCTGACATTGCTAAAGACGACAACGTTCTGAGCGTCGCACTGACCACGAGTGAAGAAATGGCCCAGAAGGCTCTCGAGTCGGCTTCGGGCGAAACCAAGCAGGCCATTGATGATGTGGGGATTGACTTGAGCGAAACCATGCCAATCGGGATATCCATTAAGGTCAAAAATATCAGCGACCTCGATAGTCTGAGGGGCGTAGTGTTGGACGATTATTACCGTTCTTACATTGACGAAGTCAATTATTACGATCAGCAGTTTTATAATAACGAAAATGACCGCACGGTCTCGACCATCACCGACTGGGCCCAAAAAGTGCAGCTATTCGGTTTGATATTGGGCGGTATATTCTTGTTTATCACTATTCTCGTGATTTTTAACACTATTCGCATGGCCATTTTTGCGCGCAAAGAAGAAATCGAAATGGAAAAACTTATTGGTGCAGAGCGCTACTATATTCGCGGGCCATTTTTGGTCGAGGCGGAACTTTACGGTGTGCTGGCGGGAATTATCACTACCATTGGCGGCTACGTTTTGGTTTCGAGCATTAACCCGTGGCTGGAGTCGCAGGGCATGGCGATTGATATATTACAGAAGATTATGTTCAGTCTGCCTTGGTGTATTCTGTTGGTTATTGGCACGATTTTTGTGGGTTGGTTGATTGCTGAAATATCGGCGCGGTTGGCTGTGCGTAAATATCTGCGCTACTAGGGTTGCATTTGCCACGCGCTTGTGGTAAAATAATCACATGAGAAAAAAACAAATATTAAGTAGCTGGTTTATCGCCCTCGCAGTGATGTTGGTAGGGGTGAGCAGCGTATTTGTTATTGCGTCGAGTCCAGTAAATGCACGAGATTTTGAAGCGGAAATTCAAGCCAAGCAAAACGAACTGAATAAATATAAGACTCAGGCCGAATCTGCGGCCCATCAAGCGGCCACTTTGCAGGAAGCTGTCGATCAAATTGTAGCGCAAAAAAATCAAATTCAAACGCAAATTGACTTGAATAATATTAAAATGGCACAACTTAAGCAGCAAATTAAAGACGCAGAAGAAAAACTGGTCAAGCTCAAGAGTATTTTAGCCAGGGCAATTATCAACAACTACCTCAACGAACAGGTTACGCCAATTGAAATTTTAGCGAGCTCCACTACCATTTCCGAGTTTACCACCAGGCAGGCCCAGCAAGATACCATCAAGCGTCAATCCAAGTCGATAGCAGACGACGTTAAGCGCACCAAAGAAGATTTAGAAAAACAGAAGAAAGAGCTAGAGCATATTTTGAGCGACCAAGAGGCCAAGCGGGCTGATTTGGCCGGTAAGGAAGCCGAGCAAACTTCGCTTTTGACCTTTACCAAGGGTCAAGAAGCCGAATATCAGCGCTTGATTACCCAGCGCCAATCCGAGATAGACAGCCTGCGTGAACAGCAAGCTATTTTGAACGGCCGCTATGGTAACGTTAGTATTGTCGACACTATTGCTGGTGATTACCCCTGGAATAATTCCAACTGTCCAATGTGGGGCATGTTATCGACTGGTGGGGCGGACGGCAACGGCGGTGATGGTCACGGTTACGGCTGTCGACAATGTGCCTCTTACGCTGCTTGGCGCGCCGCTAAAGAAACTGGTATATATGTCAGCTGGGGCAATGCCAACATGTTTGACGATCGCGCTAAAAGTGCCGGGTTTGAGGTGAAAAAAACCCCTCGCGCTAAATCAATTGGCGTGATGGACTTTGAGCCGTATGGTCACGTGGTCTGGATAGAAGCTGTTAACGGTGATGGCTCGGTGCGCGCGGCCCAATATAATTATAATTACGGCGCCGGTTGGGGAATGTTCAGCCGCATGGATATGCCGGCCTCAACTTACGATTGGTATATTTATTTCTAGGGGTCAGACTTTGCGTGTAGAAAAAGAAACTCTGGTTGGCTACGAGCAAGCTAACAGCAGCAAACTCCCGAGGTTCGCCGCTTTTTTGTTGATCAGTATAGCTTTAGTCGCGGGGTTTTTGCTAGGTCAAAAATTTCATGATTTTTGGTTGTACGGCTCTTTTGAAAAAGCTAACTTGGACTACTCGTCTTTGGACGAAATCTATAACGTTTTGCGAAACGTTTATGATGGAGATATTAATGAGTCCGATTTGATTGATGGCGCACGAAGGGGCATGGTGGCAGGTCTTGGCGATGCTTACACGGAATTTTTCACCAGCGACGAAGCCAGCGTTTATTTTGACGGCCTGGAAGGCAGTTTTGAAGGAATCGGCGCAGAACTTGGGCGGGTCAATGAAATTCTGACTGTTACCTGGGTGCTAGATGGCTCGCCAGCCGCTAAAATTGGTTTACAAAACGGAGACATCATCGCCAAAGTTGACGGCGAAAGTTCGCTGGACTGGGCACCAGAATATGCGGTGACCAAAATTCGCGGCGAGGCTGGCACGGTTGTCAAACTAGTCATCATCAGAGGTCAAGAGGCAATTGAAAAGGCGATTACACGCGAAAAAATCAATGAGCCTAGCGTGCGCTACGAAATTAAAGACGGCAACATAGGCTACTTGCGCATATCGCGCTTTGGTGCTACCGACACCGCGGAGCTAACTCGCAAGGCTGCTAGGGAATTTGTCGACAAAAAAGTCAGCGGTATTGTTGTGGATTTGCGTAGTAACGGCGGCGGTTATGTTACGGCAGCGCGTGATGTTGCGAGCCTTTGGCTAGATAAAAACGAGATTATCGCAGTTGAGCGTGGGCGGCTCACCCCTGAGGTTGAGTTATATTCGACTGGTCAGGCAACATTGGCCGGCATTAAGACCGTAGTTTTGATTAACGACTATACTGCTTCGGCGTCAGAAATTTTAGCTGGGGCATTGCGGGACGGCAAAAAGGCCACCTTGATTGGCGTGAGAACTTACGGTAAGGGAGTGGTTCAGTCCATCAAACCTCTATCAGATGGTAGCCAGCTAAAAATCACTTCGGCTAGATGGTACACTCCGGGCGGCACAAATATAGATCATACTGGGCTAAAACCAGACGAAGAAGTTGAATTCGACGCAGATGTTTATCAAAAAAGTGGTCGCGACAATCAATTAGTCAGAGCGCTTGAACTGCTAAAATAACCATGGTATATTAAGCATAAGGGAGGGGATAAATATATGGCAGATGCAAAGAAAAAAATTTTGATAGTGGAAGACGACCTGGCGTTGGCGCAGGTTTACAAGTCTCGTTTGGAGCTCGAGGGGTTCATGGTGCAGCACGCGCCAGACGGTGAAAAAGCCTTGACTGCAGCGGTCGAGTTTAAGCCAGACCTCATTTTGCTTGATATTATGATGCCGAAGATTAACGGTTTTGATGCGCTAGATATTTTGCGCAACACTCCGCAGCTGAAAGATGTTTACGTAATTATTTTAACCGCTCTGAGCCAGCAGAAAGATATGGAAAGGGCTCAAAGTCTAGGTGCTGACGAATATTTGGTGAAGTCGCAAGTTGTGATTGGCGATGTGGTGGCGCGAGTTAAACGCAGCCTCGGCGCTTAAACTCTGATTGATTAGATTATCATGAAAATAACACCCTGATGAGCCGGGGTGTTATCTGATAATTGGCAATGAATTTATTACTCTACGCAAACCATCGTGCGACTGACCGTTTTACCAGTGAATCGACGCACTTTTTTATTGGTAAATTTGACGACACCGTCTTTTTTGGCGTGAATAGTGAAGTTGCGGCTGACGTAAGTGCCAGGGCCTGTAATTTTGCTAGCGCCGACTTGCCGAACAATGACTTCGCCAGATTTGACTTTCTGACCGCCAAAACGTTTCACGCCCAATCGTCGTCCGGCATTGTTGTGAATGTTTTTGGCTGTACCGCCCGCTTTAACATGTGACATAAATAAAAATCCTTTCTTTAATCCTGGAGGTCATTGTACCAAAAACCTTACTTTTTTGCAAGCACTATTAGCTCGCGACCAACAATTTGGCTTTCGCGAGCGTAAACCAGAGAATTAATTTTTGTCTCAAAGCCCAAAATAGTAAGTTTTTGGACAACGGGCAGGTGGTGTTTTTTGCCCGCCACAAACCAAACGGGGATAGCAACGCAAATGCCGGTATTTCTATCGATTTGCTCATGGAGATTTTTTAAAAACTTCTCGATAATCAAGTTGCAAGTAGCCATATTTTCTCGTAAGGTGTCCGGTCGCGGGGCAGTGGTGTACGTCTGGCCAAGATAGGTTTCGCAAACCACCAAATCGAAAGGTTGTTGCCAGACGTGAGAAGTAGCGTCGCCTACTTCCAGGCACGGCGTGGTTGACAGACGATATTTCTGTTTTAGCCAGTCCAGGTTGATTTTAGTGTAATCTATCATACGCGGCTCTAGGTCGCTACCGTAAACGTCGAAACCCATCAAAGCCGCCTCTTGCAGCACCACACCGGTACCACAAAACGGATCTAGCAGAGTTTTGCCAGCGGTGGCGGTGTATTGCGAGGCAGCAAGATTTATCATAATTTGCGCCAATTTTGGCGGCAACATGCCTACTCTGGCGTCGCGTCGCGGCCGAGAACGATCGCGAAAAGTATAACTGTTCAAATCTTGTACGCCCGTCAACTCGGCCACTATCAGCTGATCTTTCGCGTGAATAATCATCAGCTCAACTTTGTTTGGCGATTTGCCGAGCTTGTTGCCCAGAGTGGCCGCGTCGGTAATTTCTGCCGTAGCGTTCGGCAAAACTCGCATCGAACGACCAACGTTTTTCTTCAAGTAAAGCCCCGTTTTTCTCGCACTGCTTACACTAGCGCCACGACCATAGTGGCTAACGCCCAGGGTGATTTTGCCTTCTGGCAGGCTTTTTAAGTGTTCAACCAAAAAATCATTCTGCCCCTCAACACCGCTATAAATTATCTTGCCGATTTTGCGAGTACCTCCCAGTCGTTTGATATCTGGCTGATTATTACTTTTTATCGTCGCTATGTTTGGCAAAACCAGTTCTACCTTGCCAAAGAGCGCTCGCAATTCTGCCAAACCAATCTCTGGTTGTCGGCCCAGAATAAAAACATATGAATTCATATAGGTAATCTTACCATAAAATAAGTGTTTGTGATAAAATAAAACCATGACGCAGCAGCGAAAAAAACGAGGGTTTCGTTTTTATCTCAACATTATCACGATTATCGCAGTCATTTTGCTGATTTGGTTCGCCAGGCATAATTTGGCTAAAGCCTGGTCGCTACTGAGCCAGGTGAATATTTGGTGGCTGTTGCTACTGGTACCTCTACAAATCACAGTTTATTATTCCATGAGCGAAATCGGCATGAGCTACCTCGAAAGACGTAAGCAGATGAAAAAACAACGCTGGTGGACTAAGGCTATCATTGCGTTGGAGCTCAATTTTGTTAATCACGTTTTGCCAAGTGGTGGGGCCTCAGGTTTTTCATATGGCTTGTGGCGAATGAAAGGTTTGGGCGTAGAGACTGTTCACGCCACTATGGGTCAACTCGTCCGCACAATTATTAGTTTCGTAGCTTTTGCGCCGTTGTTGATTGTTGCGGCATTTTGGATTGCCATAACTGACCAGGGCCACGGCACCATAGTCATGGTCGCGACAGCGGCCAGTTGCGCGCTGATTAGTAGCGTCATTGTCGGTTCGTACCTGATGTCAAGTCGCAAACGCACCGTTAATTTTGTCAATTGGGCGACAAAAACAGTCAATCGAATTGTCAAAAAAGTAACATTCGGGCGTGAGAAAACTATTTTGAGCCCGGAACGCATGGCTGAGCATGCTAATAATTTTCATGGCGACTTTGTGGGATTGATTAAAGATAAAAAAGCTTTGCGCAAGCCTTTTGTCTGGGGTATAATTTTGCTTTTGGCGGAGGTGTCGATGTTCGAAGTAACTTTTATGGCCATGGGCGCGTTCGTTGATCCTATGGTCTTGTTGCTGGCTTATGGCGCGAGCTGCGTGGCGGGTTTCGTGGTGTTTACCCCCGGCGGAGCGGGAGCTTACGAAGCGACGTTTATTTTGGTTTTAATCGCAAACGGCGTGGATGGTGGCGTAGCGAGTGCCGGGACGTTATTGACACGGGTTATTTTGGTCATTGGGACAGTCGCGACTGGATATTATTTCTACCACAAGGCAATAAACAGGAAAAACCTGGCCGAACAACACTTACATCGTCCTAGGATAAAGCATTAAAACATGATAAAATATAGCGCATGAATGCTAATGATGTGCGATCCAAGTATTTGGATTATATGAAGCAGCGTGGATATCAGTGCGCTGACGTAGCGCCACTGGTTTTGACTGATGATCCGACCACGCTGTTTACGGGTAGCGGCATGCAGCCGATGATTCCGTATCTGTTGGGCGAGTCGCATCCAATCGGCCAACTTTTGGTGAATTCTCAACCTTGTATTCGCACCCAGGACATGGAAGAGGTCGGCGATAATCGCCACACCACTTTTTTTGAAATGCTGGGTGACTGGTCGCTTAATGGGTTCGACAAGAAACAGCAAATTGAATGGCTGTTCGAGTTTTTGACTAAAACTCTGGGGTTAGACCCAGAGCGCCTGTACGTAACTTGTTTTATCGGCGACAAGGCCAACGGTATACCTCGCGATGACGATACGGCGAGCGCGTGGTTAGAGATATTTGCGCAAGCTGGCATTGACGCTAAGACCGCTGAAATTGGTTCAACTAGCGACGGCGATAAGCGCGGCATCAAGCCTGGCGAGCGCGTGTTTTTTTATGACGATCATCAAAACTGGTGGAGTCGCAACGGCGGTATTGCCACTACGCCGCTTGGTGATCCTTGCGGGCCTGATAATGAAGTTTTCTATGATTTCGGCGAGAGCTCGCACGATGCGAGTTACGGGTTAGCGCACACAGCTAGTGACAGTGGGCGCTTTATGGAAATTTGTAATAAGGTTTGGATGCAGTACAAGCGCCTAGACGACGGCAGTTTCGAGCCTATGTCTGAGGGCAAGGTGGACTTTGGCGGTGGGCTGAGTCGTTTGACGGCCGCTACTAATAATACGTCGGATATTTTTAAAACCGATTTATATCAGCCGATTATTGCCGAGCTAGAACGCATGTCGGGCAAGAATTATGAGAGTAATCAAGCGGCAATGCGCGTGATTGCCGATCACTTGACCAGTGCAGTCTGGCTGGCCGGGCAGGGCTTGGCGCCAGGCAACAAAGAGCAGGGCTATGTTCTGCGTCGCCTAATTAGGCGCTCCATACTCAAGGCTCAAAACCTAGGCATTGATGATAGCTTTCTTGGCCAGCTCGCCAAGAGCATTGTTGATATTTATAAAGACAGCTATCCAGAGTTGGCGGCGACCAATAAAGAAATCTCGGCGGTGCTAGAAAGAGAAGAAAAAACTTTTCGCGCCACTTTGAACAGGGGGCTAAGAGAGTTAGAGAAGTTGGCTAAATATAAGCCGCAAATTGAAGGCAAGGACATTTTTAAACTGCACGATACTTTTGGTTTTCCGCGCGAAATCGCTATAGAAGAAATCACCATTCGCGGCTTTAAACTGTCGCAGGGTTGGCAAAATGAGTTTGACGCGGAGTTGAAAAAACAGCGTGAACGTAGTCAAACAGCGTCTAAGGGCTCATTCAAGGGCGGTCTTGAGGGCGATAAAGAAATTCACAAGAAGTATCACACGGCGACGCATCTTCTGGGGCGGTCTTTGGATAATATACTTGGCGTGCATGTGCCGCAGCGCGGTTCGCATATTAACGACGAGCGTTTGCGACTGGATTTTGCTTATCCGGAAAAATTGACGCCAGAACAGCTACAGCGGGTCGAAGACATGGTTAACGAACAAATAAAAAAAGACCTACAAGTTACTTTTGATACGTTCGATACTGACTATGCGCTGGACACTCTAAAGGCAACGGGCGAATTTCGCGAAAAGTACGGCGACCAGGTTAAGGTTTATATTATTGGAGATATGAAAAATCCATTTACTGTTGATGTTTGCGGTGGGCCACACGTACAACACACTGGTCAATTGGCCGAAAATAGCAAGTTGTTTAAGATTATTAAAGAAGAGTCTTCTTCGGCTGGCGTGCGACGCATTAAAGCAGGGTTGAGGTAGGTTTTGTTCGCAGATACCGCAAAAGTTTTCGTAAAAGCTGGCAGTGGCGGCAGGGGGGCTGTTTCTTTCCGGCACGAAAAATTTGTCGATAAGGGTGGTCCAGACGGTGGCAACGGTGGGCGTGGTGGCAATGTGGTGTTTCGTGCTGATGAGAACACCAACACGTTGGCTGATTTTCGTTACAATCCGCGCTTGATCGCCGAAGATGGCGGGGCGGGTACAAAGCGCAACAAACACGGTCGCAATGGCAAAGACCTAGTGGTCAAAGTTCCAGTCGGCACGATCGTAATGAACAAAAAAAATGAAGCGACAGCAGTGCTAGCAGATTTGTCAGAATCGGGAATTGAACAAATTATTGCTACGGGCGGCGAGGGTGGTTTTGGCAACGCACATTTTAAGTCTAGCACGCGTCAAACTCCGACGGTGGCAGAGCTAGGCGAAAAAGGTGAGGAGTTAGAATTAGAGCTGGAGCTTAAATTAGTGGCTGACGTGGGGTTAGTTGGTCTGCCTAATGCGGGAAAGTCGACGTTTTTGTCTGTCGTATCTAACGCGCGACCCCTGATAGCGGACTATGCTTTTACAACTTTAACACCGAATCTTGGAGTTGTAAACGTTGACGAGGGAGGATTTTTAGTGGCTGATATACCTGGACTGATTGAGGGCGCAGCCGAGGGCCGGGGTCTCGGGATTGATTTCTTGCGTCACGTTGAGCGTACTTCGATAGTTTTGCACTTGATTGACGTTCTTTCTGACGATATCGCCAAAGATTATAAAGTGATCAGGGAAGAAATCAAAAAATATTCCAAAGATTTAGCCGCAAAACCCGAGATAATTGCACTGACTAAAACTGACGCAGTCGATGATGAACTAATGGCCATGCAGGAGAGTGAACTAAAAAAAGTGGCAAAGAAAACACCAATTTTTGCCATTTCTTCCAGCGCCGGGAAAGGGCTTAAACCACTTTTAAGAAAGCTGCTGTCAGAGGTTGAACTAGCGAAAGAACGTGTTGATAAAAAAGATTCTAGCGCTGATGTTGATGATGAAGCACTTCCGACCATTACTCTTAACCAAAAGCAATTGGGCGAATCGTGGACGGTGGGCAAGCGTAAGAATAAATTCATCGTTAGTGGCGAAAAAATTGAAAAATTTGCCCGCAAAACCGACTTTGATAATTGGCAGGGTGTGGAGCGCCTCAGGGACATCATGAAAAAGTTGGGTATTAGCCACGAACTAGAGCGACAGGGGGCAGCGCCCGAATCCACTATTGAGATAGCTAACAAACAGTTCTTTTTTTACGAACAAGAACAATAAACTGCACAACTTGACGCGAGAAGCTGCTTTAGTTGTTAAAAATACAACAACACGTCATATAGCGTCTGTCAATAATATGCGCTATATCTAGCGTTTATTTTTATAAATGACACCATATATAGTAAGGGAATAGTTTTCCATAGAAAAATTGTAAAAAAGTGGGTAAAAAGTGTTGATTTGTGGGTAAAAATGGCATAGAATTCAAACATAGTCATAAACAAAAAGACTAGGAAAATACAAAACATTAAAGGTAAGGGAAGCATGGCAACTGATTCATTCAGCAAGAAAATCGACGACAAACGACGACTGACAATCCCAGTCGATTTACAGGGTGAATTTAAGTCAGGTGTTGTTGTTGCCCAAAACCCCAACGAAAAGTGTCTCGACCTCTATTCGATTGACGAATGGAATAAGACTATCGAGCCGGCGCTCAAAGTTCGCGAAGATTTGCCAATTTTTGGTGAGGAGAATCAAGAGATTGCGCGCCTCAATATCAAGCTTAGGATGGGCAAGCTTGATAGTTCGCTCGATGAAAAACAGGGTCGCGTTACCTTGACACAAGAGTTGCTTAGTTATGCTGGTATCTCTCGTGAGGTCAAAGCGGTACGAGTTTTTCCAGGGAAAACCATCTTCCGTGTTTATGACATAAACCACGAACCTTAAAAAATCGTAGAGCGAAGGTCAGCTACCTGGCAAACAGGGAAGCGGCTCGACTTGTACCGGTGAATAAGACAAGTCGTACATTTGCGGGTTCCTTGAGAACCTCAACTCCACCTCACACACATAAGTCTCTCATGTATCGATTTTGTCCCCAACGACAAAGTGGGTATAGACTAACTAAAAACAAACATTAAAACAAAAATCCTTGTTTGTCAGATAGGTGACCTCCGTATGCGTAAATCAAGAATATGAAACAAACACCACAACAACCCCATATTCCAGTTCTGCTCGAACAAGCAGTGCTTTTTTTGGCACCCCAAAAAGGTGATAGCTACTTAGATTTGACCGCTGGTTACGGCGGGCATGCTAGGGCGGTTATCGCCAGTACTGGTGCGCCCGAAAACGCTGTGTTAGTAGATCGCGACAAAAACGCCATTGAAATTTTGAGTGCAGAATTTTCTAGCTCACAGATTTTAAAAAGTGATTTTTTGGGCGCGGCTGGCAAACTGGTTGAAGAAGGGAAGAAGTTTGATATTATTTTGGCAGATTTAGGCGTAAGTTCACCACAGTTGGATAATCCTGAGCGCGGTTTTTCGTTCCAGTATACTGGGCCGCTCGATATGCGAATGGATGTCAGCCAAGACCTGACTGCCGAGCAGTTGATTCGCAAAAGTAGCGAAAAAGAACTGGCGGACATCATCGTTCGATACGGCGAAGAAAAACCAAAAGCGGCTATGCGAATCGCCAAAGCGTTAAAACAGGAGCCTATACCAACTAACACCAAGCAGGCGCAAGAAAAAATTGCGGCAATAAGCTCGCAAAAATACCATAAAATTCACCCTGCTACTCGCACCTTTCAAGCTCTTCGCATTGCGGTCAATGATGAATTGACTCAGGTCGAAGAAATGTTAAAGCTTTTGCCGAAACTTTTGGATGAGGGAGGACGCGTCGGAATTATATCTTTCCATAGTCTGGAAGATCGACTAGTCAAGAATTACTTCAAGGAACAAGCAGAAGCTGGCTACGAAGCGGAGTTGCAGGTGATAACTAAGAAACCGCTAAGTGGCGATAATCATGATAAACATAATCCGCGCGCGCGATCGGGCAAATTGCGCGTTGCTAGCAAAATAAAAATAAACAGAAAGGAGATTTAAGATGCAGATTCAAATTACTAATAAATCTCGAGCCCAGAAGGTCGAAGTAGTATTTGTAAAATAAAATAGTTTTATAAAACGAAGATCTTCATTTTATAGCGCCTGCTTGCAAGACGGGCGGGCGCTCCATGACCCTGAAAGGAAAAACACAAATGACCTATCAAACATCAAACTATCAATCTGCGCGCGTCTCGCTACGGAGTGGCTTAAGACAGAATTTTGCCATGAACCAAAACACAGTAGCTTACGCTCGCGATAAACATGTGGGGCCCGTGGCTTCGACAGTGCTTATTGGTTTGATTGTGGTCGGACTTTTAGTGCTTTATTTAATGCAGTTGGCAGCCACCGGTTCATATGGATATCAACTAAACGACATCAGTAAAGAGCAAGACGCCCTTGTTGCTGAGCAACAGGATTTAGAAGTCGACAATGCCCGCATGCGCAGTTTAACCGCAGTGCGTGGCAGCGCGGTTGCGTCGACCATGGTTGATCCTGCCACTACTGACACGGCAAATTAATGCAAACAAAACTCTCGCGCTCTAGCTTTTTACTGATAGCAGTGTTCGGAGTTTTTTTGCTTATCATAGGAAAATTGATAGACATTCAAGTGGCTCATCATGAAGAATATCTGGCGAGCGCCAACGCTCTGCAGGTTAGTAGCCGCACTTTGAAGGCAACGCGCGGTGAAATTTTTGCGCTCGATACCGACGGCTCAATTGTGCCGTTAGTGCTCAACAAGCCTGTGTATACTGTGGCGGTCGATCCGCACGTTTATTATGATGGCGAAAACTTGCAAAAAGAAACTTACAACGAACTTAAAAGTGCTATAGAAAAAGTTTTGAAAAATCAAACGATAGACGGCGCTTTTGATGATTTTAGCGTAAACTCTAGGTATAAAATTTTAGCTAAACAAATTAGTCGTGAGCAAGCCGAGCAAATTAAACAATTAGCTGAAGAAAAGGATCTTCCTGGGTTGAGCTTGCAGGCTGGTACCAAGCGCGTTTATATTGAGGGAAATTTAGCGGCGCAAGCTTTGGGCTTCGTTAACTATGACGGCGAAGGTCAGTATGGCATAGAGCAATATTTAGATAAAGAATTGCGCGGCGAAGACGGGCTGTTGCAGACTGTGCGGGATGTTCGAAATACGCCGCTCGCTATTGGTATTAACGATATTAGTATTCCAGCAAAAAACGGTGATAATGTGGTGCTGACTATTGATCGTAATGTGCAAAGTCAGGTCGAATTATCGCTTAAAGAGGGGCTGGAGCGCATGGGGGCTGAGAGCGGTAGCGTGGTGGTGTTGAATCCGCAAAACGGCGAAGTTATGGCTATGGCAAATTATCCGACTTATGATCCTGCTGAATATGGCAAAGTAGAAAACGCAGAAGTTTTTCAAAACAAGACTGTTAGTTATGCTTATGAGCCGGGTTCGATTATGAAAAGTATGGCGATGGGGGCAGCGCTGGATCTTGGCGCAGTCAGACCAAGCTCGCAGTATCATAACACTGGCTGTACGCAAATTGATGATGCTGAAATTTGTAATTTATCACGACAAGTGGACGGTCAAACCCTGGACATGACGGGGGTTTTGGCGTGGTCGTTGAATACGGGCATGGTTTGGGTGCTCAACCAAATGGGCGGTGGTGATATAACCATGGCGGCGCGGCAAAGTTTGTATGATTACTATACGGCGCGCTATCAGTTTGGTCGGCTGACCGGTATCGAGCAAATTGGCGAGACAGCTGGGTTTATTAGCCAACCTGACACGGTACATGGTGCGCGGGTGGTGTATTCCAATATGATGTTCGGACAGGGTATTAATGTGACTAACCTGCAGGTCGCCGCGGCTTTTTCGGCGGCAATTAACGGCGGTAAATATTACAGACCTCATATTATTGCTGGAACTTACAACAACGATTCGTTTGTGCCCCAAAAAACCGAATCGCCGATGGAGGGGACTCTTAAGCTGGAAACTAGCACGGAGCTAAAAGAAATGCTGCATGAAGCACGCAAAATTTATGGCGTTAACCCAAGAAACGACCAAGGTTTTTACGTTGGCGGTAAAACTGGCACAGCTCAAATATATGACGAAGCCACTGGCGGTTATTCAGAAACCCAAACTGTTGGTACCTATATTGGCTATGGCGCCGACGGTACAAAAACCCCAAAATATGTTATAATGGTTAGGGTGGATCCAACAAAAAATAAGCATTTTAATGGGTCGGATGACGCCATGCCAATATTTAACGAGATATCCAACTACATGTTGCGATATATGGGAGTGAGTAAACCATGAAAGAATTTTTAAGAACGTTTTCGGACCAAATATCTGACGTTTTCATCTGGGGGCTGCTGGCCTGCGTTTTAGCTTTTGCGCTCACGCCAGTCTACACCTACTTTGCTTATAAATATAAATTCTGGAAAAAGCAACGTTCAGATGACGTCAGCGGTGCGAAATTGACCGTGATGACCAAACTGCACGCGCACAAATTTCGTCGTAATATTCCAACTATGGCAGGCTTGATTTTTGTTTTGTCTGTGGCTATCATAACGCTGTTGTGCAACCTAGACAGGGCGCAGACTTGGTTGCCGTTGGCGGCATTAATTGGCGGCGCACTCATCGGGTTGATTGATGACATAATTAATCTAATTTCAGACGGCAAAAAAACTGCTGGTATACGCGCGCCAATTAAATTTGCCATGGTTACTTTCATGGGAGCGGTGCTGGGCTGGTTCTTCTTTGCCAAGTTGGGCTACTCGACGGTACACATACCGCATTTTGGCGATATTGAATTTGGCTGGCTGATTATACCGTTGTTCACTTTTGTAGTGGTAGCCATGGGCAACGCGGTTAATATTAGCGACGGGCTAGACGGCTTGGCGGGCGGCTTGGCTGTCAGCGCTTTTACGGTATATGCTTTTATTGCTTTGCTGCAGGGTAACTATGGCATTGCCGGTTTTTGTTTTACGGTCGTAGGAGCTTTGATTGCTTACGTTTGGTTTAATATTTATCCGGCCAGGTTTTTCATGGGAGACGTTGGTTCATTTGCGCTCGGCACCTCACTTGGCGTCGTGGCTATGTTGACCGACACGCTGTTTCTGTTGCCGTTTGTGGCGGTAATGTTTGTAGTTGAAGTTGGCTCTAGTCTTATCCAAATCTTGTCGAAGAAATTTTTGCATCGTAAAATATTTATCTCAGCACCTTTGCACCATCACTTAGAAGCCAACGGTTGGCCGGAGCCAAAAATCACTATGCGTTTCTGGGTGCTGGCTAATGTGGCTGGCATAGCCAGCTTAATTTTGTGGATAACTGGCGGAGTGTTCTAATGGACCGCAAGCCGGTGGGGAATTACGTTCGCAAAAGTTTAGGCCGAGCCAAAAAACAGGCGAGGGAGTTCAGCATTGCCGGGTTTTTTGCTTTTGTCAGAGAATCTTTAAAAGTCACCGACGATAAATTTATTTCTCAACGCAAACATCGCCCCGATCGGCTGATCTTCATTTTGATTATGGCTCTGTTATTGATCAGCCTAGTGACTTTGTGGTCAATTGCGCCAGCGCGCGTACAAATTCTTGGTGGCGGCTCCGCTGCTGAAGCCAGGTTCGTCCTTAAATTAGTGGCAGTTCTGCTTGTGGGCATAGCAGCTTTCTTTTTCTGCTCGCGTATAAATCTAAACACTTTGCGTCGCGCTTCGGGCTGGCTATTGGTGGGTGCCTTTGCCGCATGTGCGCTGCTGGCGCTTTTTGGTGTCTTCGACTTACCGATCGCCAACTGTGCTAACGGTGCCTGTCGCTGGTACAACTTGGGCTTCTTCGACTTCCAGCCAGCCGAATTATTAAAATTAGCCATGCTGTTGTTCACAGCAGGATTTCTAGCACAGAAGGCCAAACTCAAAGAACTTAACAGTATTAAGCGCACGATTTTACCGTTAACGTGTTTGTTGATGTGCGCACTGTTCGTGGTAGTATTTCTTGAGCAAGATCTCGGTACGGGCGTGGCGTTAATCGGCATAATTCTAGCTCAGCTAATTATTTCAAAAGCATCGTGGCGAATAATCGCCGCATTGGTTACGATATTGGTGGGGTTTGGCCTGATGGCTATTGCCATTGCGCCGCATCGTATGGAACGCGTTGCTAGCTTTGGTGCCGACTGTTCGGTGATTGACGCCGAAGCTGACACTTGGCATATCTGTCAGTCGCTCACGGCGCTCGGTTCCGGCGGGGTTTTTGGTCGCGGCTTGGGTCATTCCATCTCGTCTTTTGGTTGGCTGCCAGAAGCCGTCAATGATTCAATTTTTGCTATCATGGGCGAGACGTTCGGTCTGGTTGGCCTAATCGTCATAATGATAATTTTCTACGTTTTGTTATATAGAATATTAAAAATATCAGATTACATTGACAACGCATTTTTGCGCGTGCTAACCGCGGGAGTTTTTGGCTGGATATTTTCGCACATTTTGGTTAATATCGGATCTATGACTGGGCTCACTCCACTGACTGGCATCACCCTACCATTTTTGAGTTCTGGTGGCACCAGTTTAGTTATGGTCATGGCGGCGAGCGGTATGGTTTATAATATATCGCGCTATACAGCGCATAGGGAAATTAACGACAAAGGAGGTTCTGCAGATGAAGATTCTGGCAGTTGGCGGCGGGTCAGGCGGACACGTTACGCCGGTCGCAGCGATAGCTAAAGAAATTCAACGGCGAGTGCCTGGCGCCGATTTTCTCTTTGTGTGCGATAAAAATTTTGCCGGTCAGGCCAGAACGCTTTTTAGCAATACTGATACAGAAGTAAAAACTATCTCAGCGGGCAAGTTAAGGCGATACGCCAATCTTAAGTGGTACACTCATCTTGCACCATATCACATTTGGCATACTCACTTAGCGAACCTAGTCGACCTATTTAAAACAGGTACCGGCTTTTGCCAGTCCATGTTGCTAATGAGTAAATTTAAACCTGATGTAGTGTTTGTAAAAGGAGGCTATGTTAGCTTGCCGCTAGGTTTAGTCGCGGCGTACAAGCGCATTCCCATTGTCATTCATGACAGTGATACAACACCAGGTTTAACCAATAGAATCTTGGCCAAACACGCTAGCTTGATTGGCACTGGTTCTCCGATTGAAAATTACCCCAGCTATCCCGCGGACAAAACCAAGTTTGTCGGTATTCCCGTAGACGATAATTTATTCACCGCTCTTAGCGAGTCCGAGATAAAAAAAGTGCGAGCGTGTTTCGGTTTTACCAATGAGCTGCCTTTCGTGGTAGTAACTGGCGGCGGCGGCGGCTCCAAAGTGTTTAATGAATTAACGGTTAAAACTCAATCTATTCTGGCAAAAAACAAGATACAAGTTTTGTTGTTGAGCGGCAAGGCTTATAGCGTACCAAAAAATCTCGAAGATAAATTTTTTCGCGTCGAAGAATTTTCCAATGAACTCAGCGACATCTTTCGCGCCGCCGACGTTGTAGTAACTCGGGCGGGAGCATCCAGTTTGTCAGAATTGGCAGCAGCAAGAAAAGCGATAATTTTAATTCCGCATCCGCACTTAGCGAACAACCATCAAGAGAAAAACGCCAAGGTTTATCAAGGTCTGGATGCCGCGGTTGTGTTAAAACAGGGTAGTTTAACGTCAGATAAATTTGCAAATGAAATCACGAATTTGGCTAAAAACCCTAAACGTCAAAGAACGCTGGGCCAAGCGCTAGGCGCTTTTGCAAAGCCCAACGCGCTCTCTGATATGGTTGAAATGATCCTAAAAGTGTCTGGAAAGAGACGATGAAGAAAAAATCCCAGCGTAAGCGTCTAGCGTCAGAACAGCCGGTGCGGCGGCGTTTGTATGTTAGCGATCAAGTTAAACCGCAGGCTTATTCGCGCGCCCGGACAATATCAAACGTGTCCAAAGCCCGCAAGTTTCGCTCGGATCGTGATAAGGAGTTAGAAAAAGAGAAGCGAGTGCATCGCTCGCGTATGTTCTTTGCGTATTGTTTGGTTGCGTCTTTAGCCACCACACTGGTTTTGACACAAATATATTTTGACGCCACTTACGTTAGTTTTAACGATGATACAGACGAAGTTATCAAACAGCCCGACTTTGATAAAATGACTGCTCTAACACGGGAATACTTGAGCCAGCACCCGTTTGAGAGAATTAGTTTTTTGATGAACAATGACGGATTTGAGCAATATTTGGTGAAGCAGATGCCAGAAATTAAAGAAGCCAAACTAAAAAAAGCCAACCTTTTTAGCAACTCTCTTTCGGTGAGTCTCCGCCGTCCGGAAGCTCGTTTCAAAAATCAATACGTTGATGCCCAGGGCATGATTTTTGAAAATAATTTCTTTTCTCCGCCAGAGCTCGAAATTATTGACAATAGCGGGGCAGGAGATAGCTCCCTGCCGGGCAGTTTCTTGAGTTTTATTGGTCAGGTTGCATCTGGTTTAAGCGATGCGGGACTGGTTGCGCAGAAGGTAGTCATACCCCCGGGCGCTCTCAGGTATGTTGAACTTTATATAGACGGTGTGAGTTATCCGTTTAAGGCGCAAATTGATCGCGTTCCGGCTCGCCAGGTTGCCGATATTATTAGTATGAAAAAATATTTAGAAGGCAAGAATCTTATACCTAGCTACGTTGACGTGAGGGTAGAGGGTAGGGGGTATTGGCGTTAAATGAAAAATATTATAAAATATCTTTAACAAAAATCAAGTGCGTGAAAAGCCTGTATGAAAAAATAGGGCAGAATAACATAAATTGTGGAAAAGTCAATGATATAAGATTTCGCACTCATTGTAGCCATAGGCCTTGGCGATGATGCTAAAAACTATGCAGGGGCTTTTATCAAAAGTACAAAAACTCAAGAGCGTGTATTTTTGACAACTAATAAATCAGGACGCGCCAAAGGACTTGCACTCTTTGCTAGCAAACACGTGAGCTGTAAATTTATCGGGCATAGCTTAGATGGTTGTAAGTTGCAACATGGTGATGGTGCTTGCCGAGCTTGCCAGGCCTAGTCTAGGTTTAGATCTCTAGTAATGTCGTGAAAGATATATTGTGCGACATACATAATATAACGAAAAGATGAACTCACATACCTTTCCGTATATAAATTTCATCATGTATATTTCCGATATTTTAGATATTAAGATTTTCCCCTCCCGCGCAACGTGCGCATCATTGTTTTGAATAAACGCCGTATTTATTTTGACTATTAACTTGTCTTGCGCTACAATTAAACTACTATGCATGCTGGAATTAAATCTCATCAGAAATACGTTCAGAAGCAATACAACGTGTTGCTCAAGGCTCGCCTGGCGCATAAAAAAACTTCTGCAACCACAGAAAAAAGATTACGAGACCTAACGGACTATCATAAACAAATGGTGGAGAACTTTCAACATGAAAGGTCAATCCACCTCAGGGTAACATTGTTTTTTGCGGCTTTGACCTTGATCGTAGTTATTGGCACGGGGACGCTAATGGGCGTGCTTCAACTGGGGTGGAGTTGGCAAGAGGGAATTACTCCCCCGCTGCTGTTTACCGTTGGCACGCTGGCTTTAGATTTAATATTAGTGGTTCTTACCCTGGCTTACATTCGCCATTATTATCGATTAGAAAATGGCGTTCAGGGTTTGTACGAACTGACTAAAAAATTATACGAGCTCAACTTGCGTTAGTCTAGATTGAATTGCGCAAATTTGCTGTAGCAATTAAATTAAGCACCATGAAAACGAAGACAGCTAAAGTCGTTGTCAGTCTGGTCATATAGCAGTATTAATGACCTATTTGCAGCTCGGACGGATCTGAGGCCTTTGATTTTTTATTCACTGGCTGCTGCGTCTTGCGCGTATCGGCTTGTTTCGTTTGCTGTGATGGGGGCCCGACAGGCTTGCTGCCGTTTTTGGCTTTGTTGCGATTATTAGAACGCTGACGTTTCGATTGAACCTCTTTTTTCTCTGGACTTCCCTGTTGTTTACCAACCACACTGCCGACTTTATTCAAAATTAACCCGCCAATATTTTTCGGCAGGACTGTTTGACTGCCGGTTTTTCCACTAGGGCTAACATTTTTATTAGTAGAGACTGGTGGAGTCGAGACTGGGTTCGGCGTGCCTAGCGTAACGTATTTAACCTCTTCGTCCGCCCGCTCGGATTTACGAATAGCGCGACGCTGTGTTTTAGAGTGAAGCTCTAACGGAATGTCAATTTTTTCGGCAATTTCTTGCTCAACCACCAGGCGTGGTTTTGAATAATTGTCGCGCGTGTGCTCTGTTATGGCGTCTATGTGACTATCTTGGCGTGGCGGCAAAGCTAGAGTTACACCGCTAAACGGCTGAGTTTTTTCACCGTCAATAATCATGTTCACCACAAAATGGCGGTTGTTCATAGAGATGATGTCGGGCGGTTCAAACTGCGGCTCAAATTGTTTAGAAATTTTAGTAGCGTCATCTGCTGACACACGAAAAGACAGCAGCGTACCGACGTTGCCAAAAACGCTCTCACGCACCGTGTCGCTCATTTGCGAAATATATTGGTTAGCCACCGTCAGGCACAGTCCGTACTTGCGAGCTTCTGATAATATCACCGCGAAAGAGTCAGTGGCAAAGTTTTGAAATTCGTCAACGTAAAGATAAAAAGGCCGGCGATCATCAACGTTCGGGATGTCCGAACGGCTCATCGCTGCTAACTGGATCTTAGTAACAAAGAACGAACCCAAAATTCCCGCGTTGTCTTCACCAATCAACCCTTTGGATAAATTCACCACTAGAATTTTCCCGGCATCCATAATTTCACGAATGTTAAATGAAGATTTGGGCTGCCCTATGATATTGCGGATGGTTGAGTTAGCCGTAAACGCGCCGATTTTATTTAGCACTGGGCCGATAGCATCAGCCTGGTTTTTCTCGCCCCAGCCCGACCATTCAACGCGCCAAAATTGCAAAACCACAATATCTTTAACATGGCGCAACACTTTTTCGCGGAATTTTTTATCGGTTAGCATTCGCGTAATATCGAGCATTGTAGTTTCTGGATATTCTAAAAGTGCTAAAATCGTGTAGCGTAACAGGTTCTCTAGGCGCGGCCCCCATGAGTCGCCAAACATACGTTTGAGTACGCCGATGATTTCTGAACAAGTGTTATTTTTGAAACTCGGGTCGATGAGCTCCATAGGGTTGAAGGCCAGCGGAAACTCGGTATCAGAAGCGTTAAAATAAATAACATCTTTAATACGATGCGGCGGAATGAAGTGCAGGTTGTTGATTGCGTAGTCGCCGTGTGGGTCGATAATGGCGTAGCCTTCGGCGTGGAAAATATCCGAAAGGCTGAGCAGCTCCAAGAGGCCGGATTTACCAGTGCCAGTCTGACCTATCACGTAAATGTGGCGATTGCGGTCGCGTCGTCGAATGCCAAACTGTTGATCCATGCCGCGAAAATTAGTGATGCCAAAAGCAGAAATTAATTTATCATCGTCAGTACCGTTTAAGATAGGCAGTGCCGATGGCGGTTCGGCCACTTTTGAGCTAGCCCAAACCACATTTGGCGTTTCCACGTTGGTGTGCGGCAAGTGATAAACCGAAGCCAGCTCTTCTGAATTTAGAATAAAACCGTTTTGCAAAAAAGCGCGGGCGCGGTAATTTTGCAGCCCGTCAGCGCCGTAACGAATTTGCGACAGTTTAAATCCATTCAAATTAGTTGAGTTGAATTGTTTAAAAGCGCCCGCAACTGCTTGGATTTGCAGTTTAGCACTGGTTTGGTCGGGGCCAATATAGGCAACGCGAATCGCTACGCGATAGCCGAGCTTGGTCGACTTTTTTTCAATTTCTGACACTCGGGTTTTATCGCGTTCTGAAATTTCAATTTTTTCATTGGGATCCAAAGGCTTAGCAAGAATGGTCGCTAACTGTGCCCAATTGGTGCCACCGCCCATGAAGCCGCCAGTGCCCTTTATGGAATCAACAACGTGCGCCGCGCCCACGTGCCACGAATCGTTGATAGGTCGCGCTAAAATCTGAATCCAAATTTCCTCATCGCTATTGTGCAGCTTGGATAAAGTAGCGGTGATGCCCGCCAGCGGATCCACCTCAAAACTTTGAAATGTTTTGATTGGCAGATACTCGTCGTCCGACAGAGTGAGGTCGGCCGTTGCTACGGTCTCCGCTCCTACCAGACGTGCCGCGTAATCTTCGTTAGCCTCGTGAATTTGCACCGAGGGATATTGAGCGTAAATCTGCCCTTCTATGAAATTCCGCAGAGATTCTGGCACCCAGACATAGAAACGAATCAATTTTTTGACGCTGGCGATTTCAAAACTGACATGTTCCTGCACGCCACTGTTCAGCTTCAGCTCTTTGGCGTCCCTTAAAATACCGTGAATGGCGGCAAACATCTGCTCTGCGGCTAATTCCTTTTTGTCGTTATTTTTCGGTATTTCCAGGACTAGCAATTTGGCAGGAATATTGATTTGTGATTTACGTGAAAATAATCCCATTTTTATTCTTTCATTATAGCATGACGAAGAGGCGGTTATGTCTCAATATACTACTTCAACATTATACCACAAACACGTTAAAAACGCAATAGCAGAAATCCCCTTTCGCCAAAAAAGGCCCTCCGCCTAGGAAGACCTTTTCTGCGCGTGAGGCTCAGAGTTACAAGTTGTTACGCTTGCGACTTGTAGCGACGCTAGCTAAACCATAAGCTAAAACGCCGCCACCCAAGATACTGCCAATCGCTAGACCGGTGCCAGTTTCAGCAATAACTTCTGGCTCTTCTGGTGCGACGGGCGGAGGAGTTACCTCGCTCGTCACGTTGATGCTGACCTGACAGTCTGCGCTGCCAATGTACTCGCTGTTTTTGTCGCTAACTTTAAATTGTACTTTAGCAGTAGCAACGTGCGTACCGACTTTGTCGTATTTGTGGTCAATTACGTTTTTGTCCGTAGCGTCAAGTTTTTGACCATCACCGTAATTAAAGCTGTAGCTGATAGGTGTAACTTTGACAGTTTCACCGTCTTTCAAGCCGTCAGTAAACTTTGGTGTTACGGTGAATTTCACAGTCTCACCTGGTTTAATCGACTTCTTGTCAGCTTCGAGCACTTTACAGGTAAAGACAGGATCTTTGTCCTGGCTCTTACACTCAGGACCCTGAATTGTTACCTTGGCGGGGTCTTCGTTATAGTAGCGGTCACCTTCGGCAGTTACACTCACTCGCGCAATATTGGTTAGGGTATTTAACTTACCACAGTCCAATTTCACGTCGGCGTTAACTTTAGCACTAAACATTACCACATAGCTGCGCTTACCTTCACCGCTGACTGGCGCAAAACCAGCATCGTTGATAGAAGCGTTAATACCATTCTCAGTAATGGTGTCACCGCCAGTCCAATCAACAAATTGACCGTTAGTCTTAGCGTTAGCAACTTGCGTGGTGCCTTTGACATAGCTCATGCCTTCTGGCAAAATGTCACGAATGGTAACGTTGATTTGGTCGGTTGTACCCTTGTTGGCGTAAGTGATTCTATAATCAACTACGTCGCCAGGTTTAACACTGATTGATTCTTTCCAGTCGTCTTTGCCGTGTTGCGAGACCTCTTTATTGATGCCGATAGCCACAACTTCTTGGAATTGCGGAATCACATCAAAGAAAATCCAACCGCTGTATTGGTAACAGCCCGGGATACTGTCAGTAAATTGCAAAGTGTTCGCATTATAGTTAGAATAACCAATTTGCGCACCTGGGGCCGCAAACATATTATCAGTTAACTTAGCGTAACCATTGCCAGATTTACCCTTAGTATACTTGCCGAAGTTGGTTGAATTATTTGTCCAGTTGTTGACATATTCAACAGAACCTGGAACATAAGCTAGATTAAATTTCTTACCGTTGCCAGAAACGAACTTAGCCTCGTCATAGACTTGGTTGGTGTTCGAACCCTGGATATAAGCGGTAATAGTTTTTTCTAGTTGAGCTGACTCATCAGCCATGTTAACCTTAGCTACCACATTGTTCGCCAAAACTTCCATACCCTTAGGGTTGTTGTTGTGAACAAACATGCGTACGCGATAGGTTTTGCCTTCCTGCACGACCTGAGGGTCGGTGTAGTTAGGCTCAGCTGAGCGCCATCCGTTATACTCATCATTAGTGGTTGTACCCTTTTCCTTGACGTTCAAGAACTGGGTTTCATCGCCGATCCAAGTAGTAATCTTGCTGGCGTGATTTTTATTATACTCGGCAATAATCTTATCAACATTTGCCTCGTCTTTGATACTGTTAAGCACTGCTTTATTTCCCAAAGCACCATTATTAATTTGGTCTAAGGTATAAGTAGTGCGAGCGGGGCCCCAAGCGCTTAGCGCTACAGCCCCGGCAATGACAATGCCGCCAACGGCCGCCATCGCAATCAAAGCTTTGTAATTAAGCTTTGACCAAAGAGTCTTGACTTTTTCCATCTCGCTCTCCTTTCTAATTCGTTAAATTTAAATTAAATATTAAAATTCAACCACCACCTCACACTGAATTGTTAATGAACGTCGCTCCACAACAGATCAAATCATTACCGAGTAAAACTTGGGTGTCCGGAAGGGGAAAGTTATAGAGTAAAACACCCTACAATTTCCCCTTCCGGTTATATAAAAAGTTTTTGTTTTAATACCTTTTTTAAAACCGTGCCCGAAGGCATAAACCGGTAAGGTATCTTATGACGAAGAAGTAACTTTTCTCCTCCGCTGAGCTATATTGCTCATGTGAGCCGGCCGGCCCTTTTAGAAATCGCCAACGATTTCCCCATCAGTGACAGTCTGGTTACCGTTCGAAGACGAAGAACCAGTGCCACCACTATTACCACCATCGCCACCTGGCTTAGTTCCTCCACCATTGGAATGATTGTTAGAATTATTCGCTGGGGGGGTCTCGGGCTTCGGCGCCGGATTTGGTTGCGGCGTCGTGTTTTGCGGCGGTGGGTTCGACGGTGTCGTAGGCCCAACAGGATCCGACTTTTGCTTGCCCTGGTCCTCCTGTTTCGAAGGTCGAGGCACCTTTGTCGGATTCTTATTTGGTGTCGACGGTGTCGTCGGTGTTGGCCCTGGCGGGTTCGGTGTTGGCGGCTGATTCCAGGCTGGCGGATTTGCCACTGCTGGTGGGGCCACCTCTGGTGCAGTTTCCCTCGGGAATTCAATTCTCTTATCTAAGAGGTTGAACCCTATCAAGACCCCCGCAGAACCATCCTTGGGGACAGTACGCAACCATAGAGCGGGCAAAGATTCCAAATTTGGATTCTTTGCTGCTCTAGCGGTCGCGTACATGCCCTGTTCGGGCAGGTGCCAATTGACCGCTGTGCGGCTTGACACGCCCTCGGTATCCATCGCGTCGAGCAAGTAGACCAACGCCGTAGCGTAGATTCTATATTGCTCAGTTACGAAGACCACACGGTCTTTGCCATCGACTACGGCGACGAACGAATCAACGCCCCTAGGCGTGGAAACGTACTCGCCGGCAACGTCGATGCGATATTCCATCCAGGTACTCCAGCCAACTGCTGAATCCGCCATCATGGCGTCAACAGCCTGCTTGGCTTCCACAATCCAAGTATTGTGCTGCAGTATTGCAGCACAACCAGGATTAGTGTTAGCTTCGTCGATTAGCCCTTGGACATAATCGTCAAAGGCTATGGGGTTGCGCAAGATCTCAATATAGAGCTCTTGACGCATCCCTGCATTGTCTTTGCTTATAAACGGGTATGTAAGCCCGTCTGTGAATCCCGTCAACTGACGCCTCTCAGCGTTGTTTGACGGTAACGACCTTGCCATCCATTCCCAGGTCGGCTCAAGGCCGTCCAGCGAATGAGCTTGAACGACATCGAGGTCGATTACTGGAACCCCAGTTTGCGCATCGAGGTTTGTGGCCTCGTCAGCGCCTACCAGGCCCTTGTCGCTGCTACAGCTTTTGAATACGAAAGCCAATAGCAGTATGATGGCGAGGGCGGTTAACACCCATGCCAACAAACGCGACAACGACGGTTTTGCTGTAGTAGTATCTTGTTGCGGCCTCGTCATAGTGGCCTCCTTCCCTTCTACGTGAGTAGATGTCTTCGGTGCCACTATTCGCGGCACACTTTGTGTCTTGTTGGACATAATGATGTCCTCCTTTCCAAAATGGGCCGCGGGGTTGCGGTTCACATTTACTGCGTTTTGCGCAGTAATGATTTGATCTGATTGTAAAGTTGCTTCTACGAGATGCATTAGAGCTGATTACTCCCACACATCTGAATATCGCCATTATAGCAAATTTATGTACTTTTGTCAATACATAAACATAACATTTTATCACTGTCAGTCCATAAAGTAAACAACTTATGCTTAGAAAGTCTAATTATACCTCTGTAAAAAATACAATATCACCAGTTTACGCTAGTGGTATTATAGGCTATATAAACCTTTGCCGACTCGTTTAAATTCGGGCTTGTTTTGCAAATTTAACAAAATTGTCGCTTCGCGAACCTGGCGAACTTTTAGAACTTGTTTGACGATTTCTTTGCGCTCCATTGGCGCGCCCGCTTCTTTGAGAATGTCTGTAATCACGTCGGCGATGGTGCCTTGTTTGTAGCCCCATGAGCCCAGGCCGTAAATGCCGCGACCCACCAAAACAAAGCGCGGGTCTTTAATTAGCTCATTATGAATAGCTTGCTGAGTAACGTTTTTGCGTTTAAAATCGCTGTTTTTAATAGCTTCAGAAATGTCGCTATAGTGCATCGGTTTGCCGTGCTGCTCCAAAATCGCAAACACCTTGTCGCGAATATTTTTTGGATTAACCAGCGGCCATTTCTCTAAACCCCAACGACCGTTCAGGGTAGCCAAAAGTTTGCTGATGGAAGCCAGAGCGGTTACGTTGCTCGGGGTCTCGTAGTCAGTTTTTTCAAAAAGCTGGTCGACGCTCAGAGGCTCTTTGTTGTCGCGGACGATCTTCACCACCATGTCAACCTCATCTTTCAGGTCTCGTTCCTCGTAATCTTCATTGGGGCTAATCGCCACGCTTTGATAGTAGAAATTATTTTCTTTAATAGAGGTCAATTTTTTAGAAAGTTCAGTCAGCAAATGGATAGTCGCTATGGATTTTTTGTCAGTTTTGCCCAGTAAAGCCTTGGTCAAATCAACCACGCGAGCAGCGCGGCCCATTTCTGCCATTTCTCTAATAATGGTTTTTTCGGCCATTAGATAGCCGGGAGCCTTATCGGCAGCAATTTTTTGCATCAAGCGTTCCAGCGCCACTTTTTCAATTTGGCGCACCCGCTCACGAGTTACCCCCATTTCGTCACCCACTGCCTCTAAAGTTTCGCTGCGACCACTCAGGCCGAAACGTCGCGAAATCACGTCTCGCTCTCGCTCTCTGTCAATCAAACTGATAATATCTTGAAGTGCCTTGCCGATATTTTTGATATTTGCTTCCATAAATGGCTTTTCCTTTCAATCCACCGTTAGGGTTATATCACATAGCTTTGTCTAATGATACCACACTTTTCAGTAATTTGCAAAGATTTTTTATAGAATATTGTCGCCTGTGGTTTAATGTGTCTAAGTTTATTGTCTATTGCAGAGTGTAAATCTGTACGTCAATATTTTCATTCAGAGTGAATCTCACCCAGACTCCCGTGCGAAGGGTCTGGGTGAGAACACGTCGAGCTTACTTAAGAGAAAATTCTTGAGCGATTAGCCCAAGTTGTTCTAAAAGTGCTGTGGCTTTGGCATTCTTGTCGAATGTTTCTTGGTTACGACTTTCAATTTCAGACTCAATTTTCTTTATGCAGTCTGACAATTTGTCCGAAGCGAGCTTTCTGAGCAGGACATCATATTGCTTCCGCGTTACACCGAACCCCTTGAACCGCGTCATCTTACCCATAGCAACCTTAATATTATTGTAAGCTATCTCGTGGTGGTTCCACCACTCGTCTGGCCCGTGTGGCTGGTCAAGAGGATATGGGTAATCACCCCAGGAGCCGTCTCTCAGCACTATAGTCCACCACCCATTTAAGGCTGGTTGTGAGATATTGCCATACTGGGACTCAACGGCCAGAAAGCCAATGCAGCCGTGATCGGCGTCGAATAATGTGTTTTTAATGTCGTCCTCGTCGAAGATAAATGGGTGTTCAGACATGATACACCCCCTGTTGCGACCACGGGCTAGGTAGCCAAGCGCAAGGTGAATTGTTTTGTCATCTATATGGGCCTTAATGTACTCTTGCGAAGCTTTTTCTCCAGCAGTTATTCTAGCCATAACAAATCACATCCTATTCTTAATATTGACGTACAAACTGTAAAAGCTACCAGCCAGTCGCACCCAGCACAGTAGTTAAGAGCGCCGACCAGCTCAAGTCATATTGTTACACGGGTGCGCGCTGATTGTCAAGCAATAGCGCAATGTTTTTGTCAAGCGACGATTTAAGATTTTTTGCGTTGCGGGTAGCGTTTTTTGGTGGGGGCTGCCTCTAGCAGTTTACGGGCGGCCTTCTCGTCTAATTTTTTGGGGTCAACTTCCTTTGGTACTTTGGCGTTTTTGGTGCCGTCCGTTACGTATGGGCCGAAACGACCGTTTAGCACCTTGATTTCGCCAAAATCCGCAATGTTTTTCTCAGCTTCGGCTTTTAGCTTCGCCTCATATAATTCGTTAGCTTTTTTCTCAGTGATTTTGAATGGGCTGGCTGGTTTAATAGAGATAAACAGACTGTCAACTTTGATGTACGGTCCAAAACGACCAATGTTAGCGATAATTTCTTGGCCGTTTTTGGTGTGCCCGACCGTGCGCGGTAGCTCGAACATTTTCAGGGCTTGTTCAAGAGTGACGGTCTCTAGCCTGGCATCTTTGGGCATCGGAGCAAACTTTGGCTTTTCTTCGCCGTCCTTGTCGCCCATCTGCAAAGCGGCGCCAAAACGCGTTATACGAGCGTAAACTGGCAGCCCGCTCTTGGGGTCGCGCCCCAATTCGCGCACGCCTGCCGCCGATTGACGGTCAATGTTTTTTGAGTCTTTAACCAGCTCGTGAAATGGCTTGTAAAAATCTTCCAACATCTTATTACGAGGCATTTTATTCGCCGCGATGTCGTCTAATTCTTGTTCAACTTTGGCCGTAAAATCATAGTCAACCACCTGGTCAAAATGTTGCACCAAAAAATCAGAAATTGCCATACCAATATCAGTTGGCACCAGCTTTCCCTTGTCCGCGCCAGTTTTCTCTGTTACGGTATCTTCTGAAACGATGCCTTTTTTAAGAGTTAACTGTTGCACCTTGCGTTCTTCGCCTTCTGACTCACCTTTCTCGGCATAACCTCTAGTTTGTACGGTGTTGATAATAGTCGCATAAGTGCTCGGTCGGCCAATACCGCGATTTTCCAGTTCTTTCACTAGCGATCCTTCGGTGTAGCGAGCAGGCGGACGTTCGAAAGTTTGGCGGGCGATAATCTCTTGCGCGCTCAGCTTGTCGTCAACTTTCATATCTGGCAAAATGTCGTCTTTAGCTTTGCCGTAAACTTTCAAAAAACCATCAAAAATCACCACCTCGCCCTTGGCTTCAAAGCCCTGCGGATTAATAATAACAGTGGTTTTTTCAATTTTAGCATCGGCCATCTGGGTCGCTAAAGTGCGACTATGAATCAGCCGGTAAAGCTTTTTAGCATAATCGTCTCCCTCGGCAGTCTTTTTGGCCACATTAGTCGGGCGAATCGCCTCGTGAGCTTCTTGGGCGCCAGCCGACTTGGTTTTAAAGGTTCGGTAATGATGATAATCTTCGCCGTACTCCTGTTTGATATAGTTGGTAGCGGCGGCCAAAAATTGGCTAGATAAATTCAGACTATCAGTACGCATGTAGGTGATCTGGCCAGATTGATAGAGCTTCTGGGCGGCTGACATAGTGGTACGAGCCGAAAATCCGAGTTTTGCATTGGCCTCTTGCTGCAGCGTCGAGGTGGTCAGCGGAGCGGGCGGCGTGCGCTTGCCGGGACTTTTGCTGACATCGGCTACTTTGAAATCTGCCCCAATGAGACTTTCCAGGAACTTTTTGGCACTCGCCATGCTCTTGAAAGTTTGAGGATTGGTAGCTTTAATTTCAGTTTTGCCGTGCATAAACAGCGCAGAAACCTTAAAGACAAATTTAGATTCGAACCCGCGAATTTCGCGCTCACGCTCAACCAACAGTCGCACTGCTGGACTCTGTACGCGCCCCGCTGATTTACCCCCAGGCACTTTCTGCCAGACCACTGGGCTCAGCTCAAACCCCACCAGCCTGTCCAAAATCTGTCGAGCCTGTTGCGCCTCAACCATCTTCATGTCCACCTTGCGCGGATTCTCAATAGCCGCCTCAATAGCCGACTTGGTAATTTCATGAAAAACAATACGATTGGTCTTTTTTTCGTCTAACTTCAAAACTTCGCACAAATGCCAGGCAATGCCCTCGCCCTCGCGGTCTTCATCAGTGGCCAGCCAGACGAACTTGGTTTTGCTGGCTGCCTTTTCAAGGTCGGACACAATCTTGACCTTCTCTGGATCGACAATATATTTAGTGGCGAAACCGTGCTGTGTGTCAATAGGTTTTTCGCCTTTTGGCAGGTCGGTAGCTTTAGCGATAGTGCGAATATGGCCAACGCTACTCATAACCTTAAAACCCGGGCCCAAATATTTCTCAATGGTTTTGGCCTTAGCGGGGCTCTCGACGATTACTAGATTGTTTGTTTCTCGAGTTGTCATTCGCTCATCATATCGTAACGGCAGTGTTTTTTCAAGCTTTACGTAAAAATAGGCCGCCCTGCGCTCCGGGTTCGCTCGAGGAAGAACGGGCCTGTTTATTTCTTTTCGCACTCTATGCTAAAATGTTAACGCATGGACAAGCTAGAAAAAATCCGTCGTGATATTGAACGAACCAAAAAAAACGAATTGTTGCGCCGTATCTTGAAATACGTCTGTATGTGTTTGGGCATGGCCGTGATTTTTATTTTTTGCATTATGCGTCTTAGCGGCAATCGTTTTGATTTTATCAATACTGACATCAAGGCGACTGGCCTGCTCGAAGTTTATTCCCACCCGAGCGGTGCTAACGCGCATATTTACGGTAATGACGGTTTTTACAAAGGGCTGCGCACGAATGACGAGACAGTGCTTGACGTCGGTAGTTATGCGGTTAAGTTTTCGCGCGACGGCTATCGCGATTGGTATAAAGAGGTGTCTTTGAGCAAAGGCCAAGTGCTGTGGTTGAACTACGCGGTGATGATTCCAGAGATTATTAAAACAGATGAAGTCGCCAATGTAACGGGCCCAATCCTAGACGCCAAAAAAACTCGAGACAACAAGTGGATTTTGCTTGAACTAGGCGACTTTAGCCAACCGACGTTTGATTTGCTGGCGGTAGATGATCCTACCAACGTTAAGATTACGAGCTTCAAGATTCCAGACGGCGTGCTGTCCAAGCCTGATGCTGATACATCTAGCAAAATCAGTATTGTTGAGGGCGACACTAGTTCGCGCTATTATCTGTTGCGCCATGATTTTACGGCTACTGGCGCGGTCACCGTAGAATATATTTATTTTGACCGTCGCGACCTTAAGACTTTTCGCAACATCACGCGCGACTTCGCCATCGACATTAAAAACATTGCTTTTTCGCAGCGTTCTGATAATCAGTTTTACATCATTGACGACAACGACCATCTGCGCAGAATTGACTACGGCGGTCAGTCGATGACTGCTCCGTTGATTGAGCATGTTTTGAAATTTACCCAATATGACGACAAGCTGGTGTCGATTTCTCTCAACGACAAGCAGGAAAAAACCGTCGGCATTACTTATGGCAACGGCAAATACCGCGCGATTCAGACTTACACCGATAAATTAATTACCGATGCTTATTTCACTAATTATTACAACGTTGAATATCTGGTAATTTTGCATGGTGACAGAGTGGAGATTGTTCAACGGCCACTAGAAAACAGCATTAAATATTTGTCGACCTACAAGACAGATTTCACGCCAGAATGGATTAGTCTCAATGCTTCGGGGCGGTTTATTTTGGTGGGCGGTCGCGAGAAAATTGACAGCTACGACCAGGAATTGAAGCAGCACAAGAAGTTTTCAATTGCGGGGTTGGTGCAGAAACCGACTTGGCTGGATGATTTCTATTTGTTTGTCAACGTTAATGGCAATGGCAAAGTTTTTGAGTTTGACGGCGATAATCTAAACGAGATAACTGATGTTGCTGGCATGTCTAGTTTTGCGCTGTTTAGTCCGAACAAACGTTATCTATTTTCGCTGGGCGCGAGTACTGTTAGCGCCACGGATAAAACCATCTTGCAGCGGTCGAAACTATTAGTTGATTAAATTTTAACCGCCAAAGATTCGTTCAAACAACGTTGGTGTCCTGCCGGTGATATTTTGCGGCGAACCATTGTTCTCGCTGCTCGGCTGCTCGGCGCTGGAACTTTCGTGAGGGTCCGGGCTAATTTGTTTGCCATAAATCGCCAATCGGCGCACTGACGAACCCGGCGGATCGCAAGTAATCAGCGTAACCCAGGCATTTCCATCGCCCATATATAACTTGTCGAATTCGTTTGGCCAAATAACTTCGCGTCGCTCGATACTGTAAATATACCGTTTTTTGTTAAAATTCAGATAAAAAGTGTCGCCGACATTCAAGCGGTTAAGTTTAGAGAAAATATATTTAAACTGGCCACCATAGAAAATATCGCCAGAGCTGTGGCCCAAGAAAACCGCGTTGCCCAGCTGACCGGGCATAGAATTAGCTTTCGGCAGATTGTACCAAACCACTCCGCGCTCCAGTGCCTCTTGCATGTCCGTTTCTTGGTTCGATCTTGCGTCAAAAACCAAGGGCGATTCCAGGCCTAATTTGGGAATAACCAACATATTATCTTCGCCAACTGGCATATCTTCGATGGTGGCGATTAACAGCGGCTGGTCGGTGCCGCCGCTTGGCGAAATGAAAGCTTCAACATAGCCAGTCACCATTTGGTTGAACTGAATTGTCAAAATTGCCAACACCACCACCGCGGCCGCGATAATCGGGATAAAATGACGTGAGCGGCGCACTTTTTTGGCAGTTTTTTTGGCCTTGTAGGCAATTTCGTGATGAAGTTTGCGCGCTTGTTCTTTTTCGCTCAGGTCATCTATTTTAGATACCATGACCGACATTTTCCCGCCTATTTTCTGACGCTTCAAACGAATCTTCTCACTTTTAACCGCGTCAGAATAATAATTAGCATAATAGTCCTGATAGTATTTCTGCCAGGCTGTGTGGTACTGGTCTAGATTGGACTTTTTGACCCTAAACTCGGGCTCTTCTGGGACGGTCGGAGCGGGCTTGGTAAAATCTGGCACCTTGTTGGCCGGAGTGTTGTCTATGGTCTTAATGACCTGTTCGCGCGAATGAATTTCTGGTTCCCTGCTCGGCGCAGCGAACGTCCTAACGGTCTGTTTTTGCTCATTAGTAGTTGGCATGCGGTCTATTTTGGCGCGCTCTAAATTAGCCGCCGCAGTGCGATGTGTAGGCGGTTCGATGATTTTTTCATGTTTAATCCTTTTGACTACCTCTTGGGATTTCTGGTTTTGGTCCGCACCCATAACGTTAAAATTGTAACATATTTGTTATTCTGGCGCCACATTACGCAGCAAGAACCGCGCCAGTTTCAGCTTAACTTTAGTCCAAAGCGTTGACGTGGTGGTTACGCTCACGCTAGCACTAGCACGCAATTTTTCAATGCCCAGATCCGGATCAGTAATGCCGTCAATAGCGAGCGGTGGTAGCGCATCTGATAAATCAGACAAGTCATTATCATGCTCGATATCAACCCTGTCTAAGAGTTCGTAGTCAACCGTGTGAGCGCGCTCAATGAACGGCCCCGTTTCCTGGTCGCGGCGGGCCTGCTCATAGGCCAGAGTAGCGGCGTAGGCTTCTTGGTTAATGTCCGTGATTTCTTCAGCGTAATTGTCGTATATTTGAGCCGTCCAAGCGCGGGCGTTCTCTACGGCTCCACCACTGACGTTAGTTGCGTTAGTCGCGTCATCAGTCGTGTCGATCGAGCTCTCCGGAATCTGCTCTGGCGGCATGCGCAGTATTTGCTCTATTGCTTCCCCGTTGTAATCGGGTTGGCTCTCAAAAATTTCACGATTAATTACTAAAACAGGTTCGAATACCGGGGGCGGTGAATCATGAATGCGTACATCAAGTTCGTCCAGAAATATCTGCGGTTTTTCTATTGCGGGTTCGGAACGCCTATTTTCGACAGATTTTTTGCGTCGCGCGCCCGCTCGTCGCTCGTGCTGCTCAGGGCGCGTTTGGGTGCGCGAAAACTCTTGCTTTGCGCGGATTTTTTCTGCTTTACCAGCGGCTTTTTTGGTTAGCTCATCTGGTTTTTCTTCTTCACGAATCCTTTCTTGTTTAGACTGCACCTTGACTTTCTCGGCAGTTTTTCTCGGCTTGTTAGCATCCTGTTTTTTTGCTGATTCAATCTTGTGTTGATGTTGGGGCGAGATTTTCCGTTCTGGCGATTTAGTTTTTTTAACTGTTACACTTTGTTGCTCGACCGCTTTACTTTTTGTCTCTGATTTGTGCATTTTACGTTCAGGAGCGGTTTCGGCCGCCGCTTGGCGCTCTGACTTTTTGCTCTCAACTTGCCTGGTTGGGCTTGATTTTTTCTTTTCGAGCAGACTTGGCGCTTGCTTATAACTACTGTTGATTTCGCTCCAAATATCTTCAAAACGTTTTTTGGGTTCTGTTGCTCGCGGTGTAACGATAGGCTCAAACTCGGCGGCTTTCTCAGTTTTTTTGCTACCGGCTTTAGGTTTGTCTTTGATTTCTTTAACGACACGCGGCGCGGCAGTTTTTTCCGACATCACAGTATAAATACTAGCTTTCATTACCTCAGTCTTCGGCTTGTCTTCGGTCTCATTTTTCTTAACATTAAACTTCAAATTGCACCCCAGATTAGCCAGAGGACAACCGGCGCAAGATGCAGGCCCACATTCAAAATCCGTCGCCTCGTTTTGCGTTGTGGCCTTGTTGTGGCTAGAAGTGTTTTTGACCTTCTCCATCTCGCTTCCTTATCGTATTATTTTAACACATTAAGCTATTTTTGTCGAACCAGATTCTAAATCGCCCAGACGGTACGGTCCAAAATCTGTCCTGTGCAGCCTCAGTACATCATAGCCCAGCGCCTTAAATGTGCGTCGAATTTGGCGATTACGCCCTTCGCTCATAATCACTCTCCACTCCACGGCCTCGTCATCCAGTTTTTCCAACCCCAGCTGACTTTTGCCATCCGCTAGATCTATGCCAAAATCCGCTATCATCTGAACGTGCAGCGGCTCCAGCGGTTTATCGAGCCTAGCCTCGTAAATTTTGACTTTAGCAAATCCAGGGTGCGTCAAAGAATGCGCCAGATCGCCATCATTAGTCAAAAGCAGCAACCCGCTTGAGTTTTGATCTAATCTGCCGACAGACTTGAGTTGGCGGTATTCTGGCGGCAAAAGGTCATAAATCGTCGGCCTGCCCTGACCATTGCGGCTACTGACATACCCTTCAGGTTTGTTGAGAATAACAGTAGTAAATTTAGCCAACACATTAACCGACCTGCCGCGTACGGTTACGCGGTCTTTCTGCGGATTGATTTGCGCCCCTAGCGGCACCACCGAACCGTTGACCCTGACTTTGCCCGTGCTGATCAGCTCGTCAGCCTCTCGCCGTGAAATCCCCGTATTAGTCGCCAAATATTTATTTAACCTAATCATTCAATCCTCCTATTCTATCTTAGTAATATTACCTTTTTTCAAATGCAGCAACCGTTGATTGCGGCTGCCCCTAAACTTCAGCGTCAAGTCGCGTTGCTGAAGAATAAACGGCCCGTCAATTAGCGCGTCTAGGCTTTTGACAAACTCCCATTCAACCCCGCCGCTCTCGCGAATATTCTCGTAAATTAAACCAGTAAACGACCAAATATCCCAACCAAGCTCGCGCCGAGCCCAGTCGGCGATTTCTTGGCACTGCTTGGCTTGCAACAACGGTTCGCCGCCACAAAAAGTAATCCCCGCCTGCATTTTCAGAGCCCGCAATTTTTCCTTGACGTCGTCAATTTTTACTAATTTACCGGCCGCTTCGTCCCAAGTCTCAGGATTCTGACAGCCTGGGCAGCGTTGTCGGCAGCCTTGAGTCCACAACACTGCTCGCAGTCCATAACCGTTCACTATATTGTCATGTTCAATTTCCGCTGCCAGACGAATATAGCCGTCGGGCACGTCCATCTGCGGCGTAGTCAGCCGCCGTTTACCAGTAGTGCCAGATCGATTGGCGTCTGGAATATCCTTGTTGGCGGGCACGCCTAGGCCTTTCCTAGCGCTTTGGTTCGGGCTGCCTTACTGGTTTCGCGAGCCAATTTCTCGGTTTTAGAATACACGCCGTTGATATCTGTGCGCACCGAATGTTTTACGCGAGCTTTTTCTTCTTCTTGTTTGGCATCATTCCAACGCTCCAAAGATCCCACCAAATAACCAGTGATCCGGCGCAGCCTTTCAAAGCCGACTTCTCCGTCGCGCTCGTGGCGTCCGCACGCCGGGCAGGTATCGCCAACAATGATGCCGGAGAATCCACAAACTGGATCGCGGTCAACTGGGTGGTTAACTGAGCCATAGCCAATGCCTGCCTCTTTCATGGCGCGGATTATCGATTCAAAAGCCTCGATATTTTGACTTGGATTACCATCAAGCTCGACATAAGTGATATGTCCCGCGTTACACAGCGCGTGATACGGCGCCTCTTTGGTGATTTTATCGAAAGCAGGAATCTTATAATACACCGGCACGTGGAAAGAGTTAGTGTAAAACTCGCGGTCAGTTACCCCTGGTATTTCGCCGAACTCTGCGCGGTCAATTTTAGTGAAGCGTCCAGATAGACCCTCAGCTGGCGTGGCCAAAAGCGAGAAGTTCAACATATGTTTCTTCGCCAGCCCGTCGCAGCGATCGCGCATGTGGCCGATAATTTCCAGCCCTAGCTCAGCAGCTTCTTCAGATTCGCCGTGATGCTGACCAAGCATTGCTACCAGTGCTTCCGCTAGACCGATAAAGCCAATGCTCAGCGTGCCGTGCTTAATCACTTCGCGCAATTTATCGCGCGGCCCCAGTTTCTCAGAACCCAGCCAGTTGCCCTGACCCATCAAAAACGGAAAGTTCTTTACTGTTTGTTCGGCTTGGATTTCGTAACGCTCCATCATTTGGTTGGCCACCAAATCAAGCATTTGGTCGAGCTCTTTATAAAATCCATCCCAGTCTGCTTCTTTACGACCGCCCAGCGCTGTGCCGTGTTTGATACCGATGCGCGGTAAGTTGATGGTGGTAAATGAATTATTGCCGCGGCCAATAGTCGTGCCGTCGCTTTCTGGAAAGACCGAACTCATCACGCGCGTTCGACAACCCATAGCGGCGACCTCTGATTTATAATCGCCTGGCTTGTAATATTGCAAATTAAATGGCGCGTCGATAAAAACAAAGTTCGGGAACAAGCGCTTGCTAGAAACTTCCATAGAACGCTTGAACAAATCATAATTAGGATCCTCAGGATTGTAGTTTACGCCTTCTTTAACTTTCAAAATTGAAATCGGAAAAATTGGTGTCTCGTTGTGCCCCAGGCCTTTTTCGGTAGCATCCAAAAACGCCAAACTGACCAGCCGACCTTCTGGCGAAATGTCAGTACCAAAATTAATCGAAGTGAACGGCACCTGCGCGCCAGCTCGACTGTGCATGGTGTTCAGGTTATGCACCAGCCCCTCCATCGCCTGAAAAGTTTGCTTTTCGGTGTCGTTTTTTGCTTCTGCGAAAATTTTATCGTTGATTCCTTTGAGCTTTTGGCCAAAGGTCAGCGCCGCAACGCCTTCTTCGTCAATCTTAACTTTTTTATCAGCGAACAAATTATATTTCTCGATATTCGACTTAACACTTTTGCGATAAGTCTGATTCACGCCCTCGGCCATAGCGTAATCAAAGTTCGGAATGCTCTGTCCGCCGTGTTGCTCGTTTTGGTTGGCTTGTAAAATAATTGCCGCCAAAGCCGCGTAACTACCAATTGATTTTGGTGTGCGTAAAAATCCGTGCCCAGTGTTAAATCCGCCGTCAGCGAACAGTTTTAGCGGGTCGGTCTGACAACACGTTAAAGTTCCAGTCGCCAAAAAATCCAAATCATGCACATGAATGGCTCCGCTACTGTGCGCCGCTACGTGCTCGGGTTTCATCATAAAATGCTTAGCAAATTCCTTAGAGCCCTCAGCGCCAAATTGCAACATTTTGCCCATAGCCCCATCGCCGTCAACATTAGCATTGCCGCGCTTGACGTCGCTATCTTCCTCAGCCATCGCCATTGCGATAGTCTTATAAGTCTGCATCAAACGGTCTTTGGAGTTGCGAACATTAGAGCGCTCCTGCCTATACAAAATATACGCCTTAGCAGTGTGGCCAAATTTAGAAGCCAACAAAGTCTCCTCGACAATATCCTGAATCTGCTCAACAGTTGGAATCTTACGACCAAGCTCCTGCGTGGCTCGCTCGACAACTTTTTTAGAAAGTTTCACAGCTTCTTTTTCATCAAATTCGCCCGTAGCCTGACCGGCCTTCGCTAAAGCGTTAATAATCTTTTCTGGGTCAAATTTGACTTTTCGACCGTCGCGTTTTTGTATGTGTTTAAACATTTTTCCCTCCTGTTTTTGGTGCACTTAAAACTACTGTTTGCCAGCCACCTCTTAAAATATTCGTATTTGCACTGCGGTGTTTGTCTTCGTGGTGATAACTAACCACATTTAGTGCTTATTGTTAATTATAAACCCTACATATGGTGGAAGTCAAGACTTTTTACGTGTAAAATTTACAATATTTTGCCCCTGTTGGGTGCTGCATTTAGTGTATTTTGTGGAAAAATATACGCTATATATAGCACAAAACCAAAGAAAAAAAGCCTATGAGAAGTTGACGCTAGGCGCGTCATTTTAGCCTTCTCATAGGCTCTGTGTGGCTAGATTATAACTTATAACTATTTGACTTCGCCCGTGCCTTTGCAGACACTGCAAACGAAGCCGCCGTTGTAGCCATTTCCGCCACACCTGGGGCATTTGTTTCGACTATCCGAAACCTGCCCGGAACCCCGGCAGACGCTGCAAATACAGCCGCCGCCACCAATTCCAGTGCCCCTGCAGTGTAAACATTGCGATTGCGCCATTCATATCACCACTTTCTTTCTCGTGTTTTGCCCGTTTGGTCAATGATAATCCCAAAGCTCCTCGTCTTTTTCGTGCCAATCTCTCCTTGCCCCTTCTTCTTCTTCGTAAAACTCGATGTTGATGATCCGTGTAGTTACAGGCTTAGCGTTGCCAATGAAATAGCCAACAAGGCATTCCGCCACCTTGTTGTCTTGCACAACATCTATTAGCAGCTCGTTACCTTCTTCCAAAATCTGGCTAAACCACCAACAATATTCCTCCGAAATTTTGCCGCGGTTTTCTAACACTACATCGTGCAGTTCGTGCAATCGATTTTCGTCGGAATAAGGTTTGCGTTCCGGCAGCATATCGTCTAGCAAGGCATCAGCCTGATTGCACAATTCCTTAACTCGTTGCATATGCTCTGGTTGCGGTGCTTCTGGCATATCCGAGTTGTCTGGAGTATGCTCTGCGAGCATACGGTCCGAGAGAACCGCGATGTTCCTAAAAGCATATTCCGCAAACCATTGGTTCACCTCCCCCGGATTGTTGCTAAAGTACTCCGAAATCTTCTTGGTCATTGTGATTAGCTGCTTTTTCTTGCCCATTTTACACTTCCTTTCCGTAGCGTAGTTCATGAATGGTTAGAAACAAAAAGTGCCACGAGCTAACTCGCGCCCCTTGTCAGGGCTAGGGTTAACTTAGCGCTCGTCTGGTGCTAACTTTAGCATACTTTTCTAATAAAGTCAACCCACCACGTCTTTTCTTACGCCTCAAGCGCCTTCTACGCGGCACGGTCTGTTTTTCAAAAAATCAGATTTTCCAAGAGTCGGCGCTCAGTTTATAGACGACGTTTTTGCGTTCCACGACGATTGGCCAGCCGCGCTTCATGGCGATTTTGGCTAGTTCTCGTTCTGGATTAAAAGCTATGGGCCGTTGAACCAGCTCTAACATAGCCACATCAGAGGCCGTATCGCCGACCGCCACGCTATCAACCCAAGAAAGTTTATGCTTGCGCACTAGTTTGTTCAGAGTGGCCGCCTTGTCGAAAATCGGCGAAAAGTTTTTGCCGGTAAAATGTTGCCGCTGGTCAAGCCCAAATTCTGCCGCCACAAAATCATCAAAACCATAGCGTTTGGCCACTTTCTCGACCGCTTCTTTAGGCGAACCAGAAATCGTCAGTAAAAAATACCCCTGCTTTTTCAATTTTTTAATCAAATCGCGCGTGTAAGTGTAGGTTTGATTGATGTATTCCCTGACCACCTCGTCGACAACTTTGAGATATTGTTTATAAGTCAGCGCGCCGCTGCTGGCCAGCCACTCTTGTACTAGTGCCATTTCATAATCTTCAAAAGCGGTGTTGTGAGAGCGGTTTTTCCAGCTCATGCGAGCGCGGCGGATTTTCTCGTAAGCTTCTGGCGGCATTTCGCCTTTAGCGGCCAGACGATTGACAATTGCATGATACAGCTGCCAACGAATCAAAGTGCCGTCAATGTCAAAAACGGCAAACTTGCGACTCATTTTATTTTAACTCCAAGCTGACTGGGCAATGATCTGAACCAGTTTGGTCAGGGTAAATTCTGGCATCTTTCATACGGTTTTTTAAACTTTTACTGACACAAAAATAATCAATACGCCAACCAATGTTGCGGGCGCGTGCTTGGGCGCGCCAAGTCCACCAAGTGTAGGCATCGGTGGTGTCAGGGTAAAAATGGCGAAAACTATCAATAAATCCCGCGTCTAGGTATTTTTGAAAACCCGCGCGCTCTTCTGGGGTAAAACCAGCATTGCCCGCGTTGTCTTTAGGACGCGCCAGGTCGATTTCTTGATGCGCCACGTTCAAGTCGCCACAAAAAATCACAGGCTTAGTTTTTTCTAAATCTTGGCAATATTCTAAAAACGCGGGGTCCCAAATTTTCTCACGAAATTCCAGACGCTCTAGCTCGCGCTTGGCGTTGGGCGCGTATTGAGTTACCAAATAAAAATCCGCGAACTCCAAAGTAGTTACGCGTCCCTCGCGTGCGCCGTCGCCGAACTGATCTTGAAAATTATACTTTTGATTTATCGTCTCAGTAAAGCCAAAGCGCACTTCCAACGGTTTGATTTTAGAGAAAATCGCCGTGCCAGAATAGCCCGCTCTATCAGCATCGTTCCAAAACTCCTGGTAGTCAGGCAAATCAATTTCAGCCTGACCTTGTTTGGCCTTAGTTTCTTGCAGGCATAAAATATCTGGCTGATATTTTGCGATGAATTTCCCGAAATCGCCTTTTTTGATGACCGCGCGAATGCCGTTGACGTTCCAAGAGAATAATTTCATATCATAATTGTAACACATCGCTTTTATAAAAATTCGGTAATTTTAAAGGGGCTTTATCGCTAAAGCCCATTGTTTAGGTTAATCGTTAACCATGGGGGTTACAGCAGGTGTATAGCAATTAAAACGATGCTCAAAAGCATGCTGTAAATGCCTATGCGTTGCGGAATTGCCGTGAAGCCCAGCCAATAACAACTGGCTATCACGCCACAAACGGCGCCGATGATGCCCAGGACTTGGCCGAGCGGAAAACTCAGCGCACTGGATATCAAGAATGTATTGATCGGCCCGCCAATTAAAGCGCAGCCGCCAACAACCCAGTGAACTACCATTTTGGGCGTTATGTGCCCGGGGTTATTGGCGTTAAAAAACGCTAACAACATCATGCCGAGACCAACAATTACAGTTAGTACACTAGGAGTTTCTTGCACCAAGAAACCTACGCCGAAGATGTACGCCAATCCTAGCACGAAAAATGTGCCGTTGATTAGCCAATATCTTGGGCTGCAAATTGTGCGATCCGCAAAACACTTGAGCCCGAACGAATCGGTGTGTCGATCGGACACGCCAAGGTCGGACGTTGTGTTAAGATAGTACCTATACCTGGGCGACACCCAGGCCTTGGCCGTCAAAAACTCAGCCACCAGATACCAAATAACCAATAAGATTACAGAAATCAACAGTAACATTCCTATCATCCCCTCTCAGGTTGGATTAACTCGGATTGTGAAGTGCAGCAACGATTACCTGCCCTAATTATAGCACGTTAAGGTTAAAATGTCAATAGACGGGGGGGTGATTACAGGGGTCAATCGCCCTTTCTTTTAATATCGCGCTGTTTAATGGTTTGGCGTTTATCGTAGAGTTTCTTGCCCTTGCCTTCAGCTATGACCAGCTTGATGTAGCGTCCATTGGTTAGCAGTTTTCTGGGCACAATGCTCCAACCTTGTTTTTTGCGCTCAATGAATTTATCAATTTGTTTGCGATGAGCCAAAATGCGTCGGTCGCGGGTGTCGACGGTATTGCCACTGCCTTTGTCGTTTGACTTCAGCGAAAAAGAAGCGTTGACTAGCCACAACTGACCGCGCTTAACCGCCACGTAGCTGCCTTTTAGCTGCACGTGCTGCAAGCGCGCCGCTTTAGTCTCAGCGCCAGTTAATTCCAAGCCCACTATTAAATCTTCGCCTAGTTCGTAATCAAAACTGGCGCGTCGATTGACGATGCCGGGGGCTCGCTTTTTCATGGTATAATTATAACATGAAACTTTTAACCATGGACGTAGTGGTTCCTGCTTATAATGAAGAGGCAGGTATCGCCGAGTGCTTAGATTGTTTGTTGGCCCAGGGTGACGATTTGCGCAAAATCATCATTGTCGATAACGCCTCGACCGACAAAACTGCTAATATCGTCAAAAAATATGCTCGTAAACATTCGAAGATTCAGCTGGTAAACGAAGCGAAGGCTGGCGTAGAAAATGCCCGCAACACAGGTTTTGCGACCGCTAAAGCCGATATTATTGGTCGTATAGATGTTGATACTCGTGTTCGATCTGGTTGGGCTCAAGCAGTGCGGCAATTCTTGACCGACCGCCAGGATTTTGCTGGCTGCACTGGTTTTTCGGAATTTTATGATATGCCGTTTCCCCGCTATTGCCGTTTTATGGCTAAGGTTTCCAGGCGTTTTGTTAACAATCAATCTGGCTCAAAAGGCGCTTTTGTTGGCTCCAACATGGCTATTCGTCGCGACGCTTGGCAAGAAATAAAAGACCATGTCAAAGGCGAAGAATCGGGCGAGTTGATGGAAGATTTGGCCTTGTCGTTGACGCTGCACGAGCACGGCGGCAAAATCGGTACCGTGCCTAATATGTTAGCAGGAATTTCGGGTCGTCGTCAGCGCACCAGCCCTTTGAGTTATGCGCGCTATAGTACGCGTTGGTGGAACACTTATGTGATTTATAATCGTCCGTTTAAAGCTCTGTTGATTAGAATTTTCGCAGTCTGGCTGGGTAATCTGACGGTGGCTTTTTGGTCGCCTATTTTGCGTTTCTATGATTCAAAAACTAAAAAGTGGTCGTTCAAAAATTGGCAGCGCGGATTTGAGGGACGCGATTTTCGCGCAAGTTAAAAGTTAGTCTTTGTGATCGTAATTAGTGCCGCCCGCCATTTCGTAATCTTTCTCAGAAAAATCTTTGCCAAAAATTAGCTGCATTTGCAACAGTCCAGCTTTTGCCGCGGTGGCAACTAGCGATTGCTCGTCCCAGCGCCGCATCGAAAATTTGAATTTTGGCGTGCGAAACAATCGGTAGTCGTAGCCCTTGTTGATAATTTGTTCGGCGAACAACATGTCTTCGGCAAATTTGGAATTTGGGTCGAACTGGATTTCGGTAAAGGCCTCGCGCGATACGCCAATCATCGCTCCGAACAGTCGCGGCCTGTCAGATTTGGCGCTGGCTGTCAGCACGGAATTAACTACATTAGAGGAAACTCGATGTTTAGACTTTTTAGCATCAAAATCGTTTAAAGTAATCAACGACGAAAACACGCCAAACTCATGACCTCGACGCTCAGCTTTAGCAATGTTGTAGCGAATCCCCAGCAAAAAATCCGGATCGATTTGAGTATCAGCGTCAAAGAAAATAATCCACTCGCCCACCGCGTGCTCGCCACCCAGATTGCGCTGAACCGACACGTTGCGTATCTTGCAAGTGACGGTTTTTATATTGAGTTTGGTTTTAAATTTCGCGGCTTCTTGAACGGTCTGGTCGTCGCTATGTCCATCGATGTGAATAACTTCAAAATCAGACCAGTATTGGTCGACTAAGTTTCGTAGAAGTTTTGGCAGAAATTTTTCTTCGTTAAGCGTCGGTATAACGACACTAAAAAAAGGTTTTTTCATAGTACATATATTTTAGCAAATAAGCTGTGATTTTGCAATTTTATTTTTTGCTAGTCAAATGCCATTTGCCACAATATACACAGCGGTAGACGCCTATTTTGAGCTCTTGTCTGACGTCGCGCAACTCTTGTTCTTGAGCTACTTGTTCAGCTTCTTTTTGGCTGGAATAGCAATTTTTACCGTTGCAAGTTTTGGTTTTGGCAGGTTGAAAAACCTTCTTGCTTCTAGCCATGGTTGCGATTCTCCTCTAGCACTGCGCGGGCTTCGCCGGTGTTTTTAGTAGCCATTAATTTTTCTCGCAACTCTTTAGCGCCATTAAACCCATTGACGTAAATTTTGAAAAAACGTTTCAGCGGTTCAAATTTGCGCTGGTGTCCAGATTGATCAAACAAATCTAAATGTCGGCTCAACAAGCCGATTAGCTCCTGACGGGAATGCGCGCACGGTTGTTTTTCAAAACAAAATGGGTTAGCAAAAATTCCCCGTCCAATCATCCAGCCATCAACACCAGAGTGCTTTTTTGAAAGCGCCAGGCCTTGCTCACGATCCATCACGTCGCCGTTAATAATCAGCTTAGTAGCGCTGGATATCTCGTCGCGCAGAGCAACAATTTCAGAAATCAATTCATAGTGCGCTGGCACTTTGCTCATTTCTTTTCGCGTGCGCAAATGCACAGTCAGCGCAGACAAATCTTGCTGTAGCAATACAGCCAGCCACGACCGCCACTCGTCTATCGACACCCCCCCCAATCGCGTTTTTACACTTACTGGCAGGTTAGTATTTTCTCGCACCGCTTTAATGATCTCAACGCTCAAACTTGGATCGTCAATCAAAGCCGAGCCGCCACCAGATTTCACCACCGCTTTGTCTGGACAACCCATATTAATATCAATTCCAGAAAAGCCGAGTTTGGAAATCGCGCGGGCAGTTTCGGCAAAGTCTTCGGGTTTGCTACCCCAAATTTGCGCCACAATAGGTTGTTCTTCGGGTGCAAATTCTAGCCTCCTGGACACCTGATTTTTTCCTTGCGGGTGGCAGAAACCGCTGACGTTCATAAATTCTGTGAAAAAAACATCTGGCCGTGCTGCCTCACTAACCACCTGGCGAAACACAACGTCCGTTACGTCTTCCATGGGGGCTAGACAAAAAAACGGCTCGGGCAAGTTGTCCCAAAAATTTACGCCACTACTCACCGATCAAATCCTTCTCAAATTGCAGCGTACCTTTTAAGTCAGGCGAATATTTAGAAGTGTTCGGCAAGTCAAGATTGATGATGCGGTGCCAAACAGCCCTCAATAATTTTTTGTGATTATTTAATTCCTCTTCCGTATAGTCAAGATCAAGACTGACAATTTCGCCGTCAAGTGGTTCAACAAATTGCAGAACTCCACGCGTTACTGTATAGCCCGCAAACTCGCGTGAGTTCTCAACCAATATTTTATAAAACAACAACTGCTGGCGATATTTGTGCAGCTTGGTTGTTTTGTCCCATTTTTCGTAGGCCTGACCAGTTTTGTAATCATACACAACAATTTCTTTTCGCTCTTTGTCGACTATCAGCATGTCGATGGTGCCGTTCAGGCGCATCTCGTCAACCACCACATTGTCTTGAGAAAATTTGCGTTCGGCAATTTGTGCAGGTTCAAATTTGAATTGGCTGACAAAAACTTCCAAATCGCTCAGACCCTTTTTCAGATATTTTTGGTAGTCTAGTTTTGATAAAGATTGTTTTTTAAGTATCGTAGTGAAATATTTTTGAATAGTCTCGCTGTTGGGCATTTTTTCGTCAGCGCGTAGGGCGTTATGAACGAATTGCAGGGTTGCGTGGATAGCCGTACCGAAGCCCGCGTTAGCAGATTTGGCTTCTGGAAAGCGCAACAAAGTTTTCATCAAAAACACTTCGGGCCCGCCATATTCCAAATCTGTAAATCTATTCAAATGAGTCGGGCTAATCTTATAATTTTCGAGCATCGGTGCTAGCAAATCCTTGAGGGTTGGCGTCGTTTCGACTAGACTTTTGTGCCACGCGGTTTCAGTATTTTTCACCTGCTTTTCTATTGACTCGGCAGCGAGTTTTTCTTGCGCCATATTGGCGTCGGCCAAATATGAACACGGTAAGAGCTCGCGGCCTTTGTCGTCGAATTGGTGCGTAGTAATGAATAACTGTCGCTCGGCGCGAGTCATAGCTACATACAACAGGCGCGCATGTTCGTCCTCACTATCGTCTATGCTGAGTGGAATGTTCGACGGAAAAACCAGAGAATTACGGCCGCGCATACTTTTCGCCCAAGTGTCGTTAGTGGCATTCAAAATATACACGGTGTCAAATTCAAGCCCTTTGGCTTTGTGGGCGCTCAACAGCTGCACGCGATTACCAGTCTGGTAGCGGCGCGTCAGGGTGATGGTTTCGCCCAAATTACGATATGCGTCAATGAGTTCAATAAAGTCAGCTAGTTCCAGGTCGTCCTTGCCTTTATAGTCCCGCACTAAATTGCGCAGAGCTGTCAGGTCGGACAAATATCTCAAGTACTCGTCAGGATTTTTTTGCCGATTTTTTTCATTGAAAAAATGTTCGCGATATGGTGCAAACGCAGCGTCTAACATGGTTCCAAGATTCTCGGTTTCTGAGTTGCGGGCCAGTTCCAATATTTTTTCCGCAGCCGTTTTTATATTGCCGTCACGTTCTAGCATGACGTCTAGCCAGTTCTTGTGCGCTGCCGCTAGAGCGAGTTTCCATAGCTCGATTGTGGTGATATCCCAAGCTGGGTGAGCTAGAATTTTAGGCAATAGTTCATTAGCTTGGTCGAAGTCCTGCTGTGCTATGTGAACTGTCGCACGCGCCAACAACTCTAGCTGCTTAACTGGTGGACTCGCTAGTACGTCCTGCTCCTTCTCATATTGTAGAGGAATATTTTTTGTCGCCAAAAATGGCACCAGCTCAGCCAAATGTCGATGTTTCTTGGCTATCACCGCGATATTTTCTGGTGCTATTCCAGCTTTAATTTGGCGCTCAATATTGTCCGCTACGTAGGCTAACTCACTTGTCCAGTCGGTCGCAACGACGTGTTTGACTACTGCGTTAGAACGGTCTTTTTTGGCAGTTAGTTTTCCTGTCAGCTTGGCATCTAGCCTCAGCGCGCTGTTGGTATCTATCGCCGCATACGCAGCGTCTAAAATTTTGCTGCTTGATCGGTAGTTATTTTCCAGCTCAAATAGTTTTAATTCGTCGCCAAAACGCTTAGCGAATTTCGCAATGTTGGCTACCTCAGCGCCTTGAAAGCGAAAAATAGCTTGTTTGTAATCGCCCACGGTCATAACATTTGGCGTGTTCGAATAATCTGTCAAAAACTCCAGAATTTTCATTTGCGCATCATTTGTATCCTGCAATTCGTCAACCAAAATATATTGGTACTGCTCCTGCAAGTTAAATTTCAGTTCAGGAAAAATTTCCAACGCACTGACCAAGCGCAAAATCATATCATCAAAATCATATAAGCGCCTTTTGCCCATAACGGCAAGGTATTTGGCATAAACCTCAACCGCCGCTTTCATTTTCTTGCCACGCTTGCGGTCTCGCATTATCCACTTACCGTGTCGATTTTTTTCTAAATAGGTGTTGCGAAATTCAGTGATAAATTTGGTAGTCGGCGTTGCATGTGCCGCATTTAGCTCGATCATTTTTTGAATTTCTGTTTTCAGCGTATTTGCTAATGACGGCTGATAGTCGGTTTGTGCATTTGGCAGTTTAAGCGCCGCAAACTTTGCTTGGTACCGCGCAACTTCGACGTGGCTACGCGCTGTTGGCGTGTTGAAAAACTGTGCCAAAATTGGTTCGACTTCGTTAATAAAATTATCGTTCTCAGCTAAAATTTTTGCTAAATCTTCGTGCCATAGCCCGGCGCGCTTAATGTCAGATATTGCGCTAACTACGCCGCGCAAATAAATCGGTTCGTCGTCCAAAAGTTTACCAAGCGGATTATTCATGGGCAGTTCGCGCAAAATATCGCCAATGATTTTTTGCCGAGTAATCTCATCGGCTGCTTCAAAAGCTTCGCCTGCGCCGTCAAAAAAGAATTCTGGATATTGGTTTATCACACTTTGGGCAAAGGCGTGAAAAGTGAACACGGCGACCCTGTAGGCCTCTTTGCCAAATAGCTCGCTCATGCGTTTAGTCATATTATTGGATGCGTTGTCAGTGAAAGTTAGGCACAAAATATTCTGCGCCAGAGCATCCGTTTGGCGTAAAATATTACCTACGCGCATCGACAATAGTTGCGTCTTGCCGGTGCCTGGCCCCGCGACAACCATCACTGGCCCATCAATTTGATTGACGGCTTTTTTCTGTGCATCGTTTAAATTATCATATTCCGTTTGAAAGTTCTTTTCAAAATCCATAACTAAATTGTACCACGGCGGCTATTTCTTTGCGAACAGGCGCTTGAGATTAATCAAGGCAGAATCATAAGACATCGCGCCTTTGCGAAATAGCCTAATTGCTAAAGCGATGATTGCAATGGCCGACACGATAATAATCACTAAACCAATTATTGCTTCGCTTGCCGATAAAGTGCCAAAAGCGTTGCGCATCGATAAGGCAACTGGCGCCGAAAACGGGAAGAATGATAAAAACTTCACTACCGTGCTGGGCGCTGGAGCCATGAACATTGTGATGAATAAAAATGGTGCAATGACTAGCATCATCAACACGCCCATAAACCCGCTGGCCTCTTTTGCTGTGGGCATCAAAACGCCGACCGTTACGCACAGGCCCGTGAACAAAACATAGCTGGCAATGAGTAACAATAATGTATAAATTATCACGAGTGGGTCAAAAACGATATGAGGCAAAACATCGCCAATGTTAATTTGGCCGACGGACGCGTTTCCGGCAAAATAGTAAAGAATCGCCATCGGCAGCACTAAAATCAAAACCTGTAAAAAGCCCAGAGCGATTAGCGAAATAATCTTGCCGACGATGAGCGTTTTAGTACTTATAGAAGTCAAAATCATCTCGCTGATACGATTTTCTTTTTCTTCCAGCGTGCTCATCATCAGGCGGTTGCCAAATAAGCAGATCAACACATAAAAAAGAATCAGCCCAATAATCGGAACAATCATTTTGCCCAAAATATTCGCTTCTTCGCCTTCAATAAAATTGTGCGTTGTGACATTAATTTGTCCCGATAAGATATTAATTTGATTTTCAGATAAGCCCGCCATGGCCGCGGTCGTTAGAATGCTGCGAATGTTGTTAGTGTAACTATCGAACAAAGAATTGTTTTCGGTATTGGTGTAAATTTCAATGGCGTTCTTGGCGGAAATTTCCGCAGGCACAACATACAACACATTGAGCTGGCCATTTTTGACTTGGTCAATCGAAGTTTCTTTGTCATCTCTCATTTCAATATCCTGGGCGATTTCTTCGCCAAGAGGGCTGCCAGCGATCAAACCACTTTGGTCAATCAACGCTACCTGCAACCCTTCGGTGCTGCCAGACGCTTCAAAAATTTGGTTACTGCTATAGCCCGACCAGCCGCTAATACCAATCAGCGCCACCAACATTAACGGCATGAGAATTGCCATTGCCCAAAAACTCGGTTTTTTCAGAGCGCGGACAATTTCGAAGCTGATTACCGTTGATAAATTAAACATCTTGCTCCCCGTATATTTTCACAAATATCTCGTCCAGACTTTTGCCGCCAAATTCCTTTTTGATCTCAGAAATCTTACCGTAGGCACGCGCCACGCCGTCTTTGAGCAAAATCGCACGATCGCACAAACGCTCCACCTCGTCCATATAATGCGTAATCATCAAAATAGTCGCGCCTTTGCGATGCACCTCGTCAATAATATCCATCAACAATCTACGGTTCACCGGGTCAAAACCTTTAGTGGGCTCGTCGAGAATGAGCAGTTTCGGATTGTTCATAATAGTAATACCAAGTTGAACTTTCTGTTGCTGACCACCCGAGAGCTTCTCAATTTTTTCATGAGTCTTTTCTTCCAGCCCTACTCGTTTTAAATATTCCAGCGACCATTGACGCGGGTTTTTCTGCCCTTTCAATCGACCAAAATAAACCATCACATCCAGAACTTTTTCTTTACGATACAGCCCGCGCTCTTCTGGTAAATATCCGACCACAAAACTGCCATCAGGCTTGAACTTCTGGCCGTTTATCAGCAGCTCGCCGGCAGTTTCTTGATACAAACCCAACAAGGCGCGAATGGTCGTGGTTTTACCCGAGCCGTTAGAGCCCAACAGCCCAAAAATCTCGCCGTCCTTAACGGTAAAACTAAGGTCTTTAATGACCTCTTTGTCGCCGAATTTCATTTGGAAACCCTGCACGCTTATCCCAGAAGTGTTTTTCGCCATCAGCCTACAGTATAGCATAGCCCCAACACTAAAAGTAGCCTCCCGCGGGCGAGAAGCTACTTATTTTGAGAAGAGCCTATTTACTCTTCGTCTTCGTCGTCTTCTTCCTCATCGTCCCATTCGTCTTCTGGATCGTCTAGGTCGTCCTCTTCCTCTTCATCATCCCAGTTATGATCCAGCGTAATTGACTGGGTCATATCATACCAGTCCTTGTCCGGCACGCTAAAGTCGGCTTTGCTAGGTGAATCGCACTCAATGCTCCACTTCTTGTCTTCCGCGCTATTCGGCTGGTCAATGTCCTCGGTGATTGCTTTAACAAAATCAGCATCATATGCCATTTTGACTGCTGTGTCTTCGTTTGCCTCGTCGTCATATTTATATACGGCATAAATTGCATCATCTTTTAATATCAGCAGATCGCTAGTCTCATGATCAACAGTGCCGAAGATTCGAACTTTATCCCAGCCTTCAGTAGATTGGAATGTAAAACTGTCGTCGTCTTTTGATAGCAGACAATTAATGGCGGCCTTGTCCTTAAACGCTTGCTTAAGGTCGTCAAGGTTTTTGATACCTCCTCCGCCGCTCAGTGCCAGCAGCACAATTGCCACCACAATGCCGATAACTGCCACCACCGCGACGATAATCGCCACCAGTTTATTAGTATTCTTTTTTGGTTTTTCTCCCTCCATCTTTCTCCTTCCTTCAAATTGATGTTAAATCCAGTTTAACACAATTGCCATGATTTTGTCCAAAAAAAAGCGGCTACGATTTTTGCACCATAGCCGCCTGTCGCAAGAAGTCAAGAGAGACTAGACTTGGGTGTTCAGCAGGTAATTTTCGAGCACCGCTAACGGTTCTTCGTGAAATCTATCGCTGTAGTTGAAAACTTGGCCAGTTATGTCCTCGTAAAATTGAATGTAGGCTTCTGACCACTCCGCGAATTTGCTCTCAGGGATTTGCACTTTATCCGCAGCAGCCTTTATCTCGTCGTCCGACGGGTCAGGCGAAACCAAACCCTGCTCTATCATCAATGTAATGATGTCTTGGCGAACAAACTCCTTGCTGATTTCAATCGGATTAATCTCAGGCGAAAAATCATCCCACAAATCATCACGCCAATAGCGCGACGAATCCGGCGTCAACACTTCGTCAATGATAACAAGATGACCGTCCTGCAGATCGCGACCAATTTCAAACTTGGTATCAACCAAAACTAATCCATGCTCATCAGCCAGCCTCTCGCCTAACTCGAAAATTTTGAGACACAGATTTTTAATCTCAGCCAGCTCTTCTTGGTCCCAAATAATACCGCGATCAACCAGCTCCGCCTCAGAAATTGGCGGATCATTGTTAGCATCATCTTTGAGCGTGGGCGTAAAAATGGGTTGATCAAAACGCTGAAACTCGTAGAAAAACATTCCTTTTTCCTCAAGTTCCTCCAAATCTTCCCACGGCAACTCTTGGCCGTCGCGCAGTTTGCGCCACAGCGAGCCCGTCAAATATCGCCGGACAATGAGCTCGCAATTGATCGGCTTCGCAAAATACCCAAAAGTTGTATTGTCAGCCAAGTCGTCCCCAGTATCAATTGCCCAGACTTTGAGCCCGGCTTTTCGAACCTCATCCATAAAATAGTTAGCAATTTGAGTCAAAATGCTCCCTTTGTAGAGCACCTCGCCATAGACTTTTTCAAATGCTGAAATATTATCGCTGGCGATCAACGCGCAAAAAACATCGTTGCTATTCGGATTGCTAATTCTGATGCGCCTTCTCACTTTTCCTGCTGGCAATTCCTGAAACGTGTAAGCCATGACGACTTCCTTCCTCTCGTACTTGCAGTGTAAATTACCTCTAACTTGTATTAGCTAGATTACCCTATTTTACACCTATTGTTAGTTTTTGCAACGATGAGCGTTATGATATTTTTCCAGAACGATAAGACTTTCAATATGCGGCGTGCGCGGAAAAAAATTGAAAGCTTGGCTGTGAATGATTTTGTGCGTCGTGAGCAATTTGGCTACGTCGCGAGCTTGGGTCGTGGGGTTGCAAGACAAATATATTATACGTGCTGGGCGAGTTTCTAAAATTCGCGCGACTACTTGCTCGTCAAGTCCGGCCCTGGGCGGATCTAAAACCAGGTTGATATTGCTAGTGATATATTCAAGCGACTGTTCCGCGCTCTTGCAAATCATTTTTGCTCTCGTTAATTGTAGTTTGCGTATATTTTCCTCGGCCTCGGCAGCAGCAAATTTATTGCTCTCAACCAAAATCGGACTGTCGGCTATGGTTAGGCCAATACTGCCCACCCCGCTGTAAAAATCAACAGTGTTGAGTTTTGGGTTAATAAATTTTTGCATTTCTATCAACGCCATTTCATAAAGCGGCAGATTAATTTGAAAAAATCCATTTGGCGAATAGCTAAACTTTTTGCCCAAAATCTTATCTTCCAAATTTGTCATTTGCGGGTGCGGTCGGCCATTTTCAAAAAGCGCCGAACTCACATTGCTCTGCTGATCGCAGCGCACTATCAGCGACTGATATTTACGCGCTTGCTCGCCGCGGGCGTTTAGCTCGTCAACGACGCGCGTCGCTTCGCTAAAAATTTCTGGATGCTCAATGCTTGAACTAGTTATCGGGGTTTTTCTATGAGTTCCGCGTTTGTGGAAAGCCAGAAAAATTTTTGCCTGCTCGTTATCGTACCACAGAGAATATTCCATTTTGTTACGATAGCCAAAATCTTTGCCGTCAGTTTTTATCGGCGGCAAATTGAGCTCAATTTTTTCTTGCCCAAACGCTTCTGTTACCAATTCATTTTTGAGCTTGTTTTCATATTCAAAATCATAAACCTGCCACGGACTGGTTGCCAAGTAACATGCATCGCGCGGTTCGACCCGTTGGCTCGACGGTGCCAATACTTTTATCACACTGCCCTCAGCGTACGAACTTTTGGTTTTGTAGATTTCTAGCTCAACCTTCTCGCCCGGCAGCCCTCCCCACACAAAAACTTTTTTGCCGTCCTTCAAACATCCCAACGTTTGACCGCCGGGGACGGTTTTTTCTAACTTTACTATTTCCTTAAAAAGTTTTGCCATTTGTCTAGCATTAAACTTTGCATCGCTTTAGCCCAATTAAGCGGCGTCATGGGGCTGGCGGCGGCAAATTTTTCCGCGCCTAGCAGCAAAAAATTGTAACTTTCTGGCAGCTCCAACTCGTCGCACGGGTGTCCGTTGGCCTTGTAGCTTTTGGTGTCAGTATATTGTCCGAGCGCGCGGTTAAGATGTTTTGTGGCTAGGTAAATAAATTCATCGTCGCGAGTTTTTTGATAAATTTCCAGTGCGCAAATCGAATACCAACTGTCAAAAAACCACTCAGCTTCGCTACCTTTTTTAAACATAGACAGACGACGCTTCAGCTGTTCTGGATCACAATCCGTGTGTATGTCGTTGAACCAAAAATTACCCGCTTGGTAGGTGTCACCGATGTAACGAATAATACCGTGCTCACGCACCAGACCACTGACGATTTTTAGCACTTGGATTTTATGCTTGACTGCTAGTCGCAGTAGCTTAGCTGGAAATACCACGTTGAGTAGCGCCGCATCAGCCGTGCGGTAAGCCGGGTGGCTTTTACTGTAGCTCGGCGATTCCCCGCCATCTTTAATTTGTTTGCGAATGACCGCGTAGCCATTTTTAATAATTTGCGCTAAATATTGATCGCTCAGCAGTTTTTCAACACCGAGCTTATCACGTAAAATATTAAAATCCTGCTTGAACTTACGGTCTTGAACCAACCACTTTCTAAAATTTTCAAACGCTGAGGTGCAAAGCGCAATTGACGAAGTGTTGCGGCGGGCGCTTTCTTCCCAAGCTCCAGCATCAGCCTGCGTCCAAAATTTGGTTGCCGACAGATAGGCAAAAGTCAAAACTATCACTTCGATTTGCTCGTCGCTGGGCTGGATAAAATCTTCTCGCCAGGCCGTCACCGCCAAATCAAGCAGCAACCCCACGGCGTCATTTTGTTTATGATTCCACGGCTGCACGGCGCCGTTTTCCCACACATCGCCAAAATTTTCCTGCTTACTGTCAAAGCGAATGTGTATAACGTTATCATCGCCCAGTGTCTCAGGCTTATCAACCAGCTGCTCAATACGTTCGCGCTGCGAAACCAAATAATTAATTTCGGTTAATAAAACTTTTTTTGCGAGCTCAGGATTTTCTAGTTTTAGTCCCATATAGGCCCAACAACTATCGCGCGTCCAGATGGAATCGTAATGCGTGTCAAAAGTTACGTCGACGATATCGTGCGCGTCCGCTGGCACTACTTCGCCGTTGACAGACGCAATTGATTTAATCTCACGAGTCGGCACGGTCAGCTTAGCAATTTTCTCAATGTCTGCCAGCGCGTAGTGCGCCCGCGCTAGCTCTGACACTGCTTGGTTATGAAACGGCACTTCGTATAATCCGAAGCTCTGCTTAAAAACCGGGTTGATTTCGCCCTGCTTGATTGCCCCAACAAATTGGTCGAGACCAGAATAAATCTTATTTTTTGGCACTCTTTTTCTTCTTTTCATTTAAAATTTTAGCAGTATCTTTGGCGATCATCAGCTCTTCATTAGTGCCCAGCGCGTAAATTGCATAATGCGAAGCCCTGTCCGAAATTAAACCCTCGCTACCTTTGTAACCAACCGTAGCGGCGTTTAGCTCGTCGTTAATTTTAAAGCCCATTATGCCCAGTCGCTCGACAATCATTGCGCGAGTCTCTGCACCGTTTTCGCCCAGTCCAGCTGTAAAAACCAGCGCGTCTAGACGCGGCAGCATAGTCATAAATCCAGCGATATATTTCGCGCACTTGCGTGCAAAAATATCCAGTGCCAGCTGCGCATTCGCGTCGCCTTCCTCGGCCGCTCTGGTCAAATCTCGATTATCTTCATATTTAACTGACACGCCACGATGTCCAGAATTTCTATTAAGTTCATGCATCACTTCAGCAGGTGTGAGGTTTTCACGCTCCATAATGAACGGTATGATACTTGGGTCGATATTGCCCGAACGTGTGCCCATGGGCAGGCCCGAAATCGGCGAAAATCCCATGGTGGTCGAGACCGACTGACCGTTTTTGATGGCGGTAATTGACGCTCCGTTACCTAGGTGCGCTACGATGGTGTTGACCTCTTCTGGTTTTTTGCCGAGAATTTTAGCCAGTTTGGCGACTATGAATTTATAAGACGTACCATGAAAACCGTAGCGGCGTACGCCGTGCTTTTCGTACCAGTGTTTTGGCACCGAGTAGCGGTAGGCTTCTGGCGGCATGGTTGAGTGAAATGCGGTGTCAAAAACCGCTACTTGCGGTAGTTGTGGGTTGATGTCTGAGATAGCTCGAATACCCAGTAAATTCGCGGGGTTGTGCATGGGCGCTAGCGGTATAGCCGCTTCAATACCAGCAATCACTTCATCATCAACCAGCACAGAATCTCTAAAAGTTTCGCCGCCGTGCACCACACGATGGCCAACGGCGCTAATAGTCGGCGTCAACGAATTGTCGTCCAAAAATTCAAACAAAGCATTCAGCGCCGCGGTATGATCGCTCGTCGAGTCGAGCTTGGTGTCGTGTTCAGCGTTTTGGTGCTTGATAGTTATGTGAGCTTCGTCCAGCCCTAGCTGTTCTGCTAGCCCTTTCAAAACTACCTTTTCATCTTCGGCGTTAATGAGCTGGAATTTAACCGAGCTTGAGCCGCTATTGATAATTAAAATATTGTTTTCCATAAACATATTGTAACATTTTTTAGGAAGATTTTGCGTAAGTAATCTCAACTCATAAATTTAAAGGCCAGCGTCTTACTTGACACTGGCCTTACGCCGAGTTACGTTTGTGGTCAAACCGCTCTGTCGCTTAAAAAACGCCAATCATTGATGTTCGCTTATATAAGCAGAATACAAACCTTTGGCTACTTCAAGGTAGCGCACACCACCAACGATAATATCATAGCCGACCTTGGCTAAGGCTATACCGTTTTCGGCTTGGTGGTAATTGCGCCCGGTCGCCGCGCCGGCCGCGCCGTTATCCATTTGGAATATCAGGTTCTCCAGGAACCCATCAACTCCTCTTTTAGCGCCACCTGCGAACATCACGCCAGTGTTGCCTGCTGCTGTAACTGTCATTTGAATCTGCTCGGCCGTCATATCTTTAGGGGGATTTAATTTGACATAATCAGCGCCGAGCCCGTTGGCCACGCCCGCGGCATTAATAGCGTTAATAGCTACCTCAGCCGTTACGTCGTTTTTCTCGAGTATCTTCGCGCACTTCTCTTTGTTGTCAAACAGTGCAGCAACGCCCGCGCCTCTCGGATAATGCCAAAGCACTGTGAACAGACCTATACTATGCGCGTCCAAAATGCCACGCTGAATTTCTGCCAACATCAGGTCTTCATGCTCTGACCCTGTGTACAGAGTCCAGCCACAGCCTACAATATTAACTTCGTCTGACAGCTTTGCAACATGCTCCATGTCGCAAAGCAACGCACTGCGCGCATCTTTTGGCGACAAATCTGTCTTGGTGTTCATTTTGACGATGAAGTTTACGTCCGGGTATTTTTTGCCGTATCGATTAATAAGTCCGGGGTGGCAAGCTATTGGGGAATTAGACTCCCGTGCTATTTTAACTCCCCACTCTGGGTCGAGGTCTCCGGGATTAATTTCTGGCCCATAGAAATCGCTCACTGCAAAATGCTCTGTTCGTTGGTCGTGCGCGATCATGTTCAAGTAGCCAGTACCGCCTGTCGCTGAGTTGATATTGCCGGTAAACGTGACTCCGTTGCGGTGGTCAGCAAAGGCCAACACGGGTACCGTTCTTGTTCTTACCATAACACACCTCTTTCGTTTTGGGCCCTCCTGGGCCTATCCAAAAAGTGACTCGTTTTTTAATGTACGACCCACTCTAATTGACGCTTAGTGTATCACATTTCAACTATTAAGTCAACAAAATTTCAGTCGGATAGCTTAAGCGCGTTAATTTTGCTTCGCCCCATTGACTTTGTATTGTGTATGTGCTAAAATGGCGACATAAATACCAAACAAAAAGGTATTAAAACAAAAACACCCCTCGACCGCTTCTCAGGGGTCTTTTTGACTAATTAAGCCAGCTGGCGGCAGCAGCCTCTATCGGGTCATCTGTCCACATTTGATAAATCGCAGTGCGAGTAGCCAGTTTGCCACTCCATACCAGTGTAGGGTTAGCAAATTTTTGACTCGCTACTTGCCCGTTTGCGGCCGCTAACAACATGTCTTTATGAAACAAATTAATGCTCACGGGGTATGTCAGAGTGAATTTATGTAGATTTTCAACTGTCTGAGTCAGGTTTTGGCTAAAGGTCAAGACTTTTGGATAATAAACACTCTGAAATAGTTTTTGCAATTGTTGGAAGCTAACCGCCAGAGTGGTACGCGGGCGGTTCATTAACCGTTCGCCCATGCCGCGTAACAAATCCACCGCATCGCGCGTGATAGCTACGGGTTTATCGCTTTTCAGCAAGATTTTTTCTAGCAGCAGCCCCGTCTCACTGTTTTGACCCGAATCTCCAACAAACACTACTGCGTCCGCCCAGTCGGTCGCCGCCAGGGCCTGATCCAGACCACTTTTGGCAAAACCCCCGCTAACATTGCTGGGCAAAAAAACCGCATCTGGAAACTGATTTTTGACAACTTTCTCCACTGCGTCCGGCATCAGCACACGCACCTGTCCCGCACCACAGTCCACAGCAGCCTTGTAGTTCATAGCTACTGCCGCAAAGCCGTGCGCATTGCCACCGATTAGCAAAAGCTTGCCGGCTCGCCGTTTATTTTCTGGTTTTTTCCATTCAAAATCTGGATATAGCGGCCGCTTCTCTTCCTGTTTCAGCCAAAAATTATAGTCCATGTTAAAATTGTAGCACAACGATGCTTTCCGTGATAATCCTCTAGCACGAACTTTGAAACGGGCTAATTTTTAAAGAAATAGCGCAGATAATCGTCCATCATGCGGCTGCCGCAGATAACTGGCAAGTAACCTCTGAGTTGTTTGTGAATTTGGCTGGCCAATACTCCGTCGCTACGCAGAATTTCGCCTGCTCGGTTCATCTTGTCGTACAGGCTTTGAATTTCCTCTTCTTCGGTTTGCCCGGTTACTTGCAATATCGGTGCTAATCTAATGTCAGCCACTCCTCCGTCAATAGTCGAAATGAGCAGTTTTAGATTGCCAATGTCTTTCATGAATGAGGTGCCGCAAGCCTCTAGCCCGACAATCGGTACGTTGATTGCTACGTCCGAACCAATGGCTAATGCGCGACCCAGTTCCTCGTCATAATCTGGCAAATAATGCACGCGTTCGCGCAGGAAATCATCTGCGGCGACTTTGTCTAGTACGTCGTGCAACCTCCCCGCCATGACTGTGTCCCCTTCAAAAACCCGTCCAGTGAACAGATAGTAGGCGTTATACTCTTGGAGTATGGTTTTTAATTTCTCAACATCGCTAAACGGTAGGTCGGGGCGTTTATAGTCGACAAAGCGTCGCTTAAAATCAAAGACCACGGCATCTTCGGGGATTTTAATGGTTTGCCCTAGGTGGTTTTGGCGCTTTTTCAAAACTCGGTTGAGTTCTGCGCGCCCTTTCTGTTTCAGTTTTCTGATTTCTCCAGGAGTCAACTTTTTAATATTGCGCTTGTAGCGCCAAGTCGGCAGGTGGTCATCTTCCAGGATTTCTTTATCGAGATAGAGATTCAATATGCGTGGATGTATCCAGGTTGGCAAATGTATGCCGTTAGTAATGGCCCGAAAATTCACTTTTTTGCCGCTCAGCTCGTGGTAGTCGGCCACTCTGGTGTGTAGTTTGGAAACGCCACTGCGCATGTTGGTCAGCTCCAGGCAAATAGTGTTCAGGCGCATTCTGTTGTCGCGAAAAAGTCCCCTCAGCCAGGTCTTGACTTCTGGGGTAGTAAGGTTCGGAAAAACATATTTTTCAAACTGTTGTAAATCGAACTCGCTCTCAGCAAATTGAACCAACGTGTGGTTAGTGTACAGAGTATATCGTTTGATATATTGGATTGCTTTGGCTAGGGTTTTACCCTTTTTCACTAAATTGTCTACGCGCGCCAAGGCGGCAAAAGCAGTCGCTGACTCGTTCAGCTGCATGGCGGAGGGTTTGAGCCCTAATTTTCGCATACCGCGATAGCCGCCAAAACCATTGGCGACATTTTGAAAAAGCCGCTCGTCGCTATTATTGTTTTCGCTAACATACAAAGTGCCCAGATCCTCCTCAAAAATCGACAATATTTTAGTCGAACCGAGCTCTTTCAAATACAGACTCAATTTGCGCGGCTCGCTGCCAGCTATATTAATCATTTCATAGCCAACATGACGAAAATCAAAATCACTCGGCTTGATATTTTTTATTTCCATAAGCGACTGGTCGTCTTTAAACACCTGATGCACTTCCTTAGGATAAAACGGCGTAATAGTAATCAGCGGAATGTCCAGATCTTCTGCTACGCGGCGCGTGTCAGCCGCCAACACGCCCAGTCCGCCTGCCCCACGAATACCGTTGGCTTTGTCATAAATTTCCATGGTGAAATAAGTGTACGGACGTCGTGGCGACATGTGTCTTAAAATTTTTCTATTCATATTGCTTATGATTCTACCAGAATAGTTTTATTCGCACAAGTCCAAAGTTTTCATCTTGTGCCACAAACAAAAAGCCTTCTTAAAATGAAGACTTTTTACTGATTAATTTCCTGGTGGAGTATGCCGGATTCGAACCGGCCACCTCTTCGCTGCCAGCGAAGCGCTCTAGCCAAATGAGCTAATACCCCAGATGCGATTGATTTTAACACGTAACCGACTAAAACCAACCTGGTCCGCGCGAGAGGACTTGAACCTCCACGAGCGTAATGCTCACTAGCTCCTGAAGCTAGCGCGTCTACCAATTCCGCCACGCGCGGTCGACCAAGGTTATTATAGCATATTAAACGATAATATTGAGTATTCTGCCCGCCACGTAAATAACTTTTTTGGATTTTTTGCCGTCTAAATATCCGGCAACATTAGCGTCTTGCCCCGCCAGTTTGAGTGCCTCAGCTTCGGCGGTGTCGTTAGTGACTTCAATTTCGCCGCGTAGTTTGCCGTTAATTTGCACGCCAATTTTTACAAACTCATCAACAGTCAGCTTCTCGTCATATTCTGGCCACTTAGACAGATGAACTGACTCTTTTTCTTGCCAGACCTCGCACCAAATTTCCTCTGTCACGTGCGGCGCAAACGGCGCTAGCAGCTGAATATATTTTCTAATTGCCTCATGCCAAACTGCGCTACCCTTATTTTTAATTTTCGAAAATTCATTAAGCGCTTCCATCAGCGCAGCGATAGCGGTATTGAAGTTCGTTTTTTCTAAATCAGCACCGACTTTTTTGATGGTTTTGTTGATGGTTTTTTGAATAATCACATCTTCTGGGCTTTTGGCGGAAGATTTTTTAACTGGTTCATTGACCAAATTCCAAACTCGAGTCAAAAAGCGATAACAACCAGCTACGGCCTCGGGGCTCCAAGGCGTGGACTGGTCATACGGCGCCAGAAACGCTAAAGCCATACGCACCGCATCAACGCCATAACCGTCGTCTGCTACTGAAATCGGATCGACCACACCGCCATCCTTAGACTTGCTCATTTTAGTGCCATCAGTCGTTAACAACATACCGTGCCCGCGCCTGGCCGCGTACGGTTCGGGCGTTGGCACCAAGCCTTGGTCATACATAAACTGATGATGGAAGCGCGAATACAGCAGATGTAACGTCGTGTGCTCCATGCCACCCATATACAAATCAACCATGCCCCAATATTTCAATTTCTTGGCATCGGCAAAAGTTTCGTTATTGTGCGGATCAAAATAGCGCAGATAATACCAATTGGAGCCCGCCCAGTTTGGCATGGTGTCAGTTTCGCGCTTAGCAGGCTCTTTACACTTAGGACAAGCTGTGTTAACCCAAGTTTCAATCTTACTAAGCGGCGACTGTCCGTCGCCAGTTGGTTCATAATGATCAACAATCGGTAGCTCAACTGGTAATTGATTATCAGGTACTGGTACCGCACCACACTTGTCGCAATGAACAATCGGTATTGGTTCACCCCAGTAGCGCTGGCGACTGTAAACCCAGTCGTGCAGTTTGTAGTTAACTTTTTCTTGAGCTATTCCCTTCTTAGCTAGCTCGGTGACAATCTTTCGTTTAGCCTCTTCTACGTCTAGCCCATCAAGATAGCCTGAGTTGACTAATTTACCATCACCAGTGTAGGCCTCTCGGTCGATATTACCGCCGCCAATAACTTCTGTTATGGGAATGTTGAATTTCCTGGCAAACTCCCAGTCACGATCGTCATGCGCTGGCACTGCCATGATCGCACCGGTACCATAACCCATTAACACATAATCAGCAATCCAAATCGGTATTCTCTCCTGTGTAGCCGGATTAATCGCATAGGCACCCGTGAACACACCGGTCTTAGCACGATTGGTGTCTTGACGTTCAATATCCGATTTACCTTGAGTGGCTTTAATGTATGAATCAACAGCAGCTTTTTGCTCCTTGGTTGTGATTTTAGAAACCAGAGAGTGTTCAGGAGCTAGCACCATAAACGTTGCGCCAAAAAGTGTATCGGGGCGGGTGGTAAAAACCTTGATCTTATATTCCTGGTCGGCAACAGTAAAATCTACTTCCGCACCAATTGACTTCCCTATCCAGTTGATTTGCTGGTCAGCAACGCGTGATGGGTAATCGACATCTTTTAGCCCATCAATTAGTCGCTCAGCGTAATCAGTAATCTTAAGTAGCCACTGCTTTAATTTCTTTTTTTCGACTAGATTATCGCAACGTTCGTGGCGACCATTGATAACTTCCTCATTAGCTAGGCCAGTTTTACAAAACGGACACCAGTTAATATTAATTTCGTCTTGATACGCTAAACCCGCTTTGAAAAATTGTAGGAACAGCCACTGGGTCCATTTGTAATATTCTGGATCAGTGGTCGAAAAACTGCGTGACCAATCAAACGAATAGCCCATACGTTCCAATTGATGACGAAAATGAGCGATATTCTGCTCGACCGCCATCTGGGGAGTAACTTTGTTTTTGATAGCAAAGCTTTCCGCTGGCAATCCAAAAGCATCAAAGCCCATCGGGAACAACACGTTAAACCCTTGGGCCCGTTTGTATCGCGCCACGATATCGCCACCACCAAAAGTCATAGCATGGCCCATGTGCATAGCTGCACCCGACGGATATGGAAACTCGGTTAAAACTGTATATTTTGGTTTATCGTCAAAATCCTTGGCAACATAAATCTGGCTATCGGCCCATTTTTTCTGCCACTTGCTTTCTATGGTTTTTGGATTGTATCGTTCCATGGAGTATATTCTAGCATATATTCGCAAGAATTAGATAGGCCGTTTCCGCGTCAACCAGGCATTCCTCAATTTCTCGCATGTTGATGATTATTCTACTTTCGCGGGTTGAAAAAAGCAGTTTTATGAGTTGCTGTCAAATTTCTCAATTCAGCTGCGCGGTAACGATAACTTAAGCTTTAATATAAATCAACAATATTTTTTGGCGTAACACAAAACCGCCCCTAAGGGCGGTCGCCAATTTAACAGTGCAAGTCAATTCTCTAGTCAAGCGTCTCCATTGAATTCTGCTATTAATGTGATAACTCGAATTCGGCAGTTATCACTAGATCAACCATAGCTATGGTACGAACCAGTGTGCTTGTAAAACAAGCGCAATTGACCCATAACATGCTTATTTCTCCCTAGAAAGGAGGTAATCCATCCGCAGCTTCCGCTACGGATACCTTGTTACGACTTAACCCCAATCACCAAGCTCACCTTAGGCCGAAATAAATTCGGACGTCGGGTGCTCCTGACTTTCATGGCTTGACGGGCGGTGTGTACAAGACCCGGGAACGTATTCACCGCAATTTGCTGACTTGCGATTACTAGCGATTCCGACTTCATGAGGGCGAGTTTCAGCCCTCAATCCGAACTGGGACCGGTTTTGATGGGATTAGCTCCAGATTACTCTTTAGCTGCCCGTTGTACCGGCCATTGTAGCGCGTTTCTAGCCCAGGGCGTAAGGGAAATACTGACCTGACATCATCCCCTCCTTCCTCTCTCTTACGAAAGCAGTCTCGCTAGAAAAATACAACTAACGATAAGGGTTGCGCTCGTTGATGGACTTAACCAAACATCTCACGACACGAGCTGACGACGGCCATGCATCACCTGTCACCAATCCAACCGAATTGAAGATTTCCTTTCGGAAATCGGCTATTGGGATGTCAAGCCCTGGTAAGGTTCTTCGTTTAGCCTCGAATTAAAGAACACGCTCCACCGCTTGTGCGGGTCCCCGTCAATTCCTTTATGTTTTAGCCTTGCGGCCGTACTACACAGGCGGGATGTTTAACGCGTTAGCTTTACTACGGAAGGGGTCGATACCCCCCACAGTTAACATCCATCGTTTACGGCGTGGACTACCCGGGTATCTAATCCGGTTCGCTCCCCACGCTTTCGTGCCTTAGTGTCAGAAATGGCCCAGTAGCCTGCCTACGCCATTGGTGTTCCTACTAATATCTACGGATTTCACTCCTACACTAGTAATTCCAGCTACCTCTACCACTCTCGAGCATGTCAGTTCGAATAACAGTCCGACGGGTTGAGCCCACGGATTTCACTATTCGCTTAACATGCCACCTACGCAACTCTTTACGCCCAGTCACTCCGGATAACGCTAGGGGCCTACGTATGACCGCGGCTGCTGGCACGTAGTTAGCCGCCCCTTATTCATTAGTTACCGTCATATTCTTCTCTAATAAAAGCAGTTTACAACCCGAAGGCCTTCATCCTGCACGCGGCATTGCTCCATCAGGGTTTCCCCCATTGTGGAATATTCCTCACTGCTGCCTCCCGTAGGAGTCTGGACCGTGTCTCAGTTCCAGTCTGGCTGATCATCCTCTCAGACCAGCTAACGATCGTCGCCTTGGTGAGCCATTACCTCACCAACAAGCTAATCGTACGCAGGCCGCTCCCAAAGCGATAAATCTTTTCTCCGAAGAGGTTATGCGGTATTAGACCAAATTTCTTTGGCTTATCCCTCACTCTGGGGTGCGTTCCCACGCGTTACTCAGCCGTCCGCCACTCGTCGGCGCTCACTTTTACCTCATCACTTCTAGCTACCTGATTTTGTAGATATAAAGTTTTTCTCCCTCGATAATGATGCGGCTGGTTTCGCTTTTGCGAAATCTCCGCGTCACCTCGTAAGGTGATGAGCCAAAAGTGAGCCCGTTACCGTTCGACTTGCATGTGTTAGGCATGCCGCCAGCGTTCATCCTGAGCCAGGATCAAACTCTCCATAAATGTGTTTTAAAAAAACTAACATAAAAGATGCTGACGAAAATTGACTTGCACAATTAAATTGTTAAAATGCAGTTTAAAGCTGCCCGCAGACGCTTGAAAACTTTTTGGTGGATTTACATCTGTTCTCGCCTTTAACTGCGTGTCATTGTAGCACGAAAAATTTTAAAAAGCAAGCGTTTTTCGCACATTTTTTGTAAAGTATTGCAAAACTTGATGATTTATGATATAATCCCGACATACGCATTGCTAATATGCACTGTTTTTTGCGTAGAACGTACTTTAAAATTCTAGAGGAAGGAAAGGAGAAGGAGACCATTTGGTCTCACTGCCCCTCTGTAGCGAGGAGCTTAATAAGCCACGAGTTCTAAAGACCGAAAGGAAAAGTGATGAGTAAGGTAAGAAAAAAGCTCCTGCCAGTTTTGCTGGCGCTACTGTTGGCTAGCCTCGGCGTGCCGACACTAGCTTTCGCTGACGAAACTGCTAGCGAAGCCACAGAAGAAGCTGTAAGCGCAGAACCCGCGGTAGTGGAGGATGTGGTTACGGCAAGCGACGAGGTCGTAGCTGTCATTATTGACGATGGGGTCGCAGACGAACCCTTTGTTGAGACGATAGCCGCGGAAGAGGAAGTGATTGATGTTGTAGAAGCCACAGAAGCGGCGCCGCCAGTTGGTACCGTAGAAGCGAGTGAAAGTGAAGAGGCCATAGAAGAAGTTGAAGTTGTTTTGGTCGCTGATGCTATTGACGAAGATGAGATTGCATTGGCTCCATTGGCGATGGAAGTGACGAATGTAGCCGTCACGCGTGTTAGCGAAGATGCATATGTGGTTGAGTTCGATAGTACTGGTGAAGGCTCTGTAGTATTTATGATTTTTAATGCAGATGGGGACACCGTTTTTAGCGTTAACCGTTCCGTCCAAGAAAATCACAATAGTTACAATTTGCAAATCAATGTTAATGGAGGCCAGGCTGACAGTGTCAGAATTCGCATCACTTTGGACGATGCCGATGGTATACCGCAGCTGTCTCTTGATTCAACCTACCCAATTCCAGCCTGGCCACCAGCTCCCGCAAGCGACGCCAAGGACATCACGTCTTTTAGTTTGGCTGGCGCGGCGGGATTAATCAACGGTGCGGACATTAGCGTCATTGTACCTTACGGTACGGATGTAACGGCGCAGATGCCCGATATCACGCACAGTGGTGTCAGTATTTCACCTGAGGGAGAGCAAGATTTTTCCAGCCCGGTGCAATACACGGTGACGGCTGAAGATGATTCGACCAAGACTTACACGGTAACAGTGACCGTGGCGCCAGCATCCAGCGACAAGGACATCACGTCCTTTGTGCTGGCAGGCGTAGCAGGCGCTATTTCTGGTGGAACCATTACCGCTACTGTGCCCTATGGCACTGACGTAACGGCGTTGACACCTGAAATTGCGCACAACGGCGAGGCCATTTCTCCGAGCGGCGCACAAGATTTTAGCGGTCCTGTTACCTACACGGTAACTGCGCAAGATGGTTCAACAAAGAACTACGTAGTTACGGCAACGGTCGCTACAACGTTACAAGTTGACGTTCCTGCTCCCATTACTAGTCCGGTGTCTGATAACGCTGATGCTGATGATGCTGATACCACTATTGTTAAACCTGGTGACATGCCGAAGACTGGCGATAGCGCCCCTTGGCTGATAGCTATTTTGTTGCTTTTGGTCAGCGGTAGTAGCGCCACGTTGTTTGCGAGTAGGCGTTGGTGGAAGAACTAAAGCGTTAAAGTTTCATTAACCATTTTCCTCTCAAGGATTCAAAATACCCCAGTTCTCTTTTGAGACTGGGGTTATTTCATTTTACGAACTGCAACCCGATTGCAATGGTTCAATCGGCGCAAAGTTATCCGTGAACGGTCGTTGTTCGGGAACATCTAACTTTTTATAATCATCAATGCGCACCTTCCTTTTTGAGTAAACCAAAATCATGTTTTTACTGTCGCTTTTGTTGCTTTTGTCGACCGTGTACTGGCGGTGGCTAAAATTCGCCGCATAAGGTGCGTTCAGCCCGTCCAGCAGCGGCTTGCAAATTCCGCTATCATTAGCGATAACATTGACCGCCACTATACCGTCGTCGCTCAAAATCCCCGCCAGTTTTTGCGCATATTCCATCGTCGTGAATTGCCACGGTATCGACACGCCATTATAAACATCGACAAAAATCAAATCGTATTGATTATTCGTTTTGTTGACAAAGGCCCTGGCGTCTTCAAAATACATGTTCAAATTAGCGGGCTGCTCGAAGAAAAAATAATCCTGAGCAATCTGTTTTAGCCCAGGGTCAATTTCTACCACATCAACCGTCGCGTCGGGATATTTTTCCGCTAGGTATCTCGGCACTGTGAAAGTGCCGCCGCCCAATACCAACATGTGCCCTCTGGGGCGGGGCGTAATATCAGCGATATTAACAAATTCGTTAGTGTACCAAAATAACATCTTGTCGGGATCTTCAGAATAAACCGCCGACTGCGCACCACTGGGGCTGCTGGTCAGGTAAACCACCTGACCGTTATAAGCATCTTGAAAATGTACTCGGTAGTTAGCACTGGCAGTGTCGATGCTGATTGAGGTGGCGTTAGAGCTGTTCAAAGCGATTGCACCGCTAATAATGGACAGCAGAACCACCGTAAAGCCCAGCCTGGTTTTCCAATTGTCTCTCACGGGCATCAACCAGCTGGCGGCCAACAGCAACAGCGCGATGGCCGACAGGCTTTGCCAAGAACCAATCAGCGCGAACAAAATAAAACCAGTTACAAAAGTTCCGGTGATACTGCCAATGGCGTTCCAGGTCGACAGTCCGGCTGCGGTGCGCCCCAGGGTTTTTAGAGAAGTACTGGCTAGTTTAACCAGATACGGGCTAATCATGCCAATAACCACACTGGCGGGCGCGAACAAAATCAGCGAAGCTAGCAGCCCTTGAGCTCGTTGGTCGATAATATTTTCGGCTAAGTAAGTCGTGAACGAAGCATTAGCGAACAGGGCGACTAACACCAGCAGCGCAGTAATCTGCATCAACAACGCCACGTCTGCCACGCGACCGCGCTGGTCGGCTAACCTGCCGCCCAGAAAATAACCCAGGCTCAGCGCCGCCATAATCACGCCAATCACACAGGTCCAAGTGTAAGTAGAATTGCCAATCGTCGGGGCTAGCAGCCGCGCTGCCACCAGTTCGAACGCCATCATCGCAAAACCCGCCACAAAAGCCACCGCACGCAGACGGTTACCAATTGCGAAGATTTTGTTCAACCGTCTCATCACAAATTTACCGCCAAATTCGTTAATTGTATTTTGACGTTGCCGTTCTGGGCCAAGCGGTCTAGCGTGTCTGACAATAGCGGCAAATTTTTGGCCCGACTGGAGTCTTTGGTGGCGTTGGCCGCCATTGATTGAACGAGCTCGATGGCTTCTTCTCGAGACTTGATTTTTGCTACAATTTTTAACCTGTCATATGTTGGTAAAGTAAACCAAGTCGAGTTTTCAGGCTGCGTAATATGCTCGCCGTGTTTGATAACCTGTCCGCGAGATTTGATAGTTGGCAAAAGTTTATGTGGCGCGGTGGTTGCAATTATAAAATAAATGTTAGGGTTTGGCTCTTCAAATAATTTGAGAAAGGCGTTCTGCCAATGGTCGTTGCCCACGGTGGCAAAAAACGAATCAGCCTGCAAAATGAACACCAGCGGCTGACGATGCACGCCACGCGCAAAACGGTACAGCTCGCGAATTTCCTTGACCTTGTCGCTTTTGTCTTGATGCTCTATCAATATATAATCGCCGTCAATTTTGTGGGCGATTTCTCGAGCGCGTGCTAGCAGCCCATCTATATCACCGCCAGCTAAAATTGTACTTTGCGCCAGCTTAAACATTAAATCCTTTCGTAAATCCTGGCGGCTCGGGCGCCTTGAAAATCTTGCGCTGATTAGGTGAGCCTGGGATAGTAATTTCTAAACTCTTGGCGTGCAGATACATGCGATCGGCGGCCTGACCATAAACTACATCGCCTTTGATTGGCGTTTTTAGATACTGCATGTGTACTCTCAACTGGTGGGTGCGCCCGGTTTCTGGTTTTAATTCTATTAAACTCTCGCCTTGTTCATTAGTCGCAAGCACTTGGTAAAATGTTACTGCATTTTTTCCTTTGGCGTCGACTTTAAACTCAGCGGGTTTTTTGGGGTTGCGAGCTATGGGCAGGTCGATTTTGGCGGAAACTTCTCTTGGCGTGCCGTTAACTATGGCGATATAAGTTTTTTTGACCTTGCGCGCTGCGAATTGTTTTTGCAAAAACCCTGCAGTTTCTTGATTTTTTGCGACCACCACCACGCCCGAAGTCCCACGATCTAGTCGATGGACAATGCCGGCGCGATTTGAGCTTGACTGCGGCCAATATTTTTTAACAAATTCCGCCACAGTAAACTCTTCCGTAAAATTTCCCTTGGCATGAGTCAACACGCCCGCGGGTTTGTTAATAACCAACACATTATCATCTTCATAAATAATCGGCAATGAAGAACCAGAAAAGTCGGGTTTCGCGGGTTGTTGGAACTCAATTTTTTGGCTCTCATCAACAGTTTTGGCAGGACTAGTCGCAACTTCGCCATCAATTCGCACGCGCCCCGACTTAACGCAGCTCGCTAACATGCTACGAGAATACTCGGGATATTTTTCGCTCAAAAACTTATCTAATCTCATCTTGCTAACCTAATTTCCATACAGCCACATGGCAAACACTAACAGCACGTCGATCGCATAAGTCGTCGCCAGTAACAAGAAAATATCATTTAGCAATCTGTCAGAAATCTTGCTGACGCGTCGTTCAATGCGCGGGAACAAAACTTGTAGGAAAATCGTTGCGACTATGCCAAACAGCACGGCGTTACGTAGACAAATCATACCCTGAAAATTGAACGGCATATTTGAATAGTCCCAAAACGGATTATGACCCATAAAGGCGATAATCACCAGGGCGCACAAATATTCCACAGCCGTAGTAACCACAGCCGCCAGCACAAAAACCAGCAAAACATTCATTTTTTTGAAGCGTTTATAAAGTGGCCATACTGCTAAAATAACTGCTACAGCGCCCAAGCCATAAGGTACCGCCAGCGGCGCAAAGGTCGGTATGTTGTTGGGGTCAAAATACGGATTGTCGGTTATTTTCTGCCACAGCACTTCTAGAATATGACCAGCAAATGCAAACGCCCAGTAATAAAGAAAAATATTACGCCAAAACGCAGGCTGCCGCCAATTTAGTTGATCTTTGCTGATTGTGGCCGCGTGGCCACCCTGTTTGCTGTATCTATCGCGTATCATTTTGGATTTACTCACTGCTTTATTTTAGCATGTTTTTTGTTATATAATTGTCACAATACAATTAAAGGGGAGTAAAAATATGAAAAGAGTGAGTAAAATATTAATCGTCGTAGCGGCGGTGTTTTCGTTGGGCTTGGTCGCTCAGCCGGCGAAGAATTTGAGTATTACATCTTTTGGTACCCACTAGTTGTTGGTGCAGCGCTGTTTATTGATAGTGCCGTTCAATACTTTATGACCTACAACAAGCTCAAAACTTCTGGCGAATTGAAAAACAAAAACGATGCTACGTCGGCAGCACTCGAGAAAATTAACAAAGCCAAAAAATAAACTAGATTTAATACAAACAAACCCCCTGTTGGACATTAGAGTTCGTCAGGGGTTTTATTAGAAATAATTTATGCCGATGGCGTCGCGCACTCTTTTTAGCACTTTATCGGCTTTGGTGTTAGCGCGCACGTTACCGTCGGTTAAAATCTGCCGTACTTGCTCGAGATCTTGTTCGTACTGAGCGCGCCGCTGACGAATTGGGCTCAACAGTTCTTCTAAAACTTCGATTAAATATTTTTTAACCGCCACGTCGCCCAGGCCGCCTTTTTGGTATTGTTCTTTTAGCTCAGCAACTTTTTTCTGATCTTCAGCAAAGACGTCCAGGTAAATAAACACCACATTGCCTTCGACTTTGCCGGGATCTTCAACGCGAATATGATTAGGATCAGTATACATCTGCATGACTTTCTGCTTGACGGTTTCGCTATCGTCCGACAGATAAATGCCATTATCCAGGCTTTTGCTCATCTTGTCGTCCGCGCCAAAAATGCCCGGCAATCGCTTAGCATTGCCTTCTGGCACCACCGGTTCTGGCTCGACCAAAACATCGCCGTAGAGCGAATTAAACGAACGCACAATTTCGCGGTCTTGTTCCAACACCGGCAGCTGATCTTCACCGACCGGCACCAAATTAGCGTCAAAAGCCGTAATGTCAGCCGCCTGAGCAATCGGGTAAGTCAAAAATCCCACCGGTATAGAATCGCCAAAGCCGCGCTGTTTAATCTCGGTCTTGACCGTCGGATTGCGCTGCAAACGCCCCAGGCCGACTAAATTAGAATAATGGATAGTCAGTTCATACAAAGCTGGCACAGCCGACTGCACAAAAATCGTAGTTTTGTCAGGGTCAAGTCCGACGCTCAAATAATCCAGCGCCACTTCCAGCAGGTTGTCTTGAATTTTACCAGGATCGCGCGCATTGTCGGTCAGCGCTTGCTGATCAGCAATCATCACAAACATTTCGTAATCGCCCGAATTTTGCATTTCCACGCGATTTTTCAAAGAACCCACAAAATGGCCCAGGTGCAATTTGCCCGTTGGCCGGTCACCCGTCAAAACAACTTTTTTCATAAACTTATTCTAGCAAATTAAAGCCACTAACGCTAATTTTCCGAGCATCGGCACAAAAGTTCAATTAGTTGTTTGATTCAAATTCTATTTTGATTTTGTTGGTGTTTTTGGGTATGGAACTGACCCAAAACGGCGATAGGCCAACTTTGACGTCTACTACTCCGTTGACACGTTTGAGTGATTCAGTAACTTCCATGGGTTTTTTGCCAGCGATTTCTTCTCTAATTTTGTCAAGGTCAATATCTGGCCCAATTTTAGCCGTGGCGAACAAAGCGACGGTTGCTGGGTTTTTATCATCGACTCGCATGTAGTTGGTCAGGCTGATGTTGTCCACACCATAATCGTAAACTTTCTGTTGACTCATTTCGCCCGCTCGCGCATCGAGAATTTTCTCAAGATAAGTTTTAATTTCGTCTTTGGACACCGCCTCCAGGGAATAAACAGTTTTGATAGTCAGCTTGAATTTGCCGTCGCTGGACGCCTCGTTCAGGCCTGGGCTGGCCACAGGGTCGCTAGTGGTTACTTTAAAGCTTTGGCTAATCACAATATAGTCGCCAGAAAGTTCCTTGGTTAAATCATTTTTAAAATCGTCCTGATTTTCGTTTTTGAATTTTTCTTGGGCAATTTTAATGTCAGAATCTTGCACAAATTTGACGATTTTGGTCGAACCGCCACTGGTTGATCCGTTGGCCGAAACGCCGCCAAAACCAGCCACTGCCCCACCACCGCCACTAATATTGTATCCTTCACCCGCCGCCATCGCCTCAACCGGCACGTCGTTAGCGACGCATTTGCTGCCACTGACCGCAAATGCCGCCCCGGCCGTCGTATAAAAATCCTTGCCAGACAGCGTTACGCCAGTGCCGGAAGCTATGCCGCTCATCACCAAGCTAACGCAAGTACCAAGATCAGATGCTTCCAAGTCAACCGTACCGCTGGCGCGAGTGCCATCGTTGCGCTCGCCTGTCGCGGTGCCATCGACCGAAGCGTCTTTCTCGCCAGATTTAATGACAGATTTGATGGTGTGAGTGGCGGGATCAGTAGTCAGTTTGTCGCCAATTTGTACGGTTTCTTGCACTTTCTCACTAGTGGTATTAGCAAAAATAGTTACGTTAGCGCGCGGCGCAAAAACTATGGCCCAAACCAAAAACGCAATTAAAGCTACGCCCAGCCCGCCAAAAATGAACAGGCGTTTGCGGAATTTGTTAAAATTAGGCGCCTTTTTGGGCGGTTTCGGCTGCTCGTCGTCATCTTCTTCATCGTCTTTTTTCTCGCGATTTTTTCTTAGCGAGACTTCGATATCTTTGTCCTCTGGAATATCAGAAGTGTCCTTGTAATCACTAGTGTCAATATCTTCGCCGTCGATCACGTCGTCAGTATTTTTAGCACTGGCAGTAGTCTCTGGCTTAGCCAGCATGATTGGCTCAGACTGTAGGTTTTTAGCAACGTAGATGCCGATAGTGGCGGCCAGCGTCAGCAGTGCCTTGTCTGTGGTAACAATCGCCACGTGTTTTTTGACTTTAGAGGCGGTGCGTTTAATCAGCCGCATAGTTACCGAGCTTTGCATAAAGCCCTGCCGTTTTGGCGGCACCAGCTTGATATATTCCTCGCTGCTGTTTTTGATTTTCTCGATTACCGAAGTAATATCGTCATCAATATCGACATAAATAATGTCGTAATTAATTTCCTTGTCTTTTGCAGTTGTTTTTGTCGTGCCCATGATTAAACTATACCACTAATGTTAATTTTTAGAAACTCTTACAGCGCGGCCTCAATGGCGGCCCACTCGGCTTCGCGGTTGTCTTCCGGTACGATAATCGACACTTGGTCGCCCAATTTTACCTTAAAGAAAGTTACCGAAGCCAACAGCACGCGGTATTCGCGACTGGCTGCCTCTACGAAATATGCACCGTCATGCTGACCCAAAACGCCAATAATCTGGCGCCGCGCCACTGGGCCAATTTGTTTATAAATAAACGACCCGTCCTCGTCAATAGTTAATTTTAATATATCGCCCTCGACCAGTTTGGATTTGCTGGCGTAATTAGCCGGCACCGGATAGGTTTTGCCGTCTGGCCCTACCATAACTTGACCGTCAAACAGACCCTCAATAACTTTGCCCGCCACTTCTTCAGTGGGCGTACGGCTCGGCAGGGCCTCTTCTCCCGCCATGTCGCGGATAATTTCTTTGGCCGCCGCCAAATTAATCTCTGCGTCGCCCAACAGCGCAGTCAACCGCTTTATTTGTTTATCATCTAACTCTTTAGACATTTCTTTCCTCTCGCTATTTGTCTATATTTTCATTGATATTACCTCTATCATAACAGATTGCTCAAAAAATGCAAGACAGTTTTCCACAGCCCGCAAGGTGGCTTACAAAAAAACGTTGTGCTAAGCACAACGCCCTTTCGTCTTCAATTCGAGTCGATGTTTTTGAACTTAAACTAATTCTACGCTGGCGCCAGCTTCTTCCAAAGTTTTCTTGGCTGCCTCAGCATCTTCTTTGTTAACGCCTTCCTTGACTGCAGCTGGAGCGCCGTCCACGATAGCCTTAGCTTCGCCTAGACCCAAACCAGTGATTTCTTTAACAGCCTTGATTACTGCGACTTTCTGCGCACCGGCGTCTTTTAGTTGAACTGTGAATTCGCTTTTTTCTTCCGCAGCCGCAGCTTCGCCGCCAGCAGCTGGACCAGCCGCCACAGCCACAGCGGCCGCAGCTGGCTCAATACCATATTCATCTTTCAAAACATTTTTTAATTCATTGACTTCCAAAACAGTCAATTTAGTTAGCTCTTGAGCTAATTTCTTTACATCTGCCATATTATTTTCCTTTCTTATTATTTAGTTAGTTGCTTGACTTTCTAGCGCATTCAAAATGCCAGGCAGTCCATTAACGCCACTGATCACGTCATTGACTGGGCTGAGCAGCATGTCGACCACTTGGCCGATGAGCTGTTCTTTGCTTGGCAGGCCAGCCAATGATTTAACGTCTTCAGCCGACAGGTTCGCGCCAATGCCGGAAAACGCGCCGATGGTTACAAGTTCTGGGTGCTTACTAGCAAATTTGTCCAAAACCTGCGCTGGCGCCACTTCATCATCAGAACTAATTGCGTAGAGCAATTGACCCTTAAGAGTAGTTACGTCAACATCTTTCAAATCTTCAATATCCGTCACGGCCACTTTGACCAAACGGTTTTTGACTACTTTAATCTGCACGCCTGCTTCGCGCGCCGCGCGGCGTAAATCTTGCAGACTCTGCACGCTAACGCCTTTATATTCAGCGAACACCGTCATTTTTGCGCCGCTCAACAGTTGGCTAAGTTCAGCAACTAATTGTTGTTTCTTATCTTTGCTAATTGCCATAGATAATCCTCCTTAATTACAAAACGACCCGAATTGTTAAGGTGTCGTTACCAAAAAGAGATTTCTCGACCGCATGATTAAGGTTTCCCCGCGGTTGTCTCAGATAACGTTGGCCTCATTATATCAATAAATTTAGAATTTTGCAAATGAAAAGTCGCCGTTGAGATCATCTCGCGAGCGACCCTTCACTTTTTTTGTAAATTATTTGGTCAGTTTAACAAAAACTGCCTCATCTTGCTCAACAAAAAATGATACATTTGACATGGTAATCTGATCTGTATACTCGGCTTCTACAAGCAAAATCACCCAACAACTAACTGAATCACCAGGTTTTTTCGCAGATTTGTCGCATCCTTCGGTATTATAACCCGCATCGTCGGCCGCCTTTTTAAACGCGTAACTAGTTTCCTGGAACAAGCGGTCGAAGACGATATCTTTAGTGTCTCTTCCGACATGACGATCATAAAAACTCAAACTGCCATCGATATCATAGAAATTTTTATCGTTTGATGTCATTGTGACATAGACAGCAACCGCTTTAGTAGAAGAACTATAATAATTATCGTCCATCACAGACTGCGGGATTTTAAAAGCATCAATAACCAACTTTGTAGCTTTATAGTTTAGGCCGTTTTTAGCATCGTTAATCGTCGCGTTGATAGCGATTTCAGATTTAGATGGTGCTGTTGTCGCGGTTGAGCTTCTGCTATCATTATAGGCATCAGTATCGTCAGAGCTCCTTGCGCTGTCTCCGTCCCAGTCTTTGTTTGGCACAGAGAAGTCCAACTTGTCTGGCGATGGGCAAGTAAATTTAGTATCGTCCTTATCGCTGCCTTCGTAGCCAGCTATGTCTTCGATGAAATAATCTATCATGCTAGCATCATAATCTTGTTTAACAGCCATGCTGTCATTCCAAACATAAATAGCATCATCCTTGATAGCCAACATGTTAATATCCTCGCCGCCCGTCTTTGTAGACATCCTGACTTTGTCCCAGCCCTTGGTTGTTCGTAGCGTCGTGGAGTTCTTATTGTTGTCTTTATCCTCGAGTAGGCAATTTATTGCATCTTTGTTCTTCACTGCAGCTTTGAAATCTTCAGCATTGCGAATCCCGCCGTTAAACATTAATATTAGCACTACGGCTAAAACTACAATAAACAGCACGGCTCCCGCCAGCGCTAAAACGAGCCCGAGTTTTGGCCTACTCGGCGCGTTGTAGGGTGAAGGTGTCATTACTGAGCCTGGGGCCGATTGGGGGGGGGTATTATCTGCCACTGGTGCGGATTCTGGCGGTGGTGCCATGCCCGGCGCTGGCGGAATCTCTGGTGGCGGCGTTATATCTGGCGCCGCTGGTGGAACTTCTGGTGTTGGTGTAACCTCTGGCGTTGGCACTGGTACATCTGTGGGAACTCCGGAGGGATTGTTTTGTTGGTTAGGATCCATATATTACTCCTTGAATTAAGATTATTGACCAAAGTATAACATAAGCGTTCGCAAAAACGCAAGTAAATTTAAGGGTCAATCAGTATACAACTAGAGTGCAATTTTAATGCCTGGGCCCATAGTCGAGGACAGGTTGAGCGACAAAATATAATTACCTTTGGTGGTGCTAGGCTTGTTAGCATTCAGCGAATCCAAGAAAAGTTGAGCGTTGGCGGTTAGCTTTTCGGCACCAAAACTGATTTTACCGATGCCAAGGTGGACAATCGCCTGTTTATCGACGCGATACTCGACTTTGCCAGCTTTGGCTTCAGCAATGGCTTTCTCTGGCGTGGCCGATACAGTGCCAGCTTTTGGATTAGGCATCAAACCTTTTGGCCCCAGTAGCCGAGCATATTTGCCCAGTTTTGGCATATTAGCAGGGGTGGTAATTAAAATATCAAAATCAAGTTGCTCTTTATCGAGCATGGCCAAGACTTCTTGCTCGCCCGCAATATCAGCGCCCTTGGCCAGCTCAACTGGCGCAAAAGCAGCCACGCGTACAGTTTTACCCGTGCCATGCGGCAATACCACGGTCGCGCGAATATTCTGGTCGGCCTGCTTAGGGTCAACTCCTAAACGAGCGTGGATTTCCACGGTAGCGTCAAATTTCACTGGGCTAGTCTCAACCACCAACTTCATCGCTTCGGCCAAAGTGTAAGTTCGGCTTGTGTCAATTTTTTTCGCGGCCTCTTGATATTTTTTGCTGCGGCGCTCTAGCTTCGAGCGAGTTTTTGGCGCTGGGCCTTTCTTCTCTTCGACTGGAACTTCCTTGCGCGCCTGGCGTTCGGCCTCCGCTTCGACCTCTTTAACGACCTTCTCGCTGCGTTTGCCAGCTTTAGCAAAAACTTCTGTCTCAGTCGGCGTTTCTTCTGGCGCTGGTTCGTTTTCTTCAGCAGTAGCGACGACTGAAAACGTAGCGATCTCCGCTTCGATTTCTGCGATGGTATTTTTGAGCGTCAACTCAGTTTTTTTATTTAGCTTCTTTAGCTCTTCAAAGAGCTCGGCTTTTTTGGCCATGTTTTCTCCTTTCGTGGTAAAAACGGTTTATTAAGACCTCCCACAAATTAATTTATATCCACCTTATTCTATCATATCCAGCTTGAAATTGCCAGCTTGAAATGCTAAAGTTAAAATGTATGGTCAAGAAAACAAAAGTTGCGATAATTGAAGATGATGCGATGATTAATCAGATGTATCGCGTGAAGTTTGAGTTGGCGGGCTATGAAGTGGCCGTCGCAGAGAACGGTCGAGACGGTATTGAACTGGTTAAGGAAATGCGCCCAGACGTTATTTTGCTTGATTTGATGATGCCGGAAATGAACGGTGATGAAGCTCTGGAGCATATTCGTAAAATGCCAGAATATTCCCAAACTCCAGTGGCGGTTCTGACGAATTTAGGGTTCGAAGAAGCGCCTAAGCGGCTGAGCAAGCTCGGCGTCGCCCAGTTTATTGTCAAGGCTGACACCACGCCTAGTCGCGTAGTCGATTTAGTGTCAACGATGTTGAAGAAGTAATAACATGAGAATTCAAAAAGATTTTTTGCTATCAAAGCTGGTAACTATGAAGTTGGGCGGTCGAGCCAGTTTTGTGGTAACGGTCAGAAAAAAGCAGGACATTCCTAAAGCCCTGGCCTTTGCTCGCAGTAAGAAGCTACCCTGGTTTGTGCTGGGGGGAGGTTCTAATGTAATCGGCGCGGATTTCTACAACGGCGTGGTTATCTTGGTAAAAATAGGCGGAATTAAGCGGTCAGATAATTATCAGTGGCATTTTGGCGCGGGCGTGGTTTTAGACACGGCTATCGAAAAAACCATCAAAGCCGGGTCTTCCGGTCTGGAGTGCATGAGCGGTATTCCCGGCACTGTGGGCGGCGCTCCGGTGCATAACGCAGGCGCTTATGGCCAAGAATTGTCAGATGTCGTTACTAGTGTTGAGGCTTACGATGTGGCTAAGCAGGAATTTGTCAGTTTGAGTCATAAAAGTTGCAAATTTGAATATTTAAGTTCTATTTTTAAAAATCACCCAGGCAAATATATTATCACGGGGCTGAATGTACAACTGCGTCCGTCTGATCCCCAAATGACCCTGGGGCACCCTGGTTTGAAGCAACATCTCAAAGAACACGGCGTTGTAAAAGTCTCGCCGAAGCTGCTGCGTCGAGCGGTGTTAAATTTGCGTGCAGAGCGCCTGCCATCTTTAGAAAAACACGCTTCTGCTGGTTCTTTTTTCAAAAACCCTATCTTAAGCGCGCGCAAATTTGCCAAATTTCATAAAGCCTTTCCTGGCGCTCCGTTTGACAAACAGCCGAGCGGCGAGGTTAAAATTTTCTCGGGCTGGCTGTTAGAGCAGGCGGGTCTCAAGGGCGTCGAGAAATTTGGCTTTGCCAGTTACAGCGAAAACGCCCTGGTAGTGATTAATAAATCCGCCAAAACTCTAGCCGAACTAGAAAACTACACTCAATTTGCCTCCGATGCCGTGTTTGAAAAATTCGGCGTAACGTTAGAGCGCGACCCAGATATTATCGCTTAGTTCGCGCTTCGCTCAATCAACTCTAGTCGATTTTTTTGACCTGCAGAGCATCGAGCTCAACTGAAGTGTCTCGACCAAACATTGACACCAAAACTTTCAGCTTGCCCTTTGCGGTATCAATCCCGTCGATATAGCCCTCGAACCCCTTGAACGGGCCATCGACAATATTAACTACCTCGTTCACTTTATAGTCAATTTCTTGAACAGGGTCTTTAGCGCCCATGCGCTTTTTAATCTCTCGAATTTCGCTTTCCGAAACTGGTGTTGGCGTGTTGCCGGCGCCCACAAAACCAGTTACACCTGGAGTGTTGCGCAAAATATACCAAACTTCGTCGGTTAATTTCGCTTCCACCAAAACATATCCTTGAAAAATCTTCTTATCTAAAACCTTGCGCGAGCCATTTTTAATCTCAATAGTTTTTTCGCGCGGCACTAAAACGTCGAAAATCTTATCGTTCATGTCCACACCTTTAATGCGCTGCTTGATTTCGTTTTCTACTTTTTCTTCAAATCCGCTCGAGACCTGCAGAGTGTACCATTGTCTAGTTGAATCATATCTATTCGCCATTTCTCTTCTCCTTTTCTATAAAATTACTTCCTGCATCAGCCAGTTCCAAATCCAGTCAGCCACCAAAATAAATAATGCAAAAAATCCGCTGAATAAAATCACCGCGATGGTCAATGTCCAGGTCGCGCGGCGGTTAGTCCAGTGAACCTGCCTCAGTTCGCGCCAAGCACCCACGAAATAATTTTTAGTGTCTTCTTTTTGCGATTGTTTTTTAGACTTGATGTCTTTGGTCGGTTTTTTAGTAGTTTTGCTTTTAACCTTTGTTTTGCCCTTGGCATTGTCGTTATCCTTGACCTTAACCTTAACCTCGCGCGCCGTTTTTTTGGCCTGGTCGTTAGTTTTAGCTTTGATACGTTTAACTACTTTTGTCTCATCTGTTGCCACTGCCGAGCTCCTTTCCTCAATTAAAAAGTCCTAACGGACATTGTCAAGAGTTTAGCACGGTTCGGTTCATAATGCAAGTAAAGAAGCCCAGTTCGTGCCATATTTGGCATAAACTGGGCTCATCGTCCCCCACTTTGGCGTATCTGTTACCATTCTTGCCAGAATCTGTCAGGATCTTCCTCTCGCAATTTAACAAGCCGCTCGATGTCCTCAGGACAATAATCGCCGTCGGCAGTCTCGCCCGCATCTTCTGCGTCCAAGCCAAGATATATTGCCGCGCAATACCACTTGCCGTCTTCGAGCAGAACATGCAGTTCGCGGGCTTCGTTTTCTTCGGCTGGACTCAGTTTTTTGACAAGACCCAGAGTGTCTCCGTTCTCAAATTGTTTAAATTTTGACAACATTGACCGGGTCAACTTTCCCTGTTTCTTACTTCTCGCAATCACGGGCCATTCTTCTGGTTCGGCTCCGTAATCGCACTTGACTATACGCAGTTCGATGATACCAACATCACCATCTGCAAAAGTCCTTGGTAGCCTACTGGTCTGTTCTTCCACATCAATCACTCTCCTAGCTCGCTACTTGAATCTAAACCACCTCCTGGTGCAATTTTATCACATAGGCAATATTTTGTCAATATATTTTAGCGCCTGTGTTTGTGATTATGCTTTTTGATTTTATTCTTGTCTTTTACGACGTGAAAATCTCCCAAATATTCCTCGCGGTATTGCTCCGCTGGCTGATAGCTGGCTTGTTTAACGGGTTTGCTCACCACTAGCTTAATGTCTCGGCCGCGCCAGTCCACCTTGCCAAAAGTATATTTATGCCAACTTCCCACGATGACGAAAATTTGCAGAATGATTTGCAGCGGCGTCAGCATTGGCGTCAGCCACCAAGAATCGCGTGTCAGCGCCGCGTACCAAGCATTAGATCCAATGACAATCAGTAAAATAACTAAATTCACCCACCAAGCCAGTCCACCCAATTCTAGTAGCCAAACCAGCAGAAACGGCGCGAGCAACACCAAGTGCGCCAATATAGCCAACAGGGCGCGTAGCGGTTTGCGTCGCAATTGCGGATAGGTTACGCGCACCGCGGAGTCGTATTCGTGTTTAAAATCTTCCGCGTGCTTGATTCGTAAAAACCCCGAGCTGACAAAAAATTTATATTTTTTCTCCCAAATCAACCGCCGCGCAATTCCCTCTTCGGGCAGAATTTTATAACTTTGGGCTGCAATGCCGCCGAGCGCCGCTAATTTTTCGCGACGAATAATCCAAAGTCGATGTCCGACTGGCGTGCGGTTTTGGCTAATTGGCCTAAAAACGTCCCAGAAATAGCGCAGCGGCTCCAGCAAAGCGTTCAGCGAGTAGCTACTGCTGTGGCGTGGCATAATTGACAGCATGTCTTGATCGGTCTCTTGCATGTAGCTGATCAAATGGTCTAGATCGTTCGGGCCCAGGCGCACATCAACATCCATAAAAGCAATGTATTTACCGCTGGCGGCCCGCTCCAGTTGGTTCAGCGCGTAGGTTTTTCCCGTCCAGCCTTTGGCGGGGTGATCGCCGGAGATAAACCGCATACCAGCATGGGCAAAACCACGGATAATTTCGCTAGTGTTGTCGCTCGACTGATCATCTAACACAATCACTTCTATCTTAGGGTATTCTAACGCTTGAACATTGGTCAGACAGTCAACTAACGACAGCGTTTCGTTGCGCGCTGGTATGGCCAGCGTCAGGGTGGGTAAATTCTCTGTTGTAGAATGTTTAGGAAAACGAAAATGTCGCCAAGCGAAATAAATCACTGCTTAACCTCTTTTGCGGTCGTCGTACTTTGCTCTGCTACCTCAGATTCTTCGGGAGCTTTGGCTGGCAAGACAAAACTAAACGTCGAGCCTTTGTCGAGTTCGCTTTTGACCTTCACTTTAAAATGCAGCAGCCCTGCTAGTTTATCTACCACATATAGTCCCAGTCCCGTACCGCCAGTTTCGCGTGTGCGAAAATCTTCCGAGCGGAAAAACTTATCAAAAATATGCTTTTGATCGGATTTAGAAATGCCCATACCGGTGTCGCTAATCGCTATCAGCACACCCTGTGGAGTTTTGCTAGAAGAAATTGTTACCGCGCCTTTATTGGTATATTTAATGGCGTTGGCCATCAGGTTTTGTAAAATTTCTTGCACATACAGTTTAGAGGAATAAATTTCACCAGCGTCTTCAGCCACGTCAATGACTAATCCCAGTTTTTTATCTTTGATTTGATCGGCAAATTGCGCTTCCACGCGACCAAAAAATTCGCGCACATCTATCAGCTCTAACTCAGCACCAACGCCTCGTTGCGCTCGGCTCAAAGTGCTAATATCATTAATCATTTGCCCCAGGTAAAATATCTGACCGTGCGCTACCGCCAGTTGCGCTGACAAGGTTTTTGGATCAATCTCGCGCTCCAAAAGATATTGAATATTAGATAGTGCGCCCTCAGCTACCGCCACAGGCGTGCGCAATTCGTGGCTAACCACAGAAATAAACTCGTCGCGCTCTTCGTCCAAAGACTTGCTATTAGTAATATCATTTAGCGTCAACACGTAACCTTCGTTTTTACCGACGTCGTGTTCGCCACCGTGATATTTTTCTATGATAGGTGCGCAAGACACCGACAGATTAACCTTATCTCCGTCCGCAAAAACCAGGCTCAGATCTTCGCGGGTAAAACTACGATTTTCTTTTTTAATATATTTCCACAAATCAAATGGGCGTTTTTTGCTATCCACCACAGTCAAATAACGCGTCAAACGTTTACCGTCCAGCTCGGCGTTGGTGTCAAACAAAATCATCGCGGCTGGATTGTAAACGCGAATCCGTCCCTTAGAATCTACGCCGATAATCGCATCTTTAATCGTGTTAATAGTCGTTACCAAGCGATTTTGCGTGAACTCATTTTCCTGCTTAGCGTGCTCGAACAGGCGTTTATAAACATCGGTGTACTCAGCAATCAAAGCCACCGTAATCGCCACGACTGTTGTAGCAATCATCGCTGTCAGACCCGAGCCCAGTTGTTGCATGCCGTTGTTGGTGTCGAGAATAAACGCCATGATGGTTACTAGGTACATATACAAAGTGGCTGCAATAAAAGCCGTGCGACCAAAAAACAGTGCCGTTAGCATTAGCCAGCCCACCCAAAATAGATAAATTGACGGCGTGAATCCGCTAATCGCTACGGTGAAAATCCCTAGCATTACATATTGCGCAATGTGATAAGTCGGCGACGGTTTGCTGTGGCGTTTGCGCAAGAAAAGACCATAAATAATCAAAGTCATTAACACGAATATCATCGGTGCGGCGTATTCACTGCGGTAGACTTCGTGGTGCCCTACTAGGCCCGACTGCAAAGTCAGCATATACAAAACTAAAAGTGCCATCAAGAAAATAATACTGGTGCGCAAAATATAGCGCGCTTTATCAATTTGTTTGAGTTTTTTCCAGATTAGCCTTTTCATCTTTTTCTATTTTAGCATAAACCTTTTCGAAAAAGTCTATAGCTGCGGTGAGTATTTCTTCATACGTTTGCGCGCCTCTTTATATTCGGGGTAATATTTCGCCAGCTCTGCCCAAAATTCTTTTGAATGATTCATGTAGCGAGTATGCGTGAGCTCGTGCAAAATCACATAATCACGCAAGGTTTCTGGGATTCTCATCAACGCTATATTCAGCGACACCGTACCGCGCGACGAACACGAGCCCCAGCGAGTTCTAGCGTTCATAATACGCACTTTTTCGTATTTAAATCCGTGCGTGCGCGCCAAAATGCGCAGGCGCGTTTGCAGCCAAGGTCGAGCCAGTTTACGCAGAGCTTTTTTTTCGGCTTCGCTCATTTTTTTGGTCTGTTTAGGCATAGAATTGATTTTGCGGCGGATCTCTGGACGAGATTTTTCTAGAAATTTACGCGCCATAAAAATCGGTGTCAAACTCGGCATCGATATCGAAACGCGTCGATCTTCTCCGACTTTAATCCGAATATAACTAGACGCCACTTTAGTGATTTTTATTTCACCAAATTCTTTGTCATGCAAAGTATTCATTTTTCTAGTATATCATGATATAATATAAATCGGTGAGTGCACTTTTTTATTATTGAGAGGAAGTGGTTTTATGAACGACCCTGTAATCAACATATTGTTAGCTAGCGAAAACAACTTGGGCAGCATAGTCCAACACGTTGCTGCTAAATGGACGACTCGTGTCAAGGGCGGCCTACGCCATTACGAAAACGCTATTTACACGGCGGGCGACAAACAAACTGGCGAGGAAGTCTTGGTCGTGGTCGGGCGCTGGTCGGATAATCCCGACTGGGACGTTAGACTGCGTATTGATTTTAGTTCAATGGTCGACATGGACGTAGAAAACGGCTTGATAGCGTATAGACCTGGTCGTCACGGCTTCATTACGGTAACCAACGGATACCAACAAATAGTGGATATCGAAACGGGTATTCCGCAAAATCAGCCTAAAATTCTGCGCGAATTTGCTGAGCGTGTACTAGCATGGATTTTTTAACAAAACTTCAACCTCACCAATGTAAATAGGGGCGAGCCGCGAGCTAGCCCCTATTAAACTATTTGGGCGTTTGTGCTACAATATTGAAGTCTACGGGTGTAGCTCAGTTGGCTAGAGCACAGGTCTCCAAAACCTGGTGTCGGGAGTTCGAGTCTCTCCACCCGTGCCAAAAATTATTCAAAGAAAAAAGGCCTAGCGTTTTGTAGGACGCTGGCCTTTTTGTTTTACCATGCTGTAGTGTTCAATAGTATCTTATCTCGGGCAGGTTAGCCTGCGGGCGGGATTAAGAGCTGGTCTTCTTGCTACGACTCCTAGAGACTTTTTGCTTAGCGATTTGGCCTATCCTAACAACAATTGCGTCGAGATCAGCATCGTCCAGAGGTCCACCATAGCTCTTGTTGTAACCGCGGACGACTGATTGTGCCATATCAACGATATCGACCGGCGTGCTTGTCATATGATGAGCGTGTATCTGGTTGGCTACGTTGACGACAATATCCGTAAGGGCAATTTTGTCATCAATGCCAGTTTCTTTGAGGGCCGCATAGACCTGCGCCATGTCAGACATTTCTTTTTCGCTCAGTCGAGCGCTTGAGCCTATGGCGTTCTTGATTTCCTCTGGCATTACTGTCTCCAGCGTTGAGTCATCAGGGTGCATAGGCGGCTTTGGCTCGTCATCAGTCGGTTTTTCCTTGGCTGCTGCTTCAGCTTGTTTTCTTTCTGCAGACGCTGCGTATATGGCCGCTTGCCTATCGGCAGCAGACACCGTCTGTACAACATCTTCTGTCAGCGTGTTGGCCTCAACTTGTGAGGCCTGCGCTGTCGGTGTCTCGCCAACTTCAATAGCTACTTCTTCAATGGCTTCAGGTGTTGAACGCTGATCACCGAGTGATGATTTAACTGCGCCAACTCCCGCGGCCATAGCTGCCAATTTTGACGATTCGGCTTGAGGTTGCGCTGGTTTATTGAGAACAGCCGAGGCTAATTGGTTAATCGAAGTAAGCCCCGATTGACCAGTCAGCACTCCGGACGAAACGTCCATTTGCGCCAAAGCGCTAGGAAGTTTCTTCAAAAAACCAGTCAGTAAATCGTCGCCGTCGCCGTGACCGCCGCCCCCCATATCAATAATGGTGGCGTTAGTACCAACTTCGGCTACGGCCGTAGCAATGTTATTGGATACTTGAATGCGTGTCTTACTTTCAATTTCCGCCAACGTGACTTGCAGATTAACACCTTCTTGCTCAGCTAATGCTTCAGCTTTAGCCTTCTCGGCCTCGGCTTCTGCCAAGCCTTTCTCGCGAATAGCTGCGGCTTCCGCTCTACCTTCTGCTTCAATGCCCGCTGCATTCGCTTCGCGTGTTTTACGAATAAAATCAGCTTCTGCTGCGGCTTCCGTCTTGCGAGCCTCGGCCTTGCCCTCGGCCAGTCTTTGTGCTGCCGTGGCTTGACCGCCAGCTTTTCTTTCTGCAGATCTAGCTTCTGCGTCAGCATCTCTCTCAGCGACCACAACTCTGGCTTCAGCGTCGATTCCAGCTTGTTCAGCTGCTGCTTGTGCCTCAATGACCTGTCGTTGCTTGGCTGTTTCAGCTTCTGTTGTTACAACAGCTCTGCGGGCTTCTGCAGCTGCTTTTTGCTGGTTTTCTCGTTCCACAGCAACTGCTCCCTCTCTAGTAGCGAGCTCTCTCTCCTGTTCCTGTTCGCGAATTCTTCCTGCATAAATAGCATCTTGCGTGGCTTTGTCGGTCTCGGCTTGATAACCAGCCTGTTTCAATTGCAAGTCACGCTGTTTTTCCGCAACCGCTAGCTCTTTATTCAAGCGAGCTGCCTCAGACGCTTGGCTAGTTGCCGCCGCCGTCTCAGCAATAGATTGCTCTTCTCGAGCTGTCAAATTTTCAGCTTCTCGTCTTTTTTCTTCGCGGTCCCTGGCTGCTAGGTTGTCATAATGACCCTTGCCGTCTTTGACCTCAGTGATATTTAACGAAATAAGCTTGAACCCGAGTTCGGCCATGCGCTCTTTCACATTTGCTTCAATGTCTCCCTTGAATTTATCGCGACCTTGGATAACTTCTTCTGGAGTCAAATTAGCTACAACTGCACGCACTTCGCCTTCAAGAGTTTGCTGCAGTGAGTTTTTGATTTCCTCGTCTTTTTTGCCGATAAATCCCATGACAGCTTTCGCTAGCGAACCCTCAACTTCAATATCAGGTTTTAACTGGGCTGTCCACCTCACCACAACAGGCACAACGGTCTTGGTCTGCGTTTCTTTGTCATCAGATTCTACTGTCATAACCGCCAGAGAAAAAAAATCGTGTCTCCTAAATGGAGAAACAAACGCCCCCCCCGACACCAAAACTGTAGGTCCATTTCTCTTTTTTCCACCGGAGATAACAAGAGCATGATTAGGCTTGGCAATCTTATAACGCAACTTAAAAATAATAAATCCGATAATAAGAACTACAAGTACTACTGGTATCCACAGAAAAACCACCAATGTGTTTAACAACGCTTCCATAGAACTTCTCCTTTCAGGTAGCCTAAAGTGGCTCGGTATGGTGTGAGATTATGAAAATTCAAACCTTCGCATGGTAAAAGATTAAAAGAACTTCATATTCTCACTTAACAAAAATACAACACGTAAAGTATAGCATGATATTTTAAATACGTCGATATAACAAACTAATTTTAATCAGAAGCGTTATGGCGTTACAGCGTTACGCTAAAAATTTGCGCTATGTGGTGGTGATAAACTTGGTTGCACTCGGTATCTTGGTCGTTCGGATTGCCGTTGCGGTCTTGGCACAGTTCAGCTGGCACTTTGGTAATTGAATTTGTAAAAATATATCCCACTCCCATTGATTTAAACTCTGGGCGCAGGATATTTTCTCTGTGTCCAGGGCTCGCCATCCAGGCGTCGAACACTGTCTGAGCGGTGCCGTAACCAATCGCCAGGTTCTCGCCGTTCATCAGTGAAGTGTTCAGGCTATACCATTGCTGCCCGTTAGGCCTGGTGTGGCTAAACAGCGCGATAGTCTCTTTGGCGCGCACCTCAGCCAACGGAATCAAATCATCTTTGCAACCCAGAATACCCAGGCCGTTAGCGGCGCGCGTAATGTTCACTAAATCTAGCACGTCGTTCGACAAGGCTATGCTGATCTCGGAGCCGCCACTCGTACATTTAGTAGCTGGTGGTGCCGTCTGTGCCACTGGCGGTTCAGCTTGGATCGTGCTAGCCGCCGATTCCCTCTTGGCCTGTTCTGCTAGTTCTGCCCTAAGCGCTTCAAAAAAATCTGGCAATTTGCTATCAAACGAAGTGTTCGTTTCTACCTGCGGCGGCGGATCGTTGGGAATTTGCGAAAAACTATATTTAACATAAAAATACAGGCAGCTAGTTATTGAGAGTATCATGATAATGGTTAAGGCAAAGTTTCGAGTTTTCAAATTATTATCTTTCTAAAATATTTATGTTTAAATTATGTCGTTATTGTAAATTAAAACTGCGTGAAAGTCAAGGCGGAAAATAACTGCATTTTGCGCGGTTTTTCGTAGCATGCTGGCCGAGTTGATACAGTCGTAAAAACAGAGTAAATGTTGTTAATTTGACAACAAAATTGTTCATAGTGTGCAAAAAAACACAAAATTTGTTCAACTTTCTCGAAGAAAACGCTTGAAATGTGCTTATGAATGGTCTATAATTATTAAGCAATGAGACTACTAATGCTTGGCTGGGAACTTCCACCACATAACTCAGGAGGGTTAGGTGTGGCGTGCTTTCATATGGCCAAAGCTTTGAGCCACAAGGGCGTTGATATTGATTTTGTCTTGCCAAGTGGCCAAGATTATTCTGAAATAGATTTTATGAAAGTTCACGCGGTGCCGTCGTTGAAAAAAACAAAGACTATCAAAACTCTAAATAAACGCTGCATGACTGACAGCCCTGAACTTGACCCTTACACTGGTGATTATCATAAGATTCGCTCTGTGCAAGAAAATTATATTGATTACATCGAGAGACTGGTAACGACTAATCACTACGAAGCTATTCACGCTCACGACTGGCTGACTATGGAGGCCGGCATTCGAGCCAAGGAGGTTTCTGGTATACCGCTGGTTGTCCAGGTACATGCTACTGAGTTTGATCGTGCTGGTGGTGGCGATGGCAATCCTTTGATTCACGATATTGAATATCAAGGTTTAATGATGGCTGACCGTATTATCGCGGTGTCAAAACTTACTAAAGATTTGATTGTCAAAAAATACAGCATTCCATCGGACAAAATCGAAGTTGTGCACAATGCTCTGGCTCGCGAAGAGCTGGAAAAAGTAGAGGTCGAGGGCGACAATTATCGCTATTTAGATTTTATGCGCGAACGTGGCTACATGATTGTAACTATTGGCGGGACGCGCCACACCATCCAAAAAGGGTTGACTTTTTTGCTGGAAGGTTTTAAAAAGGCGCTGGACATTTACCCGAAGATGATTTTGGTGATGTCGGGCGACGGCGAACAACGCGACGAGCTGCTTGAGCGGACTGCCAGCCTGGGTATTACTGAGAATGTAGTTTTTACTGGTTTTGTGCGCGGTGCTAAATGGCGCGAACTGTATATGCAAGGCGATGTTTTCGTCATGAGTTCGGTGTCTGAACCGTTTGGCCTAACTGCCCTAGAGGCCGCTGCTCATAACACGGCGCTAGTGCTTACTAAACAATCTGGCGTGGCTGAACAGATTAACAGCGTGCTCAAATATGATTTTTGGGACACCGACAGATTAGCTGACGACCTAGTCAATCTAGCACTGTCTCCCGCCCTGCAGGATTCCTTGAAAGAAAATGTCGCTGGAGAATACATTAAATACAACTGGGGTCATGCTGCCGATAAGTTCATGCGCCAATACACCAGCGCGTCGCACGGTGCGCGCCAGAGAGGAGCGGCATATGCCTAAGAGTATTTGTTTGTATCTTCACGTTCACCAGCCGTTTCGTTTTCGCACTTATTCGATTTTTGACGTGGCCAAAAACCACAATTATTACGGCCCTGGCGACAAAGAAATCTTTCGCAAGGTGGCCGAAAAATCTTACTTGCCGACGAATAAAATCTTATTAAAGTTGCTAAAGAAATATCCAGAATTTAAGGTCAGTCTATCAATGAGTGGTACGCTTATTGAACAGTGCGAACTTTGGGGGCCAGATGTGTTGAAGTCATTCAAAGCGCTGGTAGCGACTGGCAAGGTAGAGATTTTGGCCGAAACATATTATCACTCGTTGGCCTGGTTTTACTCACGCGCCGAATTTGTGCGACAAGTGGCGGCTCACGAGGCGAAAATCTTCGAAGTTTTTGGTGTTCGTCCTACGGCTTTTCGCAACACCGAACTAGCCTATAATAACGACCTAGCGCGTTGGGCCGACGAAGCTGGTTACAAGGCGATTATCGCAGAAGGCTGGGAAGGTACTTTGTCCTGGCGCAGCCCTAACTATGTTTATCGTCCGCACGACACTAAAGACATTAAGTTGCTGACCAAGAACTATAAATTGTCCGATGATTTGGCCTTTCGTTTCTCTAACCGTTCCTGGAAAGAATATCCTCTAACGGCGGAAAAATACCTGACTTGGCTGGACGCCGAAGATGCACCGCTGGTCAATTTGTTTATGGATTATGAGACTTTCGGCGAACACCAGTGGGCAGATTCGGGTATTTTTGAACTGTTAGAAGAAATTCCTAAGCGTTGGCTGGCTCTTCCCGGGCACTCATTCGTTACTGTGTCTGAGGCGGCCGAGCTTGACGAACCGCGCGACTTTATTGACTGCCCTCACACCATGACTTGGGCTGACACTGAACGCGATTTGACCGCCTGGTTGGGCAATAAAATGCAGCAGGAATCGCAGCGCATTCTCTACTCATTTGAATCTGCAGTGATTAATTCTGGCGACGAGGCCTTGATTCGCGATTGGCGCTTGATGACTATTTCTGACCACCCCTATTATATGTGCACCAAATATTTCTCAGACGGCGATGTTCACGCTTACTTTAGTGTCTACGACTCGCCTTACGACGCTTTCGTCTATTATTCAAATGTCTTAAAAGACTTGCATTTCCGCATTAACGATAAAAAATAGCGGCGCGGCGCAACATTAAAAGAGCCCTCGGTGGGGTCTTTTATTTATAATTATGAATCTAGTAGAGACGCTATATAGACGAACGATGTTTTTGCGTCTGGCGCACCGTTTTGATTTTCGAGGTCTTGAGCTTTTTCTCCAGTGCATCGGCTTTGTCGTCCATTTCATATTCGCGGTAAGTAGAAATTAGCACCTCAATTATCTGCTTGCTAGGCGCCAACAGGGCCGCTTTTTCTAGGTGCGTGATTACTTTGTTTTTTTCGCCCAGTTTCTCTTGCACCTTAGCGTAGGCGATGTGCCGCGTAGCCACATCATCTTCAGATTCCAGAGCTTGAGCTAACGCCTGCGAAGCGCGCTCATAGTCGCCCATCTCAAAATATAGCATGCCTACGTTGTGCAAATTGGACGCACTGGGGTCAAGGCTCTGAGCAATCTCGAAACATTCTATAGCATCTCTAAATTCTTTTTCTTTGGCGTACAGCAACCCCAAACGATTATAAGCCGCCGCGTTTTTGTTGTCCACTTGCAACATAGTCAACAGAATTTTTTCCGCTCTAAGATAATGCTTACTTTTGATTGAATCGCGCGACATCACCCAAAGCTTATCCAGCTGTTCCGCTAGACGCGGTGGTTTATTTTCTTTCAGCTCAGCCACGCTGGGGGTATAAAGCACCACGAAGATGCCTAACCCAGCCAGTAACAGAACTCCTATAAAACCCATCATAATCGGTTTTATTATATCACGAACCGGCCAGGCCTAACAACCCTACACCCTAGGTGCCCCCTCCCTATACAGCACGGTCTGTATATTGCTATCAATAGACTTTCTAAATCCATACTCTTGTAGCCACACATTACTGCTGTACTTCAGTACCTCAGCTGGTGTTG
>WRHN01000002.1 GCA_009783235.1 Candidatus Saccharimonadota bacterium
ACGTTGTTCGCTGGCGGTTTCGTTAGTATTAACAGTTGCGTCTTCTGCGCTGTTGTTGCTCGAGCCACTAGGTGGGCTGTTATGGTTTGTCATTGTTTTTAAGTCCCCTTTGATTTGAAAAATTATTGTGTTATATATTATTATTTGAGTTTATTATAACAAACACTAGCACGATGTCAAGCCCTACTTAGAAAATTTTTCGACCAGACAATTTTCCACAAAAAATCCGTCAAAAAGTTTTGGCGAGGCACCGCGTTTATGTTATACTTGGGTTTAGAAAAAGGAAGGATTTTATGGCTAAGAAAAAAGCAAGAAGCGGTTTTAGGGTTAATTCAAACTTGGTTGGCAACCCCAAGAAACGTCGGGCGCCCAAGTCCAGACGAGGTAAAAAGCGCGACGCTCTGCGACGTGAACGCGCGACTTATAAACGCGCTCTACCTAAAAAATGGTACAAGCGCTGGCTGCGGCGTTTATACCCCACAACCTGGCTCGCCTATCTCAAAACGCGCTTTGGCCGACGTCGCATCTTGCACATTATTCTAGGATTTTTCTTGGCAATTATTGTTTTCATTGTTGGTCTATTTCTCGTTTTTGCGACCGAACTAAGCAAGCTTTCGCCAGAAGAACTCGCTAAACGTGTGGCTTCTACGGTTACTGTCTATTATGACCGCAACGGCGAAATACTCTGGGAAGATAAAGGTACTGGCGACTATCGACTGGTGGTTGACGGTGATCAAATCAGCGACTATATCAGACATGCCACTGTGGCTTTGGAAGATAAGGATTTCTATAATCACGGTGGCGTTTCGTTTTCGGGCATCGCTCGAGCGTTCATCAACAACTTTGGCGGCGGCGGTACCCAGGGCGGTTCAACTCTGACTCAGCAATTAGTCAAGCAAGTCTTCTTCATTGACGAAGCTCAAGAACGCGGGCTGGCTGGCGTGCCCCGCAAAATCAAAGAAGCCGTTTTGTCAATTGAGGTGGAGAACATGTACACCAAAGATCAAATTCTGAACCTTTACCTGAACGAATCTCCGTACGGCGGGCGACGCAATGGCGTTGAATCTGCCGCACAGACTTATTTTGGTAAATCAGCTAAAGACGTTTCGCTGGCAGAAGCAGCCCTGATTGCATCAATACCGCAAAATCCAAGTCTATATAATCCGTATTACATTATCGAGGCTTGTGGCACCCAGGAAGTGTCGATCGACGCGGAGAACGCTGAGGCGACCGAAACCACGACCGAAAATATCAGTGACAGATGTACATTAACCGACAACGGCCTGGTTCAGCGCCAGCAAACCGCCTTGACATATATGGCGCGGGCTGGCTACATCACCGAAGAAGAAGCTGCGGAAGCCAAATTAGTGCCAATTCTCAGCACTGTCATACCACTCAAAGATCAACTAACTGACGTCAAGGCGCCGCACTTTGTGATGATGGTCAAAAACGAACTTGAAGACAAACTTGGCGTGGCGACTGTTGGTAGAGGCGGCTTGCAAGTTACCACCAGCCTGGACATTCGCGTGCAAAATATTTTGGATAATCAGATGACAGAACTTTTCAACAGCTACGTGCCTGATTCTACTGGCTTTGACAATGCGTCATTTACCATGGTCGACAACCAAACTGGCCAGGTTTTGGGTCTGACTGGCAGCCGTGATTATAATTACCCCGACTATGGCGCGGTCAACTCGGCTACTTCGTTTATCCAGCCAGGTTCTTCAATCAAGCCTTTCGTTTGGGCGGCTCTGATTAATCAACAAGGCGAACAGACTTTTGGCGCTGGCTCGGTTATTTCAGATGAACCACTGCCGCAAAGTATTTACGCCACTGGTAATGGACAATCTGTGCGTAACGCTGACGGCCGCTTTAAGGGCAGCATCCCGATTCGCCAAAGCCTTGGCGAGTCGCGCAACATCCCCGTGATTAAGGCTATGGCTTTTATGGGCGTCGAAGAATCAATTGACGCGATCCGCAAAGAAGGTAACCTGAGCTACTGCACGGACGGTGCTGATACTTTCGTGGGATTGTCGGCAGCTATTGGCGGTTGCGGCGTCAAACAAGTCGAACACGCTAATACTTTTGCTACTCTGGCGCGCGGCGGCACTTATCGCCCAGTTACTGGTATCGTAGAAGTTAAAGACAATGAAGATAATGTGGTCTATGAGTGGGAAGACAAGGGTGAACAGGTCATCGATCCGCAGGCGGCTTATATAATTTCTGACATCTTGCACGACCCAATTGCCCGCTCTGGCACTCTCGGTAGCTACCCGACCGGAATGTATATTCGCGGCATTCAAACCGCCACCAAAACTGGTACCACCGACACCGGTGGACAAGCCAAAGACCTTTGGATGAACAGCTACTCCACTCAAGCGGCTCTGTCTGTCTGGTACGGTAATCACATACCAAAGGCGCTTAGACAAGGCAGCTCGCTTATCCCAGGCAGCGTCGTGGCTGAAATTATGTCCGCCACGCACAACGACATTTTCATCAACCCAGAAAACGACAAGTGGGGCAAGTACCACTGGGGCGGAGCCGACGATTGGTTCGCCCAACCACAGGGCATCCAAAGATTATCAATCAGCGGTCGTAGCGACATTTTCCCAAGCTGGTACAACAAAAATCAAAGGACGCTGACTAAATCGACCAAAGTCTTCGACCAGATTTCTAAAAAACTAGCTACCGACTGTACACCGCCAGCGGCTAGAGTCGAAAAAGAAGTCACCAGCTATTACGATATCGTTACCAGAAAGAACACTATCAAAGCCGAGGACGGCTGGGACGCTGAAAACAGCGACGACGTACATAGCTGCTCGGACATTTCCCCTAGTGTCAGCAAAAACGCCGACGGTAGCGCCGACATCACCTATAGCCCGCCTACCCCACCCGCGACCAATAGCGGCGCCATCGCTTTTGCACTAGCCCCTGGCAACCACAGCATCAGCGACATCACCGTAACATTCAACGGCGTTGCTTATAGCTGCGGTTGCACAGTAGTCGGCAACGGTCAATATACTATGATTGTGCCTAGCCAATTTACCGGCAACGTGTCAATAACCATCACGGTGTCAGACGAACTACTATATCAAGATTCAGCTACTGGCTATATCAATATACCGTCAGCACCGCCAATAGGACCGTAATCAAGGAGGTTAAATGGACAACGGAACTAAAAAAATTTCTAGCCGCGGAGTGTCAATTTGGCTAGACTATTTATCGCGCGACCTAATTAATTCAGGCGATTTAGAAAAAATAATCGCCGAAAAAAACGTGGTCGGCGTCACTACGAATCCGTCAATTTTTCAAAAATCCATTACCGAGTCAGAAACATACGACCTCAACAAATTTAACGACACGGAAACGGCGGTCTGGACTTTGATCGCGGACGACGTGCGCGATGCGTGTGACATTTTGAGACCCATTTATGATCGATCAAATGGCGTCAATGGTCGTGTTTCAATTGAGGTGGATCCGCGCTTAGCTCACGATTTTTTGAAAACTAAACTAGAAGCCGCCCGGCTGTTCAACCTAGTTGATCGCGAAAACGTCATGGTTAAAATCCCTGCGACCAAAGAAGGTCTGCCCGCAATTACCGAAACGCTGGCGCAAGGCATATCGGTCAACGTAACTCTGATATTTTCGCACCAACGTTACCAAGAAGTTATGAGCGCTTTTGTTGACGGAATTGAAGCGGCCCAAAAAAACGGGCACGATATTTCAAAAATTCACTGCGTGGCTTCATTTTTCGTTTCGCGCATTGATACTTTGGTCGATGAACTGCTAGAGCGAAACGGTAGCGACGAAGCGTTGGCGCTACGTGGCAAAGTAGCCGTTAGCTACACCCAGCTGGCATATCAAGAATACGAAGGGTTTTTTGCCAATAATGCGCAGTGGACTGAACTAGAAAACGCCGGCGCTAATAAGCAACGTCCGCTTTGGGCCTCGACTGGCACGAAAAATCCAGATTATTCCCCGACGATTTATGTTGACACGCTGGCGTTTGCTGAAATTGTTAATACTATGCCGGAGGCGACTCTCTCAGCAGTTTTTGATCACTCAGACGAGAAACTATACCCCAATAACGATAGCTACAAAAATGCCAGTTTGAACTTAGAAAAATTAGCTTCTCTTGGCATATCTATGAGCGAAGTAGTCGAACAGCTCGAAAAAGAAGGTGTCGAAAAGTTTATTGTCTCCTGGGAAGAATTACTGTCCGATATTCAAAGCCGCCTGGGCTAGCCAATAAACTTAAGAACGCGACGAGCAATTTCAAGATTCTCATCAGTAGGCACGACCAAAACCATCACTCCACTGCGGCTGGATATATCGATGATTTCTTTTGGATTCAAGGTTACGGCGTTTTTGCGCGTCTTAAGATAAAAACCCAAGAATTCCAGTCGCTCAACAATACGCCGCCTCAGTATAGCACTGCGCTGCCCAACAGTACCCGTGAACACCACCGCGTCACATCCGCCCAGGCTCACCGCCATATCTGCTATGCCCATAGCCACGCGCGAAGTCCACATATCTATCGCAAACTTCGCTCTGATATTACCCTGTTTTTCTAATTTCAAAAGTTCTCTCAGATCATCAGATTTTTCGCTAAGGGCTAGCAGCCCAGACTGTTTGTTCAAATATGACTCAATCTGGACATCGCTAAGCTTTAGTTCGCGTTTTATTTTTGAAGCAGCAGAAATATCAATCAAGCCAGCGCGCGTCGAGCTCATCAATCCCTCAAGCGGTGAATAGCCCATCGACGTATTGATGCTCTGCCAATTATGCATAGCCGTCACCGAACAACCGCTACCCAGGTGCGCCACAACGACTTTCTTGAGTTTTTTATAGCGCCCGGCACCTTGCAATCGGCTAGTTACAGAAGCCAGAGAAATACCGTGATAACCGTAGCGCTTAATGCTCAACCGCTGAGCCAGTTTGGTATTAATACCGTAACTTTTGTAAATAGCTGGCATACTTCTGTGAAAGGCGCTGTCAGAAATTGCTACTATCTTAGTGCCTTTAAATAATTTTTTGAGCTCGCGCACTTCTTTCAGGGTCGCCTCAACGTGAAGCGGAGCAGAGCTGCGTACTTTTTCAAGTTCGGTTAAAAAAGTTTGGTTGACCAAATGATCGCCCGTAAAAAAATCGCCAGGAGCTACCACGCGCACGCCAATCGCGGCAATTTTTTCTGAGGGTTTGATCAAGTTTGTGCGATAAGCAATACCGAGCAACAATTTAGTGGCGGAGTCAAAATTTTTTGCACCAGTTTTAAATTTTTGTGATTTACCAGCAATCTTGACCGTACACACCACGGTTTTTCTTTCGAATTCAAAATGCAAATCGCCAGCAACCACGCTGCCGCGATAAACGGCGTATTTGCGACTAGCACTACCAGGGTTTGCAACTAAAACTATCTTGTCCATGTTTCGTCCACCACACTCGAATCATCTAGGCCTTTTTCTTTCACGTGGGCGATGTTCTGCTGTAGCTTCTGCTGGTAACGATTAATCAATTCGTAAGCGCGCTTCTCGTCAACTGCACCCTGTTCGTGCAACCTGCCGATAATTTCTGTCGCCTGATGATATCGAGAAGTTTTATTACGCACATGCATATCAAACGGCGTCGTAATAGAACCTTCTTCAATATATCCACGCACCGTCGCGCGGTGAACGGATGCGCCGTAATTATAAAGAATCGATTTCAAAGTTTCTGGGTGACCGTGAAAGTTGAAAATCAACGGTTTGTCTGGCGTATAAATTTCGTTAAAAGCACTTTGAGTCAGCTGATTGTTGGCAATGCCAATACCGCCCGGGCTCAGCGCTGTTATATGCACAAAACGCAATCTCGCTTCTGGTATTTCCCGTCTAACTAATTTCATAGCCGCAATAGTTTCTTTGGCCATATAGTCGCCCGCCGCCGACAGCACCACTTGCGGATCATCGTCCGAATAACTGCGCCAAATCGACGCGCCAGCCGAAAATTCAACTTGAGCGCGCTGCAAACTCAGCCACTGCGGCTCGGGCGTTTTGCCAGCACAAATCACGTTAATTTCACCAACCGAATCAAGCGCTCGATTAATGGAAATAATCGCTTCGTTGGCATCAGCCGGGAAAAAGACGTTGGCATTTTTGTGGCTGTGGCGCAAAACGTCGTCGATAAATCCTGGATTTTGATGCGAAAAACCATTGTGGTCTTGACGCCAGGCCGAACTGGTCAACACAAAATTCAAACTTGGCGGCGCATATCGCCAAGGCACTTTCGACGCCTGATATAAAAACTTGGCATATTGATCAACCATCGAAGATATCACCTGGATGAACGACTCGTAACTGACCAAAACCGAGTGGCGACCAGTCAGACAATAGCCTTCGTGCATGCCCTCCAAACTGTGCTCAGAAAGCAGTTCCATCACCCTGCCGCTAGGCGCCATGTCCTTGTCCCACGACTTGAGCGGCCAAGTCCAGCCGCGTTTTTCAACTTCAAAAATCGCCTCAATTTTATTAGAATAACTCTCATCTGGCGAAAAAACGCGGAAATTATCACCATTCAAACTAGAAGTATCGCGCAGATATTTACCAATCATGCTCATAGAATTGTCGCCCGTAATCTCACCCATTTCTGTCGGGTGCGCTTCATAAAGTTCAATCGGCGGAAGATTAATTTTCTTATAAAACGGTGGTGCAGAAATAGCGCGCAGATTCATGCCCATAGTGCTCTCGATTGGCGGCACAATAGGTTCCATAAATTCCTTAAATCCAGTTTGCGGGTCAAATAACTCTTCGATTTTGTAAGATTTCAGCCACTTCTCAAGTTCGCGCAGCTCTTCTTCGTTATTGTTGGCATTGGTCAGCACGACTTGGTGGGACAATGCATTGCCAGCAATTTTTTCGTCATGGAATTTTTTGGGGCCAGAGTCGCCTTTCGGCGTGCGCAAAACCAGCATGGGCAAGCGCGGTGTCTCGTCTTCGGGCAGCTTTTTCACTTTTTTAATTTCGCCATGCGCCCAGTTAACGGCTTTTTCCATTTCTTCATGAATGTTCTTTTTCAGTCCAGCCTCATCTTTTTTAGCATCAACAATGCGCGGCATATAACCGTAACCTGAGAACAAATCCGTCAATTCCTTATCGCTCATTCGACCAAAAACTGTTGGCGCAGAAATTTTGTAACCGTTGAGATGCAAAACTGGCAACACCACGCCGTTAGTGCGCGGATCGACGATTTTGTTTAAATGCCAAGCCGCGGCCGCAGGGCCAGTTTCGGCCTCACCATCACCGACCAGGCAAACAGTGACCAAATCTGGATTGTCCAGCACCGACCCATAAGCTGTCGCCAAAGAATAACCCAACTCGCCGCCCTCATAAATTGCTCCAGGAATTTTAGGGTTGGAGTGGCTAGGAAAAGAGTACGGCCACGAAAAAGTTTTGCAGACATAAGCCAGACCCTTGTAATTATTGGTCGCTTCCGGATAGTAGCGCCACAATGAACCCTCGGCGAACAAGTTGGCCTGTAGGGCTGCGTAACCATGACCGGGGCCCAAGATAAATAGCATATCTTGGCCGGTAGCCTTAATTAAACGCGAAAAATGCAGATAAGTAATGTTAATACCGTTAGCCGATCCCCAGTGGCCAATTAGCCGAGGTTTAATATCCCTGAACTCCAGCGGCCGTTCCAGCATAAAATTATCTTGCAGAAAAATTTGAGCTGCCGAAATATAGTTCATGGCTCTGAGGTATTTTTCGTATGTATTTTTTCCCACCGATTCCATATGCTAATTATTGTAAAACTTTTTAACCGAAAGCGCAATAGATTCTGAGTCTAAACCGTGTTTTTTAAGCAACTCTTCATAACTGCCAGATTCACCGAACTCGCCTTTCACGCCTATTCTTAACACTGGCGTCGGCAAAACCTCACTCAAAAGTTCAGCGATAGACGAGCCAAAACCGGCGTCGATTTGATGTTCTTCCACCGTGACAATTTTCTTAAATTTATGGGCCGCGCTCCAAATAGCTGGCTTATCAAGCGGTTTAATCGTTGGAAAATGCAGTACTTCGGCTTCAATACCTTTAGCGCTTAATCTCTCAGCCGCTTTTAGAACATTATGCAACATTGATCCGGTTGTGAGTATCGCGATATCTCTGCCCGTACGCACCTGCTTGGCCCGACCTATGGCAAATTTGTCGGTCTCTTGAAAAATCACCGGGAACGCGCCGCGCTGCATGCGTACATACGCCGGGCGTTTATAACCAGGCAATTTGCGTGCCAAAGCCTTGGCTTCGGCCCAATCCGCTGGGCTAAAAACCGACATATTAGGCAAAACCCGCATCAGCGCAATATCTTCCAAAGCTTGGTGCGTCGCACCATCAGGAGCATCAGAAAAACCTGCGTGCGTGCTAATTATCTTAACGTCTTGGTTGTTCAAACAAATCGTTGTGCGAATCTGTTCCCAATTTCGCCCGGGGCTAAACATAGCAAACGAACTGATATATGGCAGCTTGCCCTCATGCGCCAAGCCAGAAGCCACGCACGCCATATTCTGCTCAGCTATCCCGCACTCAACAAAATGCTCTGGCAACTCCTCCATAATTTTGCCAAAACCCGTAGACTCGCCAAGATCAGCCGACAGCGCTATAATCTCCGAATTTTCTTTGGCCGCTTCAAACAGCCCCTCGCCAAAACCTTTTCTGATTTCTTTTTCTTCAGTACCGCTCATGCTTTACATTTTACCATAAATTTTACCTGCAATTTCAGCAATAGTCCCCCACGAATAACCGTCAGTTAAAATCACCTGAATATAATCACCTTTGTTTGAATAAACAATTCCCGCATCGTGCAAAAGTCCCCAGAGAAATCCTACCTTGTCAGCCACCACGGCGTTGCCGCCAAGGCCTGCTGGAATACCTTGTCGAAAGCGCTGGGCTTTCATGGCGCTAATAAAGCGATTATTATCAATCGGCAGTTCTTGACTATAAATACGCCGCAAAAAGTTCGCCAAATCCATAGCGGCCGTTCGCATATCGAGATTGCCGAAATAAGTCACCGAGCTAGCACCAATTTCGTGCGCTTCGTTTTCGACATTCTTCAGACCTTTTTCGTCAAGCCAAGCCCGCGGACAGTCATTGTCGCTATTAATAATCATCGTCTCAAAACAACTCGGGGGGCTACCCGATTTCAACATTGAATAACCCACAAAAAGTTTATAAGTGCTGGCCGCGGTGAACTGTTTCCACTGGTTGATATAAATATTTCGACCTCGCCCAGTCAAATCCATAGTTACAATAGCCACATTTTTGTCGCCATATAAATACTCCAGCTCCGCCGCCAGGCCGATAAAATCATCCGTGAACTTGCGATCGTAAATAGTACCAGGATAAATATGCGCTAGTTCAATCGCCACCACGTTACCAGCCGCTCCGTCAATAATTTCGCTAATTGTATCAACGGCTCCCTGATAGTCGATGCCCCAGCCAGCCTTGCCCGCGGTCTGCGAGCTCACCACACCGTTGACAAGATTCACCCTGTTATTCTCGGCACTTTGATTTAAGGTCGCTAGGTCAGTCTTCTCCAAAAACCCCCTGACTTCGTCAATGTTCACCCCTACGTCAATGTCAGCTTTTTCTTCGTTGGGCGCAAAATTTAGCCACTTTATAGCATCGCGAAATTCAGCCTGAACACGACGTTCGTTTTTATAATCAAAAGTCAAGCCGCCGCTCAGGGCCGACTGCACCCTGGCAAGCACTGTCTCAACCGTGGCCGTCGAAACCACTGGACGCAAAATATGAATGTCGCAAAACATAGTGCTTTGCTGGCTAATCCTCAGCACCAGCTCACCACTACAAATATCGGCGCTATCCACACCTTGGTCGCCAACTTCCAACCCAAACTGCGCCTCTACCAGAATAAGCTGGTCGTCCTTGACCGTGATCGTAGCATTGACCGGCTCTTTTTGCGCTAGACTCGTGCCGATACCCAACTGAGTATCTGGATAAATATCAATGTTGCGCGGCCAAAACAGGCTAAACGGCACGAAACGCCAGCCCAGCGAATAATCTATAGTCGACGAAACTTGCCCGCCAACATCAATGGACGCTCCTAATTCTAGCAAAGAAAATTCTATCTGTTCGCCAGCCGGGTTTTCAATTATAACTTTTCTAGACTCATAATTAGCTAACAGCGACTCAGCAATTTCCGTACTATTTTTCCGCGACACATTTAGCCCATCAATACTAGTATTAAAGCGCGCCAAATCTCCAGGGTAAAACATTTGTGCGCCAACTTCGACCAAAACTAAGAAAAACAGTGTCCACGAGACCAGCCACCAACGACTAATTTGTTTGCGTTGGTATTTTTGTTTTGTCTCGCTGTAGGCCTCTCTTAAACTTTGGCCTTCCATTTCGTTGCTTCCTCTTTGCTCGGCGCTTTGCCGTGCCATTTATAATCGCCCTCAATGTCGCTGACGCCCTTACCCGGCACGGTATGCGCCAAAATGGCGGTCGGTCGGTCGGTTACGATCTTCGCCGTGCCAACTGCGCCAATGAAACTTTCCATGTTGTTGCCGTCAATCTCCGCCACATGCCAGCCAAAACTCTCACATTTTGCCTGGAGATTTTCCAACGGCATAACTTCTTCTGTTGATCCGCTAATTTGGATTTCGTTGCGATCAATAATCAAAATCAAATTGCCCAGTTTATATTTCGCGCCGAACATCAAGCTCTCCCAAACATTGCCTTCTTGCATTTCGCCATCGCCCACCACCACATAAACAAAACGTTTATATTGTTCTTCGCGCTTCTGAATAGCCAGCGCCATGCCAGCCGCCTGACCAATGCCCTCGCCGAGTGGCCCCGAAGTGGTTTGAATTAGCTCCGGCATGGCAACCCGCTCGGGATGCCCCTGCAGCTTAGAACCAAATTTACGCAGGGTCGCAAGCTCACCCTTAGGAATTTTACCGAATTCTGCTAAAGTAGCGTACTGCACTGGCGCCACGTGCCCATTCGACAACATGAACAAATCTTTGTCCGTCAAAATCTCGCCGTAAAGCGCCGTCAAAATCTCGACCAAACCTAGCGACCCAGCAGTGTGGCCCGAACCAGCCGCCGCCAGCATATCAATAATATTTTTTCTAATATTTTTAGCGTGTTTTTCAAGTCTGGGCAGATCAACCACGACGAGCCGTCACCTTCCTGTCTTGCGCTACCGCGTGCGCACGTGCCGCCAAAATATCCTCTAGCATTTTCCACGCATTTTCTGGGTTCTTACTATCTACCACGGCCGCTCCAGCGTTAATAACGTTCACGCCCGACAAAGACATTTTCTTAATATTGTCAGCATTGGCGCCTCCGTCCCAACCGATTTCAACCGTTGGATTTATCGCACGAATCGAGCTAACTTTGCTGAGCATCGACAAAATCGCCTCACCGCCGTTAAACCCCAGTTTGCCGCCAAAAATTAAACAGTGATCACAAAGACTAATCAACTCCGCCGCATCTTCCGGCTGAGTGTCGGGCAAAATCGCTACGCCAGCTTTGATGCCAAATTTTTTAATATAATGCAGAAATTCCAAAATTTCGCCCTGCGATTCCGCGTGCAAAATAATCATGTGCGGATTTAGCGATATGGCCGTCTCTAGCCAGCCGCGCGGCTCTTTAACCATCAAGTGCAGATCGACTTTCTGCTCTGGATTGAGATAAATTTGATTGAGACTAACAGTTTGCGACGGGGCAAACACTCCGTCAGTAATGTCAATTTGCACGCGCGGCGCAAACGCCAGTTTGGCTGACTTTTCCGCAAAATCATCTGGTGTAGCCGCCAAAATAGTCGGGCAAATCATTGCCATTTTACGCGTCCTCCAATTTATCAATCATTCTGTTGCGCCGCCTATAACGCTCTACTCCCGCAAACGGCGCCGTCAAAAACGCGTCAATAATCGCCGCGGTCAGTTCATCATCTTTCTCCAAAATGTCCGCCGGCAAAGCTAAAACATTGGCGTCGTTATCTTTGCGAGATTGAATTATCTCTTCACGGTCGCGCACCACCGCCGCACGAATTCCCTCAAAACGATTAGCCGCCATGGCTACGCCCTGACCCATGCCGCACATTAAAATCGCCCTGGAATCTTCGCTGTCCTGGTCGCCGAGCAATTTCAAACAAGCAGCCTGCACAAAAATCGGGTAGTCATCGTCTTTGTTATAACTCTTAGCGCCACAGTCCACCACGTCATAGCCGCGTTTTTCCAAATACGCAAAAACCTTGCGTTTTAACTCGAACCCCCTGTGATCCGCACCCAAATAAATCTTCATTTTCCCTCCTTTTATAAATTATTAAAGCTTTCCTTTAATCTCTCAATATCTTTGTTCAGGCCTTCCATGACTTTTTCTAGCTCGTCTTGTTGCCGGCTTAATTCTTCACCATCATCAGGGTCTTCACCGTTCTGACGCGCCTCGTTGTAAGCTCTAGTTCTGGTTTCGTAATCATCTTTGTCAATATAATAACGTGTAAAATTAGAATAAAGTTGGTGATAATCGCTCTCGAGCTCTCTGATTTTTCTGTATTGCGGGTTAAGCAATTCGCCAAACGGCACCACGCCAAGACGCACCACTTCTCCCGATCTGCCATCTTCATTAAACTCCTTGACCTGCGCGGTGATGTCGCGTTTGTAATTTTGCACTTCGACATGCGAATAGACAAATATCGCCGCACTTAACAATCCAACCACCACCAAAATAAACAAAAATCCCAGTCCTGTCATTTTTAAAATCTTTTTTGACTTTTTCATTTTTTTACCCCACTACCGCCAACACGATTATTATGATTACTACCAAAATTCCGCCGCCGATTAAAACCAGCCAAGTTTTATCTAAGTTGAGAGTTTTACTGGTCGCGTAATCTTTGATGTATACCGAATCTTCCACGCCATCTACGTCTTCTGGCTCCAAATTCACCTGCCTAGACTTCGCCGCAACTTTGCCGCCGCCTTCGGTTTTTTCTTTGAGTTCCGCCGCGATGCGTTTTTGTAGTTCGCTGCGATTATCATTTAAGTTTACAAGTATTCCCATGTTTCATATTTTAGCATAAAAAGAATTTTTCTAAATGCTTACGCTTTATTTTTTAAAAATTATCTGTTACAATCAAAAGCATAATAACTTAAAAAGGAGGAAGAGTTAGAAATGGCAACAAAAAAGGCCGCTGCTAAAAAACCGGCAGCTAAAAAATCCGCCGCAAAGAAACCGACAAAGAAAATTGCGGCGAAAAAAGTGGTGGCGAAGTCTTCAGCAGTAAAAGCTGCTGGATCTAAAACAGCAAAAAAATTAACCGTTAAAGAAAAAGCTTTGACCATCAAACCAGGCGCTTTAATCGCCGAGTTTTTGGGCGTCTTTATTCTAGCTAGCATGGCAATAGTATTTGCTAACACTGGTGTGGAATTTCTACTGGTAATCATCGCGATTATCGTAATCTTCGCAGTGATTTCTGGCGCGCACCTAAACCCAGCCGTCTCATTTGCGGCCTGGATCAATCGCAAAATGTATTGGCCAAAACTACTTTCGTTTATCGCAGCACAATCTTTGGGCGCAGTTCTAGCGTTTTTTGTCATGGGCGCGTTCATTAACGAACAAAATGCTACTTATGCCGAAGACGGCACTCGCACTGTTGCGACAGTTGAGAGCAAATTAATCGAGATGGGCTATGTCACAGAAGAAGACATTGACGGTAAAACCACCGCTGAAGTTGTCGCGGAAGTAACTGGCGGACAGGCGACTGTCGAGCAAGTTGCCTCACAAATCGGCGTCAAATCATCCTTCAGCGTTCCTGAGATTACCGCTCATAAAGAACTTTACGTTTTCTTTGTGGAACTTGTTGGCTCAATCATAGTCGGCCTTGGCGCGGGCTTTGCCCTGCTGACTAGTCGTCGAAAATCACTTTCTCGTGGCTTTGCTTACGGTGGTGCGATTTTCATTGGCTTAGCTATTGCTGGCGGCGCGGCTGTCTTGAACCCAGCTCTGGCTGGCGCGATTCAAGCCTTCCCACTAAGCGGTGATTTCGCAACGGTAATCTGGCCGTACATCATCTTTATTCTAGCCACTACCGTTGGTGTAACCATTGGTTTCAGCCTGTACAACGTCATGCTAAAAGATGCTGACGCTTGCACTTGCGGCCCCGACTGCAACTGTGGCAAGTAAATAGAGCTGACCGTTCTTATAACGAAAAGCCCTCTCTAAGAGGGCTTTTTCTTGTGGTTAATCGCGCTGTTTATTAGTCAGGTCGATTAATCTGGCGGCGCAATTTCATCCGCGGTAAAATTTAGTGGATTAGATATTATTCCTCCCTAACTGGCGCATCAATCTGCATGACTTCTGATTTTTCTTCACCGCCCGCAATTTTAACCACGTCCTTATCGACTTTTTTGAACTCTTTTGAGGCGTTATTATAATGATTGACTGTCGTGCCCAATGAGTTACCAAGTCGATTCATCAGTTCACTATATTTTTCTAAATGCGAACCCAGGCGTGCCACCCGCTTTTGAATTTCTTTGGCTTGCTCTTCAATTTGCAAACTCCTGAGCCCTTGCAGCACCGTTTGCAGGTACGCCACGAACGTAGTCGGGCTAACAATAATCACGTGTTTATCACGAAAAGCATACTCGATTAAATCCCGTTTGTCGCCACCTGTCTCACCTACTCGAGCAATCAACATGTCGTAATACAAAGCTTCGCTAGGTATGAACATAAACGCGAAATCCATAGTGTTTTCACTTGGGCGAATATATTTTGACGTCTCGTCGACTCTGTCTTTCAAATCATCGCGCACTTGCTTTGCCAAATTTTTCTTAGAAACGGCGTCCTTAGCCGCTATCATACGGTTATAATTTTCGAGGCTGAATTTTGAATCAATCGGCAAAATCATTTTGTCTTTTAAAAACAAAGCCGCATCGACCAAATCGCCGTTTTTAAATTTATATTGTCGCTGCCACTGGTTGGGCGGAAAGAAATTTTCTAACACGGCTCCTAGCTGAAACTCGCCAAAATTGCCGCGATGCTTAGGGTTCAAAAGAATGTTTTGCAGATTTCTCAGCTCGTCTGTGGCGTTTAAAACTGTTTTATTAGTCTCCTCAAATTTCGTCATGCGCTCGGTGATATCCGCCACTAATTTTTGCGAAGCGGCGAATTGTTTGTGCACCGACTCATTTTGCTTGCCCATCTGTTCGGACATGACTTTTGCCATGTCGTCCATGCGCCGCGAAATGTCCACCAAGAACTTATCGTCGGTGCTGTTGTCTGTTGTTTTGTTAGCACGTAACAGCAAAAATATCACCAGGCCCAGTAAGGCCAATACCGCTATACTTAAGATAATTTCCATATTACTTATTTTAACACATTTGCTAGAATGTGATTATGACTTTTTTCAAGCGCGAAATTCACGCTTCTTGGATTATTACTGCGGGATTTTTTGGTGTGCTGTTTGGCATTGGCTTTAGTTTGGTATTATATATCGGAGTTATTCCAGGTTGGATTTTGGCGACCTTAGTAATCCTGCTGCTGGTTTTGAGCCTACGTCAACATAAAATTTGGTGTGTCCTGCCAGCGCTGTTTGCGGGTCTTATTATTGGCTTAGCGCGCGGTGGAACCGAGCGCGTAGTGTTAAATGTCTACGGCGATTTCATCGGTCAGGACGTAACCGTTACAGGCAAAGTATCAGAAGATCCAGATTTCGGATTGTCCGGAGATTTACGAGTCAAATTATCACACGTCCAGATTGACGGTATAGAGTTACCAGCCACAGTTTGGGCCAGCGCTATTTCTGGGCCGCTCAAACAAGTCAAACGCAGCGACATTGTTTCTGTCTCTGGTAATTTGAAAATTGGTTTTGCTAATTTTCCTGCCAGTATTAGTTTTGGAAAACTAACGCACATCACGCGGGGAGATCAAGACGATTTGGCGCGCGACCTTCGCGACAGTTTTGGCGAAAAGCTTCGCGAAGTAATCAAAGCGCCCGAGGCCGATCTTGGCATGGGCATTTTGGCTGGGCAAAAACGCGCTCTGCCCAACCTGCTGTCCGAAGCTTTCATGGCCGCCGGCCTGACTCACATTATCGTCGCCAGCGGCTACAATTTAACTATATTGGTACGCTTTGCTCGACGTCTATTCGCTAAAATCTCGCGGTTCGCCGCCACTTCCGGAGCTATCATTTTGGTTTTGATTTTCGCTTCCGTGACTGGTTTCGGCCCGTCTATGATACGCGCCTGTTTGGTAACAATGCTGTCACTTTTTTGTTGGTATGTCGGCCGCAAAATGCACCCTGTTACGTTGCTCTGTATAGTCGCTGGCATCACCGCGCTAATCAATCCTTATTTCGTCTGGGGCGACGCTGGTTGGTATATGAGCTTTGGAGCTTTTGCTGGAGTTATCATAGTTTCGCCATTACTGCAAAATTATTTCTGGGGCGACAAAAAACCAAGTTGGTTTAGACAGATTTTCATAGACACCATGTGCGCCAGCTTAATCACCATGCCAGTCATCGCTTTTTTCATAGGCAATTTTGCACCCTTTGGGTTGCTGGCCAACCTTTTAGTCTTGCCGATAGTGCCCTTTACCATGCTTTTGACTTTTCTAGCCAGCATCTTTGCAATAATCTTGCCATTCGCGGCGGTTGTTCTTGCCCTGCCAGCAGGGTGGTTATTATCATATATAATCAAAGTCGCCGAAACCGTGGCGAGTTTTCCAGGCGCTCTAAACCAGGTTGAATTTCCCGCCTGGGCGCTGGGCGCGTCTTATGCCTTATCGGTTTTAGTCGTTTTATATATGTGGCGCAAAACGAAATTCAACTTCCGCAATGACTACCTGGTTAAATAAAAACGCCCCTCCATTTGAGGCGCTTCCTATGCTAATTTATTACCCGTAAACGGGTCCGTTTTGTAAATCCCGCGCATCACTTCTTCGTAATAAACTTTCATGGCCGCCCGCAGATTTTCCAGCTCCACGCCCTCTACGCGCTTATAAATGCCGTCAACATTTTTGATGATACCGTCTGGGCGAATTTCGTAGCGCACAATTTGTTTGCGATTGATATCGCCGTCTCGCCACTGCTCCTGCCAGACCCAAGTATGCGCATCCAAACAATAAAACTCACGCGAACGCCCTTGCGGTATCGGCCCAAATAATTGCTTACCTATGCGCGATTCCAAAGTAATCAGCTCTTCACGCGTCATTTTCGCTAATTGAGACTTTTTAGTCAAAGTCGTCAAGTTTTTTATCACTTGGATCATTAGGCCGCCCTTACTTCTGGGATATAATACTGTCGATTATCTCTGGGCGCATGGGCAGTTTTGTGAGCGCCATGACCGACAGCCGACACGCGACCGTGATTGGGTTCGTTAAAATTAAATCTTACAATTTCAAGATTGCGCCCCATATTAATCTCACTCGTCATATCAGCTAGCTGTTCAATTTGCGTAGCCGGTTTCAAATATTTATTATTAACCTCGTTGCGAGCATTACGAATTGCAATTTCGCGCTCAGCAGCTTCAATGACTTGTTGTCGATGATCAAGAAAATCACGAGTCGCCTGAATGGCCTCTGGTTTGTTAAGTATCATGTCCCAACTCGAATCCACCCTAGCTCGCGGCTTGATTACTTCTTCAGTAACTTCAGCTCGAACAGGGTCTGGACGACGAGTCGTTTGGTCGTCTCTATCGATGTAGAATACTCTTTCCTCTACCAACATATTTCTTTCCTTTTCTCGACCACCTCTAACTGGCCGACACAACATTGTAGCAAATTAATATGCAAAAGTCAACCCCTGGGGGCTAGATTTTAAATAATTCTTTTGTATTTTTAGAAGTAATCTCATCTACCACTGAAACCTCTACCTTGTATAGCCTAGCTAAAAATCTTGCCACCTCAGCCACGTTGGCAGGCTGGTTTTGCTGACCCCTCAACTTCGCCGGTGCCAAAAACGGCGCGTCTGTCTCAAGAATAATACTCTTCAATGGACATTTTCTAATCACCTCCCGCACGTCTCCAGCAAACGTTACTATACCGTTCACCCCTATAAACAAGCCTCGCTGCAGGGCTTTTGCTAAATCGTCTTCGGAGCCAGTGAAACTGTGCAACACTCCGCGAATTCGACCCTTAAATTCATCAAAAATCGACCAAAAATCATCAAAAGCGTCCCGCACATGAAAACTAACTGGCAAATTGCGCTCGAGCGCCAACGACAATATTTTCTTTAACAGCTCTTTCTGCTCTTGAGGCGTATTTTGAGAATTCTCATAATGATAATCCAGACCAACATCGCCGAACCCCACGATTTTTGGTGATTTCTCAATAATTTCCCTCAGCTCCGCTAAACCACCGTCTATGACTTCCCCTGGATGAATGCCCACCAACGCAAAAACCTCATCGTGCTGCTCTGCAAATTTTGCCGCCAACCGAGAATCTTTAACGCTAGTGCCAACAGTGATTATTTGATTAATGCCAGCATCTTGCGCATTTTGCAGAACCTCAGCCCACTCAAAAGGAAAGTCCGCTTCGTGAATATGAGCATGAGCGTCAATCACAAAATAATTCCTCTACCCTGGCGTGTAGTCGCTCGGCCGTCGCTTTGTCGGTACTGCCGTACAAACCCAGTCCCCAAATATTCGCGTCAAAAAACTCTCGAACCGTAGCAACGATTTGTTTTTTAGTAACGGCCTCAATACGCTTGATAGAATCGTCAAAATTATCCACAAAACCATCGAAGAAGTAACGGTGGCCATACCAATTTGCCAACTGGCCGACCGTCTGATTGCCGATTTGATGACGCCCCATGCCATACAACTTTGTCGCGTCGAGCAACTGATCGTCAAAATCCCCCGCCTTGACCTTTTTTAATACCTCAACCACCAAATCAAACAGCTCATCTATTTTTTCAATATTCACATCACCACCAAAATCCCAGGCTGAATTATATTCGTAACGGCCAGCGCTACTCCACACGTCATAAGTCAGACCGCGTTTGCGCGCCTCACCCAAAATTAAACCGTGCAAAGTTCCGTTCAAAATATGATCCATGCAACTCATGGCCGTGCTCTCAGCATCGGACAGCCGTCGCGGCATGTTGATAGTCAAGCCAAAAGTAATATTCGAAATATCTTTGCGCCGTATGGCAAACGATTCAAAACTGTGCGTGTCATCGACCGGCACCGACATTCTCTCGCCCGCCGCTAAATCAAAACTATTAAGAATTCTTTTGAGCCTGGGCTCTTGCCCTGAAAAATTTCCCGCCACCACAAACCGCATATTTTCGGCCGTGTGTGTGCGACGATAATGATCGCGAATATCCGCCAAAGTGATGTTGGGCAGCGTTTCAAGCTTTTCTTGCCAAGTTAAATTTTTCTCGCCCAACTCTTGTCCAATACGCGGCCACAGCACCCGATTCGGCACATTGAGATAGCCAGTCAGTTCTGATTTCACATTACCCAACTCACTGTCGAATTCACTTTGCACAAATTTTGGTGAACAAATCGTCAGTTTTTGCAACTCCAAAATACGCTCCCATTCAAAATCTGCACACTCCGCGATGTAGCACATGTTGTAGTTCGACGTCCAAGCATTATTCCAGGCGCCGTTCTTCGTAAACTCTTCATCAAAACTGTGCGCATCGGAAAACTTAGCATTAGCGCCAAACGCCAGGTGTTCCATGACGTGGGCCGTTTGATCTTTGCCTTCTTTCGCATAACGATCGCCCGCTCTAAACTGAAACTGCGTGTTCATGACCGGGGCATCAGGTATGTTAATAATCAGGCCTCTAGCGCCTGACTTCAAAACTACTTCCTCGACTGTATGTTTCATTACTCTTATTTTACCACATTTGCCCTTGTTTTTGAGATATCTCTAGCTCTTTCGGCAAGGTTTTTTTGAAAATTTTTTTGGCTTGCTCAATTTCTGGCTGAGTGGTAAAACGGCCGAGCGAAATCCGCAGCGATCCATCAGCTTCCGCGTCGGTTAGCCCGATGGCAGTTAAAACATGGCTTCTCGCGCCGCTATTTGCAGCACAAGCCGAACCCGTAGCACACATAACTCCCGCAAAATCCAAAGCGAAAACCGCTCGCTCGCCGTCCAGACCCTCAATTGAAAAATTGAAAATACCAGGCAATCTATGTTTGCTCGCGCTATTAATTCTAGCGCCCGCAAATTCACCAATAATAAAACTCTCAAAATCATCGCGCAAAATTTTAATGCGCCCGACCTCGCTCTTGCGCTTTTTTTCTGCCTGCGCCAAGGCCGCAGCAAATCCAACCGCTCCAGCTACATTTTCCGTGCCACTACGCAGCCCCATTTCTTGACCGCCACCATGAACCAGCGGCCGCAACTCAACTCCCGCTCGTACATACAGGGCGCCAACTTGCTTTGGCCCGTAACATTTGCCAGAATTTAAAGTCATCAAATCAACACCCAGACGCGCCACGTTTAAGTCTAAAAATCCCGCCGCCGCCGAAGCGTCAGTGTGTAAATAAATCGGCGTTTTATTATCACGCTTAGAACGCCGAGCGCGCTCCGCACAAATAATTTCCGCCGCTTCTTTGAGTGGTTGCACCACACCAATTTCGCTATTGGCATAGCCGATAGAAACCAGCTCCGTCTTTTCGTCAATCTTATTTTTTAAATCGTCTAAATCGATGCGTCCCCTTGCGTCGACTTTTACTAAATTTTTTCCAGCGCAGGCCAGCACCGCCGAATGCTCAATTTGGCTAGTTAAAACATTTGAAAAAGATCCCAGCGCTAAATTAATCGACTCGGTCGCACCCGCAGTAATGATAATTTCATTTTGGTTAGCGCCCAGCACCTTGGCAATATCGTGTCTGGCGTTTTCAAAAACAGCTCGCGTTTCGCGTGCAGGAGTATATGCCGCCGACGGATTGTAAAATCTGTCCGTAAAAAACGGCTCCATAGCCAGTCGCGCCTTTTTGCAAATTGGCGTCGCCGCAGCATAATCAAGATAAATCATATAATATATTCTACTATATTTACTGCATTTCGTCTAGTGCGGATTTGATATGGTCGTAACGAAAACCCTGGCGCGCCAAATATTGCACGAGTTTTTCGGTAGAATCGTATTTGTCGCGTTTTTTTGCCATCAAATTTTTCAAAGATTCCGATTCGTCGAAATCACTGTCAGCCAAAACTTTTTCCATTAGTTCTTTTTGAATGCCTTTTTTCATCAGCTCGGCCTGCATTTTTCGCTTGGAAAAATTACGTGTATTCGTCCGACTTCTAACGAAACTCTCGGCAAATTTTTCGTCATTAAGATAGAGCCGCTCTTTCAGCCGCTCGATCACGCGGTCGCGAATTTCCGCAGACCATTGCTTTTTCCAGGCATAGTCGCGGATCTCCTTCTCACTACGCGGCCGACGAGAAATCAAGTCCACTGCCCGAATATAACTCTTGCCAAACTCCGACTCATCTTTTAGTTTTGCCAGTTCTTCCTCAGTAAGCTCCTGGCCTTTGCGAACGTTTAATTTTACCAACTGCGATTCATCTAAACTAAACGAATATTGTTCGTCCACAAAAACATTGTACCGCCCCTCGGTTTTGACAGCCTGAGAAATTTTAGTAATTATCACACTATAGATTTTAGCATGAATAACCGCGTTTCATTTTTTCGGCTTGGTCGTGTGTGCTTCTTGACCATATTCTGGCACTACAATTTTATGGTTTTTGCCAGTTTTCAAATTATTGACGCCTGTCTTCAGCCAGTCATCACCGCCAGCACCAACAATTGGAATGTTTTCCGTGTACGCAATGGTATTAGCAACCGTTATACCAATACGCAAACCAGTAAAACTCCCCGGCCCAGAAAAAACCACTACCCCGGTCAATTGCTTAAAATCCCCATCTAAAAATTTGTTTAGCTTGTCCAACAAATTCTTCGCCAGAGTTCGCTCCGCCGTCCATTTTTTCTGTCGCAAGATATTACCAGAATCGTCCAAAACATAAATCTCCACTGGCTCAAAATTTGTCTTAATCGCTAAAATCATATCACGGTTTCGGTCTCCAGCCACGTATTGTGCGCGCATTGGGACTATCAGATATCCTGTGTCTTATTATACTTTCATATCTTAGTTCATTGGCGCCCGCGTAGGTAGGCGCATTACACTCCGTTCGCGCGCCAAACACTGCAACGCCCTCAACAGACGCAGAGTTCTCGTATTTTTTTCCGCCAGGAGCAGCTAGGCCACCAAATAGGTCTAGAGAATAACCAATCATTATATCAGGAAACCTAAAAGTCGGATCGTCTCCTCTGGCCCCAAAGAGGTCTATAGCTTGGCCCGTTTCTAAATCTACGAACATACCATCAGAAATAATGGCAGGTTGACGGTTTTGAAATTTAATCGCGACAGTTCTGCACTTGGTGACGCCGCCCATTAAGTCGCGAGTAAGGCATGGATCTAGCGTTTCGTCAGTTTCGCCTAATCTGACTATGTCGCCACATTTGCTGTATATCGCAGCACCATTTTCGGTATAAAAAAACTCTGCTTCTTTTAATTGATTATTCTGACCATTATTAAATTCATGTGACATCCCCACTATTCTCCTTCTTATTATTCTATTATCGCCGACCTTTTTTGCGGTTTTGGCGTTGCTGTTTTTTCTTCTTGCTAACCGTCTTTTTGGATTTTTTGACCGCAGTCTTTTTAGTCTTAAAATCGGCATCACCTGTGTGATTTTCTGGCAGACCAATCTCGTTAACTCCCCGCTCGACCGCCGTCTCAGCTGCTCGCGTCAAAGCTGAATCGTACTCGCTATCTAAAACTTCTTTTGGCTCAACATCGCGTCGGCGCAAATGGAAAACTACTCGCAAAACTTCAGTCTGCAAATTACGCTGCAGCGAGTCAAACAGTTTTTGTGACTCGCGACGATATTCCACCAGCGGATCGCGCTGACCAACGCTGCGCCAATGAATGCCCTCGCGCAAGTGCTGCATATTCTCAAGGTGCTGCATCCACAAAACGTCCAAAACCTGCATGTAAACTTCACGCTCCGCTCCGCGCATCAACTCAGACGAAACTTCCTTTTCTTGTTTTTCGTAAGCTTTTTTAACTAATTCCAACGCCCGCTTTGTGCGTTTGTCATCGTTTTTTGTCGCGCCGATTTCTTTTGTATGCTTCTCGCTAAGCGGAAAGATTTCACTAAACTGTGCGGCAAATCCTGAATTAATTTTAGCCGGCAGCTCTGTCAACGCCCCCACTAAATCTTCAATCAGTCGTTCAATCTCGGGTTTAATATCTTGCCCGAGAAGAATTTTGCGACGCACCGAATAAACAACTTTGCGATGACGGTTGATCACGTTGTCGTATTGCACCACGTTCTTGCGCGTGTCAAAGTTATAGCCCTCGACCCGCTTTTGCGCTGCTTCTAGAGTTTTGCTGACTGACTTACTTTCAATCGGCGTATCTTCAGGCACATTCAAGCGCTCCATTAACGCCGCTACCCGTTCGCCCTGGAAAATCCGCATCAAATCGTCTTCTGTCGAAACGTAAAAAATCGAGTCGCCCGGATCGCCCTGGCGACCGCCACGACCACGCAACTGATTGTCAATGCGGCGACTCTCATGACGCTCCGAACCAATAACCACCAAACCGCCCTTGTCAGCAATACCTTTGCCCAGCATAATATCTGTACCGCGCCCAGCGATGTTAGTAGCCAGCGTTACCGCGCCCTTTTGGCCAGCCTGCGAAATAATCTGCGCCTCCCGCTCATTGTTCTTGGCGTTTAAAATCTCGTACTTAATACCCGCCTTGGCCAGATAGTGCCCAATCAACTCGTTTTTGGCAATCGACGCCGAACCGATAAGCACCGGCCTACCAGCTTTATGATATTCTTTGACGTCTTCGATCAACGCCAAAATCTTACCTTTTTCAGATTTGAAAATTTTGTCTGCGTGATCCACGCGAATCATCGGCTTGTTAGTCGGAATTTGAATCACATCCAGCCCATAAATCTGCTGAAACTCTTCAGCCTCGGTAAAGGCCGTGCCGGTCATACCAGAAAGTTTTTCGTACAAACGGAAATAATTTTGGAAAGAAATCGTCGCCAAAGTCTGACTTTCTTGCAGCACCGCCACGCTTTCTTTTGCCTCAATCGCCTGGTGTAACCCCTCGTTGTAGCGTCGCCCTTGCATCAAACGACCAGTGTGTTCATCAACAATTACCACCTCGCCGCCAGTAGTTACCACATAATCTTTATCGCGACGAAAGACCACTTCAGCCTTCAGCGCTTGATCCATATGATAAACCGAACGCACATTGTCGGGAGAGTAGAGATTTTTGACGCCCAGCATCTTTTCGACCTGCTCAACGCCTTCGTCGGTCAAGACTACCGTGCGTCGCTTTTCGTCGTGTTCGTAATGTTCGGTCTGCAAAGTTTTGGCAATTTTGGCAAATTTAATATAAAGCTCTGGATTTTCTGCCGCTGGCGCACTAATAATCAGAGGTGTTCTAGCTTCATCAATCAAAATTGAGTCAACCTCGTCAACAATGGCAAAGTTGAGTTCGCGTTGACGCAACAGATTAGCGTCCGACACCATATTGTCGCGCAGATAGTCAAAACCGAACTCGTTGTTGGTGCCATAAGTGATGTCGGCTGCATAGGCTTCTTTACGCGTGGCTGGGCGTAACTGCTGCATTCGAGAATCATAATGGGTCTCATTTTTATATTTTGGATCGTAGACAAAACTAGCGTCGTTAATTATCACACCAGTAGACAGCCCCAGAGCGTGATACAACGAACCCATCCAACAACCGTGCAGCTGCGCCAGATAATCATTCACCGTCACTACATGCGTGCCGCGTCCAGTCAGAGCATTGAGGTAGACCGGCGCTGTAGCGACCAAAGTTTTACCCTCGCCAGTTTTCATTTCCGCAACGTTACCCTCGTGCAGCGCAATTCCACCAATCATCTGCACGTCAAAATGGCGCTGGCTCAAAACACGATCTGCCATTTCGCGCACTACAGCAAAAGCTTCTGGCAAAATTTCATTTAAGGCATTTAGTCGCCTGTCTTTAAGTTTGTCAGCGTCAACTTTGCCTTTTTTTTGCGCGTCGGTTTTTTTGGTTTTGCTCTCGCCGCTCTTCTTGGTCTTGTCGGCCCTTTTATCAAATAACTTTCCATACTTAGCTCTCAAAATGTCAGTTTGCTCCGCCAGCTCTTTCTTACTCATCTTGGCGTATTTATCACCGAGTTTGTTAATTTCTTCAACTTTTTTGTCGAGTCGCTTTAAAACCTTCTTCTGTGAGTCACCGAATATCTTAGATAAAACCTGCTGTTTTGTACTCATTCTCCCTCTTTCTGTTAATACCCGTCCAGTATAACATATTCAGCCTACTCTGTTCAATATAACAGCAGGAATAATTCGAAAGAGACGATCGAATTGGAGATTATGCGCCAATTTTATCTTTTTTGGCGCCGCGTTTGGCGTTGCGTTCGATATATTCAATAATTGGCGTAGCCACGTCGCGGCCAGTAATTTTTTCAATGCCAAAGCCCGGGCTGGCGTTTACCTCTAGCACCAACGGGCCCCTAGCCGAGCGCATAATGTCCACACCGGCCACCGACAAACCCATGGCCCTAGCGGCTTTGACTGCTATACGGCGCTCTTCTTGGGTCAATTTAATGCGCGTGCCCGAACCATTCTGATGTAAATTTGAACGAAAATCGTCGTCCAAACTTTGACGCTGCATGCTCGCCACCACGCGCCCGCCCACTACGAACACACGAATATCCGTGCCAGCCGATTCTTTGATAAATTCTTGCACCAAAACGTTCGTGCCTTCTTCGTTGCGCAAATAAAACGCCTGCAGCACTGATTTGGCGGCTTTTTTGGTCTCCGCTAAAACTACTCCATTTCCGTGCGTGCCAGAAGCCAGTTTAATAATCACCGGGATACCACCGACTTCGTCCAGAATGCCGTCAATGTCAATAGAATTGCGCGAAAAAACGGTTTTTGGTATGTCAACTGAGCGAGCCAAGATTTGCGTGGCACGCAATTTATCACGCGAACGCTGAATGGCCAACGCCGACGCCGTCGAAAAAATGCCTTCGCGCTCTAGCTGGCGAACAATCGCTGTGCCATATTTAGTCATAGAGTTGGCAATGCGCGGAATAATCGCCTGGTAACTTTTAAGGTCAATGTCTTTACCTTTATAAATCACCTTAGGATCTTTTCTATCAATTGACACAAAACAGTTTTTATATTTAATAATATCCACGCTGTGTCCGCGCGCTTCCGCCACTTGCTTTAGACGTATGGTCGAATAGTTGACGTTACCATTTGACAAAATAGCTATCTTCATCTTTTGCTCCTTTCATTTTCCACTCCCCATCAAATTCACTGTGCAAGTTGGTATCTATTATAAAATGATTATTTTTAAGAAAACGACGGCCAATCAAAACTCGTCGCTTCATCTCTGATCGATCGGACAAGGCCAGCAAAATTTCATATATTTCGCCAGCTATTTCAATACGAAACGGCACAATATAGCGCCTGGATGACTCGCCGTTCGCCACCCGCGCTGGCGTAACTTTATAAACTGTCGCCTCGTAGTGGTACTTTTTCTTGCCAAATAAATTAAATTTCAGAATATGCTTACTTTTATCTACCGTGATATCCGAGACGTGAATAGCCCCAGTAAAAGCCCCAGTGTCAATCTTAGCAATACGCGAGACGCCCTGAAAATCCGGGAAACTAACCCGTTCAAAACAACCTATCACATTTGGCTTCTTCATATCTTCCTATTATACCATATTAACCATAAAAACACAATGTTTTACGCTTGTTTCAACTTATTTTTCACATAGTCCACGTGGTCAGAGTTCGTGGGGTCAAATTTACCGAGTTCAACAAATTTCATGATTTCTTTGATACTTTTACCGCCGTCCAACTCCGCTCGAATATATTTCAGCATATCTATAAAACCGTTAAAGTACACCACGTCCTTGGTGAACACGCCCGATATTGCGTCATTGCCAGGGGTGCCTCGAAAAATGCGGTTGACGTGCGCATAGGCGATATTCTCAATTTCGTCCTGAGATTTATCAGGATAGCGTCGTCGCAAACGCTCAATCACCGCCAATACCAGCTTCGAACGCTTGATGCGAATGTGGTTACCGCTAGTAACCCTTAGCTGACCCAGCGCCGCCGATATGTCCACATATCTATCCACCAGTTTATCTGGTATTTTATCGGCAATAGCAAATTCGTTGATGGTAGCAAACCCTTCTTCCGCCGGCACATGATCAGGCAAGCCAGAGCTCAAAAGCGAGTCCAACTTCGCGCCATTAATGGCCGTACGAGCGTGGCGCAGAACTTCGTGCGCGAACAGACCCTTCACAGTAATTAGTTTGTCGCTGGAACGATGCAAGCCCACGCAGATGGTCTTGCTAGATCTACTGACGCTCAATTTATCCGAATCAACCTGTAGAACTTGCCAATCCCCCCAATCTTTTTGATTTTGACTCTTCAGATAATTTAAACCCTTTTCGAATAATTCCGCAATCTCGGATGGCCCAACCCACCGCTGATTATCATCGCCGAACAAATCAAACAGGCCGGGATATTCGCCGTGCAGATAACTCTTGACCAAAGTGCGAATATCGTCATATTTTCCGTAAAATTCAACTAGTCCTTCATTCAGTATTTTCCCAGCAACCTCAGGGTCTGGCTCACCGTACATTTTGATGCTAATTTTAGTAAATTCATCAGCTGCGAATTGCCGATTATCCACCGGAATCGAGTCGTCGTTGGCGTGCTTGGCCAAAAGTTCCAAGTGTTTCACTTTGCTGCGCACGTCCTGACGTTTCAAGCGAATCAATTCATCATTGATTTCTTGATGTTCCGCCTCAAAACCACCCTCGTCTTTGTCAAAGTTTTCGGTTTTTAGTTGTGGATACTCCAAAGTTTCGGCCTTGCTACTGGCCGTCGTTGGTTTTAGCTCTTTCAGAATTTCGCCGTAAGCATCCACCTCTGCATCTACGTCGGGCTGCATGGTTCAATTTTGCCACATTTTAACCATAAAAACAAGCTGCTTATGATTAGTTAAAATCAAAAAGTCCGCGGCGCTTTTTGCCCTCAAACTCTTGCAGCAGTTCTTTTTGCTTTTTAGTCAGGTTGCGCGGAGTTTCTACTTGAATAGTAACAATTTGCGGGCCACGACCATCAGAGCGAATGAGCGGTACACCATGCCCAGACAGCTTAAAATCCGTACCCGACTGAGTACCAGCCGGCACCTTCATCACCACAGGGCCGTCTACAGTAGCGACCTCTAGCTCGCACCCGAGAGCCGCGTCAACCATAGAAATAGTTTCTTGCGACAGGATAAGGCTGCCCTCGCGCGTGAATTTCTTGTGCGGACGCACACTAATCGCCACGTATAAATCTCCCGGTGCGCCGCCATCGCCTCTGGGCTCGCCGCCCTTACCAGCCAGACGAATCTGCATGCCATCATCAATACCCGCCGGAATTTTTATCTTGACGTGATCGCCAGTACGGACGCCAACCGTTTTTTCGGTGCCAAAAATTGCCTCTTCAAAATCAATAGTTACACTAGTCTGGTAATCGGCGCCGCGCGCGCGCTGACGCGAAAATCCACCGCCCGTGAACATATCAAAAATGTCTTCAATACCACCAAAACCGCCACCATTAAAACCACCGAAATCAAAATTAATATTCTGGCCGTTAAAGTTAAAGCCCTCAAATGGATTACCGCCAGATGCCGCGCCCCCTGCGACGCCAGCATGCCCAAATTGATCATAGCGCTGTTTTTTAGCTGGATCCTTTAAAACTTCATACGCCTCGCTCACCTCTTTAAATTTGGTTTCGTCACCGCCTTTGTCGGGGTGGTGCTTAACCGCCGCCTTGCGATAAGCTTTCTTAATTTCATCAACCGAAGCACTCTTAGCAAGACCTAAAACTTCGTAGTAATCTCTTTTTTCGCTCATAACTTAGACAAGTCTAACACAAATAATTAGCACTTGCAAGTCTCGAGTGCTAATTGCTGTTCTAGCTATTGAAATAGCGCCCTCAGTAGACGCTATTTCGCCACAACCTATGCCCCCTAGTCGTTCGACACGAACGGCAGCAGACCCAAATGTCTAGCGCGCTTAATTTCGCGAGCTAGCTCGCTCTGCATTTTAGCGTTCAGCCCAGTCGCTGTGCGCGGCATAATCTGAGCGTAACTATCCATGTATTTTCTCAAAGTTTCAACGTCTTTATAGTCAAAAAACTTCGGTAACTGTTTTTTTACAAATTTCTTTGCCATATTCTCCTCTTCCTAAAACGGGATATCATCCAAATTAATCGGCTCGTCGCTAATTTCTTCGGTGCTAGATTTACCAGAGCCCGAACCACTACCAGCACCGCTCTTGCCATCGTTGACAAAACTAAAGCTGTCCACCGCCACGCGAATAGCCGAACGATTTTTGCCGGTATCTTTATCCTCCCAAGTGTCTTGACGCAAACGACCTTCTACCAAAATTTGCCGTCCCTTGGTGAAGTACTTCGCAATGGTTTCACCTCTTTGACCCCAAGCTTCGCACTCAATGAAACTGGTGCGCTCTTGTTTCTCGCCAGATTTATCCACCCAGCTTTCATTGACAGCTACCGAAAAATTCGTCACGCTCGCGCCACCAGATGTCGAACGCGTCTCCGGATCTCTTGTTAAATTTCCTAGTAATATTACCTTATTAAATGCCATCTCTAGCTCCTTTCTTATTCCTCGGTTTTTTCAACCTTAGCTGCTTCTTCAATTAACGCCTTTTTCTTGGCATCAACCTTAACGACAAGATGTCTGATTACATCTTCCGTGATGTTCAATGTGGCATCAATTTTACCTACAGCCTCGGCTGGCAAATCCAACGTCAACAGATAAAAAATCGCGTGCGTTTCGTCTTTAATTTTGTACTCTAAGCGCTTTTTGCCCTGTTCTGTTGTTGCGACCACCTTGCCTTTATTGTCGGTAATAACTTTACCGACCTTATCCAAAACTTTTTTGACGTCCGACTCTAAATCGGAACGTATCAAAATCGTCAGTTCATATTCCTTCATTTGCTCTCCTTCCCTGGATTTTGAGAGCGCGTTTTTGTTGATACGCGCCCGAAAGTTGATATTACTCTTTTATCCTACCATAAAACACGCTCGAAAAAAAGAGGCACCGCTTAATAATCTACTTCGGCGCCGCAAAACCGATGGCAGCTACCACCAAACTGCTAACCGCAGTAACCGCTATCAACAACTCCGCGTTGAGCGATTGTTGCAAGCCAATAATCACCGCCACGCCCAGCCACATAATCGCGATGGTTGCGGCAGTATAAGGATATTTGACATGCAAAACCAAGTTCTTCATAAAACTCCTGTTCATATTAACATTCTACCACTTACGCGCTCAAAGATAAACTGATCACTCTCAGCTAGAGATGAAAAGGTTTCTAGCAATAATTCATAGCTCTCGCCGAGACTGAAACGCGATTTTGTTGGCATATCGTTCTTGACACCATAAGCTTCGGCGTACGAAAGCGCGTAGTTCATAGCCGCCAGCATAGCTGATGCAAATTTATCACGCGTTTCGCGATCGTCTAAAACCGTAAGTGAACCAAGAAACGATTGCATGGCTTTGAGCAGTTGGAAACCAGACATGTCGAGTCTAACGTTCAGCGCATTACCGCCATCAAGCACCTCTGTTAGCAAACGAAAGAAATGTCCATTGTCAGCCAAATCTCGGACGGCCCTGTCGTCTTTCATGTTGTCAAACTTGGACGTTACTGCCTCCGCCAACACACTTAAGACTGGTTGGGCAGCATCAAAACTGCAATTGTTCAGAGCAGTAGCAAAATCTGGCGAAAAACACATCAGTGTTGTCTCGATTAATTTATGTAAGCCCCCCGAACCGTCTAAAATATTACGATAAGCCTTAACCCAGTCCCGAAAAGCCGCCTGGCTAATTGGTTTATTGGCGATAATACCAAAGTCAATAAAAGCAATCTTATTGTTTGGCAACAACTTAATGTTGCCAGGATGCGGATCGCCAAAAACATAGTTGGCTTGCATGGCCATGCGCAACGCCTCGCCACCAGCTACCGCCAGCTGCGACCATAAATCAGAGCCCGTCATTCGCTTGGCTATCTCGGTGGCTGGCTGATTTACAGTGGCGGACAAAACATCAGCAAAAGTTGGGCCGTCAATAAAATCCTGCACTATGACATTTGAACTAGATAGGCTTCTGTAGGCTTTAGGTATAACAACGAGCGGATGACCCTGATAAAACTTATGAAAATATTCCATATTAGCAATTTCACGACTATAATCTGTCTCCAGGACACAAGTCTTGCAAAACTCATCAATAACATCTTGATAGTTCACAATAGGGCTAACTATAAACTTAGTGAACAAACCCGCCAAACGACGCAGATAGCGCAAATCTTGGTCAAGGTGGTTGCTAATACTAGGGCGCAAAATTTTTATAGCGACCGTTTCACCAGTTTTCAACCGGCCTTTATAAGCTTGCGCAAATGAACCCGTTGCAAAAGGCTCCGTGCCATAATGCGAAAACGCCGAAACGTCTATGTGCTGGCTAACGTCAATAGTCTCGGTTGGAATTTGGTTGAAGACAGTCATTTCGGCAGGCCCAGCCCACCCCTCAAGAAATTTATTATTCACCGCTAAAATCTGCAAACACTTAAAATAAACGCCGCCCATGTTTTTCATTTCATAAAACAGCGTTCGCTTGTATTCGGTCTGTTTGTTGGGTGAATTTGACAATTGAATTTTAGCAAGTTTTTTTAGCCAGTCTGGCAAACTGCACGGTGCGACCGGACATCATTTTTTCCTCACGAAACCAATAATGAACAACGCCACGGTCATAAAAATGGCTAGCAGCGGCAAGAGTACTCCTTCATATTGCAGAAAATATACCACCAATATTATGGCTATCCAGACCGCCAAAACGCTCAGCGACACAAAAGCGTATTTCATGTTTTTATTATAACATAAATCTGCTGTCGGTAAATGGTCTGGGTGATCAGACTTGAACTGACGACCTCGGCGTCCCGAACGCCGCGCGCTACCAACTGCGCCACACCCAGATAATTTAATTTTAACACGTTCTGGAGATTTGGAAAGAGAAAAATAGCAGGTTCACGAAAAAGGGGAGCCGCTAGGCAATATTTTATTTTTTAATTATTTTAAAAGTTTGCATTTTATATTATGTTTTGTTATATTAATAATGATAATAGTTATTATTATTAAATAATATAAACGTAAAGGCTGAGTGATTAAATTACTAAAATTAATTGGCTTATCACCAGCCAGAAAGGCTCGTTCATGCAGAAGCAATCCATTCAGCGCGATGTAGTCAAAAATGATGTTCTACACCGTTTTGATCACCCCACGGCCGAGATGGTTCATTTCAGCGCCCGCCAAAAATGTCCGCGTATTAGCCTAGCGACTGTCTATCGTCATCTGGAAAATTTAACCAAGGAAGGCTTAATTCATAAATTTACGGTTCCAGGTGAACCAGACCACTACGACGCAACAGCCAATGAACATATCCATGCGCTCTGCGAAAGTTGCGGTGAAATTTATGACATCACAGTAAGACTGTCCAAAATTTTAAAGCGACAAGTTGAAAAAGGTGGTAAAATTAAACTAAATGACTATCAGCTATTGGCGAGCGGAATATGTCACAAATGTAACAAATCAGAAAGGAAGAATAATGAAAAATCTAAAAGGCACTAAAACAGAGAAAAATTTAATGGAGGCGTTTGCTGGCGAATCGCAAGCTCGCAATAAATATACTTTCTATGCGGCCAAAGCTCGTAAAATGGGTTTTGAGCAAATTGCCAATTTTTTTGAAGAAACTGCGGTCAATGAGCAAGAACACGCCGAGCTGTGGTTTAAGGCGCTGCATGACGGTGAAGTGCCAGAAGTCAAAGCTGGCTTGGCCGATGCGGCGGCGGGCGAAAATCATGAGTGGACGGATATGTACGCTCGCATGGCGAAGGAGGCCAAGGAGGAAGGCTTCGACGAGCTGGCTTTTAAGTTTGAAAAGGTTGGCGAAATCGAAAAATCTCACGAGGAGCGTTATCTTAAACTATTAGAAAATATTGAAAAAGACCGAGTTTTCGAAAAAGATGGCGACGTGATGTGGAAGTGCGGCAAGTGTGGGCATTTGCATTTCGGCACGACAGCCCCTGGAGTTTGCCCTGTTTGCGGGCACACGCAAAGCTTTTTTGAAGTACGAGCAGAGAACTACTAGACCGTTTGGCTCTTCCCTGTTTTTGGCAGGGAAGTCTGCGGACGCTTGAAAATAAATTAAAGGAGGATAAATGATTTACAGATGTAAAATGTGTGGCCAAAACTATGATGAATCAGTCGAAAGTACAGATTTTTCTGACCTTCCCGACGATTGGGTTTGCCCTGTTTGTGGTGCGCCTAAGTCCCTGTTTGAGCCAATTGCTGAAGAAACTGTTGGGCCTAAATCCCACGAAGCGCCAAACGCATCGCTCGAAGATAACATGGCTTATATTCAAACAATCGCCGCCACTGGCGAGAGCGTGATCGAACCGTCGGGAACTAAAATCAATGTAACTAATTGGAGCGATATTTTGCTAATTGGCGGCCAGCTAAATCGTAAGCCGCTTGAGAGCCCGACCGAAGTCAAAACCGAAACAGTGATTGGTCGCCTGGCGAAAAAGCCTCTGGTACTATCCTGCCCGATTATCGTTTCGCACATGAGCCATGGCGCGCTGACTGGCGAGCAAAAAACTGCCATTGCTCGCGGAGCGAACGCTGTTGGTGTAGGAATCGGCAGTGGCGAGGGCGGCATATACGAAGGCGAAATAGCGGAAAATTCGCGCTATATTTTTGAGTATGTGCCGAGCAAGTATTCAGCGACCGACAAAAATCTCAAACGCGCTGGCGCTATTGAAATAAAAATTGGCCAATCTGCGAAGCCTGGTCTGGGCGGCCATCTGCCAGGTGCTAAGGTTACCGAAGAAATTGCCAAAATACGCGGCAAGAAAGCGGGTGAAGATATAATTGCCCCGCCAGCCTTCACGGACATTAATTCGCCCGAGGACTTGAAAGGTCTGGTCGATGAGCTGCGGCAAAAATCTGACGGCAGACCAATTGGTATCAAGCTTGCCGCCAATGATGTTGAAGCTGATTTGGCGTGGGTGAAAATTGCTCAGCCAGATTTTGTAACCATTGACGGACGCGGAGGTGGAACTGGCGCAGCGCCGAAAATTTGGCGGGACGCTGCTGGTATCCCCACTGTGTACGCCCTGGCTCGCGCTCGTAAATTTTTGGACGAGAACAAGTTAGCTATCGATTTAATTGCGACTGGTGGGCTGCGTATTTCGTCAGATTTCGCTAAGGCTCTGAGCATGGGCGCCGACGCCGTAGCTGTAGCCACCAGTGTATTGACCGCTCTGGCGACTGATTCCGACCTGGCAGATGCAAAGAAGGTCGAAAATTATCTGGGCATTTCCAATCAAGAATTAAAAACCATGACTGGCGCCATGGGGCATCGCGATGTGCGCGAACTTGACCTACAAAATCTGGTCACCACCAACCACGACATTGCCGATTATACAGATATTCCGCACGTTTAGATCGTTCTAAAAACGGACTGGCTGAGCACGGTCCAATTTGTCAGCTCTGAAAATCGCCAACTAGCATCAATAATTAGACCGCCCGCTAGCGTGTTGATGCCTTTGTTGGCGGCGTAGTAAAACATCGGACTGTACAGCGCTACTGCTGGCGCGTCGCTGACCCATTGCTGTAAAAATTCCTCGTAACGCGCGTTGCGTTCTTCTTCAGTTTTAGCTACTTGCGCTGCGTTAATGGCTAGGTCGGCCATTGAAGAGCTATAATTAGAATAATTTGTGCCGACCGGGTTAGCCCCAGAACTATGCCAATATGCTGATGAATCGTCATACGCGCCGAATTTTAACTGAGTCAGCAAAACATCGTAGCTGCGCGGCACCATATAGCTAGCTTGCAATTGTTTGACATCTACATAATTCAAGTTCACGGCGATGCCAATATCGCGCCAATTTTTTGATAATATTTCTGCCACGCCAGCATAACTAGTTCCCGACGCCACTACAAATGATATCTCAAATTTTTTGCCGGCGGAATTTACCCGCACCCCGTCCTGACTTTTGTTCCAGCCCGCAGCATCTAATATACGTTCCGCTTCTTCTACGCTACGGTTTGGCTGGCCAGTATCAAACTCGCCAAAGGTCGGTGCGTCTAGCGCCTGCGGCCTCACGCCATCTACCGCTACCATATCCAAAACCGCCTCTCGATCAACTGCTAGGCGCAGCGCACGTCGCTGACTTAAGTCTAAACTATGAGTATTAAACAAAGCCATCACACCGTCGCGCAGGGTTTCTTGAATTAATTTCAGGCTAGAATATTTTGGTATTTCGGCTGCATCATCTCGGCTCAAACCCGCCGCCGCGTTGATATCGCCGCTCGCAATAGCTTGTTTCAAATGGCTAGAATCCGCGAAGGTATGAATTTTGATAAGTGGAATATGCGGTTTGGCACGACGATAGTTGTCATTTACGCTAAAGGTAATCGTCGAGTTTGTCTCGCTGGCTGCGGTTTGGCCGACATACTGATAGGGGCCAGAAACAACCGCTGGCTGTTGATCATAAAACCCTCGTATGTTTAGCGTGCCTATGTCCGCTAGTTGATGTTTAGGCAAAATGCCAATAATTAGCAAGTCAAACAAGGTGTTCGTTGGTAGCGAAGTGCGCACAGTGAATTTTTTGTTGTCAATTTTTTCAACCGTTATTTTACTAAAACTTTTACGATAAGGCGAAGCCAGCGCCGAATTCTTGATAGAGTCAATCGTAAAAATCACGTCGTCTGTTACAATTTCCCGACCATCGCTCCAGCGCAAAATATTGCCGAGCGTAAATTCATAACTTTTACTGTCAGCGCTAATGGTGTATCTTTCTAAAATATCCAGCTGCAGACTACCGTACGGATCGTACGTGAACAACCCCCTGTACATCAGTCGCGACAATGCTTTTTCAGTATCGCTCTCAGCGAAAATTGGATTAAGATTATGCACCTCACCAACCACGCCTTCGGAATACACGCCACCGCTCACCCCGGCCGTACTCATCACTGTGTTCTCTGTCAGAACGCCCTGCACGACTACTGACACAAGCAGCAACAAAACAATCACCAGCCAACCAGCTAGGTGTTCTCGCACGCGAGTTAGACGCTTCCAGCGCATGATTACAAATTTGTAGATGTGGGTAACAGACACCCGCTCCAAGCGACGATAACTTGCCTTCACATTTTTAGTGTCTGGCAGTTTGTCTTTTAAACCGCCACCAGAATCATCAACCGCGACAGGAGCCACGGTTTGTTTTGGTTCCGTCTGTTTTTTCTTCAATGCCCTAACCTAAAACTAAGTTAACTAAAATGCTGGCCACGAAAATCACCGCCAGAACAATGGTCGTGTCATAAAGATTCTTCTCAACGCCTCTGCGCGTGGTGAACAACTCACCGCTTGAACCAAAACCAGCTCCGAGCGACGCACCGCGCGCCTGTAGCAAAATCGCTAAAATCATCAAGCAAGCGCTGACGCCCATTACCCAAGTTAAAATTTCATGAATCATACTCTTTCCTCTCGTTAGTTTGCCCTATTTTAACATACCTTTGCCACGCAGTAAAGTGTGATAATTAACCGCAAACCGATGGGCTTCATCACGAATTCGCTGAAAAAGTTTAACTACGTCATCATAGTCTTTGCTGGCGCCAATGAGATTTTTAGCATGCGCGGTGTTATGTTGAGCGCCGTGCAAATTAATTTTGACAAAATCTGCAGCAGCTCCGTTAGACGAAAAAACTTTCGGCACAACAATTTCTTCGTTGCGTTTAGCCACGCCAACGCAAGGAATATTCAGCGGCCACAAAACGCCCTCAACCGCTCGCAGTTGCGGCGCACCACCGTCCAATAACACCAAGTCTGGCATCGGCCAATTAGCGTGTCGTCCAGAAAAACGCCTTTTCAGTACTTCAGTTAAAGCCGCAAAATCATCATTTTTTTCGCACGAAATTTTAAACTTGCGATACTGCGCTTTGTCGGCCAAGCCGTTACTAAACACCACCATAGACCCCACAACATTTTGACCGCCAGTGTGCGAAATGTCATACGCCTCAATGCGGCGCGGCGGCGCGTCAAGCTCCAAAATTTTCGCCAATCCCGCTAGCCCCCTGTCCTTAGAAATATCCACGAACTCTTCCGAGCCAAAAAGTATGCGACTATCAAATTCTTTGAGGCTCATAACTTGATTACGCAAAATAGCCGCCGTCTCGAAATCATGCCTCGCAGCAGCGACCTTCATTTCTCTTTCCATTTCTCGCAGTAATGCTTTGCGATTTCCCCTCAAATATGACAAAAGTTTTTTAAGGTCTTTAATATAATTCTCATCATTAGCCTCTGGCACCAACCCCAAATCGCGATCCAATTTCGACTTCGGCAGAGTTTTGGTTGTGTAATACGGAAAAACTCGCCGCAAAACACGCAGAGCTTTTTTTATCGGTATGGACGAGTAAAACGGGCCAACATATTCCGCTCCGTCGTCTAGCGGATCTCTCACAAAAGTCACGTTTGGCACAACGTCCTTTAGCCCTACCCGCACAAAAATCTGCGACTTATCATCACGCAGCAAAATATTGAACCGCGGCATATAGCGCTTAATCATTTCCGACTCCAAAAACAGCGCGTCAAACTCAGTTTCGACTTCTTGAATTTCTAGATCGACAATCTCCGCAACTAATTTTTGCGTTTTTAAATCATGATTTTTATTTTGAAAATAACTTGAAATTCGATGGCGCAGATTTTTCGCCTTGCCCACATAAATCACCTCGCCCTTCGCATCTTTATAAAAATAAACTCCCGGCCCGTTCGGCAGATTTTTCAACTTTTTTTCCAAACTCTTATTCACTGTTTCATTTTAACACGCACCAGAGTAAAAGCCCAGCGACACATTTATCACTGGGCTTTTGGGGGTGAATTATCTTTTGAGCTTTCGAACGATGATAAATGATGCTGGTAGAAAAACTACCAAACACAAAGCTAACGACCAGCGCGGATCAGCATTGCCAACCAACCCGAACAGCCAGACCAAAGGCACGTAAATCAAGCGGCAAAGGCACTTCGCAAAAGACATCAACGTAGTCTTGACGTCAGCCGCCAGTCCTTCTTGAACCATCGGCTGAATGACACTAGAGGTCCAGCCTCGAGCAAATCCCGCTACAGCGTATAGCCAAACCGTGATCAGCGATAGGTGCACACATATTGTAGCGAATCCGACCGACACCACCAAAATTGGCAAAACAAACTTTTGCCAAGCTGGCCACGCCGCGATTTTCTTATTACGTTTTTGCACTAACTCTGCGGCTATGGCTTCGGCGATTGAATTGAGTATCCAACTGCTAGCCACCAAAATCATCGGTACGCCCGCTAGTAACAGCAACGGCGTAAGCACCCATAAAGTCGGGTGAGTGATTTCGGTAGCTACCGCATAGGCAATGGTTTTCCAGCGCAAATCCTTGTTTTTCCAAAGTCCGTCTTTAATAACGGTTTTGATATCAACAAGAAAATTTCTGTGCGACGGCCGATGTTTCTCTTCGCTGTCCAGCAAGAACAGCGAAACAAAACCGCCGACAAAATACACTGCGCTGCTGGCGGCGATAGCCAACCGAAAATCATAAGCTCCCAGAGGAGCGCCTATTGCCAAAATGGCTATTTGGGCAACCGCTCGCCACTTGACGATGCGCGCCCATCTCTCTTGAAAACTGTCGCCAATTTTGTTGGTGTAGTCCTCTACCAATATAGAGTCAACGCCAGAAGAAAATGACAAAGTGATTCCCAAGATGACTTCTGCTGCTACAACTCCTGCAAAACTGTCGACTTGCGCGTAGAACAAAAATCCCAACGCTGCGCCAAAATCGCCCAAGATATTCGCCCATTTTCGAGAGAACCTATCAGCAATCCAGCCAGCTGGCACATCTAGCACCAATATCACGATCGTAAACACTGCTTGGCTCAAACCAATCTGCCCTTGATCCATGCCTATGGAATTGAAAAACGGCGCCATAATCGGCATGGCCAAACACGTCGCCGTGATGACCGACTCGAGGCTTATCAACCTCAGACTTCCTTTGACTTTCCTTATCGTCCTATCCATATTCTTTTCCTTTCTCTGAAATAAATACTTCAAAAATGGCTTGCAACCCTTCTTTGTGAAAAATAGTTTGGTCAAAAATAATTCGTTAAAGTACTAGCTGACATTTTGATATGCAGCTAGTTGAACCTCCGAGAGGATTGCTTTAATTATTAGTTTTTTATAAAAAGTCTCCTTGTCGGAGACTCATCTAGCTTCGTATTTTGAGTAATTAGATTAAGATAAGTCTCACACTATTTTGTGCCAATTGACCGGCAACATGGCAAAAAGCACCACATTGGTCTTGGCGTTAAAAATATAGTGTTGTGAACTTATCCTCATAACGTTCCAATTCTAGCACAATAGAACGCTTATGTCAAGTGTTTTTGTTTAAGCTTTTTTGTGCTAGAATTAGGGAGTATGATTCCAGGAGTCAGTTTAGAGGTAGTCTTGTCGGTTTTAGGTTACGCGGTATGCCTGATTATTTTTGCTGAAACCGGGCTAATGGTGGGGTTTTTCCTGCCTGGCGACTCGCTGCTGTTCACAGCTGGCGCTCTGACTGGACTAGGGGTTTTGCCTGTTGACATTGCCCTGTTGTCGATTTTATTCTTTGTGGCTGCGGTTCTCGGCAATTCTGTTGGTTATCTTTTCGGCTACAAAGTGGGGCGTAAACTATTCCGCAAAAAAGACTCCCGCATTTTCAAACAAGAATACCTGCGAATGTCCGAGCAGTTCTACGAAAAACACGGCCCCATTGCCGTAGTTTTGGCGCAATTCATGCCCATAATCCGTACCTTCAACCCCATAGTAACTGGCATTTCTAAGATGAACTATTTAAAGTTTATCGCCTATAACATTTTTGGCGCGCTGATTTGGACTGTCGGCTTTACCCTAGCTGGCTATTACCTGTTCAAAAGTTTCGGCTACCTGATTGACCCCGAGCAAATTGACCTGTATATCATGCCGCTCATCGTTCTAATAGTCATCTTATCGCTGCTGCCGGCCATTATTCACGTCCTGAGAGACAAAAAGCGTCGCAGACTGATATTTACTAAAGTCAAAGGAATTTTTAAGAGAAAATGATGGATAAGGGTGGGATGCCGTTTGGCTCAACAGTGCAGAAAAACTACGTGGATTTTGTGGTTTGGGCACCAAATGCCAAAAAAGTCTGGGTCTTTTTAGAAGAAAACGACAACGAATTTGCTGATTACGAAATGATTTCCATCGAGCCAGGCATTTGGGAAACCAAAATTGGCTCGGCACACCCCGGCATGCGTTACAAATATAAAATCCAAGATCCCTGGGACAATATCATTTATCGCAACGATCCGTATGCACGAGTTTTGACTTCTTCGAACGATGGTTGCGGGCTGATTATCAAAGACACTTTCCGATGGCCAGAAAAAAAATTCCGCGCCGTGCCGCGCGATAAACAAATAATTTACGAACTGCACGTCGGCACTTTCGCCCAGCCTTTCCCTGGTCATCCGGGCACCTTCAATGAAATTATCAAAAAAATGGGATATCTGAAAAATCTCGGCATTAATATGATCGAGGTTATGCCCATCAATTCAACGCCGTATTATAACGATCGCGGCTATAGTCCGTCGCATCTGTTTAGCATAGAAGAACGTTTTGGCGGGCGAATTGAATTTCAGCGCTTTGTGCGCTCGGCTCATAAACATGGCATCGGCGTAATTGTCGACGTAGTGTATAACCACGCCGCGATTGATCATAATGACCTGTGGCAGTTTGACGGTTGGAACGAAGGCTATCACGGCGGAATTTACTTTTACAATGATGGGCGAGCTGACACGCCGTGGCTAGGGCCGCGCTACGATTATGGCCGACCAGAAGTCAGGCAGTTCATTTTGGATAACGTGCGCATGTGGATTGAAGAGTTCAAAGTTGACGGGCTGAGATTGGACTCTACGCATCACATTCGCAGTTTTGATGGCACCGAAAATCCTGACGCCGCCAATCCTGAAGGCTGGAAACTACTGCAAGACATCACGCAATTGGTACATAAACTAAACTCGCGTGCCGTGGTGATTGCTGAGGACACCTCGCTCAATGACTACCTGACAAAACCAATAAATGACGGTGGTGCTGGGTTTGATGCTCAGTGGGGTTTGGGCTTTCCTAGCAAAATTCGAGAGAGTTTTGGCGTCGGCAAATGGCAAGATGTCGATAATATGATAAAAGAGATGCAGAGTTATTATAATGGCGATTTCCGTCAAAAAATCATTTACTCTGAGAGTCATGACACCGCCTCGCGCTCTGATGGCGGTAGGCGCCTGGACGTTGATTTTGACTCGTCGAATCCCACAAGTTTATGGGCGCAACAAAAACTATTGCTGGCTGCTGGCATTACCCTGACTGCTCCTGGCCCACCGATGCTGCTGGCTGGTCAAGAATTTATGCAACCTGGCGAGTTTAGCTCTCTTGAGCCGTTAGACTGGGATGTTCAGCGAGCGTTTTGGCCCAACATTACCCTGGCCTTTCGCCACCTGCTTAATCTTCGCAAAAACACTTTCGGCAACACCGCAGGATTGACTGGCGGATTTTTTGAGGTATTTCACACAGACAAAGAAAATAACGTCGTGGCTTACACGCGTGGAAATTGCATTATTATCGCTAATTTTGGCGAAAACAGGTTCGATGAATATGAACTGAAGTTGCCATTTTCTGGCATTCTCTCGGTGCAATTCAACTCCAGTTGGAGTGGCTATCATCCAGAATTTCCCGACATGGTTTTCGATTACGCAGAAACTAACGACGAAAACGCCTTGTGCATTCCGCTAGCGGAGCATTCTATTATCATTCTGTCGCAATAAGTGTTAAAATTAATCCGTGGAAATCGTGATTATCGCGCATAATATTCGGTCTGTTTTAAATTTGGGCTCGATTTTTCGCACCGCTGAAGGTTTTGGCGTACGCAAAATTTACCTTTCTGGATACACGCCGAATTGGCACAGCAACCTACCGCACGTACGTCAAAAAATGTCAAAACAAATTCACAAAACAGCGCTTGGAGCGGAAGAAATAGTAGTGAGTGAGTATGTGCCAGATTTAATTGCAAAAATTGCCGAGCAAAAAAAAGACGGCTGGCGGATAGTCGGACTCGAGCAAGACGCGCGAGCGATTTTGCTGCCAGATTATAAACCGAGCGGGAAAATTGCTTTGCTGCTCGGAGAAGAAGTCGGCGGCATAGAAAATCAGCTCCGCCAACTTTGCGACGATTTAATAGAAATTCCCATGCGCGGTCAAAAAGAATCCTTCAACGTCGCCGTCGCTACGGGCGTTGCGCTGTATGATTTAACTACGCGCCGATAAACTCCGCGTTAAAAAATGCTTCAAATGTAATTTAAAAGCGCCTTGTATTACAAGGCGCTTTGCGCTTACTGTTTCTACGTCTAGTCAGCTTAATTTTCTGCCACTGGCGAAGTCAAACGCATATCAAGGCCCTCGTCTTCAACCGCCGCAAGAACTATGTCTCGCACCGTACTATGCGGTTGTCCGTCTTTTTCAAGAAGTCCTGCAGATATGAGATCCGCGCTAATTGAGCCAAACATCTAGTGGTCAGAATCTCGACATTTTTTCGCCAGTTCATAAAGTTTTATAACTCCTACTACGCCTTCTTCAGGCAACGAACGCAACACAATCATCACTGCTTTTACAACAACTGCTGGTAATTCCACGCCCGTCTTAAGCGTAACCATCTCCACCTCCGACATTGCAAGCCTCCTTTTGGTTAAACGCTCTCGCAAGAGCGCTGGCCCGGGTAATCAAACGCTAAAAACCCAAGCCCTGACTTTTTGACACGCTTAACGCAGCCCAATTCCATAACTGGCCACTATAGAGAATCAATTTATTTTTTAATTCCTTATAGCGGCCAACCATAGCGGTGGTTGTATAATGACGTTTTACAAGCAAACGGTATTAAAATCCTAGACGACCCAAAGCACAACGTGCGCGCCTGGTCGTCTTTGGTGTGTAAACAAACATACCAAGCCTATTTTTGTATTATAGCAAAGAATACTGGTTTTGTCAATAGTGCCCGCATCTTTACTGTACTTTAGAAAGTTTATCCGTATTGTGCTAAAATAGCTTTATGGATTTTTTTATCTCACCAAAACCAAATCACATTTCTCAATATGATTCGGCAAAGAAACTGGGTTTCAGTGACGCGGACTATGATTTTTGGTCGTCGCGGTTGTGCGGCCTCGTTTGTTTGGCTATGGTTTTGGATGCTTATGAACTTTTAGAAATTAGCGTGGCTAATCTTACAAAACAGGCTGTGGAAGCCGGCGGCGTTAACGAAAACTACGATTGGAGATACACGCCACTAGTTAAACTGGCGCGCGGTCTCGGCTTACACGGTCAAACCCATCGTGAGTTGAATATTGAAGACAAGATAACTAAACTAAAAAAAGGCCGTTTTGTGGTGGCTTCGGTTAATCCAAAAATTTTACGTGGTGAATTAAGTGAAAAAAGGGGCGGACATTTAGTTTTAGTAGTCGGCGCTAAATTTGAGGGCGGTGATTTAGTAGGGGTCTATATTCACGACCCCGCAGAAATATCCGCGCCGTCTTTTATTCCGGCGGAATTATTCAACAAAGCCTTCGCTGGTCGCGGATTTTCAATCTGGCGCTAAACGTCGTATTCCCGCGTATAAAAAGCATCCGGCGGATTGCCGTAATGAATTTCGTCGTGCAAAATTGGCGTTTTCGCCTCATCATTATTGCTGATGAATTTTCCATCACCCAAGTAAAAACCAACGTGCGCAATGCCGTGGTGATTCGGTGGCCAATGAACAACGTCTCCAGGCTTAGGTTCGCTAGTCTCACGCCAGCCGTGTTCAACCATGGCCTTCAGCGTAGAATTCACCGTGGCATGCGGCGAATCAATCCAACCAAAACCATGCAAGATCCAACTAACCACCAACGCGCAAGACAAATCGCCGCCTTTCGTAGCATCAATTTCTTGACCATTCTCGTCAACCAGATAAAGGTGTTGAAACAACTGGCTGCCAGGCAAAGCCTCAATCATGGTTAAATAATTTTTGTATTTATTTAGTGTCATTTTATTGCTCATCTATCATCTCCTTAAAGTTTTGTTCGTTAATAATTTTCGTGCCAAATTTTTCTGCGGCAGCGCGTTTCGATGCTCCAATTTTACCACCAACTACCAAACAAGTCGTGCCTTTACCGACCGACGATTGAAAAATCCCTCCTAATTTGCGAATTTTTTCGGCAGCCACTTCGCGACTCATAGACTCGAATGTACCTGTCACGACAAAACTTTGTCCAGCCAATTTTCCGTGAGTTAAGTCCTCATAAAACGGCTCAACGCCGAGCGACCTGAATTTTCCTAACAACTTAACGTTGTCTTCGTCAGCAAACCAGGCTGCAACACTTTCCGCCACAACAACGCCCACGCCGTCAATATTTTGCAATTCTGCAAAAGTTGCCTTTTGTAATTTTTCGAATGATTTGAAATGATTAGCAATATCAACGGCAGTTAGCGATCCCACGTGGCGAATGCCGAGCGCCGTAATAAATCGCGCGAGTGGCGGATTTTTGCTGGCCTGAATTGCCGTAATCAAATTCGCAGACGAAAGATCCGCGAAACGCTCCAGGGCCGCCACGGCTTCCTGCGTCAACAAATAAAGGTCAGCAATATCACTAACAAGCCCAGCGTCAACTAGCGCCGCAACATTCTTTTCGCCCAAACCTTCAATGTCTAGCGCCGAGCGCGAAGCATAATATTCTACGGCGCGCTTCAAAATCTGGTCAGCGTTTTGATTTTTAACACGATAAACTACGTCTTTGCCATGCCGTTCAAATTCTAGTTCTGGATACTGTGAGGCCAGAGCTTTTTCGTAGTTAAATTTTTCTGATTTTTTAGAACGAAATTCTTTTAAAACCTGCTGCACCTGCGGAATAATATCGCCGGCTTTATAAATTACCACCGTGTCGCCGATGCGCACGTCGAGCCGTGCTATCTCATCAGCGTTATGTAAAGAGGCGTGCTGTACCGTCGTGCCCGCTATTGATACTGGATCAAAAACCGCCACTGGCGTAGCTGCACCAGTACGGCCAATGGATATCACAATGTCTTTGACGACCGTCGTGGCCTCTTCTGCTGGATATTTATAAGCAAGAACTCCGCGCGGATTTTTACCAACTATACCTAAATCGTCATACAGTCCGCGGTCATTGATTTTGATTACCAAGCCATCGGTATGAAACGGCAAGCGGTCACGCATCGGCTCAAACTTGTGGGCGTAATTTATGGCATCAGCAAAACTTTTTTCTAAATGCGCTTCTGTGTTAACAATAAACCCAAGTTTTTTTAGCTCTGCGTAGGCATGTTCGCTGGTAATAATACCTTCATCTAACAAATCGTAAGCACGAAATTCCAAAGGACGTTTTGCGACAATTTTTGGGTCTAACTGACGAATAGTGCCGGCAGCAAAGTTTCGCGGATTGGCATAAGTACCAGCAAATTTTTCAAAATTTTTTTTAGTCATAATAATTTCGCCGCGAATTTCCACAGACCTGGTGCGAGCAATAGCCAAGGGCACCGAAGCAATAGTGCGAACGTTAGCCGTTACTACTTCACCCACAAAACCGTCGCCGCGAGTTACGGCACGAACCAATACGCCGTCCTCATAATGCAGCGCGCAGGCCAGACCGTCCATTTTAGCATCAACAAAAAACTGCGCGTGCTTGACGCGCTCGTCGACTTTGGCAATTCTCTCATACCACGCCCAAGCTTCCTCGTTCGAAAAAGCATCCAAAATAGAGATCATGCGGTGCGTGTGCTGAAACTTTTCAAACTTTTTGAGCGGCTTAGCCGCTACGCGCTGGGTTGGGCTATCGTGAGCTATCCACTCTGGGTAACGTTCTTCAATTTGTTTGAGCTCACTAAAAAGCGAGTCGTAAATTGCGTCCGACACACTTGGATTGTCCAAAACATAATACTCACGGGCATAATGATTGAGTTGTTTTTTCAACTCCTGATAACGCTCTTGGGTCATGCTATTATTTAACATTTTCTACAACCTCTCTATACAGCAAATAAACATACGTCGTTGCCCACACAATAGTCAAACCCATCATCAATAGAACAGTAAACGGCACCAAGGGCAGCCAATTAATTTGAATGACGTTGTCTAAAATAGTCGCGGGCACTAAAACAGCCACCCAGACCAACAACATTGGCCAAGCCATGTGTAGCAGTCTAAATAGAATCTGCAGGCGCCTTCCCGCCACCATATCCCCTGCCATACGCAGAGCTTTGCCCGGATACATGCCCGGCAGCGTTACAATAATAAGCGCCATAAACGTCGAAGTCCACCAATACAGCGTCAGTGTCGCCACCAAAGCCGCGGCGAACCAAAACGCCATATTTTCGATGGCGATACCAGAATTAATAATTCCCACGCCAGTCAATGCGTTATAAATCACAAAGCAAAGTGCCAGTGGAATGAGCTGCAAAACCGCCACCGCCAAGACAGCCAGTGTAGAAACTAATGAGCTACCAGAAGAGTATAAAGCGTCGCGCAAGCGAACTTTGCGCCCGACCAAAATCTGACGCAAGGCCCAGACAATCATCAACCAGCCAATGATAAACATCAGCACGCCCACTACTTTTTGGCCATCAGAAATGCTCAAGCCAGTATTAGAAGTTATCGCCGAAACGGCCAATGTAACATATTTCAAAGCGCCAAAATTAGTAGAGCCACTACCTTCTGCCTGGTTTAGTTGATCGCGAAAATTAGTGTACGATTCTTGGTTCAACACGCCTAACAAGACAACTGCGAACCCGCAAAACAGCAGAAAAAATTTAAGATAAAACTTTTTATTCTGCCAAATGGTTTTCCAAACAGAAAACAAAAACGCCGTGTATCCTGGCAGTTTCAAATTAACACGCGCTTCTCGGCGGCTGGTTTTTTTAAAACTGCGATGTGGTCTGCGCTTTAAAAAATCTTTAATCTTGCCGCGGCTTTTGCGAAATGGCGACAGCAGTTTTTTGGCCACTACATCCTCGCAGAATTTTGTTTTAGTCTCGCAATACGTTCTTCAATCGGCGGATGAGTAGAAAATAGTTTACTCATAAATCCTTTGGGCTTCAAAGGATTCACCGTGAACAAATGAGCCGTCGAAGTATTTTGACGCTGCATTGGCTTAGCATTATCGCGCAACTTCTCAAGAGCGCTTATCATGCCATCACTGTCGCGCGTCGTCAGAGCCGAAGAAGCATCGGCTAGATATTCTCGCTGACGCGATATCGCCAACTGAATCATCACCGCAATAAGCGGCGCTAGAATAACCGCTACCAATCCTATAATATACGTCACCATGGCGTTTTTACTATCGCCGCCTTTGCCACCATAAATCATAATCCGCCACGCCACATCACAAATCACACTAATGGCGCTGGCCAGCCCAAAAGCGATAGTCGCAACCAAAATATCGTAATTTTTCACATGTCCCATTTCGTGCGCCATTACCGCCTCCATTTCGCGCTTGTCCATGATTTCCAGCAGACCTGTCGTCGCTGCTATCATGGCATGTTTAGGGTTTCGCCCCGTCGCAAAAGCGTTGGGTGCCGGATCCTCAATCACATAAACTTTCGGCATCGGCATACCCTCGGTAATAGTGATATTTTCTATCACATTCCAAAGAGTCGGGCAGTCTTTTTTTTGTATTTCGCGTGCACCGTTCATAGTTATGGCCAGCTTGCCCGCCGCAAAATATTCAATGCCTACATAAACAGCCGCAATGATAATCACCATTAAAGTCAGCGACCAACCTTCGTTCAACGCATAACCGGCCAACAATCCCAAACCGCTGATGACCAACAGAAACGCCGCCATGATGATGACGGTGTTTCGCTTGTTGGCAGCAATAGCGCTATACATGTCTATTTTTCGTCAAAGCTAACGTTCGATTTTGAAGCGTCTTGGCCTTTTTCTAGGTCTGCACGATCTTCAACTTCAAATAATTCATACTCTTTGAAGCCGAGTATACTAGCAAATAAGTTGTTTGGAAAAACTTTAATCTTGACGTTGAAATCACGTACGCCGCCGTTATAAAATCGACGAGCAGCTTGAATTTTGTCTTCAGTGTCTGAAACCTCGTCCATCAACTTGCCGTAATTAGCAACAGTTTGCAACTGCGGATATGCCTCAAAATTAAGCCCGCCAATAGTTTTGGTCAAGACGTTCTCTGCTTTTGCAACTTCTGCTGGGGCAGCGCCCTTTTTAATAGCTTCGGTCAACCCAGCACGCGCTTCAGTTACGTGCTCGATTGTGCCCTTTTCGAATTTGGCAGAGCCCTTGACGGTTTCGACCAAATTACCGAATAAATCCGCACGACGCTTCAACTGAACAGTGATGTCGCTCCATGCTTCTTTTACCCTCATGTTCAGATGCACCAAGCTGTTGTACAGGCCTATGATAAACACGATGACCAGAACAACCACGCCCAGCAGTATCCACAACCATAGTAAATTCATTCTTTTCTCCTTTGTTAAATTTTTACCTTGCGATTCACCTGAAACCGCTTGTTGTTATTGTAGCATATCAGCAGTTAAAAGTCACTTTTTCGTACCGGGGGAGATAAAAACACCCACGATTTGATTAAAAGTGAGCATTCCCTCCTTTCAAAATGCCCATTTTTGCCTTTGGCGAGAGTTTCAAAATCTTGATCAAAAAATGACGGATTTACCGCCATATCCTGGTTTATTCGCTACTGTGGTGCGCGAGGAGGGACTTGAACCCTCACGACTTTTAAGGTCAACAGATTTTAAGTCTGCAGCGTCTACCAATTCCGCCACTCGCGCTTATATTGCGCCAAAACATCGCGCAATAAAACATCCTGGAGGCGCCTAGCGGAGTTGCACCGCTCTAAACGGTTTTGCAGACCGTTGCCTAACTGCTCGGCCAAGACGCCACGTGAATATTGTAGCACAAAACAACGCTGGCAAAAACCGATAAAGTAGCGCGCTACAGCCAACATGAATAACAAGTCGCCAAAAATAAAGCCGTTCTATTTATTTATGCGTATGCTCGCCGCGAACTTGGCCGCGCAGAGAATCTAGAATCTCTACTGGAAATAGCACCATGGTTTTCTGAGATGGCTCCTGGGAAATTCGCTCAAGTGTGTTTAGCGTGCGTAGATTGATAGCACCAGTTGCATTACTCAGGGTCTCAGCTGCCTCCGCTAGAGTTTTAGCAGCCGTGCGTTCACCATCAGCATTAATAATAGTGGCACGACGCTGGCGATCGGCCTCAGCCTGTTTAGCCATGGCACGTTTCATGTCTTGTGGTAACTCAATATTCTGAATTTTTACGGCTTCGACATCAATCCCCCATGGATTTGTTTGCTTATCGACAATCTCCTGGATCTGGTTAGAGATCTCATCTCGCTTGCTTAACAGATCATCAAGATTAACGTTACCAGTCACATCACGAAGAGCGGCTTTGGCAAATTGTGATGTTGCATAAACATAATTCGTGGTTTCCAGCACGGATTTTTCTGGCGCCTTGACGCGGAAATAGACTACGGCGTCAACGTTAACTGTGACGTTATCTTTGGTAATAACCTCTTGTTTTGGCACATCGATCGGCGTCGAGCGCACGTCGACCATAATCATTTTTTGAAAAACCGGCACCACAAAACGCAGGCCAGGGTTTTTAACCCCAGTGTACTTACCCAACGTCAGCACTACTCCGCGACGGTACTGATCGATTACTTTTACGCCCCAGAAAAATATTATTATGGCTGCTACCAAAATCCCTATCAATATTTCCATTTTAACTCCTCTCTTGTTAACAATTCTCTATCATTTTAACATATTTCAGCCAGATTATTTAAAAATTTTTTTGTCTTTAATTTCTTCTGGCAAATAATTTTCGCCGATGTTGAACCCCGCCTGCCATTCTTGAGTTTTGCCCGATTTAGTTTTACCATAGCCGAGATTTTTCATGAGTTTAGTGGGCGCGTTACGCAAGTGTATCGGCACTGGCAAATTCGGCGTGTCAGCAGACAATTTTTTGGCGCGCGCCCAAGCATCATAAGTTTGGCGATTTTTGGGAGATTTAGTAAGAACGGTTACGACGTGACTAAGGATAATTCCTCCCTCCGGCATGCCAACACGTTCGACAGACTGAAAAGCCGAAAGCGCTAAATTTAGCGCTGCAGGAGCTGCCAGTCCAATGTCTTCTGAGGCAAAAATCACCATACGACGCGCAATGAACTTTGGGTCTTCGCCAGCCTGCACCATGCGCGCCAAATAATACAGCGCAGCATCGGTTTCGCCAGCGCGCATCGACTTGATAAACGCGGAGATAACATTATAATGCTCTTCGCCGTTCTTGTCATAAGCTGGTAGTTTTTTCTGCGCCGCTTGTCTAACTGTCTCAACAGTAACTTTCGCAGAAATTCCCAGAGCAAATTCCAAATTAGCAAGCGCCACGCGCGCATCGCCAGCCGCGAGTTCCGCCAAATATTCTAGGGATTTTTTGTCAACTTTGCTGATGGCTTTTTCTGATTTTAAAGCTCGTTTTAGCACTTCTATAATTTCAGAACCCGAGAGTTGTTCCAACACCAACACGCGCGCTCGCGACAATAGCGGATTAATTACCTCGAAGCTAGGATTTTCGGTTGTGGCGCCAATTAATGTTATCAACCCAGACTCAACATGCGGCAAAAAAGCATCTTGTTGCGCCTTATTAAAACGATGAATCTCATCAACAAAAAGCACCGTGCGAAGATTTAGATTCCAATTTTTTCTAGCTCGTTCAATAACCTTCTCGACGTCTTTTTTGCCAGAAGTTACCGCCGAAATTTCCATAAAATCCGCCTCTAGCTCTTGAGCGATTATGCGCGCTAAAGTGGTTTTACCAACACCCGGTGGCCCCCAAAAAATAATATTGACCGGCTCTTTACTTAGTACGATTTTCGACAAAATCTTGCCCTCGCCGATTAAATGTGTTTGCCCCACCACGTCAGAAAGTTTGGTCGGGCGCATGCGCTCGGCCAGCGGCCTTCTTCGCTCCGCTCGCTCAGTCATGTCTACATTGTAGCACTGGCGTAAATATTACCAAAACTAAAACTGCGCACAGGCAATCAATACACACTTACTCAAAATCAAAAATAACGCCGTCCCCGGCCCTAATCGCTAAAATCAACCATCTTCAGATTTGGATTGGCTTCTTCGATACGAATTAGTTCGTTGTACTTAGCGGTACGTTCGCCGCGGCTCAGCGAGCCGTCTTTCAGCTGTCCACAATTGAGGCCAACCGCCAAATGCGCAATTGTTACATCTTCAGTCTCGCCAGAACGATGCGACATAATTGTGTTAAAACCGTTATCCTGCGCCATTTTAACAGTTTTAATGGTCTCTGACAGTGAGCCAATTTGGTTTGGTTTAATCAAAATAGCGTTGGCGGACTGTTCGTTGATTGCCCGCTCCAACAATTTAGGATTGGTAACCAAAAGATCGTCGCCGATTATCTGGGTGTGCTCGCCAATTTTAGCGGTCAAGGCTTTCCAGGTTTTCCAGTCGTTTTCCGCCAAACCATCTTCGATAGAAAACACGGGGTATTTTTTGACCATGGCCTGCCAATATTCGACCATTTGCTTGGAACCCAGGCGCGCATGATCAGCGGCCAGGCTATATATGCCATCTTTATAAAATTCAGTCGCCGCCGCGTCGAGAAAAATCGCCACTTCTTCGCCGGGCCTGTAACCTGCTCTTTCAACCGCCTCTAATATAATCTTTAACGGCGCCTCGTTGCCGCCGCCCAGTTTTGGCGCATAACCGCCCTCATCACCCACAGTGGTCGCATGACCACGCTCTTTGAGAAGTTTGCCCAAAGCATGAAAAATTTCCGAACCCACACGTACTGCCTCGGCAAATTTTTTCGCCTTAATTGGCACTACCATATATTCTTGAAAATCAGTCGCCCAGCTTGCGTGCTCGCCGCCATTCATCACGTTAAACATCGGCAGCGGTAAACTCAATTCTGCTGTACCAGAAATTTTGGCAATATATTTGTACAACGGCAACCCCTCGGCGTTAGCCTCAGCCTTGGCGCAAGCGAGCGACACCGCTAAAATAGCATTTGCGCCAAGATTAGATTTATTCTCAGTTCCATCAAGCTGCAACATAGTCAAGTCAATTTGGCTTTGGTTAGCCGCGTCCATGCCAATGAGTTTAGGCGCAATAGTGTCGCGAATATTGAGCACCGCCTTTAAAACGCCTTTGCCGCCGTAGGCTTTGTCGCCATCGCGCAACTCAAGCGCTTCACCCGAACCAGTAGACGCGCCACTTGGCACGGTCGCCCTACCCCAAGCACCAGATTCCAATATCACATCAGCCTCTACGGTGGGATTGCCACGCGAGTCTAAAACTTGTCTAGCATTGATTTTCTTAATTAACATTATCTCAAACCTCGTAAACCTTTCCGCCCCCCCCCTATGGCACCCTTGATATTCTCTACTGTCATCTCGTTAATCGACAAAATTGCTTCTGTGGTATTAAATGCGTTATGGTTGGTTACCAAGACATTCGGCATACGTTCCAAGGCCAAAATTGCCGCTGCATGACGCAGGGCCACATCACGATTTTCGTCGGTATCACTGCTAACAAACCTGACAAATTCTTCGGGGTCTAATAGATATTCACTCTCAATTACATCAAGCGCCGCTCCGGCCAATTGTTTCTGATGCAAAATCCGCACCAATGCCACAGTATCAATCAGCTCGCCCCGCGCCGTGTTAATTAAAATCGCCGATTTCTTCATCAATCTCATTTTCTCTTCATCAATAAAATGAACGTTTTCGCGCAAAAGCGGCACGTGTAGCGTCACGATATCAGAGTGCTTCAATAGATCGTCAAGATTAGCGACCATTTTAATGCTATTACGCTGAATAAAATCTTCGTCTGGAAACGGATCGTAAGCAATAATATTCATGCCAAAACCCTTAGCGATGGCCGTTACGCCCTTGCCAATAGCCCCCAGCCCGACAATCCCCAGCGTCTTGCCAAACAAATCAAAACCCCGTTCGGCTTTGCGCACCATACCATCCACGTCCTGCTCTTCTTCCAGAGTAACGGTAATCTTTCGCGACAAATTCAATAACAAAGCAAAAACATATTCCGCCACCGAATGCTTACCGTAGCCGGGCGCATTCGCCACTTGCACGCCTTTCGATTTGGCGTAATCCACGTCAACATTATCAAAACCAGCCGAACGACAGGTGATAAGTTTTAGTTTAGACAAATGTTTAATAATGTCCTTGGTAACGTTATAGTCCACAAAAACGCTCAGCGCCTCAAGATCTTTTTCGAACTGTTGATAGTCGTCTTTTTCGGAATTATAAAAATAAAGCTTATAATCTTTTAGCGCTTTAGTAAAGAAATTTCTCTCTGAAGCATTACAATCAACAAAACCCACCTTGTGCATAGTTATTATAATTTTAGCACAAGCAAAATATTTGTAAAGTAGCGGGGCGTTTAAACTGCGACAGCCTTGAGCTGCGCCTGAGCGCGCTTGGTAATTTGGCTGATGATTTGATTTATTTCGTCACCATTCAGGGTTTTATCGTAGCTAGCAAAAGTTAATTTGAAGCTAATGTTTTTGGTCGATTTATCGTCGCCTTGATAGATGCTGACTGGGTTAATTTGAAACCAGAGTTTTTGCGTGCCTAGGTTTTCTCGAATAAGATCTTCCAGTTTTGCGTATTCCAAACTGGATTTGACTTGAAAAGTCAAATCGCGATTGACTTCGGGAAATTGGCTCTTTTTATCAAACTTCTCTTCGCTAACTGACTTCTTAACCGCTGTTAGAATCAAGTCGACACCCATCTCGATTGCCGCCGTATCATGTGGCAGCTTAAACTTGTCAGCGATACTGTTTTTAATTTCAGCAACATTACCAACATAATCATCACCAATAAATAAATCCGCTGCTCGTTTTAGTTCAAAGTAAGTTTCAACTTCAAATGATTTTTTTCGTGGCACAAACTTAACATCTACACCCAGGCTGGCCGCCAGCTGTGTTACGTAGTTTTTTGCAGTATAGTAATTGCCCCTGTCTTTAGTATCTATAATAACAACACCAAGGTTGTCATACTGGATTGGGACTTTTTCATTAGTCAACCCGGCATTTTTCCAAAAAACCTGGTTCATCTCAAACAGTGCAAATTTTTCGTAACCATCTTTAATGTTCTCTTTGGCCTTTTCAAACAAATTTGGCAAGATTTGCTGACGCACATATTGCAGCTCCGGGCTGATTGAGTTAATAATTTTGTACGAATTCTTGGGATCTTGGCCAACTTGGTTTAGCAGCCTCTCACTTACGAAACTATAGGTCAAGATTTCGTTGGCTCCGGCACTCGAAAGAATCTGGCGGATTTTCGATTTTAGATCGCCAAGTTCATCGGCCTCTACCATTGTGTAACCACGAGTCGGCAACTTCAAGGGAATGTTATCATAGCCATTCAACCGTCCAACTTCTTCGATAATATCTTCGGGAATATGAATGTCGGTACGCCACCATGGAACGACTACAGTTAGAGTATCAACCCCAGACTGTATGCTGTGGTCGTGCGGAATCTCACCCCGCTTACGCTCTTCCTCGTCAAATATAGCGTTCAATTTTCTAATTATTGGTATTGCTGTATTGTTGATATTTACCTTAAACCCAACATTTTCTAAAGTGGTAATCATGTCGTCAAAAATATAATTTGTCCCGAGTGCGGCATTGATCTGTTCAACAGTTACGGTAATTGGTTTAATTTTAACAGGCTTCGGATAAGCATCCACCACGTCCAAAACCCGCCCGCCCGTCATAGCTACAGCCTCACTCAAAACTGGAGCGGTCAAACCAGCAGGTTGACCCTTGGTAAAACGCGTAATGGCCTCGCTAAAAATACCGTGGCGGAATTGGGTGCCACGCAAATTGTAAAGATTAAAAGACGCAGATTCAATAATAATGCGCCGCGTAGTTTTATCAATTTCGGTGTTAGCCCCGCCCATCGCGCCCGCCAGTGCCACCGGCACATTATTCGAAGTAATGACAATGTCGCCTTCGCACATGATAATTTCCTTGCCGTCAAGCAACCCCAGCTTCTCGCCTGGCTGAGCCGCTCTAACGATGATTTTTGGATTTTTGACTCCCCCAACTTTAACAAATTTATCGTAATCAAAGGCGTGTAATGGCTGGCCAGTATCTAGCATCAATCGATTCGTTACGTCAACAATGTGGCTAATCGGACGCATGCCGGCTTTACATAAAATCACGTCGTCCTGTGTTAAGAACCCTGAAGATTTCGGCATTTCCTTCATGTCGACAACGGCCGCCGAGTAGCGCGGACAAAGTTTTGTATCGCAAATTTCGACGCTAAGATTGCCAGCGTTCAAGGCCTTGAGTTTTGACGCCAAAATTTTTGGCTCATCGAATTGCTGCCCTAAAATTCCCGCGACTTCACGCGCGAAACCAATCACTCCAAAACAATCTGGCCGGTGGGTTAACGACTTCGGATCGATATCTAGCAGCGTGTCGTTCAGGCCAAATTTTTCCGCAAAACTATCGCCAGGCTTAGCAAAGTCCGGCGCGATTTCGACTATCCCGTCGTGCTCGTCGCCTAAACCAAGCTCACGCATTGACGCCAACATGCCGTTGCTCATCTGACCCATCAACTTTCGCGAATCCAGCATGAACTCATCATCAGTGCCATAAGTTTCTGGCACAACAGATTTTGGCGGCAGCCAAACTGCCAACATACCAGTTTTGACGTTGTTGGCGCCACAAACCACCTGCACCAATTCCTTTTTGCCGACATCAACCTGACATAAATTCAAGTGGTCAGAACCGTCAATTTTATGATGCTCTTCCACTTTTACAATAGTCGCGTCTTTATATTTCGGCGCCAAGTCGATCGCCGCTTCGACCTCCACCAGCCGCGCACCGATCAATGCGACCAATTCATCAGTCGCAACATCGATATCAACGTATTTTTTTAACCAATTTAAAGATATAATCATTTTAACCCATCCCTGTCCTTGGTCTTGGTCTTAGTGTCTTCACCTGTGCGCAATCGCTTTTCGATATTTTTCATTTGCTTTTTAGCGTGCTTTTCCAGCTGCTTTTTCAGGTCGTCTGGCAAATCGAGCGGCGTTTGGATTTTAACAATTTTCGTGTGCATAGCAATGTCGTAAATCGCCCAAACAAACATGGTGACCGGAAAAACCTGCATATAAAACGGCGCGCCCACAAGAGCCAACATCAGCTCCATTGAGATAGCCACCGATAATCTTATTAGCACATTGCGCATTATTTAAACTCCTTCAGGAACCGTAACTTGCCCGATTCAAAATAACGAATGTCATCAATGCCATATTTCAACATAACCAAACGCTCAATGCCACCGCCCCAGGCGAAACCGCTATATTTGGTCGGATCAATATCAGCTTCTTTTAAAACGTTGGGGTGAATCATGCCGCAGCCAAGCATTTCTAACCAACCATCACCTTTACCGCCCAGAGAAGCTGGTTTTTCGATTAAGAATTCTAAGCTAGGCTCAGTGAATGGGAAGTAGGCTGGCTGGGTTTTGACGTTTAACTTTTGACCATAATAATTTTCGAAGAATTCGCGCAAAACCGCCATCATCTGGCCAAGAGTTGCATCCCGTGATACGAATACACCTTCACATTGATAAAAAGTATGTTCGTGAGTAGGATCGGGGTCTTCATTGCGAAAAACCCGGCCGTAGCTGACGGTAGCAATATGTTTTCCTGTTTCTAGGTCTTTTCTACCGGCCTTCAAAATCCGATTCTGCATGGTGCTGGTGTGAGCTGGCGGAATAAAACCTTCTTCAGTGCGAAAAGAGTCGTAGCTATCGCGGGCTGGATGATCGGGCGGAAAGTTCAGAGACGTAAACATATTATAGTCATCGTCGAGTTGACGCGATTCGATAGCCTCAAAACCCATTTTTTGGTAAATATCTACTACACGTTCTAATTCGGTCATTAACGGATGGCGTGAACCATGATCGACTGTCATTATCTCAGGCAATGGCTCGTTTATTCCGCAAGGTGCAGTAACGTCAATTGGCTGGATAGTCTCATCTTGCTGCGCAGCTTCTAGCCGTTCGATTTCAGCCTCTAGCGCCCGCTTCAAATCATTCACCGCCCGACCAAACTCTCCGCGCTTTTCTGCCGGTTGCTTGACTATGTCGGCATAAAGTTTCTTCAGCTCAGGCGCCTTCAAAATGTCCCGCGGATTAGCCAACTCTCGCGTACGCATCACTAAAAGCTTTTTAGTTTTGTCCATGCTCTTTATTATACCACATTATTCCCTGTTCAGCCGCAGCGCTCTGAGCTTTTTGTTTGGACGGGCCCACGCCGCTGCCAATTTTTTTATCACGCACATAAACGCCAACTGTGAATTGCTTGTCGTGATCTGGACCTTCTTCTTCTAAGACTTTGTAATCTGGCGTTTGGTCATCGTGTTTCTGGGATAATTCCTGTAGATATGACTTAGGGTCGCGCCACGAACCCGTCGCCAAAATTTCATCAATCTTTGAGATAATTCTGGCATTGATAATTTTTTCTGCGCCCTTATAGCCCTTCTCAAGATAAACCGCTCCGATTAAAGCCTCGAAAGCGTTAGCGACGATATGTTTGCGAGCGCTTTCTGAACCCGCGCGCTCGCCTTTGCTCATGCGCAAAAGCGCATCATAACCCAGCTCCTCGCCAGCCTCACAAATTGACTCGGTGCGCACCAAAGCGGAGCGCCAAGCTGTTAAAATTCCCTCGGGCTCTGTATATTTTTGGAACAGAAAACTGGTTACAACTAACTCCAGCACCGCGTCACCCAAAAACTCTAGGCGTTCGTTGTGCTGCCGCGCTGATTTGCGATGCTCATTAACATAACTGCGGTGCGTAAAAGCCGTTACCAACAAATCAACATCTTTAAACTCGTAGCCCAAAGTCTCCTTGGCCCAAGCTTGATATGGCGCCGTGTTCATACCGCTCATTTAAATTTCTCCTCTTTGCTCAAGACGTTTGCGACCCAGAGTCATTAATTTTTGAATGTCATCATATTCCGCTAACTTCAAAGCTTTTTTGTACGGAAACCACGAAATGCCCTTCATCCACTCCTCTTTCTGGATATCGTCTGTGTCACCAAGAACTTTAAAAAGATAAATTTGAGTCGTCATCATCACCAATGTATTTTCGCGGCGAAAGTTAAAATGAATTTTGCCCAGCCAACAAATCGGCTCAACATCTTTCACGCCCGCTTCCTCGCCGACCTCGCGAATGGCCGTCTCTTGAGCGGTCTCGCCCGGCTCAATGTGTCCCTTAGGAATAGTCCAGCGCTCATAAAAATCTTGAATCATCAAAATCTCCAGCTTGCCTTCTTTCACTCGATACAAAACCGCGCCTGCCGTCGGCTCACGCACAATTTCTTGAATTGACGATCTAGAATTGCCCCTGAAAAATTTCTTTTTTTCGGGTTTTTTCTCAGGATTTTTCTGTTTCGGCGAATTTCCGCCTTTCTTCCACATATTTACTCCTCGAACTCTTGTCGATAGAGAGAACCCAGCACACCGTTGACGAATTTCGAAGAATTATCCGAGCCGAACTCTTTGGCCAGCTCAATGGCCTCATTAATCGTCACTTTAACCGGCACAATATCCCCGAAGTTCAGCAGTTCATAAGTCGCCATCTGCAAAATTAAGTGGTCGACCACAGCAATCTGTTTCAGTGGCCATTCCGGCGCCAGAGGCTGTAAAATTGCGTCAAGGTTTTTGGCGTCTTTAATTACACCATTCACCAATTTCTTGACGAAATCTTTGTCGCCGAGCTCTTTTGTGTATCGGTCAACATTGCGAGCAAGCACTTCTTTTAAATCGACCTCTGTATCGTTTTCATCTTTGCGAAAACAAAATTCGTACAGTGTCTGAAGTGCGACGATACGTCCTAGATGTCTATTGCTTGCCATTAATTCTCACCCTATCGTTAAATTGTTAATATTAAAATTTGAAAATTACTTTTTACCAGCTTCGCGCTTAGTAGTTTTGACTTTCACTGGCGATTTGCCGTTCACCGCACGCGCCAGTTTTAGGCGCAAGTGGCTACGACGCAAGCCCGTCTTCCTTGGGGAAGTCTGCTTTTTAGGTTGGCCCATTAGTTTTCTCCTTTTGGTTAATTGTTTAGCAACATTCTAACACAGCTCGCGCCAGATTGCAAAGACACGGCACTTTTGGCACTAGTGGATATACACCCAGCCCGGTTGATAAATCGGCACGTTATACAACCACGAAACTCGATTAAAACCAAATCCGCCACCGCCCAAATAGCCACCGTAAGTACTACCGTAGTTGTTCATATCAGAAATTATCATCGTGCCGTTGGCCCAGTCGACACTCTCTACAATACCCACGTGGTTAACCGTCATCACAAAAACCGCACCGGCCGCTGGTGTTGAATTAACTACCCACGGCGCTGGAGCATTGCGCCAAGTATAGGCATTGCCCCAGAATGAACCGACTGGTCGGCCCATCTCAGCTCGACGATTATAAGCATACCAAGTACAGTTGCCAAAAGCGTAGCGGTTGCCCGCCATCGCGCCGCTCATATACCAACCAGCACCACCGCTATAAGAAGATGCGCGCGTAACTGGCGCTGGCGCCACATATTCTGGACGCTCTTTCTCCGGTAAAACACCAGTCGGCAGCAAAATGCGTTCACCCACCGGCAAAGCTTCGTCTATCACTTCGTCGTTATAATAAGCAATCAATTCCGCGTCCGAACCGTATTTCTCAATCAACGACGCCACGGTATCGCCCTCTTTCACTGTATGCACCACGCCGTCGGTTACTGGAATTAACAAACTTGTTCCAGGAGTAACATCAGCGGTTTTCAGACCATTAGCCCAGCGAATTGTAGTTGACGAAACCATGCCGTTGAATTTATCAACAATTGAGTCGACATTATCACCTTCTAGCGCAATATAGGTCACAAAAGCCTTAGAGTTGGTGGCCTCATTCACCTTAGAAATTACCGCCTCATCAGCCTGGCCCAAACCCTCTTTAATACGCACCGTATCAGCATTAGAAGTCGCCTGGCTGTACACCGAAAGATTGCCCACTTGCGCTACATGCGCCGCTATATCGGCCACTGTTACCTGATCTGCCGACACCATCTGCGAACCGGGCAGCGTTGGCAACACCAATGAATAAAGTTGGCCGCCACTAACCGCCTGCTCTTCCGCTCGGGCTGGCGAACGATAACCGACAAAAACTACCGCCACCACAAAAATAAACAGCAACGGGTAAATGATTGCCAATTTGTCTAGATTCTTTAATTTCTCAGTCATATTAATCGTCTACGGCCGCATTTTATCTATCCATGTCAGCAAACGCGCCCACTCGCTATAGACACCAGCAATTGTAGCAAAAACTGGCGAGTTTTGCAATACGACGCGCCACAAGCTTGCCACACTTGAGCTGTACTTGACTTTTTACGGCAAATATGCTACAATGGAAGCGTTATTTTAGGTGGTTGGTGAAATTTACCAAAAATAAGTGCCTTGCATTTTTAGGTCAAAATAGAAAGAGGTGATTTCAATGCTATATTTTTTGCTAGCAGTAATAATCGTGCTTTTGTACATTTTTGCTGCTAAATCCACTTCGCAACCTGTGATGACGCAGGGTGTCGACAGAGAAGACGCCGTGGAAGATCTTGGGTGTCTAATGGTGGCGCTTATAGCCTCTCTTATTGCAATTATGATGTTGTCAGTTTTGTTATTGGGAAATCATCGTGACCGCCACGGCATAGAGCGAGTCGAGATTTTAGAATCTGAAGAACTTGTTGCTCTAACAGATAATATTGGCACAGAAGGCAGTTTTGTTCTTGGCTCAGGCAAAGTCAAAACCGAACACGTTTACACCTATATGGTGAAAAACGAGCGCGGCAATGGCGTCATCCACACAATAAGTGGCGATAATATCGAAATTGACACTAACGACGCAGAGCCGCCACGCATTGAGTGGCAGAGAGTAATGTTAGAGATAGACCCTGATGATCAATCTATAGTCTATCTGTTGTTCTTCAGGCCAGGGCCCCGTGTTATCCACAAAGAACTCGTGGTGATTCACGTGCCGCCCGGCGCGATAACGTACGACTACGAAATTAACCTAAAATAACCAAAAACCGCCGGAGCAGTTCTCTCGGCGGTTTTCTCTTTCTCTCTTCTTTTGAACGTTAAATCCCCCACGCCGATTGGCGTGGGGGTAGTTGGACAATAGCAACTCTTAACTTTGAATAACGAGGATATATCCAGTGCGGTCTTTAGCGCAGTAAGTTCCCTCAAATGCGCGACCGAAGTGGAAAATGGTTCCAGCTATGTCAAATTCTTTGTTAGACTCGTCCCCACGGGGAGATAAACTCGTTATATCCAAATAGAGGTCACACATAGCTCTGTGCTCACTAACCTTCACTGCTCTGAATGCCAGTTTCTTTTTGACTGTTCCAGAAAACACATCTTGTAAGAGCTTGACATCAGGACCGTCAATTATTTGATAATCAGTTTGTTCACGGCGCCTAATACGAGATTGCTCGTTTATATCAAAATTCGCCATAGTAGCGACCCACTTTCTGAAAAGTTCTTCTACGTTTGGCTTGCCAATACGCAGACTCACCCCAGTGACCATCACCAGGAGTTACCACACACAACTGCACAGTAACATATTAACTGTATCACACTTTTATAGTTATGTCAAGTCAAGATTACGATTTCCGGCGCAGATACACCAAATACCAAACCGCGCCCAAGCTCGCCGCCGCCACTCCTCCAAAAACGTCAAACGGCGTATGCACTAACCCCAAGACGCGCCCTATAGCTACCAGAGCCGCTACCACCAACAGTAGCCAGCTGATTTTTTTAAACTTGCTCATAAAAATTGCCGCATAAGCCATCACGAACGCCAGCAGCGTATGGTCTGACGGAAAACCTGGGTTAGGGATATAACTAACAATCGGCTCAACACCTTCTTCTACGAAAGGTCGGACTTGGTTGATTGGCAGCAAGCTCATAATTTTAGCAATCAACAATGCCGTCAGAGCGGCGATTAAAATATAGGTGAATTTTTCACGACGCTCTTTTTTGCTGATGCCTAGCAGAATAACTGCGGCTACTACTGGCATCATCAAGAACAATAACCAGTCGGCTAAGAATTGCACCGCCGCTATCATTGCTTTTGTTTTGCTCCTGTTTGATCAATTTTTTCCGCTTTTTTGGCGTCTTCACGATTAATTATCAGTTTATAGACTTCGGTAACCGCCAGAACGGTGAACGCCGTGATAACCAAGACAATCAACAGTTCGCCAATGTTGAGGTCTACCAACTTGAACAAGAATTCGCCGAACGGAGTGAACATGATGATGACTTGCGCCACCAGCGATATGACGACCGCCAAAAGGAACTTACGGTTACGAACACGATATTTAAAGACGCTAGTGTGCAGCGAACGTACAGTCCAGGCAATGACGATTTGAATGAAAATTAGCGTCAAGAACGCCGTGGTGCGGGCATATTCCACCGAATGAGACTGCAACATGAAAGAGTAAATACCAAGAGTGATACCAGAAGTAACTGTGGCCAAAATCATCACTAGACCGACAGAGCGACGATCGAGAATCGGTGATTTTGGATTATTGGGCGGACGCTTCATAATATTAGAATGGCCTGGCTCTAGACCAAGCGGAATCACCAGCAGCGTATCGGTGATAAGATTAATCCAAAGGATTTGCACCGCTTCTAGCGGCAGCGGCAGACCAATCAGCAACGCCCCCAAGGAAACTAGGACTTCACCAGCATTAGTCGAAATAAGATAAACCAGCATACGTTTGATGTTGGTCAGGATAATTCGCGACTCACGAATGCAGTCGATAACCGACTTAAAATTGTCGTTCAGCAGCACAATATCACCAGCGTCTTTAGCGATTTGCGAGCCAGAACCCATAGCTATGCCGACGTCGGCCTTAGTGAGGGCCGGTACATCATTAACGCCATCGCCCGTCATAGCGGTGATTTCAGTCTTCTTTAGAATTTCTAGAATTTTAAATTTTGTCTCTGGAACCACCCGCGCAAAAACCGAAGCTGCTTTTACTTTTGCGGGCGAAACGGCCTGACGACTAAGTTCTGTGGCATCAAAAATAGCGTCGCTTTTGTCGGCTACTCCAAGTGTATGCGCTATATTAAACGCTGTTTCGGCGTGATCGCCAGTAATCATCTTTACGTCGATGCCAGCGTATTTAGCTAATTCAATAGCGTGATGAGCGGTGGAACGCAGGGTATCGGCAATACCCACCATACCCAAGAAATCCATTTTGGCGCCTTTTAGCTCTTCAATATTTTCTACTGGTTTTTTCAGATAAACCCGCCCAAAACCAATCACTCGCTCACCGCGCCTAGTCATGGCGTGTAGCTCTGACATTGCTTTTTTACGGGCGGTGCGACTCATTCTGGAGTATTTAATCATTTTTTCTGGTGCGCCCTTGACATAAGCGACCAATTTGCCATTTTTCATATGCCAAACGTTACCAGACATGGTCATCTGATAATTAAACGACAGAACCGCCACAAACTTGGCTTTTATCTTTTGGTTTTTGACAAATTTATTGAGCGCCACATCAAGCGGGTCGCTGTTTTTGGTTTTCGACTCATTAGTCGACAAGGCTATTTCCTGCTCAAAACTCACGGCATCATCGTTTTCCATGCTCCAAAAATCTTGCACCGACAGTTCATTCTTGGTCAGCGTGCCGGTTTTATCGGTGGCGATTACCGTAACTTCGCCGATATTTTCAATAGCTTTCATGTTTCGCACTAGGGCTTTACGATGCGCCATGCGCTTCATGCCAAGCACCAAAATTACCGAGATAGCCACCGGTAGACCCTCTGGCACCGCCGAAACAGCCAGCGCCAAAATAAACCGTATGGCCTCCGCCAGCTCAATGCCGCGCACCAACGCCAAGACAAAAGTGACAAACGAAACGCTAAAAATAACAATGATTATTTGGCGCACCAGTTTGTCAATTTTCTTTTGCACTGGCGAAACTTCGTCATTTTTGCCCATGGCCGCCAACTCAGCCATATTACCAAACTGGGTGCGATTGCCCGTTTCTATCACCACCGCTTCTGCGCGCCCTGAGGTTACGAACGAACCAGCAAACAATATATTCTTCTGATCATAAACCTGCGCGCCCTTGGTCTCGACTTTGTCTGAGATTTTTGCTATAGGCAGGCTCTCGCCCGTTAGCATCGACTCGTCAACCGAAAGCCCCGCGGTTTCAATAATTCGCGCATCAGCCGGCACCTTTTCGCCCTCGGCCAAATGAATAATATCGCCCGGCACTAATTCGGCAATCGGCAACGTAACAGTTTTACCGTTGCGTTTGACCGCCACTCTTTGTTTATCAGCAGCGCGCAGCTTACGTAATATTCGCTCGGTTGACCAAGTTTGCACCCAATCAATGCCCGAATTTAAAACTATAACCGACAAAATGATTATCGTGTCGATTATCTCGCCCTGATACCAACTGACAACAGCAGCGATTAACAGAATCAAAATCATGACGTTTAAAAACGGTTCGATGATTTTGCGCCACATTGGCTCGCCCTTGACAACGACTTTATTCCAGCCAAATTCTTCACGGCGACTGCGCACCTCTGTGGTCGATAAACCTTGGCGAGATGTTTTAAGTTCGGCTAAAACTTCATCTGCCTCGAGATTGTAATAAATCATATGTCGACAATTATATCACAGTAACGCTTACGCTCAAAAAACTCTAAACTCTAGCGTTTTGGCTAAGGTACAATATAAATATGGAGAGTTTGACGGTGAGTCTTATCTGTTTAGTTTTTGGGGCGATAATTATCGTGATTTTGTGTCGCGTGGCTTTTGGCTTGAGCCTCGCTACCCTGTTTAAAAATCACTTTTTTTGGCTGAGCTTGGCCTGTTTGGCTGCTCTGTTGCTCTATATTATTTACAGCCCTGTGGCTGCGCAAGCTAAAACTTCTGAAAACACTGCTGAGTTGCCCTTGCCGCCCAGCGATACACCGCCACAGCAAGACAACTGGGAGGTATTAGAGGCAGAACTTCAAGGTTTATATCAAAACGCGAATTACGCTATTTACGCCGAAGATCTAACTGATGCTTCGCGCAAAATTCTGGTAAATGCCGAAACGGAGATGCCGACCGCCAGCGTTTATAAATTGGCCGTGGCTTATTCAATGTTGCGCGCAGTTGCGGCTGGCGCTAGTTGGAATTCGCTACTTTGGAATACCACGCTGGAGAATTGTTTTGACAAAATAATTATTGAGAGCAATAACGAATGCGCTCACGCCTGGGGTGATCAACACGGCTGGCGCGCGGTAACTAGTGAGTTTGCCGAGCTCGGATTGCATATTAACCTTTACGGGCAAACCTCTGCGACCGCTAAAGATATTGCTGGATTTCTCAAAAAGATTTATCGCGGGCAAATTCTCAATGACGGGCTAATTGACAAATTGATGAATGCTATGAAGGCGCAGCGGTATCGCCAAGGTGTTCCCGCCGGTGCGCCAAGCAAAACCGTGGCGAACAAAGTCGGGTTCATGAACGAGGTGCTTAACGACGCCGCAATCGTATTTGGCCCGAGCGGCAACTATGTTTTGGTCATATTTACTAAAGGTTATTCGTGGGATTCTATTGCCAAGACCGCTGAGCTGATTGATGAAAGCTATTAATTTTGTTAGAATATGTGAGTTACTAGGGCGTGGCCAAGTGGTAAGGCAGTGGGTTCTGGTCCCATGATCGGGGGTTCGAATCCCTCCGCCCTAGCCAAAATCAGAGGTTTTCAATAAAATTTCCGCCCGCAAAGCGAGTTTAACGGATTGTTCAATACTGCCCCCGACAACCCTGTAGAAATACAGGCGCGTCGGGGGCTTTTCCCTGTTCCAAAAAATTTATCGCTACAACCATTCGCCAAACTTCTTAATGTAGATTCTTTTTGTTGTCTCAATCGTCAAAGCATACCCAACCAGCAACAACAGTAACCAAGCGGCGAAAGTTAGCGGCAATCTCATCATATCAAGAGCAGCGCCAACGCCAGTAAAGCCGATTACCAAAACCAAAACCGCGACCACTAACGTCGAGAGCATCAACGGTTTTGATGCAATGCTTTGGACGAAAGATTTTTTGGCTGTTCTAATAATGTGAATTATCAACACCTGAGAAACTACGCCAAAGACAAACCACCCGCACTGGAAAATCGGCGCCAATTCGGTGGTGTTCGCTTTAATAATAAAGAACAAAATTATAAAACAAAGAATGTCGAAAATCGAGCTAATTGGCCCTAAAATATACATGAACCTTTTGATGTCTTTGGTGTCCCACTTTTTTGGTTTGCGGATAAAGTCTTTGTCAACATTATCAAACGGAATGCCGAGTTGCGACAGGTCGCAGAGTAGGTTTTGCGCCAGAATATGCAGCGGCAACATCGGCAGAAACGGCAGAAACATGCTAGCGATTACTACCGAAAACATATTGCCAAAATTTCCGCTTGTCGCCATTTTAATGTACTTAATTATATTACCGAAAGTTTCGCGACCCAATATAACTCCATGCTCTAACACTAGCAAATCTTTTTTGAGCAATATAATATTGGCGGTTTCTTTAGCGATATCGACCGCGTTATCAACCGAAATGCCAACGTCAGATTGCTTCAGCGGCAACGCATCATTAATACCGTCGCCCAAGTACCCTACCGTGTGGCCATTCCCCTGCAATGTTTTAACTACCCTTTCTTTTTGCGACGGCGAGAGTTTATAAAAAAGACTGCAAATCTCAACTTCGGCCTTAAGCTCCGCGTCGGTCATATTTTCAACTTCTGTGCCAGACAAGGTTACCGCCGCGTCTATGCCAACTTTTTGACAAACAATCACCGCCACACCCTCGCTATCGCCAGTCAGAACAATATTCCTGACGCCGTGAGTCTTGAGCGCCTTGACCGCTTTTTTGGCGCTCTCTTTTGGCGGATCCAGAAAACCAATAAACCCCACAAAAGTCATGTCGGATTCGTCTGCGACACTGTACGATTTATCAGCAGAAAAATTCGTTTCTTTTTCGGCCACGGCTAATATTCTAATGCCCTGGCTGGTGTATTTTTTATAAACAGCCTCGGCAGCAGCCCGAGTTTTTTGGTCAAAAGTCCGAACTTTATCACCATATCTCACATGTTCACAAACGGCAATAACTTCCTTGAACGAACCCTTGGTCACCATGTGTGTGTCGTGGTTTTGATGAGCCAGTACTACGCTGATTCTGCGGCGACTAAAGTCATAAGGAATCTCGTCAACGATTTGATATTCACCCGCAAAATCGTCTAGCTTCTCTGCGCTGCCGCGCGCCATAATCGCCTGGTCTATCATGTTTTTTAAACTGGTGCCAAAATGACTATTCAAATATGCCTGCCTCAGAACCGCCTCATCTTCATTGTCATGTATGTTCAAATATTTTTCCAAAACCACCTTATCTTCAGTCAAAGTACCAGTTTTGTCCGTGCACAAAATATCCATCTCGCCAAACGCCTGAATTGAACCGACACTTTTGACTATAACTTTTTGTTTCGACATTTTAACAGCGCCTGTTGCAAGCGTCGTGGTAAAAATCACTGGCAGCATTTCTGGAGTCAAACCCACAGCAATCGCGATAGCAAACAAAATCGAATTAACCAGGCCAACGTTCGTCAGCACGTTAATCACAATTATGATTGGGATCATAATCAACATAAATCTTATCAGCAGTTTGCTGATAGAATCTACGCCTTTTTCAAAATTGTTCTTGGGCGTTTTATTCGACAAAGATTTCGCCATGGAGCCAAAATAAGTGTCATTACCAGTCGCCACAACAACCGCCGTAGCAGTGCCGCTAATGACGTTCGAACCCATAAACCCAATATTCGGTAAGTCGGTGGTGGCACTATTTTGAGCGTCAATTGGATCGCTGAATTTTTCAACTGGATTCGATTCCCCCGTCAAAGCCGCCTGCGCAATAAACAAATCTTTCGTAGTTAAAAATCGAACGTCGGCTGGAATCATGTCCCCGGCGGCCAATTTTATGATGTCGCCGACCACAATTTCTTCCATTAATATTTCAGAAAACTCACCGTCTCTTCTGACACTGGCGGTGTTCACAATCATTTTTGATAATTTTTCTGCTGCTCTGTTGGATTTTTCACCCTGTATAAAAGAAACCAAGCTGGCCGCCAAAACTAGTCCCAATATGATGGTGAAAGTTAAATAATCTGGCTCTGCTGCGAACACCACGTCAGTGAAAAAAGTGATTATAGCTACAGCGATTAAAACCATATTGAAAGGATTGACGACCGCTCTGAGCAATCTTCTAAGCGTGGTGTCTTTGTTGGCAATGGTGATGATGTTGGGGCCGTTTTCTTCTATTTTTTCTGATGCTTGATGGGCGGTCAGCCCGTCATCACTAGAAGATAATTTTTTATACAAATTGTCTGGACTGGAAACACTATGCTGTCGCAAAACTGTTTCCGTTGAATCTTTTTTCGCGCCAATCTTTTTCGCAGACAGAATTTTCATTTAAATATTACCCCTATGGTTTAACTTATTATTTATTACGTTCTGTTCTATTATAGCGCACCTGGAGCGCTTTGTCTTGATTAAAAAATGTGCTGGAGTTGCAGCCTTCTCTTGCACTCTAATTCGTGATAAAATGTAGTCATATTATTATGGTTAATCAGGTGGTATTGTAGGGTCATGAAAAAACGCGGCAAAAACAAACAGCGACGCATGCGTCAGCCGTGGTTTAGATTGAATTTATTGGCGTTTGGCATAACGGCCGTAGCCGTACTGGGTCTGGGCGTGGCCTACGCTGTTCTAAACACCACCCTTAATATAAGCGGGTCAGCTCAAATAGTAGAAAGTAGCGGCGTTTTTGTGAGCAAAGTAGAACTAAATACGGCCCAGACTGCTTGTGGATATACGAGCTACGACCCGACCTGGAATGACAATCAGGTGACGATGGACGGTATGATGACCCAAACCAACTGCGAGATGACTTTCAATATCACCATCACCAACAACACTAACGAACTGACTTTACTGAGCGAAATCATTGAAGACGCGTTTAATAATTCGTCTAATATGCAGTACGATTTTTCAATTACCCCAAACACGGTCGCGGCTTTTATACAACCGAACGACCAGTTGACTTTTAGCGTAACTTTTTCTTTCAAACCCAATCTGGGCGGACAGCCCTCGCAAATGGATTTCAGTGCCACTTTTCATTTTATATATGACAGGGCCAATCCGCCAGTTATAACCGTTAGTAATTCTTCGCGCAACTTTGAAATATTTCGCGGCAACAATAGTTTCAACTTAGACGCGCGCCTTTCGGCCCTGGACGATATTGACGGCAATATCACATCACAAATTATAAAAACTTGCGAAAATTCCAGCGGCCAGAGCGTGAGCTGCCCGGCTAGTTGGCAACAATTGCCGCGTGGCGACTACGTTTTTATATACGACGTTACTAATTCATTTGGCCTGCAGGCCGAAACCGTGCGGCTGAACGTTACACTTTGGGACTTTATCAAAATTGACAGCGGTACTTATCATACGGTGGCCGTTGGCAGCAACGGCAGCCTTTACACTTGGGGGTACAACGCCGGCTATCGACAAGGCCTGGGTGACACTACGCGCCGCCCGTCGCCAGTCAAAATGAATCTCAGCAGTGCTAATATCATTGATGCCGCTGCCTGCGAAAACTCAGGGCACGCTATCGATGCCAGCGGCAATTTATATTCATGGGGCACTGGCGGTAGCTATGCGCTGGGAACCAACTCTACAGCCACGCAACAAACACCATATTTAATCGCACCGCCCAATAACGAAAAATATACCCAGGTATCATGTTTTTACGCTAGCAGTGCCGCGCTGACTGACGCTGGCAACGTCTATGCTTGGGGCTGGTCAGCCTACGGCGGCAACGGTGGTGGTAACGCTACCGACATACGCGTGCCGACCCTGCTATCTGGACTGTCAAACATTGTCTACGTCGATATGGGCTATTACAACGGCGGGGCCATTGACGCAAATGGCGATTTGTATTTGTGGGGTACCAACGGCGAAGGCCAGCTAGGTGTTGGATCAGCTGGTGCAGTTTCTTCACTTGGTGTAACCGCCTACTACAATAAACCCGCAAAATACAACAACATTACTAACGCCAAAGTTTTGTGCTTTGGCGTCTATCACGCGGTATTAATAAAGAACGACGGCACCGTCATAACCTGGGGCAATAATGCTTACGGACGGGTTGCGAACGGCACAGCCAGCACGAATGCCTATTCGCCATACACTACCGGAATTACAAACGGCGTGTCCTGCGCAGCAGACCGCTACGGCAGTGCTGTGTCAACCGCAGATGGGCTCGGCTACTTTGCTGGCGGTAATAACTACGGCGAGTTGGGTCAGGGATTCACCAGCACCAACATCACCACCTTCACCGCCACAGCCAAGACCAATATCACCAGGGTGGCTCTGCAGCTTGATTCTGGTCATGAATTAGCGGACGGAATCACCACTTGGGGTTTCGGCTACAATGGTAACGGCGAGCTGGGTATCGGCACCACGTCTAGCACTCCGACCGTAACCGCCTGGGCGCTAGCCGCCCCCGCGGTATTAGAGTGGTAATATTTTATCTTGAAGATTTGCGTTTTTTGGTGGCCGCGTTTTTATGCAGGCTAACAATATAAGTATAGTCCGTTTCGCTGTCCTCGATCATAAATACGCTGCAATGCCCTTCACTGACTTCTTTATAAATAATCGGTTTTTCTATGGTGTCGTGAACGTTCAGCAACTCTCCAAAATCACCGACTTCTACGGCGTTTTCTGATGACGCCCTGGGCAGATGATCGACCTCTACGATAATTTGTCCGTACTCTCTCAAAATATGCGAAACTTCTTTGTCGTAATCGGAACGACGCGACTCACGAAAGACAAAGATGACGATAGATATTATCATAATCGACAAAAAAGCTGTCGCCGAAATATCTGCCGCGATTATCCAGGGCAGGCTCTTATTGAAATCGCGAGTTCTTTCTTCGATGGCATCGTTAGTATTGATTTCGTCTGATTCAAGCGAAACGTTGATGGTGCGTTCTGATAGCGGAATGTTTAGCGTGATTGCTTCACTGTTTTGGATTTGCTCATGAAAACCGTCGGCGCGCATCGAAAAATGCACGTTCAGCGTTACCGCAACGTTAGCCTTCAGCGTCAAACCATAATCCGAACGGAACTGAGTAATCAGCCTGTTGTATTTGCCGTAGTCAATGTCAACGGCTTCGTCAATCGCAAATTCGCTGCCTGTTTTATGCACCGCCTGGCTAGTCATCAGCGTGTCTTCCGACTCATAAAGCACTTTGTCTGTGCTGTCGCCGTCTGTTGCCGTAACCCTGACTACAATGTCATAATTATATTGATAATCAACTTTTTCATCCGCCCGAAAGCTATAGCGGAAATCAGTTTTAACATCTTTAATAAGCGATGCGATGTATTGTTTGCCAGCAGGCTGACATTCATCTGTGAAATAGGTGTTCTCTTTTAGGCAAACTTTGTAATTAGCCACTCCTGACTGTTGATAATTGAAAGATTTCTTTTCGACGTCTAAGACCAAGGTCGCAAATGAATAGGCAAAAATGGCCGCAAAAACCGCCATAGCAATCATACGCGGAATAAAATGACTGTCTTTATTGCTTTCTTTGATGTGATTTTCTAATATTTTCTTCATAATTCTATAAAGCCTGTGTTATCCAAACGGTTGGCCAACCGATAAACGGTACGTACCAGCGTACTACTCCCACTATATCATCTTCACTAACTGTCCATGCATCTTCTTTGGCATTGGCGTCTCCTTGTGTCTGTATCTGACAGCCGTTGCGAAGGTTTTTAACATCAGTAACGCGGTGCACAATTATTTGCCCGTCGTGACGAAATGCCAGAATTGAGCCTGGCTCAATTTGCGATGCATCACCATAATTTTGGTCAATAATTGCCGCGTCGCCCATGTTTAAATTTGGCGACATTGAGCTAGAACCAACGGCCATCGCCCAATAGCGAAATATTCCAGAGACTAAAATGACCACTGTGCCAAGGACAATTAATATCGGCGCGGCGGCAATCCATTCGCCAGCACGACTGTATCGGGCTGGTAAGGCTCGCCTGGTCTCAAACAGCTCGTTGAACCGCATGAATAACAGCATCGGTAGCACAATGGCAAGAACTGAGTAAATGAAGGCACCGAGATCTGGTATGATTGGTATCAACATCGGATATAGCGACATGATTAGCGCGTAAACGATTGCTGGTCGAAAGTCAGATTTCCAAGATACAAAAGTCAACATTAGATTGACGGCCAGACTGCCTAGCACCAATCGACCCACGAATTCGAACACCGCTAGCGGCAAACCCAAACTATAACTAGACAAACCGACAGCAATAGACATGATGCTAAATGACACCACCAAAATGGTGAACAGCCGCAAACTACTACCTATGCGCTTGACCAAACTGTAACGCAGCAGTTCCTGCATCACCACAATGCCAATAACTGGCAAAGTGTTTTTCAGGATAGCTAGCGGTTCCAGGCTGTAAGCGTTGCGCAAAAACCCAGTAACCAAACCCAGAACGTAAATCAACAGCAAAAAAAATAGCGTATAAATTAAGACTATTTGAGTGGCAGATCGACCAGAACTTGATTTTTTTGGCCGAAAACCTACCAACAGCCAGGACACGCCAAGGCTGATGACCAAGAATCCAAGATACCAAAGGCTAGTTTGATGAAATAATGAAAATTTTAAGGTACAAGCCAGGACGGCAAGTAGCATCACCAGGCTTAGTAATGCTACTTTAATCAAATTACTTCTAGAAGCAACCCCGCCCTTCATTGCTATTAATTTTTAATTTTTCTGAACGTAAGGCACTTGATAGGTAAAGGTGATGCCGTTAACCGCGGTGCCAAGTGGCTGGCCGCCGTAAGTCATAACCAATTTATAACCCTGGCTAGCGCTAGCATTCAGCGGGTCGTCAGCGGCAGGAGTTACACCAGAGCCGTAAGTTAGTGTCGCGGTGATATCGTTAGTAGTCAAATTAGTCAAGCTTGAAACCAATGTGCCGAGCTTAGCATCGATTGTACCACCGTTAACCGCGTCAAACGTACAAGTAACCGTGTCGCCATTTGACTTAAAGGTTGGCGTAATAGCTAAAGTATCGTCAGCCGTAGTTGTAGTGCTGATTGCTGGACTTACGAAAGTCGCTTCGCCAGTGGCCGAGCAGTTCGCATTAGCCCATCGCACGTCCCAGCTAGCAGAACTAATGTTTGCAGTACCATTAATTTGTAACATTGTCGACATTGCCGCAAAGGCAACGCCCAAGCCCAGAACACCAACAGCAAGCGCTGCAACTGCTATAGCGCGTGTTTTCCTGTGGTGATGATTTATATTTGCAGGCATAAATATTTCCCTCCTTTTGTGGATTTATTTTATTATTTACACTACCACTATACCACCTTTTTGGCGGTAATGCTAGTGTCTTATGTCTTTAGTCGATATTTGTTGAATTTTATGATAAAATCAACCCATGGCACAAAACGAAAAGGTTCTCTTGCCCAAAAAAACTGGCGATTTGTCTGACTGGTATACGGCGGTCAATCGCTTAGCGGACTTGTTTGATTACGGCCCCGCTAAGGGTTCGATGATTTTCAAACCTTATGGCTACGCTATCTGGGAAAATATTCAAAAAGCCTTGGACGCTGAATTTAAAATTCGCGGCATTGAGAACGCCTATTTTCCTTTGCTAATACCCATGTCGTATCTAGAGCGCGAGAAAGACCACGTGGCGGGTTTTGCGCCGGAGCTGGCTGTAGTAACGGTCGGCGGCGGCGAGAAACTAGAGGAGCCCCTGGTGGTACGTCCGACGTCTGAGACCATCATGTACGAATATTATGCTAAGTGGATACAAAGTTGGCGCGATTTGCCAGTATTGATAAATCAGTGGAACAATGTGGTGCGCTGGGAAAAACGTACCCTGCCATTTTTACGCACGTCTGAATTTTTGTGGCAAGAAGGCCACACCGCTCACGCCACCGCTGAAGAAGCGCGCGAAACCCAAACTTGGGCCATGGATGCTTACGTAAAAATTTATCGAGAGTTTCTGGCATTGGACGGCTACACTGGCACCAAATCACAGTCCGAGCGCTTCGCGGGCGCTGAAGACACGCTGACATATGAAACCATGATGCCTAGCGGCAAATCGCTGCAGTCTTGCACTTCGCATTATTTCGGCCAAAAAATGGCTCGGGCTTTTAACATCAGTTTTCAAAATCAAGACGGTAAACAAGATTTTGCCTATCAAACTTCTTGGGGGCTTTCCACTCGCTCAATCGGCGGGCTGATACTAATGCACGGCGACGATCACGGACTGCGTCTACCGCCAAAAATTGCACCTGTGCAAGTAGTAGTGGTGCCAGTCAAAACAGACGACGACATTTTGACAGAAGCTGAAAAAATCGCTACTGAATTGCATGAAGTTGGCGTACGGGCTCAGGTTGACGCGCGCGACGGCGAGAGTTTTGGTTTTAAACTGAACAAATGGGAAGTCAAGGGCGCGCCTGTTATCATCAAACTCGGCGCTAAAGAAATTAGCGACGGCAAAATTAGCTATCGTCGGCGCGACAGCTTAACAGACGGCGACTTTGCGCGAAAAAAATTACCTGCTAAGATTCTGCAGCTACTCGATGATATCCAAACAGACATGTTGAGCGAGTCGACCGCCCTGCGCGACAACGAGACCAGAACCGCCAAAGATTACGCCGAATTTAAAAAAATACTCAAAGAGCACAAAGGCTTCATTAAAGTACATTGGAACGAAAACCCTGAAACTGAGGCTAAAATTAAGGCTGAGACAAAAGCCAAAACTAGTTGTCGCTTAGACGAAGCCTCCGACGGCATCGATTTCTACACTGGCGAACCCGCAAAAGAAGTTTGGTTGTTTGCCCAAAGTTATTAGTTATTAGTTATTAGTTAAATTCTATTTTTTCTTGGTCGATTTAACCGCGTCAGCCAAAACATCGACCTCGGTCTTGCGAGCCGCCTTTTCTACCGCGGCCTTTTTCTTGCCAAATTCGAAAATATCCTCGATACGCAGCTGCCAAACGACATAGACCGAAACTGCCAGCCACGCAAGGTTTGCCAACAAAACTAGCCAATTAGCCGAAAACGGCGCGGAGGTGGTAAACTGTACCGCTGGGCCGACATATTGCACACCGCCAATGCCGCCAAAAGTCCAAATAGCGACGCCAGTCCAAATCCACGCTGGAAACAACGCTAAAACACCGCTAATAAACTTCACCATTTTCGACTTAAATTTGATTTGCGCCAAAAACGGTATCGAAAATATCGCCGCAAAAACAGCAAATAAAACTAGCATTGTCGCGAAGGCCGTATTCGAGATAGTGTCGCCAGCCGCATTGATAAAGCCCAGCTGTTTAGCGAGCTCAGGTATGAGCAAGTCAATTCTGACCAACCACGCCAGCACAAACAGCACGTTGATAACTATCAGCACCAAACCAAACGTTTTGGCCTGTTTTTCATTAATGTTAAATTTAGACCAAAAATTGCCGCTGACAATTTTTGACTTTTGAGATTTTTGAGATTCTTTTACCATAATGCCACCATTTTATCATAAACGTAATAAAACACAAAACGCTAGATGAGCCAAAGGTAGTTTTCCACAACTTGAGTTGACTTCTGCGGATTTTGCTGGTTAATTGCTATTGCTTTTTCAGTTTTCTGTGCTATTATACGGTTAAGCAAAGCTCAAAAACAAAAAATCAAAATTTGTTGGCGAATTTTGCGAAAACCACAACATACCCCTAACCCCTCGCTCTCGAGGGGTTTAACGGTTTTTTGCACAGTGATTACTCGTAGACAACTTTAAATTCGTCACCCAAAATCTCTCGCGACTGGCCAATGAAATATTCTCGCGATGTACCCTGGGCGCGTAAATTGTGACTTCCCGCCATTTCGGCCGTGTAATCTTTCAAAAAAGTGCATCGATAATCTTTAAACCCAGCGGCCTGCCAGGTAACAGTTGGCCAAATCTCCACATCGCTCACCTCTGCGGTTTTATCATTATCGTTATATTTAATGTTCCATTTGACATATAAACCCAACATATTAAACGGCTCGTCCTGAGCTGACAAAAAATTACCCATACTATAAATCACCAGGGTCTTGTGTTGACCATCGCTAGAAGTAATCCAACGCACAGGTTGAATGACATGCGGGTGTTCGGCCACAATAACTTCCGCGCCCAAATCTGCCAACAACTGCGCCAGGCGTTCTTGCTCAGCATTCGGCTCGGTGGCGTACTCGTCGCCCCAGTGCATAGACACCACCTGCACGTCTGTCTCGGCGTTCAATTTCTCCATGCGCTGATGAATTAAATCATCGTCAATTAAATTGACCAGATACGGCTGATCGTCCGGCAACTGAAATCCGTTCAAGCCGTACGTAAAACTCTCTAGTCCGATTTTTACACCGTTGCGCTCTAAATATTTTACTCGTTCAAACTCCTCGGCAGACCTGGCCGAGCCACTCTGCACGATATTGGGAAACCTGTCTATCACATCTAAACTGGCCACTACGCCAGCGGCGCCACGATCAAAACTGTGGTTTGACGCCGTGTTTATCCAATCAAATCCCGTGTCAGCCAACGCGTCGGCTATTTCCGTCGGGCCGTTGAAAGTAGGATAGCTCGAAAGCCCCAACGCCGCGCCAGCAAAAGGCGTCTCTTGATTTATATACGCTACATCAACTGCCGATATTTCGCTTTTGACGTTCTCGTAAAACGGACGAAAATCGTAACCAGCAGCAGTAGCAGCCGCCAAATAAACCGCGCCGTGAATTAAATTATCACCCACCGCGCCAAAGCTTACGGTCTTAATTGGATTTGATTTTTCAACATCAGATACCCCGGGTGAAGTCGGCTGAGGCGCCGCGGTATGCTCCCGAAAGAACAGCCAATAAGTCGCCGCACTGGTCGCCGCAACCAGAACAAGTACCACGACTAAAACCATTTTTACTCCCGTGCGTTTTTTATGAATCCGCATTTTTACTATTCTCCTTTCGCCATTTAGCAATTTCACCGTGATGCCCACTCAATAACACATCCGGAACGCGCATGCCTTCAAACTCTTCTGGGCGCGTGTATTGAGGAAATTCCAAATTGCCGCCGTCTGAATAGCTCTCAATTTCCGCCGAATGCTCGCCGCCCAAAACGCCAGGTAGCAGTCTAACAATCGAATCGATAATCATCATAGCTGGCAATTCGCCACCAGTGAGCACAAACTCGCCAACACTAATTTTGGCGTCGATAAACTGTTCAATCCTCGCGTCAACACCTTCGTAGCGACCGCAGATAATTATGTAATCGTCCGAAGAGTCGGCATATTTTTGCGCCAAACTTTGGCTCCAAACCGTCTCGCTCGGCGACATCAATAAAACCTTAGCGTTAGGCAAATTTAACTTAGCTTTATCTAGCGCCTTTTTAAGCGGCTCAATCATCAAAAGCATGCCGTCGCCACCGCCATAAGGTGTATCATCAACTTGTCGTCGCGGCCCCAAACCAAAATCACGCAAATCTAACAGCTCAAATTCAACAACACCATCTTTTTGGGCCTTCCACAACATCGAAGAGTCCAGAACCTTGTCAAACATTTCTGGAAACAGCGTAATCACACAAAACTTCCGCATGCTGTTATTTTACCACCGAGCCGTCTCTAACTCAAGATATTGGTCAACCCGACAAGGATTGCCAGTCATAGCAACCACAGCCAGGGTGTAATCATATTGATCGTCTTTCGGCTCAGCAAAATTTGCCTTCCGCCAAAGCGCAACACCCTTTTTCATCTGCTCCAATTTCTTTTTAGTAATAACGTCAAGTCCGCTCCCCGAACCAGCGTTTTTGCGATATTTAACCTCATGGAAATAAACGCTGTCGGCTTTTTTAGATATAATATCTATTTCGCATATTTTAGTTTTCCAGTTCTGCTCCAAAACCTCGTGGCCGAGCGTTTCTAAATATTCCACGGCCAGATTTTCAGCTTGGCGACCGATGGTGTTCTGAATTTTGGCTGGCCGTTCACGCACGTTAAATGGCGCGAAACTCAGACGGTGAATCGGACTGGCGCCGTGTTTTTTAATCGCCGCCATGTGCGCCGCCGATCCATAACCAACATGACTGTCAAAACCATAAACACCCCAAATTTCACCACATTTTTTCATGTAATTATCGCGCGCAACTTTGGCGATAATCGAAGCGGCCGAAACAGCTTTGATGCGTCCGTCGGCCTTGACCATCGTGGTAACTTCGGTCCGTTCTGGCAAAAAATTAATTGTGCCGTCAATAATTATCTGGTCGTAATCTGCCTCAACCTGTTCAACCGCCAAACGGCTCGCCAGCTTTAAACTCTCAGTAATGCCGATTTTATCTAAAATCTTTGCTGACACCCAGCCTATGCCGATACCAGTCGCCGTCCGCTTAATTTCCCGAGCCAGCTGTTCGCGTCTTTTGGCCGTTAGCTTTTTCGAATCATTCAGCCCCTCTGGCACCACCTCGCCCAGCACCACCGCCGCCACCACAATCGGCCCAGCCAGCGGCCCGCGCCCAACCTCATCAATCCCCAAAGTTCTCTTCATCAGCTATAATTCCGTTTTCAACCAACCAGTAGTAAAGTTCGTCATTCGCATTGTCGATACCCGCTTTGCGAGCGACCTCTTCACCATTCTCAATCAAAACCAATGTTGGAAATTCAACAACGTTCAGTTTTTGCAGCGCCACGGGCAAGTTAGTGTCGCCCCTGTTATTCGCAGCTACTGTATCAAAAACCACAACGGGCGGCGCGGATTTCTTTATATCCAACAAACCTATAAAAAGCTCCGCGAGATATTCTGAACAATCCGAATCATCATCACAATCATCAATCACCAAAATCAACGCCGAATTACCACTGACAAAAATATCCAGAATTTGCGATCCGCGGACTTCGCTGTCATTTTCCAGAGAACTCTCAGCCTGGCTATCAAGCGCGCACTGTTCTAATTCCATCAACTTAAACGCGCCAAACAAAACCCCGGCGAGCAGCAAAGCGCCTATCACCAACACTATCGCCCAGTCTAAGCGGTTGAATTTATTGTTGTCATCTTTTGCGAGCTTTCTCACATCTTTATTTTAGCATCTGTTGCAATATTTAAAACACTTATGATAAAATAAACCCATGATGTATTCTTGGTCTTGGGGGGCGTTCGCCATAGGGTTTGTTCTTTTAATCTTGTCTGTCATATTTATGCGCTATGCCACTAAAGTCGCCGACATGTTTGGCGGAGCATACAGCAAATACCAGCTCTACTCTTATATCGCCGCTGGTGCTTCGCTGTTTATTATGTTCAATTTACATTCTTTTATAATCAGTTTTCTAGCAAACAATATTTTTGGTGGTGTAAAATAATTAACTTTTAAGAGAAAGGAAGAGATATGAATCCACAAAATGAACCAATCAGCCCAGATAACCTGGCTGGCGGCGAAGTTGGCGCAACGGCGCCACCGACCGAGGCCGCAGCGCCTACAGCCGCAGAACCAATGGCGACTGCAACTGAACCTGTTATGGACGTACCTGTCGCAACAGAGCCTGCCATGGACGCGCCCGTTACAGCTGAGCCAGTCGCTGACACTCCAGCAGATATAGAGTCGACGCCGAGCGCAGAACCAGCGATGAGCAACAATACTTTTTCAATCAGTCCGACCGAAACGACTGCGGAAACTAACGAGCCAATGCCCACTGGCAACATCAAACTTAGCGGTAAAAAATCCAAGAAAGGCCTGCTGATTGCTATAATCGTGCTGATACTCGCTCTAGTTGGTGGTGGTGTTGCTTTCATGTTATGGAACAACTCTGACAGTAAACTAGTGTCCGACGCTTGGCACAATTTGTTCAAAGATAAAAACCAGATTTCGCTGAACCTTCAGGCAGACATTAAGTCCGCAGACGACAGCAATATCTCGCTGTCCATGGCCGTTGACAGTGTCAGCCAGGGCGAGTCCGCTAAATCTAACGCCGAAGTAAAAATCAGCGCTAACGGTACTTCGTTTGATGTTAAAGCCGAAATCATCAGCAAAGATGGCGATATTTACCTCAAAACTGACCTGGGATACCTGGCTGAGATGCTAGGAGATGCGGCAGAATATGACGGCGAGTGGATTAAAATTTCCAAAGAGCTTATCGAGCAAATGACCGACCAAGAAAGCGATTCTTCTATGGGCATTGTTGGGGGCACCATTACCGACACATCAACCTGTTTGACTGAAGCGGCAAAAGCTCTGACCAACAGCGTAGCTCAACAAGATGAGATATTGAAAGTTATCAACGACAGCAATGTTATAAATTATCAGCGCGCTGATGTGGACGGAGATTTAATCACTTTTGATTTGGCGCTTGACTATAATGATAAAGATGGCGCTAAGGCGCTCTCTGAGAGCATGCAGAATACGACTGTTTTCAAAAACTTGTCGGCTTGCCCTGGTTTTGACATGTATTTCAATGACGCGACCACATATTACGATGACGAGGAAGGAATCTTGCCTGATGAGAGCACCGCGGAACCAGTCCCAACTATCTCTTTCACAATCAACAAGAAAACTCGTGAATTTCACGGCCTCAATATAACCTCAAAAGATGGCGACAACAGCGTCGTTTTCAAAATGACCGGCTCAACCAGCAATCGCACTGACGTTAACATTTCGGCCCCAGAAGGCGACGTTGTTGACATCACCGAAGTGCTTGAAGCCTTGATGTCTGGCGGCCTGATAGAGAGCCTGATGTCTATTGGCGGTGGCTATGGCGACACTCCGATTACTTACGGTTGCGGCTACAACTACGATGGTGAAGACGAATACGCTGCTTACGCTGACTGCGTCCCCGAAGACTATGATTTGTAGTTTTTTCACTAATTAAACCGCCAGAGCGAAAAACAATACACCTCCCGTGCGGGAGGTGTATTTGAAGTTATTTAAATCTGCATTCTACAACACACGATTCACTTCTTCTAGCGTGGTTTTGCCAGCCAGCGCTTGCAAAATTCCCCGCTGCAGCATGGTTACCATGCCGTTACCGCGCGCGACTTTTTCGATTTCTGTTTCATTAATTTCAGTGATATCGCCGCGCAAAAAGGCCTGAATATTCTCTGTTACGATTAACTGTTCCATCAAAACAATCCTTCCGTCATAACCAAACGGATTAGCATCGCTCTTGCCGGGTTTGTACAGTTTAATATTATTCAAATCGGGCTTCGGCTCGCCTGGTGGCAATTCGGCCAGAACTTCGCGAATCCAATTTTTGGTTGTTTCATCTGGTTCATATTCTTGCTTGGTTGAGTCATCTAATCGACGCACCAAACGCTGACCAATAACCAACCTAACCGCTGTTGCAAAAATCGGATTAGTGCCAATCATATCAACCATGCGCGCAAAAGCCGCGGCCGCTGAATTTGCGTGAAAAGTCGCCAACACCAAGTGCCCAGTAATAGAAGCCTGAATAGCGGTTTTAGCCGTGTCGTTATCGCGAATCTCACCAACCATCACCACGTCTGGGTCGAGTCGCAAAACCGCGCGCAGCTGATCGACGAAACTAATGCCCAGATCAGTATTGACTGGAATTTGCGAAACGCCCGGAATCGAAAATTCAATCGGATCTTCCAGAGTCAAAATTTTGCGCGACGAATCATTCAGCGCGTTCAAAATAGAATACAGCGTCGTCGACTTACCAGAACCCGTCGGCCCGACCGTCATCACCATACCGCGCGGATGCGAAATAATTTCTTGTAATTCAGTTTTTTCTTTATCAGAAATACCCAGAACATCCAGCTGCAACATGTCTGCCTCAAAATTAAACAGACGAATAACTATGTCCGTGCCAAAATTAGTCGGCACAGTCTCAATACGCATGTTCAAAACGTGCTCCTGTTTGTCGCCGCGAGCTGGAATATCCATCAAAATATGGCCAGATTGGGGCGATCGATCAGCCACCGAAATGTTTGAACGCGAAGCAATAATCGACATCAAAACACGGTATTTCTCGCTTGTCAGCACTGCCACTGGGTGCAGGGTGCCGTCAATACGCATACGAATCCGCACGTTATCACGCTGCGCCTCGAAGTGAATATCGGAGGTACCCAATTTGTCGGCCTGCTGCACGATGTAATCTAAAACGTCATCTGGCAAAACTTCGTCCATGGCCTTTGATACCACGTCAAGCGTTACGCTGTCGCCCTCTTTGGCGATGGTTACGTCATCATAAATAGTCTCTTTCGGCGGATTGTAGCGATCCATCATCGCCCGATATCCAAAATTAGAAATCAAGACAAACTGCGCCGCCTCTGCCCTGTCGTTATATTCTTTCGTCAGCTCGTCAATTTTACTCGACGGAGTAGAACTGGTTACCGCAAAAATTGTTGGCTTGGAATCACTACCGGGTTTGAGCGGCACCATTTTAAACTGATACATGTCGTCAATGGTCATAAGACCTGACGTCAACGGCAGAGTTTCTTCAATTCCGCGAGTGTCAAGATAAGTGAGGTGCAACAAATTAGCTCGGTGCTCAGTCGAGAGTTCTTCTTGCTCGCGTACGCGCTCTTGTCGCTTAGCCTCTTCGTTCACTACCCCACCCTAAAATGATTATTCTGCTTTTTTGGTAACGGAATCAGCAACTTTTTTGGCAGATTTGGTAGCTTTTTTAGCGGAAACTTTTGCTTCACCCGCTACTATCTTAGCCTCTGCGCTCGTTTTGTCGCCAACGGCTTTGGCCGAAGTTTTGGCAGTTTCTATTACATTTTTGGCGGATTTTTTGGTGGTCGAAGCCAATTTTTTAGCCTCGCCCGCTACCACTTTTGATTCTTTCTTGGCTGTCTGACCAGCCTTGGACGTGGTGTCTTTAATGTCTTGCCTGGTTTCTTTACCAGCTTTCGGAGCGGTCAAAACGCCAGCCACCGCACCAGCGGCCGCGCCTAGTAGCGCTCCCAAGAAAAATTTACCTTTTTTTGCCATTTTTTTCCTCCTTTTTTTCATTAGCAAAGTTGACTATTTTTTCCACCAGCGCCTGAAACAAAGCTGGGGTCGCCCACTTCTTCACGCTCTCAACTGTTGCGTGTGCACTATCGACGGTTTTTTCTACCGCGTCCGTCACGCGCTTGATTTGAGTAGTAATTTTAATCAAAAGCACTACCAGCACTATCCCAAGGATTAGCGCCACAAATAGCGTAATGGACAAAATCACTACTAATATTTGAAATGCGTCCATAGCTAAATATTAGCATAATCTGGGGTTACTATCAAATTATTTTTTGGACTTCAAAAACTTTCTAATGTCCGCCGCGTAATCTTCATTATCGAGAACATATTGTAAATGTGTGGTGAAGTAGTTTTTGGGGTCGCCCGTAGTCATCCACCGCCCCTTGGTTTTCTCAACGTAAACTGAACCTTTGGTGGCCATGCGCGTGATAGCGTCAACCGTCCACAGTTCGTTGTCCAGTCCCGTGTTCTTCGGCACTAATTCATCAAAGACTTCTGGCGTCAGCAAATACCGACCATACGAAGCGAGCGCAGACGGAGCCTTGTCCACTTCTGGTTTTTCGACAATATAATCTAATCGATTACCATTCTTTAGCTGAAAAATACCGTATCTAGAAACTTCTGTTGGTGCAATTTCTTGCGCCATGACCACGCCGCGCGCATCTGGATGTTTATTAAAACTGTCCACCAAAGTTTTGACGTCGCTACTGCCAAAAACCAAATCGTCCGAATATAAAACTACAAACGCTTCGTCGTCCTGAATATAGTCCCGCGCCGAAGCAATGGGTGAACCGTTGCCGTACGGCAAAGACGGATCCTGAGTGATAACAGTAATTTTAGGAAAGTCCAGCACTTCTTGCACCGCCGAATAACGCGCGCCGTTACCATGGGCAATTAATTGCTTGCGCACATGGTTGACCGAATTGTTAAAATAGTCCTCGTAAATCGGCTTGCCTTCTGGCGTCGCCACAATAATAATGTGCTTGATCCCTGCCTCTACGCACTCTTCTACGCAAAACTGCATAATCGGACGGTTGCCAATCGGCAACATGCCTTTTGGAATAGTCTTGGCGATTGGTAGATAGCGTGATGCAAAACCAGCATCTGTTATGATGGCTTTAGTTGGTGACTTATATTTCATTATTCCTCCTTGCTTTATAACTCAATTTTACCACACAAGTAAAAGGCCTCGTAAGAACGAGACCTTTACATTTACCTACGCCAGTTTCCTGGCCTGTGCTGCGCGCCACGTTGCTTGACCATGATGCTGTGCCGTTGCTTCGCTTTGCCTCTACACCACGGTGCGTCGCGTTGCTTTGCCTTTGCCGTGTTGTGCTCCGCTTCGCCATGCCATAGCGGTACTTTGCGTCACACTGCCGTTGCACTGCCATACCAGACAATACCCCGCTCCGCCTTTGCTGAGCGTTGCCCTGCCATTGCTGTGCCCTGCTTCACACTACCACGCCTTTGGGCTGCCATGCGTTGCTGTGCCGTGCCTTTGCTGTGCACTAGTCTGCCACGCCGTTGCGGCGCTTAACTGAGCCCTGCCATAGCGGTACTTTGCGGCTCACTGCCGTTGCGATGCAGTACCTCACTAGGCATAGCCTTCGCTATGCTGCACCCTGCTGTGCCTTTGCTTTGCCCCGCTATGTGTTGCATTGCCTTTGCAACAGTCCGCGGTGCTTCACACTACAACGCCTTTGCAATACTCCACCGCGCTAAACAAAGCCGCGCCAAAGCGGCTTAGGCTAATTCAACCGTTTGTACTCGTAATCGAACCTTCCATTGCCGGCATTGCGCCACTGGCCGAAGCCGTGATGCCTGCCGAAGTCCAACCATTCTAGGAATAGCTGTTCATGTGCAGACTCAAGAAGTTCAACCTCAAACTCAACAGTACTACCGGGCGGAATAGACTCAGAACAAGCCAGCGCCACGCGCGGACCCTGGGCCGTTTCCGCCCTCAGCGGACGCTGACGCATCCCTACTTTGCTGCCTTCTGGTAGCACAATAGGGATATAGTCTGGCTCCACAAAAATATTCAAATCGATGACTTTTTTATAGGCCGTAAGATCCTTTGAAAGCGATTCTGGAATCCTGCGCAGAGCACTACAAGCTTCTTTGAAAAAGCCAGTGACCATGTATGCGCGTAGACAGCAGTTGCCGTTTTCGTCACGATAGAACACGCTAGTACCACGCTCGATTTCCTCATTGACATTAAAACTTTCGAGATCTTTTAAGGTCTGTTCTTTAGTCGGAGCTTTAGTCGCCATGTAACTGGCAAACAACTCCTCGTCGTTCGGCTGAGAACCAAGTAACTCTTTGGTAAAAGTAATTTTCACCTGCAAAAACCGCGGCTCTTTCATTGTGGCTTCCTTTCTGTCGTAATCAGTAAATGTAATCTAAAAGTGCTAGACATCAAAGTTGTCAAGTCTTTCTATTAATAGAAAGACTCTGTAGCTACAGAGTAAAATATCACCTGCGGCCACCACACTTATAATGTCCTTATTGTGTTGTGTAGACTAGTTTTTTAAAAAGTCTACGAGCTCATTGTATCAATAATAATCTAAGTTGTCAATATTTTAAACAATCTTTTGGCGGATAATTTTCTGCACGATACCAGGGTTAGCCTGGCCCTTAGACGCTTTCATGACTTGACCAACTAGGAACCCTATGGCCTTGTCGTTGCCAGATTTTACATCATCAACGGCTTGTTGAGCGGCCGGGTCACGCAAAACCTGGTCGATTATTTCAGTAATTTCATCTTCGTCATTACTCTGAATCAAATTCTTGTCTGTGGCAATTTTACGCGCGTTTTTCGTGCCACCCAAAAGTTCCTTGAAAATCACATCGCCAGCATTTGAGTTAATTTCTGATGAACTTAGCATCTTCGCCAGCTCCACTAAGTCGGCTGTCTCGGGAATCTTAATATCTCCTTCGAACGATAGCCCCGCAAACATGTTAGCGATTTTTTTGGCCGGCTCTAGGCCTGAACTACTAAGTACCTGGCTCACAGCTTCGGCGGTTTCTTGGTTAGATAAAATCACGTTCAAAACCGAGCTGTCGACTTTTAGATCTTTAAATTCCTGGCGATATTGCGCGGGCATTTTAGGAAAATCTTTTTGCAAATCGGCAATTTTTTCTTTTGACAGCACAATTGGCGGAATATCTGGGTCTGGCATATAGCGATAATCCTCTGCGTTTTCCTTTGAACGCTGCGACGTGGTAACGCCCTGATCGTCCAACCAGCCGCGAGTTTCTTGCACGACCTTACCACCACTTTCTAAAATTTCGGTCTGACGTTTAATTTCATAAGCCACTACCGCCTCGACCGAGCGAAAACTATTGAGGTTTTTTATCTCCGTACGAACCCCCAGTTTGTCAGAATCCGATATCGACACGTTAACATCAAATCGCATATTACCATGATATAAGTCGCCGTGCGTTACTTCAGCAAAAGTCATCAACTTGTGCAGCTCTTCAGCAAAAATGCGTGCGTCGGCAGCCGAATGAATATCTGGTTCAGAAACAATCTCAATCAACGGTGTTCCCGCACGATTTAAATCAACCAAAGAATGGTTGTCGTGATGAGTGAGTTTTCCGGCATCTTCTTCGAGATGCGCGTGATTGATGCGCACTTTTACACCACCGTGTAATTCTACCAGCCCCGCCAAAATCGTCGGCTGGTACATCTGCGAAATCTGATAGCCTTTGGTCAGATCAGGATAAAAATAATGCTTGCGATCAAAACGCGAGACGTTAGCCACTTTTGCGTTCAGAGCTTTAGCCGCTCGCGCCGCCAGACGCACTGCTTCCTCGTTCAAATACGGCAGCATACCCGGCAAAGCAAAATCAATTTCCGAAACTTTCGAATTAGGCTCTGCCTGGCGCGCATCATTGTCCGTGCGCGAGAACAACTTGGTTTTAGTCGCCAATTGCACGTGGCACTCAATGCCAATAGTCGGAACATATTTACCCATTAGAGCGCCCCCAACTCTCTTAGGCTACGTTTAAAAATCGCCAAAGCCTTGCGCGCAGTCATAACGTTCAATTTAAAATCTGCCTCATGCGCGACTTGATTGCGCAATTTATGAGCATACCAAACATCGTTAATTTTGCTAAATTTATGGCTCGAAACTTTTAGCCGATCCCCCATAGTCACGCCTGGCGTACCAATCTGTTTCAAGGCCTTGTCGAGCAATTTATCGGCCGCTAAAATCGCCATCTGCATGGTCGAGCCGTTGCTAGTATCCACAGAACTAATAATTTTCTGCCACTCCGCGCCATATTCTTTCTTATTCAGCGCGTCAACGTGTTTGCGAGTTGTTGATAAAAATATCAACATAAACACGCCCAGCAGAACAATCAATATCAAAGTTACCACTATCATCGGGCTCAAACTAATCATTTTTTGCTCCTTCCACTGACCTAGCGAAGCCGAGTAACGCCCCGTCATCTTTCATCCTACCAATAATCTGCACTCCTATCGGCAACCCATTCTTATCAATACCAGCTGGCAGCGACAACGCTGGTAGTCCGGCCAAACTGGCCGGTGCAGTCATAATGTCTGCCATGTACATCTTGAGTGGATCAGCAATATTTTCACCGATTTTGAATGCTGGCGTCGGTGCTACTGGCCCAATTAGAAAATCATATTCTTCGAATAGCTTATCAAATTCGCGGATCAGTAGTGTTCGAGCTTTTTGAGCCTGTAGATAATAAGCATCGAAATAACCACTGCTAAGCACATACGAGCCAATCATAATGCGACGCTTGTTCTCATCAACAAAGCCCTGATCGCGGCTACGACCATAGACCTCAGCCAGGGTTTTTGCGTCTGCTGCCCTTAGCCCATAACGTACACCGTCATAGCGCGCCAAGTTACTACTCAGTTCAGCTGGTGTTACAATATAATAAATCGGTAGAGCATATTTTGCCATTGGTAGACCTACCTCCTCAACTGTATGGCCAAGCTTTTCTAGCTTTGCTGCAAATTCATGTGTCCGATCAATAACTGATTGATCTACGCCATCGCCAATGAATTCTTTAGTCAAGCCGATTTTAAGCTTTCGTGACACACCGACAGTTTCGTCCTGGCTTTGGCTTAGAATTCTATCAATATCTTTAATGACTTTTTCAGTATCGTCAAACAAGACTCCCAACATTCCCAGCGCTGTCGCTGCATCGACATTTGCCTGACTGTCATCAACAAAAATACATTCTTCAGGCTTCACGCCTAACCGTCGAGCAGCTAATTCGTAGATCTTCGGATCAGGCTTTACAAGTTTTTCCTGGAACGACAAAACAACATCGTCGAAATATTTTTTTTCTTCTTCTGGTGTAAAATAAATTTCAAAAAGGCCAGGGGTAACGTTAGATAGTAGACCAATCTTGTAATTCTTTTTCCAATTTTCAATTGATGATAGAAACTTTTCATTTCGCTTCGCTTTGGATCTTGCACCTTGAATCTTTTGTAACATATCTTCCTGGTTGCTCCCAACAGCATCCGCATATGTTTTTACGAACTGCTGAAACGTCCCCTCGCCCTTATCGAAAGGCTTGTGCATTTCGAATATTTCATTATGATGTTTTGGGTATAATTCGTCTAAATAATCCAGAATTCCCGTGCTCAAAACACCGAAACAATCGGTAATAATCGCTTTTATTCTCCTTTTACTAAAATAATTTGGAAATACCGTGCCATCACGTCCATCAGGACCGGCCAGAATTTTACATAGTAACTCAACATCTTCGACGCTGCGAGCAATCGGGCCAACCACATCAGTACTACTAGCCATTGCTACTACGCCGTAACGGCTAATCATACCATAAGTTGGTTTATAGCCAATTACACCGTTGAAGGATGCAGGCTGGCGAATTGATCCGCCAGTGTCGCTACCTAACGCAAATGGCACAATACCACGCGCCACGACTACAGCCGATCCACCACTAGAGCCACCAGCGACCCTTGTTTCATCAACGGCATTTTTAGTCACACCAAAAGCGCTGTTCTCAGTCGATCCGCCATGTGCAAATGAATCTAGGTTAGACTTACCTATACAGATAGCACCTTCTGCTTCTAATCGCTCAATTGCCGTAGCCTGAAGTGGCGCCTCAAAGTTCTCCAACATTTTGCTAGCAGCCGTAGTTTTACTGCCCAATGTAAGAAAATTGTCCTTGGCAATAAACGGTACACCTGCTAGTCGCCCAGCGTCCTTGCCCGCTACGATTTTTTGATCAATTTCATCAGCTCGCTTTAGTGCTCGTTCACGAACGATCTCTAAAATGGCATTAGTTTTGTCAGCTTCAGCACGAGAAATAGCAGCCTCGACTTCCGCGTGAGCCGAACTTTTACCGCTTTTAACGCTTTTTACTATGCGCAGGATTTCGCTACTCATTACAACACCTTCGGTACTTTTACGCAGTTATCGCGCACCGCAGGAGCCAACGCCAATAACTCCTCGCGCGTTAAATGCTCGCCCACCTCGTCAGCCTGCCAAACGTTTTCTAAGCCCGTTACTTGATAAGTCGGCTCAACGCCCACGGTGTCTAGCTCAGACAATTCCGAAATATAATCCACAATTTTTTCTAAATCACCGCTCAAATAATCAATTTCTTCATCGGCCAAAAAAATATTAGATAACTCGGCCAGACGCCTGACCTCTTCTCGCGTAATTTTCATGTCAAAAGCATTTTACCATAAACCCGGGCACTTTCCAACCCCTAAAAGTCCGCGACGACCGTGTATCTGACCTGGGTGCTATAATTACCGCTCGGCAAAACGGCGTTGATGTTAGTGCCGTAAAATATCGCTGTACTGTCGCCAGTTTCATTGGCAGTATTGGTTGATTTAATCTGGATTGGCGAATTTAGCGGCGGCACCAAAGACCAAATTAGCGCACTAGCAGTTTGAGTAGGATTCAACGTGAAGCCCCACTGATTAATACCCAAAGCAGACGCCGTAGCAAAAGCAGGATCAAAAGTACCTATGACCGGGATGATATTATCACTCAGGCTGGTGTGATTAAGATTAGAATGTCCCTTGAGCGTCTCAATCGACAACCTATAGCCGCTCGGGCTATTGGTCGCAGTAGTCAAAGCGTTGGAGGCCGTAGCAAAAGTACCAGCAGCACTCCCGTCAACAATGCCGTCTAGCGTGGAGTCATCAAGCGTAACGTTGACGCTGTCAAGATCTAGAGTTATATAAATTTCTTCGTACAGAAAACCAGAGGTTACATTAGTTCTATCATCACCTCGCGCCTCGCCAGAATCAAGCATACCGTTACAAGCCGTACTATTAGCCACGTCGCAAACTGCTGGCAAAGTGCCACTAATACCACCGACTTTTACCGTTACATCAACCAAACCAGGCACATGTGCCGAAGTTGTGCAAGTTAGCTCCGTATCAGAAATAACCACGACATCAGTGCAAACCGCCGGCGTGCCGTTAATATCAAATATTACTGTAGGAGTTTGTTTTGGTAAACCAGTCGTGTCGATCGTTACTGGCATGTAACTTACATACTCTTCGTCAAAATCGTCATCAACACCAAGTTCACCCTGATGATTTCTGCCCCAGCAATAAACTTTGTCGTTACTGCTATCACTAGTGTTACCAGCGATAGCACATGTGTGGCCGTAGCCAGTTGAAGTTTGCTTTACTGATAGCCCATCCAGAAGGCCACTGGTATCGACCGCCACTGGGACGTAACCGTTATAAATGCCACCGTTATTCTGATCATAATCTACGCCGAGTTCACCGCTACCATTATCACCCCAACAGTAGGCTCGATCGACGTTGCTGTTATTGGCATTACCAGCAATAGCACATGTCTGTAAATAACCAGCCTCTATATGCTTAATAGTCAGACCGCTTAGTACGCCGCTAGTATCGACGGCTACCGGTAAGTATTCATAGCCGTAATAACCAGGAGTATTCAAATAATCTTTGACGCTGCCTACTTGTCCAAGCCCGTTATAACCCCAGCAATAGGCTTGGTTATCGCTGGCGATGACGCAGGTATGGTACTGGCCAGCAGTTACACTAAGAATAGTTTTACCAGCCAAAACACCACTGGTATCGACTGCCACTGGGACGTTGCTTACAGAAGTTAAATCATTTTCACCTATACCAAGTTCACCAAGGTTATTACCGCCCCAGCAGTATACCTTATCGCTGTTACTGTCGCCCGCGTCCCCCGCAACCACGCAGGTGTGAGAATAGCCGTGACCATCACCAACTGATATTTGTTTGACAGCAAGGCCGTTTAAGACGCCTGTGGTATCAACAGCAACGGGCTCGAATTCATAGCCATCATAACCAGGAGTCTCATAATCTTTGCCGTTACCCAATTCTCCGCCATAGTTATAGCCCCAGCAGTAGGCTTTATCATCGCTGGCGATTACACAAGTATGATTAACGCCCGCTGATATTTGCTTGACGGTTAGACTACTTAGCGGCCCGGTAGTACCGACGGCTACTGGTTCGTAACTTTCATTGATACCCGTCTGCCAATCATTGTCGACACCCAGCTGGCCGTTCCAATTGGCTCCCCAACAGTAGACTTTGTCGTCGCTGGTATCATTTGCGTTGCCAGCAATGGCGCAGGTGTGGTAAGTTCCAGCTGAGATTTGTTTGACGAACAGGCCATTTAATAAACCGCTGGTATCGACAGCTACTGGGACGGTGCTCATATAAAAACCACCGTTATTCTCATCATAATCTACGCCAAGTCTGCCACTGTAGTTGGAGCCCCAACAATAAGCTTTACCGTCGCTGGTGATGGCGCAGGTATGATTACCAGAAATTCCAACTCCAGTTGAAACCTGCTTCCACTCAAGATCTCGCTCAAACCCCGATCCAGTGATAGTTACGCTCGTGCCACCAGCTTCGATGCCGTAATTTGGTGTGATGGACGTGACGGTTGTCGGTTTATAGTATGTATAAGCGTATGGCAATGTCGCAGTTTGATTACCAATATCGACCGATACGTTTACTGAACCAGCAGCGTGAATCGGAGTCGTACAAGTCAGTTTGGTGTCAGAAACCACCACTACGTTGGTACAAGGTGCACCGCCCAAAGTAACGCTTGGGGGAACAATTTGTGAACCTTGCTCAAACGCCTCACCGGTAATGGTAACCTGTTGCCCACCAGTAATCGGCCCTCGGTCTGGCGTAATCGCGGTAACAATCAGCGGCCTTTCGTACTCATAAGCAGAATTCAGGCTAGCGCTGGGCGGGGTTGGATCATTGTTGTTAACCGATACCACAATGTTGACGAAGCCAGGACTGTGCGCTGGCGTTACGCAGGTTAACTCGGAATCTGACACAATGGTTACATTTGTGCACTCCAAGCCGTCCAATTTCACCGTCAACTCCACACCTGGCTTGCTACTGCCAAACACACCCGAACTGTCGACTGGTACCGGCACAAAACTCTCATACAAATAGTCGGGATCGCCTGCATTAAGGCCGATCTCGCCATAACTGTTGCTACCCCAGCAGTAGATCTGCCCGTCGCTGGCAATAGCACAAGTGTGATTATAACCAGCTGAGATTTGCTTGGCAGTTAAACCACTGAGAGCGTCGCTGGTGTCAACAGCCACTGGCATGTAGCTTGTACCATTACCACCAAAATCGTCATCAACGCCCAGTGTTCCACTCCAGTTGGCTCCCCAACAATAAGCTTGGTCGTCGCTGGCGATGACGCAAGTATGCTCCCCACCACTCGAAATTTGTTTGGCAGTTAAACCACTCAGGGCGTCGCTGGTGTCGACAGCTACCGGTTCGTAACTTTGGTATGTGCCAGTACTGTAATCGTTATCAACGCCTAGTTGGCCGCTCCAGTTAGCTCCCCAACAGTAGACTTGGTCGTCGCTGGCGATGACGCAAGTATGCTCCCCGCCACTCGAGATTTGTTTGATAGTTAAACCGCTCAGGGCGTTGCTGGTATCAACGGCCACTGGTTCGTAACTTTGTGGTGTGCCAGTATCGTAATCGTTATCGACACCAAGTTGGCCGCTCCAGTTAGCTCCCCAACAATAAACCGCGTCGGCAGTGGTGTCATTCGCGTTGCCAGCAATCACGCAAGTGTAATCATGGCTAGCTGAGATTTGCTTGACGATTAAACCGTTCAAAACACCGTTCGTATCAACTGGCACCGGCACGAAACTTTGATAACTGTTATCGAAATCATCATCAACACCCAACTGACCGCTTCCGTTATACCCCCAACAATAGGCTTGGTCATCGCTGGCGATAGCACAGGTGTGATAATAACCACTAGCCGAAATTTGCTTAATATATAAACCGCTGAGGGCGTCGCTGGTGTCAACAGCCACTGGCAAGAAAGATTGGTAATAATAAGGAGTATCAGAAACATCAGCACCCAACTGACCGCTTCCGTTATACCCCCAACAATAAGCTTGGTCGTTGGTGTTGTCGCCCGCACTACCCGCAACTGCACAAACATGGTTGTAAGCAACCGCCACCTGCTTAATCACCTTGCCGTACAGCGGACTGTCCAAGGTATCGCTCAGCACTGGCTTGTATTCGTCGTTGTTCCAAGAACGAGTGCCGTTGCCAAATTGTCCATAATAATTTTTACCCCAGCAATAAAGTCGATTGTCTGTGGTGATTCCGCAACTAATACCCTGATTAGCTGCAACTTGTTGCCATTCCGCACCGTAATCATATTGCTTGAAACCACTGCCGTTCACCGTAATAGTTTGTCCGCCCGCTATTGGTCCTGAACCTGGAGTTACCGCAGTAACAGCCAGCGGGATATATTCGTAAGCACCAACCAACACCTGAGTTTCGCCGTTAATAGTAACCGAGACATCGACCACGCCAGCCGAATGTGCCGAAGTAACGCAGGTTATTTCGGTGTCAGAAATTGGCCTGGCACTGCGGCAAGGTTCGCCACCAACCGTAACTTCTGGAGTGGCTCGCGGCATGTTAATCGGCGTCGGCGACCAGTCATAATCATCGCCAAAACTCAAACCCTCATACTTCAGATAATCAACGCTGTAACCCCAGCAATACAACTGTTGATCGCTGCCCAATATACAACTGGCGTAATATCCTCCAGCTTCTATTTTGCTGGATGTTACGCCGTTTGGCAGACGGCCAGTGTCCACTGCTACAGGCACCGAACTCCTTTCAATAAATCCAGGATCACCACCCCAAGGTTCATAGCCCAGCCCTAGTTCACCTTCCCTGTTATCTCCCCAACAGTAGGCTTGGTCGTTGGTGTTATCATTGGCGTTGCCGGCGATGGCGCAGGTGTGTCGGTTGCCAACTGAAATATACTTCACCACCAACCCGCTCAAAACGCCACTGGTTTCAACGGCAACCGGCAAAAACTCCACGCCATCATAACTGGGGGCATCGTCTTGATAGCTTTTACCGTTACCCAATTCACCAAAATCATTATAGCCCCAACAGTAGGCTTGATCGCTGGTGTTATCATTGGCGTTGCCAGCGATAGCACAAGTGCGTTCATTCCCAGCTGAGATTTGCTTGACGATTAAACCGTCCAGGACGTCGCTGGTATCGACGGCCACCGGCACGAAACTTTGATAACTGTTATCGAAATCATCATCAACACCCAATTGGCCAGCACCGTTAGCTCCCCAACAATAGGCTTGGTCGTTGGTGTTGTCGTTGGCGTTACCAGCGATGGCACAAGTATGTTGAGCGCCAGCCGAGATTTGCTTTACCGTCAAGCCGTTCCATATACCGTTGGTTTCAACGGCTACCGGTTCAAGACTTTGATGAGTGCCAGTATAGTAATCGCCATCAATGCCCAACTGTCCGCCGCCGTTATCACCCCAACAGTAAACTGCGTCGCTAAGATTATCATTCGCATTTCCAGCGATGGCGCAGGTGTGATAATAGCCGGCCGAGATTTGTTTTATGGTTAGGCCAGCCAAAACACCGTCAGTTTTAACAGCAATCGGAGTTATAACATATTCCCTGTCATAATAGTCATAATAATCAGTACCGTCGCCCAATTGGCCGCTGGCGTTCTCACCCCAGCAATAAGCTTGGCCATCAGCCACGGCACAAGCGTGGGCGTGACCGCCAGAAATCTGTTCTACTTTGGCGCCGGACGGCATATCGCCCTGTTTCAGTGGATACAGAGTATACGAACCACTGTCGCCATACGGGTTTGAGTTAAAAATAGCACAGTAAATCTGTCCGTCCAGCATCAACGAACAGCTGTACCCGTCGTCGATGGTAGCCATCTGGTCGACACCAGCGTATTGCAGGAAATCCGTACCAGTAATCGTGATTTGTTGATTGCCAGTGTCGGGGCCTTGATTTGGGCTAACTGTGCTGACATTCAAAGCTTGCGTAGCTGGAAACAGCGCCCAGAGTCCGACTAAAACCAGACACGGAATAACGACGCTAGGCAGCAGTTGTAGAAGAATACGTTGATTTTTATGTTTTCTAACTAAGGCGTTGATGTCGATAACTTCGATCTTAAGCTTCGAACGAGCGTCTTTGAGTGAAGGATATAATTTGTATATACCAGAAGAGCGCGCTAAACCGCGCATCTTAAGGTGTCGACGAATGAACAGCATAAGCGCCACAGACAGCCCCAAAGCCAAGAAAACAAATAGCACTAGCAACAAGATTGGCACTTGCCTACCGAACATATCAATACTTACCCCTAACATCACAAAATATGGTTTACCTCCTCCGTTTTATTGTAGCAAAAACACCATTGTGTATCAAGGGTAAAAACCCTTGTGATTATTTAAAATTACAAGCATAACCAATGTCCTCTAGGTTCATCTTGACTTCATTCACCAACTGCTCTGGCGTGCCGTGATAAGCGTTCAGATCTGCACTGACTCCTCCCAATATCCCCATATAATTACTTTTGTACGTTGTGGAAAAATTGACTCGACTGTCTTGCAAAATCGCGCCGCTGTTACTTCTGACATACTCAGCGTCGCTAGCCACCATAGCCTCTGAGACGCGACCCTCGCCGCCGCTGTTAATATAATTTTGAGCGTCAACACTGTTTCTAAACATCAGAGATACGCCAGTAGTGATATCGCTGAAACTGTCGCCAGCTAACCGCACGTTAAACGACACTTCGTAACTGACTAGGTCGGGCACGTTATTGTTTTGACCGTTAATATTGCACGACAAAGTCTTGGCGCCAGCTCGAGAAATCATGCCGAAAACTATCACCACGGCCGCACCAACAGCGGCAAAAACCAGCGTAGACATGAATACCGTGAGTTTTTTGCGCGACTTTTTAGGCGGGGGCGGCGTAGGAGCTGCTTCTGGATTCTCCGAGTAGCCACCAATGGTCTGAGTAACTTTCCAGGAGTTTTGCGGTTTAGGGTCATTGTCATGGGAATGATCAATGGTCGCGTGAGGGCCTATTTCAATGGCGGGAGCCTGCGGAGGTTGTTCGGGCGGATACGGTTGCTGTTCAGGCTGCATTGGCTGCTCGGGTTGTTGCGAGGGTTGTTCAGGTGGGTATGGCTGTTCGGGCTGCGGTGCATATTCGGGCTGGGTCGGTTGAGCAGGTTGCTCAGACTGTGGCGCCATTTCGGGTTGAGGCTCTGTTGGTGGCTGGGCGGGCTGTGGTTCAACTGGCGGCTGCTCTTGAGGCATTTGGATCGGCGCCTGCGCCAATTGCGACGGCTGATAATCTTGTTGGTTTTGAAATTCCGTCTGTCTAGCAGCTTGTTGCTCTGGCGACAGCCACGGCTGATTGAACACCGGCTGATCTTCGCCAGCCTGCTGGTTTATCTGCTCCAGACGTTGCTGATAAGCATTTGGGTCGGACTGCACCTGAGGTGGTGGCGCGGTTTGTTGATATTGTTCCGAGCGCAATTGATCTTGACGTTGCTGTTGGGCAATTTGCTGCTGCAACCATTCTTGATAGGCGTCTGAAGTTCCATCTGTAGGCTGCGCGGCAGGCTGAACATTGCCCTGTCCAGTCTGAGCCTGCTGCTGGGCCGCCAACAATTCCCGCTGTTGCTGCTCTGGCGACATTTGATTCCAGACTTCCTGGGTCATGGCGTTATTTGCGCCGCTCTGCTGTCCGTTATCCATACTACTTGCCCCCCAGAGTACAGGTGTAACCCAGGCCGTCTAATTTGCTGCTGGCCAGCTCCACTATTTCTTCGCTAGAGTTGTTTGATGATTGTTCGCCAATCAACCTATTCAAAAACTCTTGCGGCGCATAATTAACTGTAGCGGTAATATTGTTTTCCTTGGTGACTGGCTTAGTTGTGTTGTCAATATAAATCTTGAAATCCCTATTGATATCCTCGGCCATACTAATGGCCGTCTTGGGCGCAACACCGTCAGCCTCCACATTGTCATTATAAATAAACTTGTAACTAATGCCGGCCGCCACTGGTTTTTTGCCGACCAGGCTAATTTTTAAATCGGCACTGTACGGCGGAATTTGCGCATCAGAGTCAGCGCTAGATCTAGTAGAACAGCTCAAAGTTCGCTCCATGAGGTTTTGCGAAATGTAATTGTAAGTTACAAAACCGATGGTGCACAAAATCGCCGCAACCACTACGGCCAAAATCAGCGCACCAAATTTGCGTTGTTTTTTAGGCGGTCTGATATTGCGTTCGTCAACCTCGCGACCGGTCGAGCTAACTTGTTTATCAACTCTTATGAACCTTACGTCGCTGATTTCGCTGATTGGATTTGGTTTTTTTGGCTTTTCAAATGGCGCTGGCAAAAATTCAGATTTGGGTTTAATTTCTTCTGCTTTTGGTGATGTCTGCTCTGCTTCTGACGGCGCAGATTTTTCATCAGGTTTTGCATCGGTTGCCTTTGGCTCTTCTTTGACTACTGTTTCTTCGTCATCTTCGCTCGGCGGAACCAAGTTTTTATGAGCTGGCACTGGCGTGCCTTCGGGCGTAACTGGGTGTTCGGGCTTGGCCTCAGGAGCAGTTTGCGCCTTAGGGGTCGGCTCGGAATCCGCGGGCGCGTATGGCGGCGGCGTAGCGACTTCTGGTTGCGACTCGACGGGTTGCATAAAAGACTCTGGCGAGCCCTGAACCTCTGGTCGCTCAAACACTTTGCCCGGCCTTAGGTCGATGCCTGGTTTGCTATACGGCGATTGAGCAGTGCTTGCCTTGGTGTCGCTATTTAGCTGCTCGTCTAAAAGTTGGCTGATTTCTTCTAGCGTCGGAGTAGCCGCCTGAAATGCTGGCGGGCTGGGCTCCTGTTGCGGCGGCGCAAGCTGAGGAGCGGCAGCAACAACCGGCACAGGTGTAACTGGCGAAACAAACAACGGCGGTGCGGGCTGGAGTTCTAGCGGAGTGGGCTGCGATACTGGCGTCTGGGTTGGCAACACTGTCTGCTCAACCGGCTGCGCAGGAGTGGTCGAAACCACTGCCTGGGAAGCATCCGTGTCTACCGGCATCGGCACTGAAGCTGGGGCTGGGGCCTGAGCTGGCGGTGAAGATGGCGGAGACATAGCAACCGGTTGAACAACTGGTGGTGGCGAAATTGAAGGTGATGAAACTGGCGCCTGCGGAGTTGGCGGCGGGGTCGGTTGCGTGGGTGAGGCAGGCACGGCAGGTTGACTAGAATTAGGCGGCGGCAAAGACGGCACAGGATTTATCGGCGGCAAAGGTGGCAATGACTGCTGAACCAGTTGAGGAACGCCGACTGGCGCCACCGGCGGCGGGGTCAACGAAACAGCCGCAACTGGTCGCGGCTGCCCAGAAACACCGTTACCTTCGTTCATCAAGCCCCATCCCTTTTCTAAAATTATAGCATAATCTTGATAAAAACACTCAGATTATTTTTTCGCTTGAATATCCGCTATCGTGTCGCGCAGTTGTGCAGCTTTTTCAAATTCCAAATTCGCCGCCGCCAACTCCATTTGACTGGTCAGATCACGCACTAAGTTTGGAAATTCTTCCCTAGGAATTTTTCGCAAATCAATTTTTGGTTTGTCGTCTTTCATAGGAATTAACGCGCGCAGGCCCTCGTCTATTTTTTTCTTAATCCCCTTTGGCGTGATGCCGTGTTCGCGATTATAATCCTCTTGAATTTGGCGTCGCCTATTGGTTTCATCAATTGCCCGCTGCATCGAACCCGTCATCGTGTCAGCATACATAATCACAGTGCCGTCAATATGGCGCGCCGCCCGACCAATAGTTTGCGTCAGCGCCTGTTCACTGCGCAAAAAACCTTCCTTGTCCGCGTCAATAATAGCCACCAGCGAAACTTCCGGAAGATCAAGGCCTTCGCGCAAAAGATTAATCCCGACCAAAACGTCATAAACGCCAGTGCGCAGATCTTTCAAAATATCGCCGCGCTCCAGCGTATCAATTTCGCTGTGGATATATGCAACTTTTAACCCAAGACCCTCAAGGTGCAACGACAAATCTTCGGCCATTCGCTTAGTCAAAGTAGTAACCAGCACGCGCTGATTTTTAGCTACGCGTTTTTCGATTTCAGAAATTAAGTTGTTTATTTGGCCCTCACTCGAACGCACCTCGACCCGCGGATCAAGCAACCCAGTAGGACGAATAACCTGCTCCGCAATTGGCTTGGCGCTACGCCTCAACTCGTACTCGCCCGGCGTCGCCGACACATAAATCACCTGGTTGATATGCTTGGTGAATTCATCAAAATTTAACGGGCGATTGTCAAGCGCACTCGGCAGTCGAAAACCGTACTCCACCAAAACTTCTTTGCGCGCACGATCGCCATTGTACATACCGCGCACCTGCGGCAAAGTCATGTGCGATTCGTCAATCAGCAGCAAAAAATCATCTGGAAAATAATCTAGCAAAGTTGCCGGCTGTTCGCCAGGCGCTCGATTCGTCAAATAGCGCGAATAATTTTCGATACCACTGACAAAACCAGTCTGCTCAAGCATTTCAATATCGTATTTAATGCGCTGACTCAGCCGCTGCTCCTCCAAAAACAAATCTTTCGACAGAAAATATTTCTTGCGCTCAGCATATTCTTTTTTGATATTTTTAATGACGTCGGGAATACGATCTTGTGGCGTGGCGTAGTGCGAAGTCGGAAAAATTTGCGCGCTTTTTGGCTCCTTAATGACCTCGCCGGTCAGCGGATTAATTTCTAGGACACGCTCTATTTCATCACCAAAAAACTCTACCCGGACGGCCGTTTCGCCGTTGGCTGGATAAACGTCCACCACATCGCCCCGCACGCGAAAACTACCGCGCGCAAAATCAATGTCATTGCGATTATATTGAATGTCGTTCAAATGCCGAATAAATTTATCACGATTGTATTTTTGGCTCACTTCAACCGTGAGGCTCAAATCGCGATAATCTGCCGGCGAACCTATACCATAAATGCACGATACAGACGCAACAATAATAACGTCTTTGTGCGTGAGTAGCGCGTCGGTCGCGGCGTGGCGCAAACGGTCGATTTCTTCGTTGATTTTAGAATCTTTTTCAATGTAAATATCAGAAGACGCGATATAGGCCTCGGGCTGATAATAGTCAAAATACGAAACAAAATAATGCACTTCGTTGTCTGGAAAAAAAGTTTTGAGCTCGCTGAATAATTGCGCTGCCAGAGTTTTATTATGCGCCAACAACAACGTCGGTTTGCCGTGTCCCGCAATAATATTAGCCATGGTAAAAGTTTTGCCAGAACCCGTTACGCCAAGTAGCGTCTGTTCTTTTGCACCACCCCGCAGACCGTCCAGCAACTGCGAAATCGCCGTCGGCTGGTCGCCCGTCGGCTGAAATTTTGTGTGCAATTTAAACAACGCCATAATGCTACATTTTAACATTACTGACCAGTTTTAGCTATTCGTCGTCAGTTTCAGCGTCGGCAAATTCTTGTTCGTAAAGATATTCTTTTTTGGCTCGCCACTCGGGGCTTTGACGCACTAATTTATCGTGTTCGGTTTCAAAGACAATTATTTTAACTGCCTCTTCCATATAAATTCCACCCTGGGAACCTTTGAACAAAACTACTGGATTTTTTTCTGGATCTAATACTTTATTGGCGGCAATTCCAGCTTCAATTGGCGTCTTGGTTTCAAAAACCGTGATGCCCTTAGCACGCGCAATCGGCGCAAAATATTTATTTGCCATGTTGCCCATAGTTACTAAATAACTCAGATACGTCCCGTCAAAAAATTCTGCTACGTCTTTGTGGCCCTGCTCAGCATATTCGCCCAGCTCATTCATGCCGCCAAAGACAGCTATGCGCTCATCTGAAACTGTTTCATACAAAGTTCGCAGCGCCGCAATGGCCGCCGCGGGAGAGCTATTATAGGTGTCGTCCAAAATCACCGAGTTTTTATTGCCGCGCAAAATATTCATGCGCCCTGGAGCTGACTGCACTTGCGTCAAACCGTGCTGAATTTTAGCTGCGTCAAGGCCCAGCTCGGTCGCCACGCCCGCCGCCGCAATACCCGCTCGCAAATTATGCTCACCGACCAATTTAATATCTTTAACGTCAATAGCGCCATTTTTCTTAGAAATAAATTGGCCACTATAACCCTTCAGAGGATCGTCAACTTTCGCCTTAATGGTATAGTCTGCATGCTCATCAAAGCCATACAACAAAACCTTGGCCGGATCGACATATTGCAAACACTCAATCGGCGTGTCGTCAATATTCACCATCACTTTTTTACTAACCGCCGCGAGCGCGAACTCTTCCTGTGCGACCGCCTGTAGAGTTTTAAAGAATTCCATGTGCTCTGGCGTAACAGCAGTGATAATAGTAATGTCAGGTTTTAAGTATTTCGCAAAATGCGGAATTTCGCCCGGATGATCAGTGCCCAGTTCTTGGACAATCACCGCAACGTCCATGTCTTTCGCCTGATGTTTGCAAGCTTTAAAAACTGTGCGCCAAGTCGACAGCTTGCGCAGCTCTGACGTTGGCGGATAGTTAACCCCGAGGATGCTACACGGCACAGCAATTTGCTCGTTAAAATCAGAAACGTCGCCTTGTAACTTAAAACTGCTCGCCAACATAGTGGCAACCGCGCGTTTAGTAGTAGTCTTTCCCACCGAGCCCACAACAGCCACCAATTTAGTATTTGGGTGTCGCTTAAAATACTTTTTGACGTACCCTTCCAAACGGTGCTTCACAAACCATTTAAACATAAGTCAATTGTAACACATTTTCCCAATATTCTCAGAAAATATGTTCAATGGCACTAGCAAAAATTAATATTTTGATTGTCCAGAAGAACGAAAAAAGCGACTATTTGATGTTAGAATAGAACTAGGTGAACAGTTACGTAATTAAAAAAGCAGAAAAGAAAGACCGAGATTTTATTCTTTTTGCGAATCAAAAAGTGAACATCGCCTCGGGCATCAAGGAAAGTTTTCTCGCAGAAAATATCGAGCGAGACGTTTTATGCGACGATCCGAAATGTGAGTGCCTGGTGGTGCAAAAAGAAAATGAGCCAGTCGGCATGTGTTTATATTCTAAAATATACTGGGCGGATTTTGGCCAAGGAATATATTTGTCTCAAGTTTATGTCAGGCCCGAGCACAGAAAAAATGGTATTTTCAAAATGCTTGTAAATTACATGTTCGAAAACGGCGAAGATATCAAATTTGTTACCTGCATGGTTGGCGATGAAAATGCTGCAATGCAAAAAGTTATGACCAAGACTGGCTGGAAAACGTTTGACTTAAAATATTATTACCTGATGAATAAATGCTAATTTTATAGATTTCCAAACAACAAAAATTCAATATAAACAATCGCTGCTAAAAACACAAAGAATGACACGAGCGATATTATGAATCTAATGGCTGTATGTAATTTAGTTTTGCCCTGTATCATATAGTAAACAACAAAGGTCAGTGTCATTGCTATACCCAGTTCTATTATCATTTTATTTACTCCTTCCACTTTAGTTAATTACACCAAAAATTATAGCACCCCCCCGTAAGTCAAGTGGGCACTTGTTTTTGCAATAGATAATTACAAAGACAGCGTGGTTTTTAAATATTGCCCGGTGTATGAATTTTTATTTTCTGCAACATCTTCAGGCGCGCCCTCAGCGATGATTTGACCGCCCTCATCGCCGCCTTCTGGCCCCATGTCTATAATATAATCAGCACATTTAATAACGTCCAAGTTATGTTCAATAATAATCATCGAATTGCCGCCGTCCACCAGAGCCTGCAATACCTGAAGCAAATTTTTAACGTCCGCCGCGTGCAGACCCGTGGTCGGCTCATCGAGAATATAAAGCGTTTTACCCGTCGAACGCTTAGACAGCTCAGTGGCCAGCTTAATACGTTGAGCCTCGCCACCCGAAAAAGTTGTGGCTGGCTGACCCAGCGTAATATAGCCCAAACCAACCTCGCGCAAAGTTTCAAGTTTGCGCGAAATACTCGGATTATTAGCAAAAAACTTGGCCGCTTCGTCAATAGTCATAGCCAGCACTTCGGAAACAGATTTACCGTTCCACTTAATTTCTAGCGCTTCTTTATTGTAGCGTTTGCCATGACATTGCTCGCAAGTTACATAAACGTCTGGCAGAAAATGCATCTCAATTTTAATCACACCATCGCCCTGACAATGTTCGCAGCGACCACCCTTAACATTAAACGAAAACCTCCCGGACTTATAACCACGAATATTGGACTCGGGCGTGCTAGCAAACAACTCACGAATCGGCGTAAATATTCCAGTATAAGTCGCCGGGTTAGACCGCGGCGTGCGACCGATTGGGCTCTGGTCAATGACGATAACTTTGTCGAGCTGATCGATTCCTTCTATATTGTCGTGTCTACCCGCAACCGTGTGCGCTCGATTAAGTCGTCGCGCGAGTTCCGCCGCTAAAATGTCGTTAACTAATGTCGATTTACCAGACCCCGAAACGCCCGTTACCACCGTCATCAGACCCAGTGGAAACTTAGCGTCAATATTTTTCAAATTATGCTCCGTGGCGCCGCGCACCGTCAACAAACGTGCGCTGTCATATTTACGGCGTTTTTTTGGTACCACAGTTTTGTCTTTACCGCTCAAAAATAGTCCCGTCGCCGAATTAGGATTTTTTGCCACCATGGCTGGTGTGCCCTCGGCAACGACCCGACCGCCATTAACGCCCGCGCTCGGGCCAATGTCAACCAGCCAATCGGCCTGACGAATCGTGTCTTCATCGTGCTCGACCACAATGACCGTATTGCCAAGATCGCGCAAATGTTTCAACGTGTCAATCAACTTACCATTATCGCGCTGGTGCAGACCAATGGACGGCTCGTCCAGAACGTACAGCACGCCCTGCAGCCCGCTGCCGATTTGAGTAGCCAGACGAATACGCTGGGCCTCACCGCCCGATAAAGTGTTAGCCGCGCGTCGAAGTTCCAAATAGTTCAGCCCCACATTGTTCATAAACTGCAACCGTTCAATTATTTCTTTGAGAATTTGTTTGGCAATTTGCTGCTCAGTTTCGGTCAACTGCAAATTCTTAAACACTTCCAGAGCCTTAACGACCGACAACTCACAAATATCAACAATGTTTTTGCCGTGCACAGTTACTGAGCGCACGACGGGTTTAAGCCGCGTCCCCGCACATTCGTCGCACGGCAAATCACGCATATAACGTTCAATTTCACGACGCATAAAATCACTATCGGTCTCGCGCCAACGCCGCTCCAAATTCGGAATGACCCCTTCGTAATCCGTGTCAAAATAACGCCCGCTGCCAAGCTCGATAGTATATTTTTGCTCGCCAGTCCCATGGAGAATTTTCTCGAGTGCGCTAGCTGGCAAATCGCGCAACGGCACCTTCAAAGAAAGATCATGAGCCTCAGCTACGGCCGCCAATTTTTTAATATTGAATGATTCATAAGTCATGCGATTAAATGGTTTGATCGCGCCCTCTAAAATCGTCAAATTATAGTTCAGTAACAAATCAGGATCGATGACTTTACGAAATCCCAAACCCGTGCAAACCGAGCAAGCACCGTACGGCGCATTAAACGAAAATAGGCGCGGCTCGAGTTCCGGGATGATTCCACTGGGGTGATTAACGCAGGCATAGTTTTGGCTGAACACTCGCACTTCATCAACATCAACCAACAAAACCTCAACAATGCCAGTGCCAATTTCCAAGGCCTGCTCAACCGACTGGCTCAAGCGACTGCTCACATTCTTTCCCAAAACAAATCGGTCAACCACCAACTCAATGTTATGCTTAATTTGCTTCTCTAATTTAGGAAATTCGTCCAGCGCATATATTACTCCGTCCACACGCACGCGCGCAAAACCTTTGCGCATATACTGTTCGGGGATATGCTCAAACTGACCTTTTTTGCCCTTGGCCAGAGGCGCCAGTAAAATCAACTTGGTGTCTGTTTCGATTGACATGATATCTTCAACAATGGCGTCAAGAGTACGTTTGCTCACTTCTTTACCACAAATTGGACAGTGCGGCACACCAATACGCGCAAAAAGCAGGCGCAAATAATCGTAAATTTCTGTTACTGTTGCAACGGTCGAGCGCGGATTGCGCGAGGCGGATTTTTGGTCAATCGAAATCGCTGGCGAAAGTCCGGTGATTTTATCAACATCAGGCTTGTCCATACTCCCCAGGAACATACGAGCGTAGGAATTTAGCGACTCCATGTAGCGACGCTGCCCTTCCGCATAAATCGTATCAAAAGCCAGCGAAGATTTGCCAGAACCCGAAACCCCAGTAATCACCACAAATTTGTCCCGTGGAATTTCCAACGAAATGTTTTTCAGGTTGTGCTCTCTAGCGCCAACAATCTTGATAGACATAAACGCGGCTAATTGTATCATATTTTCTCTTATAGGTCAACTGGACGACGCGCAAAAACCCGCCCCTCAAGGGCGAGTTCAAGCACGGTGAAAAATTATTTATTGTGTAGTTGTGGTATCTTCAGTCTCGGTTTCTGCTGGAGAATCTTCAACTGGCGCGGCGTCTTCAGTCACAGGTTCAGCAAAATCGACCGGCTCGACTGGCTTAGCAAACACAGCTTGGTCAGCAGTGATACCCAAACCGGTTACGTCTACTCCAGCTGACGCCGCATCATCAACCAGCGTTGTCGACTTCAGAGCCATGATAATAAACCAAACTGGCGCCAAAAATAGATACAACAAAACAAAAACACCGTCCTTGCCAAACTTCAACCCAATGTTATAAGCTGCAATGATCGGAAAAATGAAACTAGCAATCGGCACAAACTGCCACCAACCGTGCTGGCCGCCCAGCTCCATAAAAGTCCAGGTGTTCACAAACGGCACCCACGCTTTCCAGCCAGCGACGTTAAACTTTTTGAACATCTGCATCATTAAAAGCGACATGATTATATAAACAGCCGCCACAATCGCCATAATAAAAACGAGACCTACAAGAAAATAAAGAAGAAATTCTGAGGAGTCAACACCCCTCCCGCTAGATAAATTGTATGAATAATTTCCTTTTACCATTTTTTCTCCTTTAATCAATTTTACAACGTTATTTAAACATTATCATTACAACATACCCCCCCACTTTGCGCAAACGGGCCCCGTAAAAAACGCCTTCGTTTTAGCGCGTTCTCAAATCGCGCCTAGCAAAAACCGGTAGCGCAGCGATTAGCGGCACAATAACTATGCCGAGCAGAACCAACACATTTTTAATATCAAAACTATTGTACATTAGATCTGGTTCATTGTAGTAATGAAACGGCGTCAGTTGACCAAGCGTGGTCAGAATATCTGCTGCACCGCTCATTGAGGCGATAAAATACCCTAGCACCGCATAAAATCCAACTAGCGCGCCGGCCAATGCACCATTTGCAAAAATCGCGCCAATGGCAAAAGTCAAACTACCCAAACCCAGCGCCAGCAGCGTAATGCCGACGGCCCCGTTGGCTAGTTCGCACGGAGTAATCACCTCGCCCAACATCAACGTCCCCAAACTAGTCCCCAGCACAAAACCGACCATGACGAGAACCAAAGCTGCTGCGTACGCCAGATATTTTTGTATAAAGAACGACACTCGACTGACTGGGCGCGCCAATTGCGTAAGCAGCAGCCCAGATTTTTCTTCACCCGCTAAAACAGACGAAGAAAAAACAATACCGAACACCACTACCGCTAGAGACATTTGACCAAACACCTCTAGGCTGACATAGCCCTTGAGCGACGTTAGCGCCTGAGAATCGTTACCAAAAAGAGCGGCCAGCGACTCGGGCAGATCGGTCATCATTTCCGACAGCGCTTCTTTCATCGGCGGAAAAATCTGCACCAGCGCTAGGTTCGTTACAAAAACTGCCAGCGTCCAAATCAAAATCATCCAGCGTTTCTCGAACAAAGTTTTGCCAAAAACCGTCCTAAGCATCGCTGACCTCTTTTTCTTCGTAAAACTGCATAAACGTTCCTTCGAGATCATTGGCGGTAATCTCATATTGCACACCCTGTTTTTCAAGCAGCTCAATGATTTTCTTGCGGTTTTTGCCCAGCTGAATAGTCATCACCTCGCCAGATTGTTTGCCCAACTCCTCCTTGGTCATTTTGGCCACAATGCGTCCTTTTTTGATAAAAACAAATTCGTCGCACAACTCATTAATCTCGCTCAAAACATGGCTGGATATAAAAACCGTTGCGCCTCGCGCCTTAGTTTCCAAAATAATTTTGTTAAATTCTGCCTTCACCAACGGATCAAGCCCGTTAGTCGGTTCGTCTAAAATTAACAAATCCGGCTGCTTCATTAGCGCCAAAATCAACGCTACTTTTTGATGATTGCCCGTCGACATTTTGCTAATTTTAGCATCCAAATCCAAACTCAAACGCTCCGCCAATTTCTCAACGTGCCTCTTATTATAACCGCGCGCCAAATGTCCAAAATATTCAATTTCTTGCCTGGCCGTCAAACTTTTATCAAGCACCATGCCGCTAGACAAAAATCCTATGTCAAAGTGCGGCTTAATATTGGAAACGCTAACTCTCTGATCAAAAAGCCTCGCTTCGCCCGAAGTTGCCGAAATAAAACCCATCAAAATATTCATGGTTGTCGATTTACCAGCGCCGTTAGGCCCCAAAAAACCTACTATCGTTCCCGTTTTAATCTCAAGATTGACGTTTTTGACCGCCTCCACTTGACCAAATTTTTTGGTCAACTTTTTCAAAGAAATAACCGTGTCCATGTTTGGGTCAATTATAGCACGAATTATTTATTCTCCAGCAAACTGCGCATTGTAAAGTTCAGCGTAAAAACCATTTTTGGCCAACAAGTCTTCGTGGCGGCCCTGCTCAACAATGTCGCCGTCTTTCATCACCAAAATCACGTCGGCGTTTTTAATAGTCGAAAGCCTGTGCGCAATCACAAAACTAGTGCGTCCCTTAGTCAGTTTTTCCATGGCATTTTGTATCAAAATTTCTGTGCGCGTATCGACCGACGAAGTCGCTTCATCTAAAATCAACATCGGCGCGTCAGCCAGCATAGCCCGCGCAATAGTCAACAACTGCTTTTCGCCCATTGAAACGCTTTCGTTGTCTTCCTCCAAAATCGTTGAGTAACCTTGCGGCAAACTTTTTACGAAATGATTAACATGCGCGGCCCGCGCTACGCTCTTAATTCTCTCAACGTTCGCGCTCGTGTCGCCATACTTTAAATTATCGGCTATGGTGCCGCTGAACAACCAAGTGTCTTGCAGAACCATACCAAACATTTTGCGCACATCGGCTCGTTTCATGTCGCGCGCGTCCACGCCATCAATTCTAATATGTCCTTTTTGTGGATCATAAAAACGCATTAACAAATTCACAATTGTCGTTTTGCCAGCGCCAGTCGGGCCGACAATGGCAACTTTCTGACCTGGCTTAATATGCGCCGAGAATTTTTTAATAACAACCTTGCCTTTTTCATAGCTAAAACGCACATTCTCAAACTCTACTTCGCCGCGCACTTGGTCTAAAGTCGCCACGTTTGCTTTATCCGACACCTCTTCTTTTTCATCAAGAAAATCAAATACACGTTCGGCGGCTGCCACCGTTGACTGCAGCAAATTTGCGATTTGCCCAACCTGCACAATCGGTTGGTTAAACTGACTCATGTACTGGATAAAAGCCTGAATATCACCAATCGACAAGCGTCCGTTCAGCGCCAACCAACCGCCAGCTACGGCCGTTGCTACATAACCAAGATTAGAAATAAAATGCATAATCGGCATCATCAAACCTGAAAGAAACTGCGACTTCCAAGCCGATTCGTAAAGCCTGCCGTTCACTTCGTCAAAATGTTTCTCCATGCGCTCTTCTGCGCCAAACGCTTTGACTATGGTGTGCCCAGCATAATTTTCTTCAATATGACCGTTCAAAGCGCCCAGACGATTTTGCTGATTTTTGAAATGCTTTTGCGAACGCTTAGTGATAAACGCCACAAAACCAAAGCTCATCGGCAAAACAATCAACGCGATTAATGTCAACTGCCAAGAAATCGAAAACATCATCGCCAAGAATCCGACTAACATAATGACCGACGACAAAGCTTGGCTAGCTGCCTGGTTAAGCGACTGGCCAATGGTGTCGACGTCGTTGGTCACGCGGCTCAAAACATCGCCGTATTGATTTTTATCAAAATAACTAATCGGCAAACGGTTGATTTTGGCCGACAAATCTCTGCGCAATTTATAAACAATTTTTTGGGTAATACCAGCAAAAATCCAACCAGAAATGTAATTGGCGATGGCTGAAATAACGTAAAGAATCACCAACATCGCGGCAATTTGTCCTAAAATCTCATAGTGAAAACTCGGCGCCTGAGAAAGATCTAGATTTTCTATCAACTCTCGCTGAGCTTCTGGAACTTGCGAATAATCATCGGCGTTTTGATCATGATCCATCTCACCAATGCGCTGCATTTGCTCGGCGTTTAGTTTGCCCGTTGCAGCCAATTCGTGCAAAGTTTCTGGCAGTTCGGCTATGGTCGTACCCTCTGGCAACTGAACATCTTCAAGATTTTTTTGAACCGCATTGTAAACCTTCGCTGAAATGAAATCGTCAACAATTTGGTTTGTCATATTGCCCAAAATTTTTGGACTGATAATTGAGAAAATTGTCGCAATAATAGTCAGCACAATCGTGATGCCTATAGATATTTTATGCGGCTTAAGCACGCCCCACAATTTAAGCAGCGACTTTTTAAAATGCTTGGGTTTCTCGGCCGTCATTCGCACTGGCCCACCGCCCATCGGTCCGCGCTGTTTAGCCTGCGTTTGTTTTTTATCCATTTGCCCGCTCCTTGGCCACTTTTAAAGGAGCTTTCAACTCATCATCGCCCAATTGCGATGCAGCAATTTCTCGATAAACTGCGCAAGACTTGAGAAGCTTCTGGTGCGTACCAACTCCTACCACTCTACCTTTATCAAGCACCACAATTTGATCGGCATGTTTAATCGTGCCAACGCGCTGAGCCACAATCAATACCGCTGCATTTTTAGTCGCTGGCTTGAGCGCTTCGCGTAACGCCAAGTCTGTACGAAAATCTAGCGCCGAAAAAGAATCGTCAAAAATATAAATTTCTGGATTTTTGGCCACCGCGCGCGCAATACTTAAACGCTGCTTTTGCCCACCCGAAACATTAGCTCCACCCTGAGCAATATGCGACTCAAATTGATGATCAAGTTTTTCCACAAAGTCTTGCGCTTGCGCAACGCGCGCCGCCTCGCGAATTTGTTTTTTTGACAAACCAGCAGAACCAAACGCAATATTAGAACTGACCGTGCCGCTAAACAACACGCCTTTTTGCGGCACGAAACCAATTTTGCGCACCAGTTCTTTTTGATTATAATCGCGCACATTCACACCGTCGACTAAAACCTGCCCCGCCGTTGCGTCATAAAATCTCGGCACCAAGTTAATAAGCGTCGACTTTCCAGAACCAGTTGAACCGATAAAAGCTGTGGTCTGTCCAGCTTTGGCAATAAAGCTAACGTCTTTGAGCACCGATTCTTCCGCCCCGGGATACTTGAACGAAACGCCGCGAAACTCAACTGTACCGCGCTGAGCAGTTTTGGCGTTTTTTGACTTAGCTGCTGACTTAATAGATAACGGCGTGTTCAAAACTTCAGTGATACGCTGCCACGACACCATAGCGCGAGGCACCATAATAAACGCCATCATCAAAAACATGAAGCTCATCATCACCTGCATGGCGTACTGCATAAACGCCATCATATTGCCAATTTCAATGGCGCCAGAGTCAATTAAGCCCGCGCCAAACCAAATCACCATTAGCGTCGTAAAGTTCAAAATCAGCTGGACTATCGGAAAAGTAACCACCATTACGCGCGAGACAAATAAGTTAACCCTTGTCAACTCCTTGTTCGCAGCATCAAATTTTTTCTCTTCGTGTGTTTCGTTATTAAATGCCCGCACCACCCGCAAGCCCGACAGATTTTCGCGCGTTACCAAATTAACTTTATCAATCAGCTTCTGCAGCAGCTTAAATTTCGGCACCGCTACCACAATCACCGACACCACCAACATCAGCAACAACGCCACCGCCAACATAATAATCCAGCTCATTCCTGGCGCAGTGTCTAGCGCTTTCAAAATTGCCCCCACGCCCATAAGCGGCGCCTGGCAACTCATGCGCAGAACCAAAATAGTTACCATTTGAATCTGCATAACGTCATTGGTAGTTCGCGTAATCAAACTAGAAGTTGAAAACTTGGAAATTTCCGAAATTGAAAAATTCATGGTTTTTTTGAAAACTTCTTCGCGCACATCGCGCGCCAAGCCCGAGCCCACGCGTGAAGCAAAAAATCCCGCTATGAGCATGCCCGCGCCACCAGCTAGCGCCACCAGGAGCATTAATATACCCTCGCCCATGATGAAATCTTGGTCGCCACCAACAATACCCTTGTTCACAATTTGGCTCATCATGTCAGGTAACTGCAAGGCGCTCCAAACCTGCACGCTTAACCCCGCGAACAGCAGAAGTACTTGCCACCAGTAGTGACTCAGGTATTTTAGATATTTAATCACGATTTTTCTTTGCTTTTAATTTCTGTCTTTTCAAAATACTACCCATTTGATCGTAGTGTTTTTGCATGTGCGCTAAGTGCCGGTTAAAAGTTTCCTCGTTCATAATAATAACTGATTTTTCATCTGGAAAACCCGCCACCATGACTTTATCGCCTGGTTGAAAGTTCAACTCTTCCCTAGCTTCAGCCGGAATCACCACTTGACCTTTCGGGCCAATCTTACCTACACCATAAAATTCAAATCTACGTACCATGTATAACATTTTATACAAGTTATACACGCATGTCAAGTCTTTAAAATTCACAAAAGGGGCCCTGTTAAGACCCCTGAGCCCGTGACGGCCACACGATATTCTCTCGCGGATTTTTCTTCATTAAATAATATAGAGTGTTTTTTCAGTTGGTTTTTTATAATCTAAATTATTGCTATCTGATTTTACTATTTTATAATCTTTTATGTTATCAATAAACTTATCTAACAAATCAATAGGCTTATCAGTTTCCCAATTATCAGTTAAATAATGCATTGGGATAACTACACTAGGGTTTAATTGCTTTATGACCTCTATTGCTTCTTGATAATTAATAGTATAAAATCCTCCAACTGGAATTAAAAGAATATCAATGTCTCCAATTTGTTTTACTTGTTCGTCAGTTAAGATAGCCCCTAAAGCTCCTAAATGGCAAATTCTAGTATCTTCCGTTCGATTACGTGAATAATATTTGTTCCTCTTAAATTACCTTGCTCTTTATCGTGGTAACTATCTATTTTACTAATTACAAAACTACCTACATTATCCTCAACTTTAATATTTTCAATATTGTTGTGGTCAAAATGATTGTGACTAACTAATAAATAATTAACAGTTTCAGTTTTATATTCATAACCGAAACTATTATCAGCGGGGTCAATGATTAAACTTTCTTTATCATTTTCAATTAAAAAACCAGCGTGTGCTAAATGAGTAATTTTTAACATTATTTTTCCTCCTCAACTATATATTTTAAAGTTGTGTTATATTCGTCAAACAAATTCTTTCTGTAAAAGTTAATTGCATTGATATTTTGACTTGAGGCAGTTACAACAATACTTTTTACATTTTCACTTTTACACCATTCTTTAAAGGTGTTAAAAAGTTGCGAGCCGACTCCTAACTTTCTATAATCAGAGTTAATACACATATTATCGAGTTCAGCTCTTTTTTTCAGATATACATGAATTGGCGAGAATAGATCCTGCTAAATAGCCTGCAATTTTATTCTCTTCATCAGCAACAAACACAGTTCCGTCTTTAATAACTTCTATAAAATAATCTTTACCGACTTTTTCATAAGTCCAACCGACTTTAAGTGTGTCATCAAAATTATCAAATTCTAATTCAAAAAGACTATGATTTAATTCTAATATACTATTTAAATCACTTTCAGTTGCTTTTCTAATAATCATACTACGTCTCAAAAACTATTTCTATTACACGTCTAGTATACCCCCCCCCCGCACCGAAAACACAAGTTTAAGGGTTGGTAACCAGTAGCCAATCGAGGGCTCGCTCGCTACTTCTTAGACGCAATTTGTTTCTTGCGCTTTTTAAAACTTTTGCGTAAAAAATTAAGTTTTTTATTAGACTTGATAAATTTATCCAGCCAGTCTTTTTGCCAATACGCCAGAGCAAACACTATCAACGAAAACACCAGCAAAGCAACAACCAGTTTAGCATTGGCGTCTTGCACGCTAGAGCCAAGCATGTTAAGCACTAAGTAACCCGGCAGGCGCCCGATAATGGCAATGATTACCAAATTGCGAAAACGTATTTTTGTCAGGCCCGCTAGGTACGCCAATAAATCATCTGGGATAATTGGCAACAAAAACCCAATGAACAAAAACGAAACGCCGCGCCTGTTCGCGATAAAGTCGAATTTTTTAATTTGTTCTGGTTTAAAGAATTTCTCTAACAGCGGTCGCCCAAACCTGCGGCTAAGCGCAATGACTATGATGAAGCCAACGGTTGCGCCGATAATTGTCAGCGGCAAACCCCACCAACCATACAAAAAACCACTGACGATTGAGGTAAATTGCCCTGGAATTGGCGCTATAACTACTTGTACAATTTGTAAAAAAATTACAGCCAGAGGACCCCAAATGCCTAGCGACTTGATGAACGCCTCTAGGTTTTCTCTGTTGCCAAAGGTATATGCTACTGGCTCCCAGAAAAAATACGCCAAAAGAAACAAGCTCAGCAAAACCAAAATGGTGATGGCGATGTTCCTAAAAGTAAAAAACTTTCTTAAAGCTTTCATGTTAACATTATAGCATAGCCAGTTCTTCCTTGACACTCCTATAACACGGATGAACTGAGCGCCGCAGCATTTACCATCGCGGCTGAGCCTACTACTTATTTTGACGAATTAGCGAGATCGTCATAGCATCTTCAACGTCATATTGCCCAATCTTGGTGCGCCGCAGCTCCAAGCAGTAGCCGCCAACACCCAACGCTTCGCCAATTTGCTCAGCTAGAGTGCGAATATAAGTACCAGATGAAACTTTGGTGCGGATTTTTAAAAGCGGGTATTGATAATCCAAAAACTCTAACTCATAAATCATCACCTCGCGCTCTGGTATTTCGGGCATTTCACCTTTTCGCGCCAATTTATACGCCCTTTGCCCATTAACTTTGACGGCACTATAAATTGGCGGTCGCTGTTTGAGTTTTCCCTCAAAACTTTTCAGTACTTTAATAACCTCCTCTCGCGTTGGCTGAGCGTCAGAAACCTTGGTCAACTCCCCTTCCGGATCGCCAGTCGAACTTTTGGCGCCTAAAAAGATTGTCGCTTCGTATTCTTTATCAAGCTTTAAAAATTCATCTGATTTTCGCGTGTTCTGACCAGAAAGCAAAATCAACAACCCGGTCGCGAAAGGATCAAGCGTTCCCGTGTGGCCTACTTTGACCTTGCGCCCCGCCTCGTCGCGCAGCTGCGCGCGCACTCGTGCGACTACACCAAAACTAGAAATGCCGCTGGGCTTATCTACCAAAATGGTCCTATTGAATCCTTCGTTCATATTGAACATTCTAACACATGGGCCTGGTAGCGTTCATTTGCTCAGAAACGCCACGCGCATCAATTATTAATTTTTTGATAATTGGTCTGTAATTTTCAGCCAATCTGAAATCGACAAATCCTGTGCGCGCAGATCTGAATTCACGCGCGCCCGCTTCAGTAAGTCTTCAACTTCGGGTTTAGATAAATGCAAACCGCCAGCCAAACTCGAGCGCAATTTCTTGCGACGCTCAGAAAATCCAGCCTTGACCGCCCGAAAAAAAACTTTTTCGTTTTTAATATTAAATCTATTTTTGGGATTTAAAATCACCACTTGAGAATCAACTTTTGGCACTGGCTCGAAACTCTCAGCTGGCACGATAACGCCAAGTTCCACTTGCGCATAGACCTGCGCCGAAATGCCCAGAACTGAATATTCACCAGGCCCAGCGGCCAATCTTTGAGCAACTTCTTTTTGCACCAACAGCACAATTTTGCTTGGTCGGTTCTCGGCCGTCAGCAACTTTTGAACAATCTTACTAGTGATATAATACGGCACGTTAGCAGCCACTTTGTACCCTGCTGGTAACTGATCGAGATTAAATTGCAAAAAATCGCCTTGCTCAATTTTTAAATTATGAGCCTGGATTTTATTTAAGATCGCTATTAAATCTTGGTCAATTTCTATGGCTAAAACCTGGCTTGAGACTTCAGCCAGTTTTTGCGTCAAGGCTCCTCGCCCGGGCCCAATTTCTAAAACAAAATCCGAATCGTCTAAATCGGCCTGTTGAACAATATAGTTTAAAGCCGCTTCGTCGCGCAACCAATTCTGCCCCAGCGATTTTTTCGCTCGCGCAGACTCCATTATTTATGACTCTCAAAAATATTGTAAGCATACTGCATACGCATCGGCGTATTGCAAATGCCGCAGCGCTCATAGCCATTTTGAAAAGCCAACACCGCATCTTCAATGGTCGGCGAACTCAGCAAGCGATTCTTAGTTGCCAAATAACCACCGTTCAATTCCCACATCAGAAAATCTAATTGCGTATAAATATTGTAAGGATTCTCTCGACTCATCAAGTTGGCCTTACGGCCGCCCGTCCATTGCGCTAAACCGTCGCCGTCAGTGTTAAAATGATGTTCTTGTTTTAGGTTGCCCATTATCCCAGCTGTCTGTTCGCGCGAAAAACCCTGTGCCAATAAATAACTCCAAGTTATAGATTCATTTTCTGACGGCGTGGTGTAGACTCCGGAATATTTAACGCCGACTTTTTCGATTTGAGTTTTTGGTTCTTTTGTGACCACGCTCGTGATGAGCTCGCGCGCGACTTCGCGACCAGCTCGTATATACACACGATAAGTATTTTGACGCTGGCCAATTTCGCCCGTAGTAACCACCTCTTTGTAATCTTTGTCCTTGGTGAATTCTTTTTGCTGCTCTGTTTGATACGGTATAGCCTCAACCTCTGAGAGTTCCATAGTGGTATCGTTGCGCGTAATGTTCATTTCCAGACCAGCGCCGCCCACGCCAGCAACGTCAGTTACCGTCTTGAGCTCCACCGTGTCTTGGTCGTATAGCATAATGCCAGCGGCATCGATAATCCCGTCGATAGTTCTCTCAGCAGTTAAAATCTTCATAACCACCCCCTGGTCTAAAATGATAACTGGGTGAGCCCGCGCAATAATCAGCTCGTAATAAGCTTCGGTCAGTTGGTCATAGCGCGACATATTAATATAGTCAGAGTCGTCAATGGCAATATTTTCTTCTTTGAGCAACTGCTCCACCGAACCAGCGCGGGTGAGAACTTGGCGCTCTTTGTCATCGTCGACGATCTTAATCAGCCGACTCTGATTTGACAAATCGTTAAAACTCGAACCAGCAATAGCATAATTTTGAATTCCATAAAAGGACAGCGCAATAACGAACAGCAAACCCAGCTGCACCCTTAGTGGCGGCAGGGTAAACTTAACAATGCCGCATCGTCCTAATTTTTTACTCACGGTCAGTTTAAGTATATGATTTTTAACGTTTTTTTGCAAGTTAGTTATAAAACCTTTTCGAGCGGCGCGAAAGCGGCGTTCAAGCGCCGAATTTTACCACCAAAATCAACCGTCACAATCGTGCCGTCAACGCTTTGCACCGTGCCAAGACCAAAAATTTGGTGGCGAACTTTGTCGCCCGGACTGAGCGCTACTTCTTCTGGCACAAAATCTACTCCATCAAAATCATCTCGATTTTTTGGCACATTATAACTAGGCTGTTCAAATTTTTGCTCATAGCCAATGTCCTCCAAAAAACGCGAGGCTTGATTGTATGCGGATTGGCCAAACAACATGCGCTGGCTAGCAAAAGTCAAACATAATTCTTCCATAGCGCGCGTAAACGCAACATACGCCAATCGCCTCTCCTCTTCCATCGCCGCTGGCTCATAAAACGCTCGACTGTGCGGAAAGACCGACTCCTCCATACCCACGACAATAATAACTGGGAACTCCAAACCTTTGGCCGCATGCACGGTCATAAGCGTTACAGCATCGCCGTCGGCAGATTCGTCAGCGCCCGAAACCAACGCTACTTCTGCCAAAAAATCTTCCAGACTAAGGCCCGCGTATTCTTTAGCCACGCTCAGCAGTTCTTTCACATTTTCAACTCTTGTCTCGCCCTGCAAAGTTCCGTCGTTTAAATGCTCAAGAAAACCAAACTCTCTAATCACTTTTTTAACAAAACTCTCCAAGTCTAACACGCTGTCAACTTGTTTATTTAGGTTTTTTAGTTTCTGACCCAAAGTAGAAAAACTGTTGCGCGCCTTAGGCGTAAACTGCGTGTCATTTTTAGATTCAATCAGAGCGTCAACAATAGTCCTGCCTCCACGTGTCGCCAAAAACCTTTCAACACTCACGCCGCCCAATCCACGCTTTGGCACATTAACAATGCGCTGAAAACTAGTGATGTCTGACGGTTGATAAATCAAACGTAAATAAGCAATGACATCTTTAATTTCCGCACGATCATAAAAACGCACACCGCCGACAATCTTGTACGAAATTCCTTCACGCAAAAAAACTTCCTCAATCGCTCGCGACTGAGCGTTGGTGCGATATAAAATCGCAAAGTCAGAAAGCTTACGGCCGCCAATTGACGTCTCGCTATAAATTTTGTTTGCCACCATTTCAGCTTCGTGCCGCTCGTTTTGCGCCGTAAAAACCCCCACCTCCCGACCGTCAGAATTTTTCGTCCATAAATTTTTTTCACTACGCATTTCGTTCTTGGTGATAACTTGATGTGCAGCTTGTAAAATATTTTTGGTTGAACGATAATTCTGCTCCAATTTAACAACCAGCGCGCCAGAAAAGTCTCGCTCAAAATTTAAAATATTAGTAAAATCCGCGCCACGCCACGAATAAATTGACTGCCAATCATCACCCACCACGCAAATATTTTTATCTTTGCTTAAAATCTGTTTGATAAATTGATATTGAATTTTATTGGTGTCTTGATATTCATCAATCAACACGTAGCGAAACTTGCCTTGCAGTTCTTCGCGCACAGATTTTATTTTCAGCAGCTTCACCACCCTCAACAATAAATCGTCAAAATCTAGCGAATTATTTTCCGAACAAAGTTGCACATAATTTTTATAAACCTGCGCCGTCTTTTTTTGAATTGGTGTGGCGGCTGCGTCAGCATAAGACTTCTCGTCCACACCGTCGTTTTTGGCATTAGAAATTAAGCTCGCCACAGATTTCGGGTTGTATTGCTTGGGGTCGATATTTAGTTTTTTAAAACATTGCTTAATTAAACCTAGTTTGTCAGTTTCGTCTAAAATCACAAAATTATTCGGAATCTTAATATTGTCGCCGTACATTCGCAAAATCCTTACTGCAATTGAGTGAAAGGTGCCCATCCACGGCATGAAACGTCGCTCGGTGCCGTCCTGACCAAGCAAAGAACCCAGCCGCTCACGCATTTCACCAGCGGCTTTATTGGTGAAAGTTACCGCCAAAATATTCCAGGGCGCAACGTTTTTTACTTTCAGCAAATAAGCAATGCGGTGAGTTAAAACCTTGGTTTTACCAGACCCCGCGCCCGCTAAAACCAAAACTGGACCCTCGGTCTGCTCCACGGCCTCTTTTTGTTTTTCATTCAGTCCCGCTAAAATATCCACTCAAATATTGTAACACAAAAGGCTCGCGCAGACCTCCCGAGATCTATCGTCCAACTTTAGAAGTTATAATCAAATAAACAATTACCAGCTTTTGCGCCCAATCACCGTCTTCTTTATCACTGACGCCGTCAATAATATAGTCTCGACGCTTATCAAATGCATCTTTAAATTCTTGCCAACTAACTTTCAAATCATCAAACGGGCCGTCCTTAATTTCTCGATCAAGACCGTCAACAGCCACAATAAATTCCCTCAACATGGTTTGAGCTTCCGGGTCGTTGCTAAAGTCAATTTTAGTGGCACTTTGGCCGTACTTGCTGTCAACGTGGTTGCTAAATTTGTCGTAGAGTTTTTCAACTTTATCAGCATGGTTTTTTAGCGCGGTAGTGTCATAGCCAACTTCCGCTTCCTGAGCTTTGGCTTCTTGTTTGGTGGCGCTGGTTGAATCATTTTGACTGGTCGACGCATTTTTGTTTTGCGGACTTATAAATATTGTCGCCACAACACTACCAGCAAAGGCCACAAACGCCACCGCGACCATAATAATCGTTTTGGTGTCCATTCTCTTTGGTATTTTGTCTTCTGTGGTGTCTGGTTGCTGATTGTCGTCATTCATAACATAAACATTATAGCACGCCAGCTGCTCGAATCACGATTTCACTCTATTTGAGTGAAATCCAGTTTCCAGAAGTCGTCTTCGTTGCATATGTATGTATTTGCGCTGTCTTCTTTAGCTCCACAATAAATACTACTGTCAAAATGATAGTGTGCCCGTTGGCTATATCCTTCTCCTCTGGATTCACTATGAAGACTATATTTGCTTTTAACTAAATTTCCATCGCTGTACCATAAGTACACTTCGTAAAGGCTGTTCCGTCCTCTGTTATGTTCACTGTCTTTAACTTCAATATGCACATAGGCGTTACTGAACCTATAACTAGAAATGTGATCCCCAAGACCTTTGAGGCCAGACGGAGGTATAATACTATTAACGTGCAGTCGTATATCTAAGTTTGATAATAAACTGGAACCGGCGACGTTTTTGATACTAATATTCCTGGGCCAAAATGCTTCGTTAGACGCAACCGAAGAAAGTGTGCCACCGCCACGATGGTGGGGGGCATCAAGAAGTTCAACCCAGACCGCACTAGGAAGCCTACCGCTCGAAAGTTCGGGGTCATAACTAGGCTGCCAATAGCCGTATGTTTCTAGTTCTTTGTCACGATTTGGCGCTATAGTGACATCGTACCTATCGACTATGTCTTTTTTGATAATATTTGACAACGTATACATTGAACAGCCCAATAAGCTGGTTTGAATATCTCGATGTGTATCAAAATTGCACGCAACTTCATCTCCGTCGCTGTTGTTGAAAGTCAGCTTCACTGTTTTGTATAAAGTTTTGTGCCCGCCGAAAAAGTAAGTGATGCTGTCAGTTCTTTTTGTTTCGCCGATTTTTTGCCAGTCTCCCAACGTATTGTTAATTGCCTTTTTGTTTTTCGATACCACGTTAACGTTGCGAAAATTTGAAATGCTACTAAAAGGGTTGTGACCATCGTAAAATATCCCGTTAGTAGTGGCTAAAATTAGATAAATGGAAGGTGTCACGGTCATTGTCATGAAGATCACGGCGGCTTTAAAGGCAATTTTCCGCCCCTGTGTTTTTTTCATGACCGCCATTGTTAGTATGCTAGGAACAGATAATAAGAATATTATTATCAATGGTGCATCGGGTCTAGCATGAATGCCCAGACCAGAATGGACCATCACCACCTCCACAATTATAGGCATGATGAATACAGAAATCATAGCGTATTTTAAGAATGGACTCTTGAGTTTTTGCTTTTGTGTGTCTGGATTTGTGCTTAAATCGGACTCTGGTGCCGACCCTATTTCGGATTCTACAGTCTCTACGTCTGATCCTAACGCAGACGCACCCCCCCCTGAGCGTCAAGGCCAAACATCTTTTTGTATCTGTCGTCCATAATTAACCAGATTATAGCATAACAGTAATGGACAAACTAATCCCGCTTCAGCATAACAGTGAAGGCTTCGGATGGAATATCGACTTTACCAAAACGCTTCATGCGTTTTTTACCCTTGGCTTGCTTGGCTAAGACTTTTTTCTTGCGGCTGACATCTCCACCATAGAGTCCAGTTGTGACGTCCTTTCGATAGGCCGACAAATCTTCGCGGGCAATAAATTTACCACCAATCGCCGCCTGTAATGCCACTTCAAAATTCTGACGTGGTATAACTTCTTTTAGTTTTTTGGTAATTGTGCGGCCGATGTTTTGAGACTCAGATCGATGAGCCATGATGCTGAGTGCGTCAACCATTTCACCGGCAACGTAAAAATCAATACGAACCAGATCTTGAATGCGATAATCGTCCAGTTCGTAATTGAACGACCCGTAACCTGAAGTAATGGATTTGAGCTGGTCATAAAAATCAGTGAGTAAGTTGGCCATTGGCGCCTCGAACGCAATAACAGCACGGTTTTCAATGTAACTAATATTCTTATGTAATCCACGCTTACTGACAATCAGTTGTAGAACTGCGCCAATATATTCGCTTGGCACGATGATTTCTCCCTTGATCCATGGCTCGGCTATTTCATGAACTTTGCTGGTATCAGGCAAATCGCTAGCTGATTTAATATCCAGTTCTTCACCGTTCATTAACACAACATGATAATCTGTCGAGGGATTTGTTACTACCAGATCTAAACCATATTCACGTTCTAATCGTTCACGAATAATATCCATGTGAAGTAGGCCGAGAAAGCCAATCCGAATACCAAAGCCCAGCACGGGAGAATTTTCTGGTGCGAACTGCAAAGCTGAGTCGGATAGTGCGAGCTTCTCAACTGCATCTTTTAGATTCTGATAATCCTCGTTACTGACTGGGAAAAAACCAGCGTAAACGAAGGGTTTTATTTCTTTGTAACCAGGGAGAGGTTCAATTACATGATTAGGCATTTTTTGCTCTCCTTATCATCTCCTGCTCTCTCATTTTTGGTAAATGGTTAATGTACGAATTACCAGTCTCAACAAAACCAAACTTGTGGTAAAAATTCCTGGCACGTTTATTGTTTTCAGCAACACCAAGATAGATGTCTTCGTTTATGCCAATCCATGTCAACCCTTTTTCCATTAGCTCTCGCCCTAACCCAGAGCCATGATATGCCTTATCCGTGTATAGACGTAGAATTTCATTCTTGCGATTATCTTTGACCGCAATGAGTTGTCCGACTACCTTGCCATCCGGACTTTTTGCTACAAGAACGTTAATGTGATCATCATTTAGTTTTTTAAGGATTTTTTTTCGTTGTATTAGCAATCCATCGGGCGTAAACATCGGCAGAAATTTTGCATCTACGAACTCCTTTGTTAGATCTCCAGTTGCATCAACATAGGTATCCAGCCATGATTGATACCTCATTCTATCAGCTGATTCTACATCATCAACCGACATTGGCACAATTTTATATTTTGATAATTTCATTTCGTATCCTTTGTGAAATATTTTGCAAGTATTACTGTATCCTCGAGTTGTTTTAGGCTCTCGGCTCTGCGCATACCAGAAGTATTTAACACGTAACTTTGTTCGGCATATTTTAATCTTTTGGATTTTTTAACTAACTGTCTATCAAGTGCTCGTGGCAAAACGTAGCCGCGTGTTTTTTGACGCTTACGACGGACAATCTCACTAGCCGTTAATACAACTGGTATAAATCGGTAATTAGCTTTGACTGCCCATTCATCGAACTCATGCAGCCGCAGTGGACCGTCCACAAACGCCCCCGACACCAGAATATTTTTGCCAACTTCTGCGTAGTCATTTATCACAGCTAACATGTTTTTTGCACCTAATGCTATGTCTTGTCGCCGAGCAATTCGTTTTATCTTACTAGCAGGGTTCATAGTGAATACAAAATTATCTTCCTCGACTAGCGCATAGTCATGTCTTTTGGCAAATTCACGAGATAGCGTTGACTTGCCCGTGCCTGGTGGACCAACAACAACTAAAAGTAGGCGTTCGCGATGGCTCATTGTTTCTCCTTTCCAAAATATTTTGCAAGTGTTACTGTATCACCAACCTTCGCGTCACGAGTAGTTTTGAGGTTTGTCACAATATATCCAATTTCACCAGTTGCCAGCTCAGCATCGGCAGTCATTTTTGGATTGAGATACCCCACTTCTAACGCGATGCCGCGCGCACTTGTCGCCAGCATTTTGATCTCGGCGTTTTTGCTAATCCGGCCATCAACCACACGTACGTACAAAATTACACCGCGATAGTCATCGTAATATGAATCAAAAATCAAAGCACGAGTCGGTTTATTCGGTTCACCCTGTGGTTCGGGAACTTTTTTGACAATAGAATCTAAAACTTTTTTCACACCCTCACCAGTCTTGGCGCTAATTTTAATAATATCGTTCTCATCACAACCTAGTAAGTTCATGACCTCCTTACTGACTCGCTCTGGATTAGCTGCCGGTAGATCAAGTTTATTAAGCACCGGAATAATTTCCAAATTAGCCTCCAGAGCCAGATAAACATTGGCCAGCGTCTGAGCCTGAATTCCTTGGCTAGCGTCAACCACTAAAACTGCACCCTCGCAAGCAGCCAACGACCTGGAAACTTCGTAACTAAAATCGACATGGCCAGGTGTGTCAATTAGATTTAGATCAACACCTTGCCATTTCATTCGTACCGGCGCCAGTTTAATTGTGATACCCTTTTCGCGCTCCAGATCCATTGAATCAAGTAACTGCGACTTCATCTCACGTTTCTCGACCGTGCCGGTCATCTCCATCATTCGATCTGCTAGAGTAGATTTGCCATGATCAATATGGGCGATAATGCAAAAATTGCGAATGTTGTTTGTCATTTTAATTCCGAAATTAATTTTTTTAATTGTTCTTCTAGTTCTTGGCGACTAGCTATCAAAACTTCGTCCGAAAAAACCGTCACCGCAATATCATATGGTATTTCAAAATTAAAGTGCTGACGCAAAATTTCATAGACCTTTCTGCGCATACGATTTCGTTTAACTGCAGACTTGGCTATTTTTTTTGACACAATTACCGTTAACCGCGGGTGGCCACGGTGCAGGTTTTCAACATATCTCAATCCAAAAAACTTACTGCGCGCACCTTCGCCGTTTTGAAAAAGATATTTTAGACTACCGTAACCGTGAAATCGAAATTTTTTACTTATCATTTACAAGAATAGCGCCTTCTTAATCGCTTTAAGTACAGGGTTGGCTTCTTCGAGCTTCAGCAATTTTGACAATGCCAAATAAACTGAGAGCGACACCGCCATGATAACACCTAGTTTCGGCAAAACCGTCATCATAGTTTGGTTGACAAACCGCAAGTCTAAAACCTTAACCAAGAAATAACACAGAACACCCATGATAGCCGCGGCAATAATCATTTTAAGCACAGCGGCGATAAATCTAATTGTGAATAAGTTTTTAATTTTGTGGCCCATGATTATAAATAATATCGAAACTTCCAAAACCGCCCATATAACTTGTGCGAGCGCCAGGCCGTAGGCGCCCCAACCAAGCACCATGGTAAAAACAATTGCACAAACTATGGAAATGATTATCGAAAAAAGTGAAATTAGTAATGGGGTTTTCGTGTTTTGTTGAGCATAGAAACTACGCGTGGCCAAGTGAAAGACGGACCTGATTAAAATCACCATGGCGAATACCCCTAAGAGTCCAGCGATTAAGCTGTCGCCGCCCTGTTTGATGATGGAAACTATATAACCACGAGCGAAGAAAAACATCACCGCAACCGGCAACGCCAGCCAAATAATCACCCGCAAAACTCCCTGCAGTTCTTTGGCGAATAAGTCCGGACGACCTTGTGAAATCCGTTCTGTCATTTGCGGGAAAGCTGCAGTAGAGATAGCAATGCCAATGAGATTAATTGGCATTTGATAAAGTGTTGTTGCCTGGTTGTATGACCTGACCGTTCCCTCTACCATGCGCGAGGCCAAGTTCGTGTCAACCAAAGTTGAAACGTAATCAATGCCTTGATCAGCCGAGCGTGCTGGCAACAATTTCAGAACTTTTCTAAAGCCCAGGTTTTTCCAAAAAATTTTAAATTCATATTTAAAATCAAGACCCGCTAGGCCAAAAGAAGAAACTATGAGCTGCAACAACGCGCCCGCTACTACGCCCAACGCCACTCCCATAATACCGCCGGAAAACAATTCTACACCAAAAGCGCTAATGCCGTTAGTCAAAACTAAAATGCCAAAAATAATTCCTAAATTATAAAGCGCTGGGCTAAGCGCAAAAAACACGAACCGCCCGACGGCCTGTTGCATTGACGAGATGACTGTAGCAATGGCGAAGATAAACGGGTTAATCGCGATGACGCGCATCATCGCCACGGCTAGCTGTTGCCCAGTTTCTTCTAACCCCGGGCCAACCACGTATTTCACTAACAATGGCGCAAACACAATAATCAAGATTGACGCCGCCAAAGTAACAAGCGCCATGAAATTAATTATTGAACTCGACAGACGCCAGGCCGATTCCTTATTGCCGTTTAAATAGCGTTGATTAAAAACCGGTATAAATGTTACCGACAAGGCTCCAGAAACCAAAATAAAAAACATAAAATCTGGAATGGTAAAAGCTACCGTGTAAGCATCGATTCCGACTTTGTAGGTGTCAAGGTACATGCTGTTAAGTAACCTGTCGCGATACAAGCCCAAAACACTCGAGATTAAAGTCGACCCAGCTAAAAGCATAGCCGCGGTTTTAATACTGACTGTATTATTGGCTCGGGCTAAAGTTTTTTTAATTTTTTTGCTTACTCGACCTCGTGGCATATTATAATTTTACGTCCTTATAAATTTCGCGCGTGACATCGGAGATTTCGTGACGCATGTGCGGAAATGGCACACCTTCTCGCCCTGAAACACCTTCAAGCAACCAAAAATTACGCTCGGAACTGCCCCATCCGCAAGTTGGCGGCATACCGTATTCTAACATTTCCACAAAATCAATATCCAACATCATCGCCTCGTTATCACCATCATCGCGCATTTTTTGCTGTTCAACAAATCGTGCTAGCTGATCAACTGGATCATTCAACTCCGAAAAACCGTTACCCAATTCCGTGCCCAAAATAATTGGGTGGAAGCGCTGCGTTACACGCGAATCTTGCGGATCACATTTAGCAAGCGGCGAAATTTCCACCGGCTCGTTAATCAGCCAAAACGGGCCCGCACTTTGGCGACGAATCAATTTCCAAACTCCATCTAGCAATCTTGAATCATTGGCGTTTTTATCGAACTCAACTTTGCTTTCTGTCAAAATTTTTTTTAGTTGCTTCGAATCAGGATTAAAAACGTCAACGTCAAATTTTTCTCTCATAATATCAGCGTAAGAAATTCTTGGCCAATCTTGATCTAGATCAACTTTCAGACCATCACGTTCAAATTGCAAAGTCCCCCACGTTTCATTGGCGACGTATTTAATCATGGCCTCGTAAAACTTCATGCCGTCTTCATGATCCTGATAAGCCGCGTAGCTTTCCATGGATATGTGTTCTGGCAAATGTTCTTCATCGATACCTTCGTTACGAAAACGCGGGCCAATGTCGAAGACTCGCTCATAGCCAGCACCAATCAGGCGTTTCAACGGCAACTCTTGCGAAATGCGCAAATAAAAATCTTGGCTCAGGGCGTCCATGTGAGTTACAAATGGATTGGCATCGGCGCCGCCGGTTGTGTGCTCCAGAACCGGAGTATTAATTTCAATAAAATCATGGTCAAGCAAAAACTGCCTGGTAGCTTGCCAAAACTTAGAGCGACGAACAAACCGATCCCTCACGTCTTTATTAACATTGATATCGATGTAGCGACGACGCAAACGCTCTTCTTTGTCTGAGAATTCTTCGTGCTGCAGTGGCATCGGTCGCAGACTTTTGGCAAGCAGGCGCAAAGTTTTAACGCCAATGGAGATTTCGCCAGTTTGCGTTTTTATAATCTCGCCGATCGCTTCGACAAAATCGCCCGTGTCAAGCAAATTCAGTTGTTTAATGCCCAGTTCGCCATTTTCTGGATTGACATTGCCAATTTCACCATCGCGAATAAACAATTGTAAACTGCCAGAAAAATCTTCAACGACAATAAAAGCAAGTTTACCGAATTTACGAATTGATTTAATACGCCCGACAACAGTTTCAGTTCGGCCTTGCAGTTTCTCAAAACTTTTTGTCGCTTCCGCCGCCATGATAGTGCGACCAGAATTAGCTGGGTACGGATTGATGCCCAGTTTTTTTATCTCTTCTAGTTTTCTAATTCGTTCGTCACGAAAATCTTGTAGCGTTGCCATGTCTGATATTCTAACACAAAAACCAGGTTAGTACCAGTAGTAATATATTGCCCAATAGTTGATTTACGTTTAATTATTTTTTAGCTTGACGAGAATGTTTGGTTTTGCTGGTCGCTCTGTTGTGGTGGACTGGATGTTGTTTTTTCTTTTTAGATTTTTGCTTCTTAACCAGTACAAAGAATAAACCTATCATCGCCAGAGAAAGTACGACAATTATAACTACAATGCTGGCCATTCCCTTGTTGCTGACAATGTTACCGAAAAGTTTCATATAGCCCGTGTTCGGCATGCCCGGCACTACGTCTGGTATTAATGGAATTTCTGGCAATTTGACAGCCTCTAAAGTTATTTGGAACGGAACTTCTTTACTGCCAGTAGAATTTTCCATGATTAAAATATAGTTGTATATTCCGGGCGTGTCGCCAATTAGAAAAACCGCCGTGATTTCTTCTAGGATTGATGTGGTTTTTGTCATGCTATATAACACGTTGCCGTTAGCGTCGATAATATAAATATCGCCAACGCCGCTGGCTTCAAACACCACCCTCGCGGTATCTTGCGTCGTGGTGTAGTTGCCACTGTCGCTTTGTTTGCCATTGATGCTGGTGAGACTCAAATCAACGTCGTCGTTACCAACGATTACATTGATTGTAGTCCCACTGGTTTGAGTGGTAGCCGCCGAAGCGCTAGTAGCGCCACCGAACACCGGCAGCGCTACTATAGCCAAGAACAAGCCTGTTAATATTTTTTTATAATTAACGCTTATTTTTGACATGCTTCAATTTTTTATTCTTCCGTGTATTACTTGCGGCCTTTTTTAGCAGCTGGTTTTTTAGCAGGCGCGCGACGAGCAGCTGGTTTCTTGGCAGTTTTACTGTTTTGCAACTTGATAATCAACAGCGCAACAATAGCAATTACTACGGCTACCATGATGACTAATATCCACACTGGCATCAACAAAACAAATTGCTTGTAGGTTTTTTCCGCGTTGTCCAAGAACTGAACGCTTTGCTTAATGGTGTAAAAACCAATTCGCATGTCGCTGTTCCAGTCCAAAGATATACTTCGCGAAGTTTCTGGCAGAACTTGGTTGGTCTTAAGGCCGGAATTGTAAATCTCCACGCCAAAGATGTTGTAGACTCTCAAAGTAGTGTTTACTGCAAAATCAGTGTTGCCAGTGTTTTGAATATCAACCGAAGTTTGTACTGGGCTAGTTTTGTACCATTTATCAATGTTGCTGCCCAGGAACGCTCCTTTTTCGATAGTGGTGCCAGCAATCGAGCTGAAGACCAACATGCCGACACGGCTAGAAGCATTAACTCCATCGTCAGATTGAGCAATTACGCTCTCGGCCATAATCGCGGCGTATTGACCGCCAGCTGGCACGCTCGCGGGAACGTTTACGTGGTAGGCAATTTGCGCGGTTGCGTTAGGCGCCAAGGTGTACTCTTCTTGGTCGAAAGTAATCCAGCGTGCAATTTGAGTGCGATTTAATTCGCCGCTAAATTGCAAGTTTTCATAGTCATTATTATTTACATAAAACGGCGTGGCATAAACTTTGAAAGTCAGATTTGATGTACCAGAGTTAGTGACTTTAAAATTGCCGTCAGTTGTAGTGCCCGGAGCCAACTGCAACTTCGCGCTGACTGGTGAAATGGTTATGCTGTCTAGTGCTGGATCTGCTGCGTAAGCAACCGAGTTAAAGGCAAAACCCAGACCGAAGACTACCGCCAGCCCCATTAATATTTTAGTTAGTTTTTTCATTACTCCCCTCCCTTATTGGTTATCTAAATTATATAGTTTTACGGATTGACCACCGCGGTATAAAGTACTTCGCCAGTGTAAGTACCGCTTGGCAAGCTAGCTGTTGGTTGTGCGCCAAATGTCACATAAGTAGCTACAGCGTTAGCCGTGGTACTTGAGCTAGCGATTGTTGAAGGCGTACCCTGAGTCGGAATGGTCAAAAAGGTTGATGCTGCAACGTTAGTTGTGCCGAAATTATAACCCCAGGTATCATTTTGCAGGGCTGCTGCTGTTGTGCCGTTAGTAGTGGCCGTAATAGCGTTGGCGCCACTGAGCAAAGATTTGTTAATGCTGTTCATCTCAATTTGCAACAGATAACCAGTTGTATTGTTGGTAGTAACCGTCAAAGTTTGAACGGCCGTACCAGTAGTGCCTAGTGTCGGGTTGATATTAACCGTTGTGTTTCCATTACTTAGTGTAATTTGCGAACCAACATTAACGTTCACTGTAGTTGTGCCACTGTCTTGTGCCTGTACTGCTGCGGCAATACCAGGAAAAGCCACGACGCTCAGGACTAGCGCTCCTGCTGCCAAACCAGCTGTTAGGTTTATGTTTTTTTTCATAGTTTGAAATCCCTTTCTAATTATGTTTTTATTATATGGCCCAATTATACAGAAAAAAAAGCATAAAGTCAATCAACAGAGTCTTTTGAGCAAGTGATTGCGTTCATATGTCATATATGATATACTTGGCGCTACTTATGACAAACTATAAGTTGAAAATTGGTAAGATTATATCAGAAACCCGCGAGCGCAAAGGTCTAACGCAAAGCCAGCTGGCAAGCAAGATTAGCTCATCTCAAAGTGCCGTCAATCAAATTGAGCGCGGGCAACGCAATATTAGTGTGGAACTGCTTGACAAAATCTCTACTGCGCTGGGTCAGGACATCTTACAAATTAACGATACTGGTAAAATAAATTTTCGCGTCAATGGGCCGACTAAACTGAGCGGCGAATTGACGGTGAATACTTCAAAAAATGCCGCCGTGGGCCTGCTCTGCGCCAGTTTGCTCAACAAAGGAAAAACCACTCTGCGTAATGTTGCGCGCATCGAAGAAGTTTATCGCATCATTGAAGTTTTGCAGAGTTTGGGTTCTAGTTGTCGCTGGATGAACGAAAATGATCTAGAAATTATTCACCCGCGTGATTTAAAACTCAACGAAATAGACGTCAAAGCGGCCGCTAGGACTCGCTCTATACTAATGTTTTTGGGGCCGTTGCTCCACCAATGCGCAGATTTCAATATACCATTTTCTGGAGGTTGCGCGCTAGGCGTTCGCACAGTTGAACCACACCTAAAAGCGCTAAAGTCTTTTGGTCTCGATGTTCAAATTTCTGGCGACACTTATCATGCCACCACCAAAAAAACCGCGCCAGCTCGTGCGATTGTTTTGACCGAACGCGGCGATACCACCACAGAAAATGTGATTATGGCGGCGGCGCTGTCGGATGCCGAAGTCATCATTCGCAACGCCAGTCCCAATTATATGGTGCAGGACGTTTGTTTCTATCTGCAAAAACTAGGCGTCAAAATTGAGGGAGTTGGCGCGACCACCCTGAAAATCCGTGGTCTATCGCAAATCTGCAAAAACGTTGAGTACTTTATCTCTGAAGACCCGATTGAAGCCATGACTTTTGTAGCGGCCAGCATTGTCACCAAAAGCGAACTGAAGATTAACCGCATACCGATTGAATTTATGGAACAAGAGCTGGCAGTGCTCGAATCTATGGGGTTGATTTATGATATCAGCGACGAATACACATCGAAAAACGATCGTACCCGCTTGGTGGATTTACATATCTACCAGAGCCAGCTCATAGCACCCAAGGACAAAATTCACGCCCTGCCGTTTCCGGGAATTAATATGGACAATCTTCCCTTTTTTGGCCTTATCGCAACCACCGCAAAGGGGCGCACGCTCATTCACGACTGGTCTTATGAAAATCGCGCCATCTATTTTACCGACCTAGCTCCGCTGGGCGTTAATGTTGAGCTGGTTGATCCGCACAGAGTCTACATTTCTGGGCCAACTTCTTGGCGCGCCGCAGACGTCATAGCGCCGCCAGCACTCAGACCCAGCGTGGTTTTACTTTTGGCAATGATGGCGGCCGACGGTACATCAATGTTGCGCGACGTCTATAATATTAATCGTGGCTACGAAGAATTCGCCGACCGCTTAAATGCTGTGGGCGCCCATATAGAAACCGTTCGCGACTGACCCGCGAATCAACTGACGACGCTAATCGCTCGATTTAGTGCTGGAGCCGCTGCTAAATCCCTCTACTTCATCAAGCTCAGCTATACCAATCTGCACGGTTTCGCCTGGTTTGATTTCATTTTTAAGAGTTTTTTCAGCGATAATGTTTTCAATGGTTTTCTGAACCACGCGCCGCATCGGACGAGCGCCCAGGCGCGGATCGTATCCGGCATCAACCAGCGCAGCCTTAGCCGCATCATCAACCTCGACCGACACTTTTTGCAACGACAAATTTTTATTAACGCTAGCAATAATTAACTCCAAAACTTGTAGCAATTCTTTCTTTTCTAACGGCCGAAAAACTGCAATTTCATCAAAACGGTTGAGAAATTCTGGCGCAAAAACTCGCTGATCAATCAATTCATTAGTAATTTCTTCCTGCAAAATTTCAATATTTTTACCTTCGTCAATAAGCTCGCGAATGCGGTTGGCGCCAGCATTGGACGTAGCAATGATGATCGTGTCACGAAACGATACTTCGCGGTTATTAATATCACGCAGAATCCCCTCGTCCAACACCTGCAGCAAAGTTGTCAGAACTTGATCGTCGGCTTTCTCGATTTCATCCAACAAAACCACGCTGAATGGATTTTTTCGCACCTGGGCGGTCAAAGAATTAGCGTTGGTGGCGCCATCTTCAATCAAACGTGCTACATCGTCAGCCTTGACATATTCATTAAGATCGATGCGCACCATATTGTCTTCGCTGCCGAAATACACCGCCGCCAAAGATTTCGCCAATTCAGTCTTGCCAACGCCAGTAGGGCCCAAAAACAGGAACGTCCCAATCGGGCGATTTTCGTTTCTGACCCCAGCTCGCGCTCGCCGCAAAGCCGCAGAAACCGCCTTGACGGCATTGGCCTGGTTGATCATTCGTTCGTGAATTTGCTCTTCCAGATTTAGCAATTTCTCTTTTTCTTCAGCGTTCTTGGTTGCGCCAATTTTTACCCCCAGAGTTTTCTCAAGAGCCTCATTAACCGTCTGCGCTGTAATCAGCCCGCCCATATTGGCAGAACTTTGCAACAGCTGCACCGCCGCACCTGGCTGCGCCACGTCGTTAATATAACGACTACTCAAACGATAAATCTCGCGCAGAGCCTGATAAATAAACGTGACGTTTTTTTGATATTCCAGCATGATGATTTGATCTTGCAGCACCATCATGGTTTCTTCTTCGGTGGCTGGCGGTATATTCAAACGATTTAAAGCTGCCGCCAAAGCTGGATTAGCAGTCGAAATCTGCAGATATCGCTGTTCGTTCATGGCAAAAACCATCTTCAAAGCACGGTTTTCGATAACCGGCAACAACAAGTTGGTAATGTCAACTGAACCAGTGCCGCTCTCAAAAAACAATTCGGCATTATCAAAAAACAAAATGATGTTTTTGGCGGCTTGAGCTTCGTATAAAATGCGGTTCATCAGCCCGTCCAGTCCGCCCGCGCTCTCAGCAACCGACAAAAGGCGCGAGGCGTCCAGCATAAATACTTGCTGATACTGTAGATTTGGCGGAATTTTAGCCGTCGGATCCATCAGTCGCTCGGCAAAAGCCTCAACCACCGAAGTCTTGCCGGCGCCCAGTTTGCCAATCAACGCCACGTTGCCGCCACCCTTGCTATCTAGATTTTTCATGATAAAATCAATGGCGTCTTTATGGGTTTCTAGTTTAACATTCAAACTGCGACTAGCGGAATATTGCGTAGAAATGTTGGTGCCAAATTGCTCCAGCGTACGGATATAACCAAACGCCCAGTCGCGCCCCACGCCGCCAGTCATTTTTGGCTTGGCGTGTTCATGCACCAAATGATCTAAATGCGCGCCCCAGAAACATCCATTCAAGATATCCTCTTCTTCCAGATACAGCGCTGGCAAAATCTGTAAAATTCTAGCCTGTGTCAAAATCAGAGTCGCCATCACTATCGTCGACGAAATAAAACTGTCGCGCTCTGGCAGGTTAGCGTAAATATCACTTGCCGCCGCCCAAATTTCTTTGGAACCCTCTGGATCATCACCGCAAAGCTCTGGTAAGTTGACCATCGGAATGCCAAAACGCGCCACAAAAAACTTGCCGCCAGCAGTTTTCAACAGCGCCTTCATGATGTCTTTTGGCGACGGATTCTTCGGCAAAAGCCCCAACAAAGCCGGATCCAGCATGCCCGACACTGTGCCAGTTGCCGTTTTAGGATTTTTCAAATCATCTTTAATCCAAATCCTGAGCGAATACAACGGAAAAGCAAAACTGACCAAAAATAGGCCGATTTTATCACCAGATACCATAAAAATCATCAAGCCGCCCAAAAGCGCAAATACCGCTAACACTGTCGATATTAACGCCAGCGGCTTACCGACGCGCGCGTAAAATCTCGCCTTGGCAGCACGCCGATCGCGATAATCAAATAAATAATCCGACATTACAGCGCCCCCATGACTATTAGAGTAACGTAAATAATTGGCACCAGCGGTATAATTGGCCAAAACAATAGCCAGGTAATTTGCACGAGACAGACCAAAACTAGTACGAACATGCCGACCATTATAGTAAAAGTGCGCACCACAAAACCAAACATGCGACTAAATGAGCGGTTAAACCAAGCTTTTAAGGCCTCACTTGGCCCGCGACCAGTCTCGTTGGCCGAATATTGATGGAAAGGCGCGAACAAAGTTTTGGCCAGTTGTGAAACTGAGAAAAAATCTTCAATTCTGGCCAGTCTGGCCCTAGACCCGTCGAACTGTTTCTTCCACCCAGAAGAATACCACCACAAAAAATATGCGATTATCATATGCTTCTCGGTCTACAACTTTCCTTGAATTATTATTGCCATAATAGCTATATTATACACCATTTTGACTTAACCTAGTTTTCATACCATTAGATAAGAATGGGACAAATGGGACACTACGGGTCTAAAATATGATGGTCTTGCCGTCGGGGGTCTTCATTTGCTTACTATTCCAGTCAATCTCATCAATATCACCGTCGTCATCGACTTTTTTGTATTTTAGCTTCTTGTCTTTCGCTACTAGCTTTACTAGATCGTCCTCTTGCTCGTAAGCACGGATTCTTCCATTCAGGTAACCTAGCCTATAATGTATTCCGTCAGACATGAGTCGCCAATTCGTGTCATTGAGTGCCTTGTCGATAATCTTCTTTAGCTCTTTCTTGCTCGTATAATCATCTCGTTCAGATTTCGTGTCTAGGCAATTAAAACCAATGGTCACATCGCGCCCCATTTCTGGTTTATCTAAGTTGAATTCAGAATAGCCTCCTTTTTCAAGAACTGGAGTCAACAAAGTAGTCAGCTCAGCTATTTTTGGCTTCTTCAATTCCTTAACCGCATCATAAATCTGCTTGTTGTCTTTGCGTTCCTTGAACTTCTTTCCTAATTCTGCCATCTGCTCGAAACGATATTTCGTATCACGCAGCATGTTCGCTTTCTCTTTACTCAGTAGACAATATTCTGTTCTATCTTTGTCGAAGTCGGGATCTTCCGATTCTTTTTTAATGGTTAAATCAAAATCCTCACTATAGGTATGCTTGCAGCTTGGGCAGCTATATGTCGTCGTCACTTTTTTCTTTGTGCTGGTATTTTTATGTTCCATGATCGAATGGCATTTTGGACAATAAGTGTGGATTCTTTCCCATTCGCTCCCATCTTCCCAGTAGGCACTATTTTTCTGGCAATGTGTACACCTTAGCATAAACAGAACTTCTTCCGGGTCGTCGTATTCATGATTATCGCATCGATGCATTAAATTTTTGTCTGTGATGCGAAGCCCGGTTTTTTGCAGTGTTGGCAAACCGGTTCAGAAGTTAGGCGGGCATCGGTAATCTGCAGGTCTTTATTCTTGTCCCTTTCCATCCATTCCTCAATTTTTCGATCTCGGTTGTCGTATCTATCAAGCAAATCATTACCTACGGTCTGCATATAAAACAGATTTAACATAATGACATTGCCAGGCCTGTCGATCGTGTCGTCCTTGGGCATTTTTTCTTTTATTTCTTTATAGAAGTCCTCATAATATTTTATACCACGGCGAGCATAGTCGATGGTGTGTTTATCATACAGCTTTTCGTAGTATTCACGATCTTTGAGATGGATATACATACGACCATTATACTTGAAAACTTTATACCGATACGCTCACACAAGGCATCGCGTTTGCATTGTCAAATGACTGTGATATACTAAATATAGTGCTTATGGCACTAACTATCAACTAGATAGTTACACAGTTCCACAAACGAGGTCAGAAGAAGGCTGCTCGCCCTAAAAAGCGTAGAAAGAAAGCCGATCGTGAGGAATTGATTACAACAGCGTTTTGTTGTTGTAGTTAATTCTCTGTGATCGGCTCTTTTCTTTGGAAAAGAACCATCGAGAAATATGTGGCTATCTGCAATAAAAGAAAGGAGCCACTATGGCTACATCTACAAAGTTGCAGGTTCAGCAACTTAAAATAAGTGAACTGAAACCCAGCGAGTACAATCCTCGCAAGTGGAGCGAAGATCAACTAACGAAACTTCGAGAAAGTATCGAGAAGTTTGGTGTGGTTGATCCGCTAATCGTTAATAATCACGAATCGCGCAAGAACATCGTGATAGGCGGCAATATGCGCCTCAAAGTCCTGAAGGAAATGGGATTCAAAGAAGTGCCTGTAGTCTTCCTAAACCTGGACGAGAATCAGGAGCGTGACTTGAATGTTCGCCTCAATAAGACAGGCGGAGATTGGGACTTTGACCTACTCAAAGAGTTTGATGAAGATCTGCTTGCAGATATCGGGTTCGACAGCAAAGAACTGGACGAAATCTTTGATGACGAAGATCTAGAAGAAAAGAATACTTTCGATCTTGAAAAAGAACTAGACAAAGTCGGCATTGAAGAAATCAACGTCAAGAAGGGCGACATCTATCAACTAGGCGATTCTCGCCTAATGTGCGGTGACAGCACCATCCCAGAAGATTTCGCCAAGCTCATGGGCGACGAGAAAGCAGATATGTGCATGACAGATCCGCCATACATCTTAGATTACCTAAACGCCAAGCGTGGCGGTAAACCAGTAACTGGCTTCGGCTCAAAACGTAATCGTCGCTATCTTGAAACCGATTCTTTACCAGACAACTTTACTGAACTATGGATGAAGAATATCGCTGACCACGCAAATCCAGACTTCTCTATCATTTGTTATGAAAATTGGAAAAACCTGCGAACCATTTGGAGCGAAATGGAAAAGTATTGGAAGGTAAAGAATATGATAGTCTGGCACTTGCCGAATCGACATCAAGGTTTCGCCGCCAAATACAAGTTTTTTTCTAAACACGACATTGCTATGGTCGGCGGATCGGGTGAAGTTCCGTACAATACGGCAGGCGAAGAAGACCCACTGCAAGAAATGTACGAGACGGCACTTTATGCCATTTCGGGCAAACCGCAATGGGAGGGCTACGAAAAAGGTCAGAAATATATGCCTACTGATTTTATCGAGTTCAATGCAGCTGATGAGAAAAGTTCAGGTCAAGGAATCATCTTTGGCGTGAAGCCACTGGAAATCCTGATTCCATATATCAAAGTCCTGACCAAGCGTGGAGGCTTAGTTGTTGAACCGTTCTGCGGCAGCGGATCAACTTTGATCGCGTCAACCAAGCTGAAACGACGTTGTTTCATTATGGAGAAATCGCCAGTCTACGCTGAAGTCGCGATGAATCGCTGGGAAAAAGAAACTGGCTTGAAACGTAAACTGATCTCGAGGATAAACGGAGATGAGGAAGTCAGTCAAAGCGACTGACAAGATAATTGCCGAGCTGGAAAAGCACGGCATCGTCTTGAACGCATGCAGCAAAGTAGGTATTAGCACTAGTACCTACTATCGCTGGTGCGATGACGATTCGGAGTTTAGGGTCAGAGCCAATGAAGCCATAGAGATTGGTAGGCGTAATATCACCGACCTTGCCGAATCGAAGTTGATTCAGAATATTAGAAATGGGGATCAGCGAGCTGTTGAGTTCCAACTCAAAGGCAACGATAGAAGGTATATGCCAATGAACCATAAGAATATGCATGACTTTATGGAAGATTGGAAGGCTAAGAATGATATGACTCAGATGAAAGAGAATCTGGAGTATCTTGCAACAGGCCTAATGGAAATGTATAAAGAAGACGATCTTGAAAAATTTATGCTCACCAGAATAGCTAGTGCAGGTCCATTAGAAAAACATCCGGAATATAGCCGTCATGGCGGCATGACTGAAGAACAGTATATCGGGAGAATGATGGCGACCGCAACCATGCAAGAAGTTCTAAGCTACCTAAAAAATGAGATTGGAAGCGACGTTTCTAAATCTATGGGGAGGTATAATGCCGAAGATACCGAATATGACTATCCTGAAGCCAGAAGACAGCTTTTGTTGGATTACCATAGAGAATGTAAGGAGCAAGGAAGGATTGCGAAAAAGTTTGAGCCAATCCCTGGTGCTCCTGATGGGTGGTAAAAGCTTTATACTGCAGTTGATTCTTCTTTGCAAACCTCAACAAATCGTTTGAGTTGGTTTGAAACTCTTGGGTCGTTCTTAGGATCCGTGAAATACAGATTGCGGATCGACCATTGTGAAGCCGTCAGATTCTTCTCAGTTTTTTCCACGATCCGCTCTTCGATTAGCCGACGAAGGACTCGTTCGCAGTACTCGGCAATTGCGCCAGTCTTATTATTCCTGAACCATACTTCACCATTAGACAGCAACGAGATAAGCTGGCCACTTGTCTCAGAATAAATGTTAAATAGTAGCCGATTTGCATTTTCAGATTTGTAGTATTCGGTAGTCCCACTAAATTTGTCTGTTATTTTCTGGTAGATGTCTCGCAAATTAAGGATTGCCTGTCTGCCATCGTCACTCAGATTCGCATTGACTTTGACGGTAGATTCAAATTCTTCGGCAGTGACTCGGAGATACTTATAGCTCCCTCCAGTGCTCTTTGTTGCCACATCCTTTTTCACCTCAGATCCAAATAATTTAGGAATAATAATCTCAAACTCGTTGTGTTTGTAATATTCAAGCTCGACAGCGTATAGGTCAAATTTACTGTTCTGGTTTACATAGACGATCAGGTCTTTTAGCCGATCGTGAAGCTTGTCCATAAGGACGACGAATTTAATAACGCCAGAACTAAGGTTCTTTTGCATATTCTCGAAGGCAGTAGCTGAGTCGATTTGGAAGAAATCCTCAAACTTATCTTTGAATGAGGTGCTGAATGTTTTTTCGGTATGCGAATCAAGTTGAGAGATGAATTCATCAAAATCTACTTTGTGTCGCCAAAGTGAAGCTCCGTAATCCAAGGCTTGTGCGACAACTGTTCTTTTGTCGGGATTCTTGTAAAGTTTAGTTTCAACGACGTAGATATTGCCGTACTGATCGAAACCAAGAGCATCAATTGGGCCGCTATTGGTAGCAAATTCACGAGCTGCGATAAACAACCTAGCGTCTTCCTCGATTTCATAGATCGGAACCGATTCGGGAACGTCGGCAATGTACTCTTGCAGATGATCCTCTAGACCAAAGTACTGTTCTTCTAACTTAGTCGCATCCTTGTGATTTTTTGAGATAATTATAGCCACGTTTTCTCCTTTCATTATCGTGGCTAAAAGAAAAACAGCCACGTACGTAAGCTGTTCAAACTTTCACAATCTAGGCTTTCAGACCCGGATGCGAGTACGTGACTGCATTCTGATCTGAAGGTCTCGATTGCTCGATTCCCTAGATTGAAATTGAAAGTTTGAACTCTGTTATTATAGCATAGATTCATCTAATGGAATAGAACGAGGGCCTATGTTTTATAGAGACGGCAACATGCTACAATAGTATTGTGAGAATAAAATCAAGTGTCACCTTTCTGAAGCGAACTACGTGTATCGTATCAAGTATGGCTCTAAGGGGTGTTTTGAAGTTGAAAGATCTTGCAATCAGTATTGCCAAATTCTCGGTTCGACTGCTCAAGTTTATATATGCGATATCGCTACCCATTAGCTTCTTGATAGTTCTGACGACAGTCGTGATTTTAGTAAAAATGGCTAATTTTGGTGAGCTTAGCAAAGACTATTCGGATATATTTCTAACTACGCTGGGGGCAATCTTAACCGTGTATGGCATTATGTTTAGCATTATTCTTATACCCGTCAGTCACATTGCCTCTCAATATTCGCCGAGGTTCTTGGTTCATATTGTTAGAGATAAGGTCTATTGGCTAATAAGTCTATTCGCAGTTATGGCCATTATGTACAATTTGGCTTTTGGTAATATAGGCGGCTCAGTCGAAATCTTCATTGGGTCAGTAATCTTACTAGCTTACTTCTTTGTGCTATTAGTGGTTGGGCTTGTTCACACCATCAGAATAATGAATCCTAAAAACAGTATTCTCCGTCCAGAAAAAAGGCGAGCCAAGCGCGTAATCCGCAGATATTTCAGGTCTAATTATCGCAAAAAATACAAATTGTTTAAGGGCTCGAGAAAAAATAGACCGAACGCCGATGAATTAATATACAACACTGATAATAATGAACTCACAGACAAAATAGAAAAACTCATTCTGCCATTAAGGGATGTTACGATGCGTGCCATAAAAAGTAATCGCTTGGAGGAGACCGTTGACGGAATCGATGCTATTACAAGTGTAGTTGAGGAGTACATTGTCGGACGCAGAAAATATCAAACTCAGAGAGAGAACCTGCTGACTTTTTTAGCAACTGAATTTGAGTCGTTTAGAAACGAATCAATAAAAAGTGGTATGGAAATACAGGTTCATCCTGAAATTATTCGCTCACTACTATCTATCTCAAATACGATTTTAGAGAAAACTGAAATTAAGAAAACTTATTATCGCAATTCGAATGACCTGCTACTTTTCCCAGTGAAAGGTATTTATGAGATTAGCATTGCGAACATTGCGAACCAAAATTCTTACTCTCCGATTCGGTCAGTGACGGCACTAAGGGATATCGGCATTAAGGCGGCGGACTTAGGATATATTCAGTCCACATATGATATTGTCGGAAAGTTGAAATATATTGTTGTACTGTATTCAGCAATGCGCAGCCTACACTTTGTTAGATCTGCTGCACTAGACTCAATGAAGCAGATATTGCTGCATATCATAAATAATACGGAGTCAACTAGCCTGCGTTGTCAGCGCGACTACTCAACAGGCGAATGTATAGATAAGATGTATGAAGCCTCATCAGAGTATCTGAAATCAAAGATATCTGGGGATATGTTTGAGGATGATTCACTGATACCAATAACTGGCTATATCCTAGGAAGTGATAATAATATTGGTATATCCGAAGTTGTTGCTAACTTAATATACAGAGGTAATATAGATGATAGAATTGCTATCTTCGATTACAAGTTGATGGGGGACATCAATGAAAAAATATACTCGCGATTACTGTATCAAATGATGAGCAGTACTAATCATGAAGCTGCAAAGGAGCACCTGCTCGAGACGATCTACAGATCGCAAATATATTTATTATCGGTATTTGTGGCAAAAATTAGAAAAAGCTTGTTAATGGATGGAAGGACTGTACCTAAAAATATCAGTGAGGACTTTAAACAACTAACCTTCACTTACTTCGTAGATGTTGTAGATATACTTTTAAGGCACTTCGTTAGACAGAAAAGAAATCACTACACACAGGATGACTTTTGCGATGTAATATTCTCCCTATTTTTCATTTGCATAGAATATCGCAATCATCTTGATGTCGGTGACCGAAACTTGGCAGATATTCTGTATGGAAAGATTAAAGATGCACATGGGGATTACAAGAAACGACTACCTTTAGATGGAGATGAGACATTCTATAAATATATACGATTGTCTAATCAAATATTTGATAAGTTCGATCATAAATACTCAAAGTTTACTAGTGTGCCAAAGGTTGTTGATGACTCAACGATGTTTTATGGTGTGAGAAGTGGCGGAATACCCATGAATAAACACTCGCTTGGTAGGCCCGGTTGGCGAATAATTGATAACTTAGCATATATAGACCAGTCCTTGTATGCGGAGTTAAACAATAAGCTATTCGGCGCAGACAAGACAGACTTTTTCTAGTCGCTCACCTTTCTCGCTCTTTCCCCTAGACTTCCCAAGCCTCTTGCGGTACCTTGTCCTTGCTATGAAAGAAATGCAAGAAAACACCAGTTCCGACCAAGGAACGACAGACTTGATGCCACAAGACGCATCAGGACTGAAATATTGCCTATATGCTCGCAAGTCAACTGAGCAAGATGAACGGCAGGCGATGTCAATTGAATCGCAAATCAAGGAAATGAAAGAGTTGGCGAAACGTGAAGGATTGTATGTCGCTGAGATCAAGCGCGAAAGCCACTCAGCCAAAGAGTCAGGGCTGAGGCCAGTATTCAACGAGATGATTACTGAGCTGAAAGCCAACATCGCCAGCACAGTAGTTGCGAGCCCCGGAAGTATCGAGTCAGCTATGAGTATAGGCGGTAAGTTCAACGCCATACTAACTTGGGCGCCAGATCGTTTGGCTCGAAATGCTGGAGATCTAGGCAGCTTAGTCGACCTGATGGATCAGAAAAAACTTATCAAGATACGAACCTTCACCCAAGAATTTAAGGATGACCCAAACTCTAAGTTCCTCCTGATGATCCTCGGCTCACAAGCTAAACTTGAGAACGACAACCGAGGGCTTAGTATTAAGCGAGGCGTGAGAGCTAAGTGCGAATCAGGTTGGCGACCAGGGCCAGCTCCACTTGGATATATGAATCGGAGTTTCAATGGGCAGAAAGACATCATAGTGGACCCGGATAGAGCGCCAGTCATTAAAGAACTATTTGAACGGACTGCCCAGGGCATGACAGGCAGAAAAGCCCTCGCCTGGCTAAATAATGAAGTAAAGTTCACTTCCAAAGCTGGTAACAAGCTATCTCTCAGTATGCTTTATTTAATACTGAATAACCCCTTCTATTACGGAGAGTTTGAGTACCCAGCCGGATCAGGTACCATGTGGCCGGGCAAACATAAACCGATCGTCACAAAGGAACTATGGCAACAAATACAGGATCAGAAACGGGATTGGACGAACAAGATAGTCTGGGGATCGAAACAGTATGCTTTCAAGAATCTATTCGTCTGCGGTAGTTGCGGCGGAACTTTCACGGCAACCGATTGCTTCAGTCAGAAGAAAGACGGCACATTCACAAGACGAGTCTACTACCACTGCACAAAGATGGTAGATCCGAACTGCAAAGAACGCAGAATGAGAGAGGATGAAATACTGGAACAGCTGACACAATTCTTCCTAGATAACGTCGGCAAGATTAGAATAACTGACGAATTACGGAAGACTATAACTAGATACAAAGACCTAGCCGAATATACACTCAGACGGCACAATGTCGAGAAGATCATAGATGACCCACTGGGCGAATATGCCAACTTCATCTTCCAGCATGGATCGTATGCCGAGCAAACTAAGCTAGTTGAGAATATCCACACCGCCTTTGTCATCAGAGACAAGAAGATGAGGGTAAATGAGAATCTGATGCGACCTGCGGTTAGACAGGCGCAAGCTGTAGCGTAACAGAGCCAAAAAGCAATAAAACCTGCGTGAGAACCGAGAGGTTCTCTTTTGAGATGTTGAGGGCTTGATGGTCTAGATGCTCGGTCAAAAGAACAACCGCACAGGCATCAGGGGCTTGTGCGGTCTTGATTTGTTGCAAAACTTAATTAAAGGGGTGATTTCTAACGGCTCAGTCCGATCTGGCTTAACGGTCTGACGGATTGGTGCTGAGCTTCCCTAAGCATATTGTAGCATATTTTCTAAATCTTCTTCAGCAAGGTGGTGTAAACAATAGTTCTGTCGCTGTAGCTCTCTGCGTTTCGATCATACTGACCCGAGCAAGTAATCAAATTCAAGCCCTGGTCCGCTCCGCCTATCACCTGGAACAACTTATTTGAATCGACATCTTCCAGTCGAACAGTTTCAACTTTTTGAACTTCGTAACTAAATTTAGTAGTGTCGCCCCGCTCGATAACAATTATGTCACCCGTTTTCAGTCGAGAAACTTTTGCAAAAATACCATCTTGCGAAGGACCGCTGACATGACCATTGATCACTACTGCACCCTTGTCGTTTGGCCGAGCAGACTCGTTAAACCACGCAGCATCAAAAATATTATCCGCCACAGCAACTTGGCCGTTGTCGTCTTGCCCGACGTTCTGCACCCTGGCGTCAACACCGAGCGACGCTATTCTAATGTACCGTGGCTCTGCTCGTGGTACTTTATAGTCCATTTTAGATTGATTAGAAATCGGTTCTTCGCTCACATCTGGCATACCAGCAAAAGCTGCTGCTACCATACCGTCGCCTCTAGAGTCAAAATATTCGCTATAAACTCCTTCGCCCGCCGCAAAAGCCAGCGCCAACACCACCACTGACATTGTCAAAAAATGAACCGGGCCAAGTTTCTTGCGCGGCAGTCGCCACTCTTCTTGGATTTTTTCGGCAATAGATAATTCCTTTTGTTCGTGCCGACGCTGACGCTCCAGGCGTTTACGCTCGCTGGAAACCTTGCGGCGGTTAGTTTTTGGAGTTTTTTTAATGTCTGCCTTGCCTTCTAAAAAATCTGGCATCACAAAACTGTCATCAGATCCAAGTTCAACAAAATCGGCGCTCGAAACGCCACTGGTGTGGTGGGTTTGTTTGTTCATTTTTTAATTTTTATCTTTCTCTCTCGCACTCCCAATTTAACATAAACTTTTTGCTTTTGCAATAGATTTTACAAAAAATCTTAATCGGTGACTATGCCGCCGCCCAGGCACACCTGCCCATCATAAAATACCGCCGACTGCCCTGGCGCAATGGCCCGCTCAGGTTTTTCTAATAAAATGACGTTTTCGGCTTTAAAGGTTGCACCCGTCAGCGGCGCTCGATGACGCAGGCGCACTTGGTAGGTTTTGCCAACTTCCGGAGTTTGCCGCCAAAATACATCTTTTAGCTGAATTTCTTTGCGCCAAAAACCCTCATCATTAAGGTCGCGCGAAACATACACCACATTTTTCTTCATATCTTTGCCGACGACATAATACGGCAACCCGCCACCGACATCTAGCCCATGTCTTTGACCAAGCGTATAAAAAATAGCTCCGTCGTGTCGGCCAACAGTTTTACCAGTTTTCTTATCGACAATATCTCCAGGTTTTGCCTCGATGTATTGACTTAAAAATTCGCGAATTCCCACCGCGCCGACAAAACAAATGCCCATGGACTCTTTGCGGCCCGCCGAAATCAACCCGCGCTTTTCAGCCTCCGCCCTCACTTCTGACTTCAACATCTCGCCAACGGGAAAAATCGTCTTAGCCAAAGCGGTCGCACTCACCCGACAAAGAAAATAAGTTTGATCTTTATTATCGTCCTTTGCCCGAAGCAACGTCCCCGCATCAACTCGCGCATAATGACCCGTTGCAATCATCTCCGCGCCATCTTCCAAAGCGCACTCCAAAAAAAGTTTAAATTTGACTTCTTCATTACACATAATGTCTGGGTTTGGCGTCCGACCAACTTGGTATTCTGACAACATATAATCAACGACTTTTTGTTTGTACCCCTTCTGAAAATCATAAACCCTCAACGGAATACCTAACTGCACCGCCGCACGCTTAGCGTCCGCCAAATCTTCCGCCCACGGACATTTATTTCCTGGCAGATCTTTCGTCCAATTCTTCATGTAGACGCCAGTTACGTCATGGCCCTGTTCCAGCAAAATAGCTGCCGCCACCGACGAATCTACTCCCCCGGACATGCCAACAAAAACTTTCAACTTAGTCGCTTTTTTCATAATCCAAACAGTTCTTTCTCAAAGTTATTTTTACAAAAATATCATGAATATTGTTAAATGTCAATTACTGACACAGCTTATGGCAGTGATTGCGTACGTTCTCAAAATGGCCGTCGGCATCCGTCGCGTAATACGTCTTGCCATTGTCCCCTGCCACAAAAAAGAAGTGTTCGTTTTCGGCGGGATGCAAAACCGCCTGAATGGCCGCGTATTCCATATTGGCAATCGGGCCGGGCGGTAGGCCTTTGTAAAGCCGCGTGTTATAGACCGAATCACAGTCTGGCGTGTTAGTGGTACAATAACCCTGTTTATAGGCATAGTGAAAAGTTACATCACTACCAAGAAGCATATCCCATTGTAAACGATTGGCAAACACCCCCGCCACGTTTTTTTGCTCTTCTGGATCTGACACTTCTTTTTGCACTATCGAAGCCATGACTAAAGTTTGGTAAATAGTTTTACCCTGACTTTTCATGACGTCCAAACTGCCGTCGCTCTTCAATTTATTATATAAATTATCAATGGCCATTTGAACGAGCGTAGAAGCATTGTCCTCCGCGTCTAAATGATAGGTGTCTGGAAAAATATATCCCTCCAGCGTACTCGCGGTTGGTTTGTCAGACAACAGCGGCGAATTGTAGACCTTATCGAAAGCTTCGTCAATATCGCCCGCAGCAAAACCAACAGCAATCAAGCTAACTTTTAACTCCGCTAGGGTTTGGCCTGCTAAAATCGTCACTTGTCTATATTCTGAGCCAGCCATTTTCTGCAAATCAAAAGCAATTTGTAAAACACTTTGGCTTGGCGACAGATAATGCGTTCCAGCCATGACCGTTTTATTTGTCAACTTAGCAACCACGGTAAAAACAAAACTGTTACGCACCAAACCTTCTTTTTGAAGATTCAGTCCGACAATTTCTAACGTGTCTCCTGGTTCAACTATAAAAGGTTGTTTTTCGTTGGCGCCGCCGACTGGTTGCATGGCCACGATAAACCAAACTACAAAAGTTACAGCCGCCAAAACTGTCGCTGCTGCTAACCAGCCAAAAATTCTACGTCCCGAACTTCGCTTTTTTTTCAAAGTGAGTTGTTTATTGGAGCGTCTCAAAGTTGTTTTAGAGTCTTGCATTAAAAATTCCTTTCTAAATAATCATTCAAAATTAACACAGCGGCGGCCACGTCAATGTCGCCCTTGGAATAAGTTTTTTTACTAGATTTTAATTGCTCTTCTGCTAATACTGATGTCAAACTTTCGTCTTGAAAATGAACTGGCACCGACGACTTTAGCTTCGCCACAAAATCTTGAACGTAAGCCGATTGCTTGGTTTCCTCGCCCTTTGAATTGCGCGGCAAGCCCACTACTATAGCTCGAACTTTCTGATTAACAACCAATTCACTAATTCGCTCAAAAACTGTCTCATCGTTGATCAAAACCTCGCCAGGACTCGCCAATTTAACATCAGAGTTTGCCCAGGCAACCCCAATACGTCTCTCGCCAATGTCCAGCCCAAGCAATCTCATCTAAATCCTCAAAATCCGGTTGATTTTTTCTTTTACTGTGTCGCTCTCATCGCCACCAATCAGCGTATCGTAACCCACGCGCAACAAACCCATCGCGGTAATCATCGTGTGATCTTCGATTGTTTCTGTGGTGTCAACAATTCCCAGTACGTCGTCGGGAGAAATATGTTGCACGGTCGGCCGTTTGGTAAACGGCAAATCTTTATACCAATCGCCCAGGGCCAACCGCTCAACCAAAGCGTCCAGACTCGATCCGCCGCCGCACAGTAAAACTCGACTTGGCAAATGATCTACCGCGTCAAAATCATCTAGCGCCAACTCCACGCCCTGCTCCCAGACATCCAGCGTCTTTTCGACTGACTCATAGAGCGCTTTTTTAGCAGTAGGTTTGACTTTCGGATCATCTATACGCAGTTTTAATTGTTCTGCGGAATCATAATCCAGACCCAAATCACCAGCTATGGTCTTAGTGAAAGAACGACCGCCCACGCCAAACATGCGCGTGCCCTCAACCCCTCCGTCATTGACCACAGCAATGTCTGTACTGCCGCCCCCAACATCAATTAAAATCGCTGTGTAGTTACTGGAAGCGTCGCTACCCAACACCGCTCGCGCCACCGCAAACGGCTCGGCTGCCACCGCCAACAATTCTAAATCTAGCTCCGAAGCTACTCGTTCAAGCGCACCAATATGCACCATCGGCGCAAAGGCTGTGTAAATTTGGATAGCTACGTCCTTACCCTGAAAACCCAACGGATTAGTTACCTTATAACCGTCAATGCGCAAGTTCACAATGGCTGAATTTACCAACTTAACCTCTACGTCTGGGTTGCCAGTCTCAGCGGCGATTTGTGCTCGAGCTTTTTCAGCGCTGCGCTCCTGCACTTTTTGAATAATCAACTCCATTTCTGGTGCATCGAGCTCTTTTTTCGGGTTCGGTCGACGATAGCGAATAGTACTGGTCAGTCCCTTCACAAATTCTCCCGCTATGCCAATGACCACCCGCTTGGCCTGCAGCCCCGCCATGTCTTCAGCCTTCACCAAAGCGTCCTCGCAGTTCCGCACCACACCAGTAATATCAGCTATGGCGCCCGAGTACATATTGCCGATTTCTTGACGGGCCCGCCCCACGCCGACGACTTCCAACCCACCATCACTGTCAACCCGAGCAATCAATGCCTTGGTGTACTCCGTACCAATGTCCAGCGCAACAATGTAATCATCCGGATCAGCAGTTCCTCCTAGCTTCTTTTTAAATTCATTAAACATGACCATATTCTATCACGAAGCAGGCAAATAAATAAAGTTTCGGTTTTTTGGCCGACCGTGTCCCTATCTATCCATCAAACTATCAACGCCCGGCAAATTCAACCCCGACAGTAATTCCAAACTAGCGCCACCGCCAGTGGAGATATGCGAAAAGCTGTCAACTTTTTGAACGTCCCAATTGCGAATAAAACTAGCGGTATCGCCGCCGCCAATGACCGACACGATACCTTGGTCATTCGCTAGAGCCTCGGCAACTTTAGCGGAACCGTTAGCCCAAGCTGGCTCTTCAGTCAGACCGAGCGGGCCATTCCAAATCACGGTGCGAGAACTTCCAATCAGCGCCGTTGCGTAACCGATAGTTTGCTCGCCAATGTCCAGAATCTTGGTCGCTCGACTGAGCTGTTTGTCGCGACTCAAAACGACCTCTCGACGCTTGGCCTTAAGGTCTCCAGATTCGCTAATCGCCACGTCACTCGGCAGGATAAACTTCGCCAAATATTCCTCGCCAAATTTATTTTGAGCCTGGTCAATGATTTTTTGGACCGTTTCGCCTTCACCGTCTTCAAACAAACTGTCGCCAATATCGAAACCGAGGTGCTTCAAGAAAGTGTTAGCCATAGCGCCGCCAATGATTATACCGTCGCAAATCTCAATAAAATGACTGACTAGCTCAATTTTATCGCTAATCTTGGCTCCACCCAGCACTGCCACCAAAGGTCGCCCCGGATCATCAGTTGCCTGTTTTAAAGCCGTCCATTCGCGCTCGACCAAAAATCCTGCTGCGCTTGGCAAAAATTCGACTATCGCGTCGGTTGATGCCGCTTTGCGATGCACCACACCAAAACCGTCTTGCACAAAAAAATCGGCGGCCGAATCTTTGGCCAGCCTCTCGGCAAAATCGCGCTCATTGTCTTCTTCGCCTGCGTAAAATCGCAAGTTTTCTAACAATAAAATTTCACCCTCAACCAAACCAGAACTAGCCGCGCGCACTTCTGGACCTACACAATCACGAACGAACTTCACTTCTCGACCCAACGCTTGAGCCAACTTTTTGGCTACTGGTTTAAGTGAGAATTTTTCATCACGCTCACCGCTAGGACGACCCAAATGCGAACAAATAACCACCTTGGATTGTTGCTCAAGCAAATAATTAATGGTCGCCAAACTCGCCTCAATGCGAAAATCGTCGTCTATCTGGCCATCAGCCGTCATTGGCACGTTATAATCAACTCTTAGCAAAACAGTTTTGCCAACCACGTCAATATCATGCAGAGTTTTTTTAGGAAAAACCACCTGACTCATTATTTAATCTCGACCACACGCACCGTATCGGCACCCTTAGATTCCGTCGAACTGATAATAATGGCTTTTTTGTGTTTGAAATTATCTTCCTGCATATACCGCAGACCGTAGTCGAGCTTGGTGTCTTTGGTGATAATTGACTGCACGCCAAACAACATCTCCATTTGATTTGCCACGCGTTGGTTGTTAGTGATAGCAATAATCGGTCGCTCGGGTCGCTGCAAAGACACACTTTGTGCCGTCGCACCGCTGCGTGTCTCCACGACTATTGCGTCAGCATTTTCTGCGTGCAATAAATCAACCGACTCAATCGCTAAGTGATCACGTCGGGCATCAATCACCCGTAAAGCGTCAGTGATACGAGTGGGCGGCATAGCACTCTGCGCGTAGGCTATAGTTTTTTGCATCACCTTCACAGCCTCAATAGGATACTGACCGTTGGTCGTCTCATCAGACAACATAGTTACGTCAGCACCAGACATCGCCGCGTAGGCAATGTCAGAAACTTCGGCGCGCGTCGGATTAGGATTTTCCATCATTGAGGTTAACATTTGGCTCGCCACAATACTAAATTTGCCGTATTTCTCGCACAGTTCCAGGATTTCCTGTTGAATCACCGGCACTTTTTCAACACCAATATCAGCGCTCATATCATTTCTAGCAACCATCACTCCGTCCGACGCTTTAACAATTTCTTCAAGGTTGTTCCAATCGGTAGCTGACTTAGTTTCGACTTTGGCAATAATTTTTGCCTCAGATTTGCGAGTTTTAAGCATACGTCGCAGTTTTTCAATATCGCTAGCACGCTGCACAAAACTCATCGCCACATAATCATAATCCTGCGTTGCCCCCCACGCAATATCCTCTAGGTCTTTTTTAGTGAAAATATCGCCGCCAAAATCTGTGTCGGGCAAATTAACGCCTTTTTTACTCATCAAAAAACTCTTGTTTTTTATTTTGACGTGCACAGTTTTGCCAACAACTTTAATAATTTCCGCATTAATCGTGCCGTCCGATAAAGTCAATTTTTCACCTGGCTTAACGTTTTTAGAAATGTCGTGCTGGATTGGTAAATTCGGCCCGCCGTCATGTTCAATACCGTAGGTCAGCATAATCACGTCGCCGGCTTTAATGTCGTAATGATTATCGACGAGCTTACCCAAACGAATTTTCGGGCCTTGCAAGTCTTGAATAATCGCTACGTTGACTCCGCGCTTTTTAGCAGCAGCACGAATCCATTTGAATTCCTGCGCGCGCTCTTCGTTTTTGCCGTGAGAAAAATTATGCCTGAAGCCACGCACGCCCAAATGAATCATGCGGTCGATTTTGGCGGGGCTAGACGAAGCCGGGCCCAGAGTAATTAAGATTTTTGTTAAGTTGTATTTTAAATTAATGCCCATGGGCTCAGTTTAACATAATCACTTTAACTTGTCGAGCGGCAAACTAAAACCAAACACCGAACCTTCGCCCTCGATGGAGCTAAAAATAATCGTGCCGCCATGAGTCGTAATAATTTTCTTGGCTAAAAACAAACCGATGCCAGTGCCATCTGGCCGAGTAGTACGCGCGTTGGATGCGCGGTAAAACTTGCTGAACAATTTAGATTGCTCTTTAGCTGGCACACCGATGCCCTCGTCTTCCACGGTAAAAACTAACTGCTTGCTGTGAACCACCAGATCAATCACCACTTTATGTTTTGGGTATGTGTAATAAATTGCGTTATCAATAAAATTCATGACAACTTGGCTGATTTTTTCTTCGTCTATCATCACCGCTTCTGGCAGCTTTTTACCATATTGTGCAATAATCTTGACGTTTTTTTCGCTTGCCATGGCGCGCGTTTGGGCAATGCGTTTTTCGACGATTTCTCTCACGCTACATTCTGTTTTATTCAGCACAAAATGCCCCGTCTGAATACGCGATATGTTCAAAAAATCTTTCACGGAACTCGACATATTTGTTGCACTTTCGTTAATCTGGCGAATAGCCCTTTCTTGTTCTTTGGTCAATTTGCCAAAATCTCCCCGCGCCAACATATCAGAGTAGCCCTCTATGGCCGTAATTGGCGTGCGTAGTTGATGCGAGGCAATCGACATGAATTCATCTTTGGCAACGCTCAGGCGCTCCATTTTATCTTTGGCGGTCGTTACTGCGCCCAACATTTTGGTCTCTGGGTTCTCGATGGTGTTAATCATAATGACGACAATGATAGTGTGGGCCAGCGTGCTGAGCAATATCCATCTACCAAGTAGCCCCTGAACAATAACCGTAGCGCCATACAAAACAATAAACGTGAGTACCGGAATAAACCGTCGTTTGTTGATATTGCGTGACAATTTTAGATTTTTAATCGCTATCCACAGCCAAAAAGCCATCATACAGCCAACCACCGGTATCATAAAATACGTGATGATCGGGCTGTAACTATATCCGTGCATGCCATCGTAAAAAACATCTAATTTAGTTGAAAGCGTAAATACCACAAAGACCGCTGATAAAACAGCTAGAGAGATTCCCCCGTTTCTTATGCGCTGACGTCTCTTCTCTATCGAAATCGTTCTGTCGATTGATATCACGTACAGAGTCATCAAAACCGTTACAGCAAAAATCAAAACCACGTACATCTTCAAAACAAACATCCACCAAAGATAATTATCGGGCAGACTTTGCACCGCAACGTAGCAACCAAACTCGAAGACAACTTCCGCAATGACTGTAAAAAGTAGAAAAACAAAAATTTTATTTGATAAATCGCCAATTGGTTTCTTCAAAAAATAAATAGCCGCGCTAAGAATCAATACGACCAAGCACGCTAGATTAATTCCAGCGAAAAGCGAGAATGGATTGAAATCAACAACCATAACCACCTTAAATTATATCACAGCCAGGGCCGCCGTACTAGTGGACAATTATGTCGCCCGCGTCGATGGGCTGCTTAATCGGATCACCATACTCTGGAAAAGAGACCTCGTAGAGCTGCCCCGCTTCATCATAATTATAGTAACCCGACCGAATTGACGGCAACGACTGATATTCTCGTTTGTGAGAAACAGGATTCGTGCCAAATTTATGCAATAAATAATAGCCTACAGGTCTTTCTTCTGGCGGCAACTCCAAACATTTATCGTGCAGCCGCTTAATCACATCGGCCCTAAACTCATTGTCGCCGTCCTTTAGCGCTAAATAAGCAGCTGGCAACTGCTGCCCTCCACTAACAGTCAGAGCTTGCGCTTCCACCTCTAAAACAGCTGGATCTTTATCAATAAATTGCTCAATGGAAAACAAATAATGTATTTCACCGTTAGCGTCCGCAAAACTATCGTTAGCGCGGCCCAGAACCTCTTCGTAACCGTCCGTATCACGTTTTGCATAATCACCAGTTTTCCAATAACCGTCTGCGGTCTGAGATTCCTGAACCAGCTCGGGCTGCTTAAAATACCCTTTCATTTGGGTTTTTGGAGCGCTAACTTCCAGCTTGCCACTTCCAGCGCCAATAACTTCCTTGCCCTCTGAATCAATCAAGCGAGATTTGACGCCAGGCACTGGCCGATAAGTTCTATGACCAAGCGTCATGTGGGTCAATGGACCGAGCTCGCTCATGCCATAACAAACAGTCAAAGGATTTTGCGCGCCGAACCGATCTACCATTGCGCGATTAATATTCTCAAATAACTCTGGGCTAACGGGCTCACCGCCGCAAATTGCTAATCTGAGGTTCCTCAAGGCCCCGTCCGGCAGATTAGCCTGAGGAAACATAGCGAAATGGCTAGGCGCTGCCACGGCAATGTTCAAGTTCAATCCGTAAACATCATCTGGAAAAGTTAATCTATTATAAAACGGTTGCGGCACCTGAGTAGTGCCGAAAAACCACTGGGCTATCGCACTATTGACTAAACCCGTTGGGTGGTTACCCGGGATGAAAATTCCGTTGCGCTCACCCGGCTGCAGATTAAGACCCAAGGCGGGATCATCGTAAACCTCCCCCATAGCCACCAGTTCCCGGTCTGTTTTTTCGATTCCCTTTGGTGTGCCAGTTGAACCACCAGTGTACAGTAAAACTGAAGTTCTATCAGGTTGGTAAACGGCCTCAAGGCAGTCGCTCTGACTGGCACCCCCCCCCAGCAAATCACTTATCGAAAAAAGTTCTATGCCCGGCATGGCTCGGCTCTTAATCGCTTTCATAGCGCTGTGGTCTTCTGGGTCTAAAACACGCTTCAGTTGATCTGGCAGTTGCGGCGGAACGTCAACAACATTATCAGCAAACGAAACTATCACTAAATTTTTAACACTGGTGCGAGCAATTTGCTCAGCTACCCTAGGATAAAACGCGTCTAAAACTACCACTGTCTCTGCATTTGGACGATCAAGATAAGTCGGGCCATCATCAGCTAACATAGTGTCGCCCACAAAATTAGCCTGAATCCCCGCTTTGTTCAACCCATAAAGACCGTTCATCGTAGACGGCACTGTCGGCACGCAAAAAGTTACCGAGCTGTCTTGGTCAGTCTGCAGATTTTTAAAAGCTCTCGCGTAACGATCCATTTCTGCATCGGCCTCGGCGAAAGTCATTTGATTGCCAAAATAATCAATAGCTGGAATATCAGAATCATCCCAATGATCCCGGTTAACATCCCGCCAGTTTTGATACAACGATTTATCTAAATCTAACACTTCTCTCATAACACCTCAATTCTACTTCATTGCTTCCTCTCAAACAATACCTTGCTAAGCTCGCCTACCGACGCGCCGCCAAATATGTCTTTAATTTTCTCGGCCGTATCTGGCAAAAACGGCGTCAATAGTTCGCCGACCTGTCTCAAACCAGTTGCCAAATAGTTCATCACCGCCGCTACTTCCGCCTGTTTTGAACTATCTTTATTCAATTCCCACGGTTTTTGCTCGTCAATGTACTGATTCAAATGCTGAACCAATTTCCATATTTCTTCCAGCGCCAAATCAAATCGCAGCTCGTCCATTTGTTGAGAAAACCTGGTCGAATCCCAGACGAAATCTTTTGACTTAGCAATTTTACCGCCCGCAAAACGCGTTATCATATTGGAACTGCGCGAAACTAAATTGCCCAAAGTGTTGGCCAAATCACTATTATAAGAGTTTTTAAACCGCTCTGGCGTATAGTCGCCGTCGTCGAAAGTCGGAACATAGCGCAAGAAGAAATAGCGAAAAGCGTCGCAGCCATACTCATCAATAATGTCCAGCGGCGAAATCGCGTTGCCCTTAGATTTGCTCAATTTGTCGCCGCTAAGATTAACGAAGCCATGCACCAGCAATTTTTCAGGCAGCTCAAGTCCCAGCCCCAGCAAAATCGCTGGCCAAATAACCGCATGAAACCGCAGAATATCTTTGCCCAAAACTTCAATTTCAGCTGGCCAAACTTTTCTGGTCTCCAGATTTTTCCACCAGTCCTCTAGCTTAGCACCCTGGTCAAGCACCGTAATATAATTCGACAGCGCGTCAACCCACACGTACATCACCTGGGTTTCATCGCCCGGCACCGGCACTCCCCAGCTCAACTTTTCAACCGAACGGCTAATCGAGACGTCTTGCGCGCCGTTTTTTATCAACTCGCGAATTTCCTTACCCCGCCACTCAGGCACAATCTGCTCAGAGAATCGTCGTATTTCCTCAGTAAACTGACTGACCTTCAAAAAGTAATTTTCGTCTTCAACTTTTTCGAGCTTGGCGTGGTTCGGGCACCGATAGTTCATCGCTTTCGCCTCGGTTTCTGTCACAAAACCTTCGCAGCCCACGCAGTACCAACCTTCGTATTTAGCTTTATATATCATACCGGCGGCGTCCAGTCGGCGCCAAACTTCCTGCACTCTCAACATGTGCTCGGCGTCGGTAGTGCGCACAAACTGAGTATGACTAATGTTCATTTGCCGCAAAAAATCTTGAAAAATCGGCGTTAGCTGGTCGACAAATTCTTGCGGGGTTTGATTCTCGGCCTTAGCTTTTTCGGCAATCTTGGTGCCATGCTCGTCCAGGCCAGCCGAAAACAGCACTTCGTGGCCCTGGTTTTTTTGATAGCGAAACCACACGTCCGCCAGCAAATAGTCCATGGCGTGGCCAATGTGGGGCTGGGCGTTGGTGTATGGAATGGCGGTAGTGATATATTTAGTTTTCATAAGTAGTAGTTTAGCACATTTTGGACGTTTCTCTTAACTCAGACCGTCGCGGCGACGGCCGGCGCACGTTTTTAATAAACAAAGGGAGGGAAAATGAATAAATTAGTTAAAAAAGAAAAGGGCTTCACCATTATCGAAGTTGTTTTAGTCTTGGCTATTGCCGGACTTATCTTCATGGTAGTATTCTTGGCAGTGCCAGGTCTACAAAGAAGTCAACGTGATACACAGCGTAGACAAGACGTTGGACGTCTGATATCAACTATTACGAGTATTCAAGGCAACACTAGGGGCCAAATACCAGCAGACATGGGTGATTATCAAGAGGATCCAGGCGGCAACCACGGCACAGTCTATGCGGAGTTAGTCTCTGGCGGCAGTAGGTTTAGCGACCCCTCGACTCAGGGCGCATATCAAATAGTAGCTATAGCTGATGGCGCTGACTTAACGACCGCTAATGGTGCGATGACTGCTGTTGGTCAGTTCGTTATAGCTATTAACGCTTCTTGTGCTGATAACCCATCAGCAGCGACGCCATTCCAGGCTTCGGGCGGTGCTAACAATGCTTCCTTTGCGGTAGCGATGCAGATGGAAGGTAGCGTTTATTGCCAAAACGGTTAGTTAGAACCTGAACTGTATTTTAAAAATCCGCCGTTGACGGCGGATTTTTAAAATACAACCTAGCTAAATTAAATATTAGCCCTGCTGACAGTAGTAACCACCCTCGGTCACCATACCAACAGCAAATGATGCATTATTAGCACCACCAGCTTCTACGAAAGGATCAGCAGCACTAGTACCACAGTTAGCATTGATAGCTATAGCAAAATCACCTGCGTTATCCAGGCCAGCGTTGTTATAGCTGGTCTCGCCAGAAGCAAAGACAGCTACAACATTGTAAAGGCCTTGGTTAGATGGGTCATTGAAACGACTACCGCCAGCTTGCAGTTCATCGATTACCTGACCGCCAGCTTGGTAAGGTACGACACCTTCAGTACCGCCTTCACTACCAGGTATATCACCTCGGTTGTTTGACTGAATACTCGTAATAGTTGATATCAGACGTCCAACGTCTTGTCTACGCTGTGTATCACGTTGACTTCTTTGTAGACCTGGCACTGCCAAGAATACTACCATGAAGATAAGTCCGGCAATAGCCAAGACTAAAACAACTTCGATAATGGTGAAGCCCTTTTCTTTTTTAACTAATTTATTCATTTTCCCTCCCTTTGTTTATTAAAATTAGTTTATAACGTACAGTCTAGCAGAAATTTTTCAAAAAGCAAGTGTTTAAAAAATTTCTAAAAATCTGCGTTGGTGTGCACCGCCACGACGTCGTCAAGCTCATCAAGAGCGTCCAGCAACTTGAGCAGTTTTTCTTGAGTGGATTGATCGGCGAGCGGCACTTGGTTTTTGGCAACATACTCCAGGCCGAAATCTTTAATTTCTAGATTGGCATTCAATAAGTTCTGGCGCACTTCGGCCAGTTTTTTGTCTTCGGTATAGATTATAATTTCGCCGTCTTCTTCGTTGGCGTCCTCAGCCCCAGCATCAAGCACAGCCAACAGCGCATCTTCACCAGCGGCCGCCACCCGAATAACACCCTTGCGATCAAAATTAAAAGTTACCGAACCAGGCTCGGCTATGTTGCCACCATTTTTGTTAAGAGTGGAGCGGACATCTGGGAAAGTACGGTTGCGATTATCTGTCGCAGCCTCGATAATAATTGCGGTACCACCTTGGCCGTAAGCTTCGTAAACAACCTCCTCCAACTGAGCGGCCGATTTGTCGGCCACGCGCGCAATGGCTCGCTCAATATTAGTATTCGGCATATTAGCCGCCTTAGCTTTTTCAATCGCCAACGCCAAAGCCGGATTCATGGACGGGTCTGCCCCACCACGAGCCGCAATGGCTATTTGGTTGCCAATTTTAGTAAAAATCGCGCCGCGCTTGGCGTCGTTTGCGCCCTTGGCGCGCTTAATTGTTGACCATTTTGAATGTCCTGACATGGGTATATTATAGCATACAATGACGGGGGTTAGCTAAACAGATTTTAGCATTTGGATTTTACCAGGAATCGTACTGGCTCCTATTATTTTATGTTATAATCTAATCATGAACGGTTTGATTATCATTGTCGCCACGTTCGTTGTACTGTTTTGTTTGGCCTTTTTTACTAAACGGCGCTTTGGTTATTTAGGACTGGGTTTAGCGGCGGGAGTGCTGCTCAACCAGCTGGTTGGCGGGCCACTGGGCGAATTATTCGCCAGCACAGGGCTAGAAGTCATCCCCCTACAACCAAAAGACGTCGTGACTATATTGTTAACTATTTTGCCGAGTATTTTGCTGTTGTGGACCGGTCCGAAACATCGCCAGAAGCTTAGTCGATTTTTGACAAGCCTGCTCTACGCTTCAATTACAACAGCTTTAATTTTGTTGCCTATTACTCAAGCCTTTCCAGTGGAAGATGCCGCCGCGCGAAACATTTTAACCCTAGTTTCTGACGTGCAAATTCCACTCTTAACGTTTGGTATTGTTCTTGCTATTTTAGATATATTGTTGCCTAATAATATCCTAGACAAACGCTCTAAAAAATGATTTGTTATGATTCATTTAGTACTAGCTCTAGCTCGTTTGAAATCACTTCAAATTTTGCTAGTTTACGGCTGATGAAATCGGTAATTTCTTCAACAGTACGCTCCCTGTCCCAACTAAAAGAGTTGGGCACAGGAGTTTGCTCTATTTTCATATAAAATGAAACTCCTTCCTGTTTGATTTTTATTTTCAAATATCTCTTTGTTTTTGACATTTGATGTCTCTAGTGTATCATACTTATGTTAAAAAGTCAATATACTGCCAACAGATAAAACGCGAAAAATGTATATTTATTAAAAAATATTTTAATTATGGTCGCGAGAGGCCCACAAATCTTGCAGCTTCTGAAACGAATCATGCACGCCAGTCGACTGCAAATCAACGACGATTTTATTGTAACTTTTGATGGTTTCGTTCAAAAGTTTGGCTTTTTCTGGATTTTCGCAAGTCGAAAACTGAACTTTCAACGATTTGAGATCCAGCTCATAATTGACAAGCTCCAAGTTACGATAATAATCCATCAACTCGTCCCTGTCGCTTTGTTTCTCGGCAAACAATTGATCGGCAATCAACTCCAACTCAGCCAAGCGACTAACCACCTCATCTTCTGCCAAAATTTCTTTCTCTTCCTCCAAAATAAACCAGCGAATCTTGTACAATTCTTGATCTAGGTAACGATCCGGAATATTGTAAAGCAGACCAGCCAACTTCGACCATTTGAGCGAAGTGGCAAAAATATAATTTAGATAAACTTTTTCATCACGGCGCCGAATATTAGTACGCTCAAGTTTAGAGTTTTTTAAGCGCGGCTGGGCGAGCATACTGTTGCCTTCTAGTTTGCTAGTAAGCGCGGTCATAGACGCACCAGTCAGCCTAGATAATTCTTGCAAATAATGATCTTGCTCGACTGGATCGCGTAATTTTTTTATAAGCGCCAGCACGTGGTTCGTCAAAACTTTTTTGCCCTCCGCTGTCGCCAAATCTACTTTGTCCGCATAAACTTCAATCAGCCACTGAATTGCCGGTTTTGCTGACTCAATAGCCTTTTGCCAAGAGTCTGGATTTTGGCGCACCAATTCGTCGGGATCTTTAGCGCCGTCAATGGTGATGATCGACAGATTTAAGTTCAAATCTTGCGCCATCGGAATAGCCCGCTCAGTAGCAGCGATACCAGCTTTGTCAGCGTCAAAACAGAAACAAATATTTTGCGTCAATCGACTCAGCGATTTTAAGTGGTCAAAAGTCAGAGCCGTACCAGCTGCCGCCACCACGTTTTTAATTCCAGCTTGATGCGATGATATGACGTCTAAATTACCCTCAACAACAATTGCTCGGTCTTGCTCACGAATGGCTTTTTTCGCCATATACAGCCCAAAGACTTGGCGGCCCTTATCGTACAATAGCGTTTGCGGCGAATTAATATATTTTGGCTCGCCCGGGCCGATAATGCGACCTGAAAATCCAACTACTTGACCCTGACCATCGCATAGCGGCATCATCAGCCTCGAACGAAACATTGCCCCGCCCGCGCCACCAATCAAACCAGCCTCGCGAATTTCGCATTCGGTGTATTTTTTGCTAACTAACAACTCTTTGAGCTTAGGCTGCCCAGGCGCAAAACCAATACCCCAATCTAAAATGGTGTCTTTTTGCAGTCCGCGAGACTTTGCGTAGTCAAGCGCAGTTTTTGATTTAACCAAACATTGTTGAAAATGATTTTTTGATATATCGTTCATTTCTAGGATACGCTGGCGTTTGTCGGCATTGGTGCGAGACCTGGACGAATCATACTGACTCAAATCCACGCCCGCTTTACGCGCCAAAAACTCTAATGCACCGCGAAAATCCAGCCCTTCCATTTCCATAACAAAAGCGTAGATATCCCCGCCGCGATTAGAAGAAAAATCATGCCAAATATTCTTGTCGGGCGTGACAAAAAAGCTCGGCGTTTTTTCATTAGTAAACGGACTCAAGCCCCGCCACAAACGCCCAGACCGTTTAAGCTGAACGTACTCTCCAATCACATCTTCAATGGCCAATCGCGATCGGATTTCTTCTCGCGCGTCATTCATGTTAATATAATTATAGCATGGGACAACCTGAAAAAAAATCTGGTGAAAATAATTTTGCAAAATTTATTTTGTTTTGCGTGATCATTGCGCTGATTTTAGTAACGCTCGGGCTGTGCTTATATCGCTCTACTGGCACCCAAGACCTTGACCGATCGTTGCCAAAATACGTGCTCGGCGAAAAATAATTATTCGAGCGATTTCTGTTCCAAGTACGAAACCAGATCGCTAATTCGACCTTTTAATGTTTCTTTATTTGGGACGCTAAGATCGTAGGCTTCGCCGTCTGCCATTTTCGCTAAATTCGCAACTAGCTCGCTGCAGTCGTTAATCAAACTCTCAGCTCTAATTTCGATGACAGTATAAATATTGTGAGCGTCAACATCGCTGGTAATTAATTTATTATGATTTAAATCATACACACTATTTCTGAATGCAGAGATTTGCTCTTGCAACCTTTCGGAATTTTCTCGAGCAGTGAGTTCTGTGCTTTGTTCGATGTCAATTAAACCAACTCTCTCGAGATTATCCAGAACTTGGCGCGCTTGCAGGGCCGCACCAGAATAGGTATTGATACGATTTAGCTCGGAGCCAATCTTGACGAAACTGCCTATCGCCGACACCACGACAACCGCCGTAACCGCCACAATAACTATGGCCGTCGGTCTGTTTCTTCTGTCGCTGGTTTTATCGCTATTGAACAACTTTTGCACCCTTGCGATTGGCGATGACTTCGCTTAGCTCATACGTTTTTGGCGACGTCACAACATTGAAAAACAGGTCGGCCACATCTGCGAGCGGAATATATTGATCAAAGTCAGCAATATCACGGCCAGCCTTTTCAAAAAGTTTAGATTGAAATCCGCCAGGCATAAAGCAGATTGCGCGGCTAGGCTTACCTTTGAAAAACTCTTGCAAACATTTTGTGTGTCCACGCACCGCCCATTTACTTGGACTATAAACTTGTTCATTCGCCACCCCCCTGGTCGCCATAGTTGAGGCCACGTTAATAACATCTGCTTCATCAGTCAAAAGCTTATCTAACAGTAGCGAAGTCAAATAAATCGGCCCCTCCACATTAATCTTAAAAACTCGTTCAATTTCACCACGGCGCTGATTATCCAGACCGCTAAAACTGGTCATCACGCCAGCACAATTAATCAACGCTGCAATTTTTTCACCACGATTTTTGATTTCGCCAACCGCATATTCGACTGACTCTTCGTTGGCCAAATCCAAATCAATATGACCAATACGATCATCACTAGGCGCGCTCGGCGAAAGATCTATCACGGGCAGCCCTGCCTCAACTAAACGCTTGGCTAGTTCAAACCCCAAACCATCGCCGCTAGCACCCGTGATATAGTACATTTTTATTCGTCTTCTTTCTGTACTTTGTCGCGCACTTTTTTCTCAACCTCAGCCAACAACTTAGTGTCCGACTTCAACAGCTCTTTAACAGCTTCGCGACCCTGACCAAGTTTCATATTCTTGTCGCCCTCGCCGTAGTCAAACCAGGCGCCAGATTTGTTAATGATACCCTTGTCAACCGCCAAATCAATAACGTCGCCAATCTTAGAAATACCTTCGTTGAACATGATGTCAAACTCTGCCGTACGAAACGGCGGCGCAATTTTATTCTTAACAATCTTTACCTTGACGCGGTTGCCGGTAATGTCGTCGCCCTCTTTAATTTGACCGATTCGGCGAATATCCATGCGCAAAGACGCATAAAATTTCAGGGCGTTGCCGCCCGTGGTGGTTTCTGGATTGCCGAACATGACACCAATTTTCATACGAATCTGGTTGATGAATATAACTGTGGCCTTTGATTTATTAATAATGCCAGTTAGTTTGCGCATAGCTTGGCTCATCAATCGCGCCTGCAGACCCATTTGAGCGTCACCCATGTCACCGTCAATTTCGGCCTGCGGCACCAAAGCTGCCACCGAGTCTAGCACAATAACATCTACCGCGTTCGAGCGCACCAAAGTTTCTAGAATCTCCAGCGCCTGTTCGCCGCTGTCGGGTTGCGAGACCAAAAGACTCGTGGTATCGACGCCTATTTTCTTAGCATAAGCCGGGTCAAGCGCATGTTCCGCATCGATAAACGCTGCTGTGCCACCTTTTTTCTGAGCTTCTGCGATAGCGTGCAATGTTAAGGTAGTTTTGCCAGAACTTTCCGGGCCATAAATTTCCACTATGCGCCCTTTGGGATAACCACCGCCCATCGCCAAATCTAGAGAAAGCGCCCCCGACGGATAGGTTTCCACGTCGACATTGTAAGCATCGCCCAGCTTCATAATTGAACCGGCACCAAACTGCTTGGTGATTTGATCCAACGCCAAACCAAGTGCCGCTGCCTTGCCCTCGTTGTCTTTAGATTTTTCGCCCATCACTTTGGTAGATTTTTTTGTTGCCATTAAGACCCTCCTATTTTTGCCACCCAACTTAAATAACTATACCCCTATTTTAACATAAACTTGAATAAAACTATACATGTCCGCGTGTGTGATGTACGTGTTTGTGCGGATGGCGCCGCACAAAAATAATACCAATAATGACAAATGTTCCGCCAATAATTACTTCTAGCGGCAATTTTTCCCCTAGCAAAATCAGCGGCAAGGCAATAGCCAGCGCGTAATAAAGATAGTTAATCGAGGCCGTCGTAGCGGTGCCAAGGTTTTCATATGCTTTGGTGTTGAGCCAGCTAACCGCCACCGAGAAAAAGAGGGCTTGGAAAAGTATTATTGCCCAACCCCAAGACGGCAGCGTGGTTACTGCCGTAAACGACTCTGGGCCATGTACGGTTAATGCCAAAACTGACGACACGATAAGAGTTTGGCAATAAAATATGGCTAAAATTGGCATTAACGACAGGCCGCCAGTGTTGAGCTTGCGTAAGACCACTGGCCTGCCCGCATCTACCAACATATAGACCGCTATCAACAACACCGGTATCAGACCAAAACCGGACACTCCAGACCAGTTAAAAATCATTGGCAACAGTAAAATTATACTACCGCCCAACATAGCGAATAAAATGCCAATAAAAGCGTTGCGAGTTAGCTTATCTTTGGTGGCTAAAGTAGAAATAATCACAAACAAAATCGGCGTTAGCAAATCCATAATGGCTACAAACGACACTTCAGTCATAGAAATCGCCGCGATGTACGCTGGCGAAGCTGGCGTTGCTAGTGCGCCGAACAACAAAATCCACTTGAGTTTTTTCTTCAGAACTTTCTTGTGCTGTTTAAAATACTTTATCAAAACCGGCAGTAAAACTATTGCTGTAACGAAAGCCCTGAGGGTCGCAATCACAAACGGCTCAAGCTCAGTGCATAACAACTTAGTTAAAATACCAGCTGGCGCCACTAAAACAGTCGTAAAAACTAGCACAAACAACCACGGGTTGGCCTTACCCTTGATGAGCTTATTGCTGGACTTATTTTTGAACATATTGCACCAGGTCGCTAATTTTAACCCGCTCTTGCTCAGTGGTGTCGCGATTGCGCACAGTTACCGTGTCATCTTCCAAAGTTTGAAAATCAATCACAATACAGTTCGGCGTGCCGATTTCGTCTTGGCGGCGATATCGTTTGCCAATATTGCCATTGTCGTCAAATTCGCACATAAAACTTTGGCTCAAACCACTATAAACCTCGCGGGCCCTATCGACTAATTCTGGTTTATTTTTTAAAAGCGGAAACACGGCGCATTTAATCGGCGCCAATTCTGAACTTAGTTTCAGCACGGTTCGCTTCTCGCCATTTTTGGTTTCTTCCACCGAATAAGCATCGCACAAAAAAGCCAAAAACATACGGCCTAAGCCCACTGAAGTTTCCAATATCCACGGCAAATATTTTTCGCCAGTTTGAGAATCCGTATAATTCAAATCCGCGCCTGAATGCTGCATATGTTGCGTCAAGTCATAGTCCGTGCGATCGTGAATACCCTCTAGCTCATCAAAACCATACGACGGATAGTTATATTCAATATCCCAGGCGTCGTTAGCATAGAACACTACGTTTTCGTGTTGGCGCAAACGCAGATTTTTTTTATCAATGCCCATGTTCACATACCAATCCAGCCGCTCTTGTTTAATCTTTTCGTAAGCGTCTTTGTTCTCGCGCGGCTTAACAAAATACTGTGTGTCAGCTTGCTCGAATTCGCGACAACGAAATAGAAAATTCCGCGGGCTAATTTCATTGCGAAACGCTTTGCCGATTTGCGCTACGCCAAACGGCACCTTAACGCGCATGGTGTCAATAATGTTTTTATAATTTAAATATATTCCCTGGCAGGCCTCACCTGGTAAATAAACTGGCTCTTCGTTTTTGCCAGTAAAATCACCAAGGTTGGACTGCACCAACAGATTAAATTTCTTAATCTCAGCCCAATTAGTAGAACCGCAAGTCGGACATTTAATTTTATCTTTATTGGCGTCAAATAGCGCGCTCAGTTCTTGCTCGGTCATTTTTTCGTCGGCCTGAACGCCAATTTTTTCCAGTTCTTTATCTGCGCGAACGCGCGCGTGACATTTTTTACACTCGGCCAACGGATCGGCAAAACCACCCACATGTCCACTCGCCACCCAAACTTTTGGATCTTTAAACATCGCGCTGTCCAGCCCTACATAGTTTTCTTTAAGCTGTACATTAGCCCGCCACCAAGCTTGCTTGATATTATTTAGAAGTTCAACGCCATATGGCCCAAAATCATAAAGGCCAGCCACGCCGCCATAAATCTCTGATCCTGGATAAACAAACCCTCGTCTTTTGCAAAGTGAAATAATTTCTTCCATACTTGTTACATCTTAACATAAAACCCCCGGAACGAAAACAACCCTCACGGGTTGCTTGAAAAATCACTTGGCGTGCCCGACACGATTCGAACGTACGACCTTCAGCTCCGCAAGCTGACGCTCTATCCAGCTGAGCTACGGGCACAACTGGTGATCCCAAGCGGAATCGAACCGCTATTGCCAGGATGAAAACCTGGTGTCCTAACCGTTAGACGATGGGACCATTGCGGGTCATATAATACCAAAAAAGCGTCGGTTTTTCAAGTGGTAATGATTTACTGAGCATGCTAAAATGATTCCATGCATATTTTCGTCTCTGGAATTGGCGGTACTGATCTGGGCCTGCTAGCCACAATAGACAAAGGTGCGGATTGCTCCGCTTCGGGTTCCGAACCTAAAGAAGGCGCCCACTTGCTAAACTTAAAGCACCGCGACGTTAACATGGCTAGTGAGCAAATGTGTTATGAATAGCACGTACCGTCGCCGGCGCAATACCGCGCTGGGTATAATTCTAGTCGGTTGTTTGCTGTTTTTGATTTATAGCAATTTTACTGCATCGCCAAACGATCCCGAGCCAGAAGCCGCGCCTGTCGAGACCATCGAGCTTGAAGATGATGACGCTGAATTTAGCTACATGGGCGAAGAAGTCAACGAGCAACCTTTAGCCATTCACGAACTGGGCAAATTAGCGGTGCGAGAATGGGCGGCGCATGCTGGCTATTCGCGGAAGCAGTTTCTGAGTTCTGGCAACTGGAACAGATGGGGCAACGGTTGCAATGTACGAGAAAAGATTTTGAGTAGAGATCTTGATGAAATAATTTATGGCGACAATGGCTGTACGGTTATGTCTGGGATCTTACTCGACCCATACACTGGCAACACCATTCATTTTACGCGTGGCGTGAGCACATCATCTGCCGTGCAGATTGATCATGTCGTTGCGCTCTCAAACGCCTGGGCGACAGGTGCGCAGAACTTAGACCCGGCTGCTCGCAACGCATTAGCCAACGATGATTTGAATTTATTAGCCGTGGACGGCCCTGCCAATCAACAAAAATCTGACTCGGACGCCAGTCAATGGTTGCCGCAAAATAAAGGTTTTCGCTGTATTTATGTCGCGCGTCAAATCGCCGTTAAGGTCAAGTACACCCTCTGGGTAACTGCCGCTGAACGAGATGCTATGCAGGGGGTACTAAACTCTTGCCCTGACCAAACTATGCCAACTCAGTAGCGAACGACAAGCCTTTCAATCTCTACTTCTTCGTCACGCGCACCATCGCTTCGCGCAAAACCTTACCGTCCAACTTGTAGCCAGCTTGTAACTCTTCGGCAATCACCTCAGTTTCGCCCTCGACCTCGTCCATGACCACAGCGTTATGTATTTCGTGATTAAATTCTGCCCCCGCCGAAGCATCTATTCTCTCTACGCCAATCTCGCTCAAAATCTTATCTAGGTTTCCGCCTAGATTTTCTACCCCCTGCACCCACGCATTGTCTTGCAGCTCCTGCGGTACATTTTTGACGGCGCGCTCGATATTGTCCACCACGCCCAAAAACTTTTTCAGCATTTCTTCTGCGCCGAATTGCCGCATTGCTATTTTTTGTTCATCAGCATTTTTGCGATAATTCTCAAAATCGGCACGTAGTCGCTGCAGGTCAACCGTCAACTCTTCAATTCTCAAATCTTTGGCGTCTTTTTTGGGCAACTTCTTATCGGTTGGTTTTTTCATTTACAACTCACTTTCTTCTATTAGCGGATATATGTCTATGACGGGTTCTTCGTAAGGATGCGCGGCCCGTAGCTTGGCTATGACTTCTTTGGTTATCGCTTTGTCGCAAGCCACTTCAACTATTTCTTCTTCAACAATCTCTGATTTACCGTGTTCACCAATTGTCGGATTTGCCTTGTCAGATGGCAAAAATCTTCCTTGCGTCAAGTAGCTCGTGCTGCAGAAACTATACTCGCCAATCTTGCCCGCGCCAGCCTCACCCAAAACTTTGCGGATCTCATTGGCTTGATCAACTGGCACCGTCACACAAATTTTTACCTTGCCCATTTACAAAATCCTCTCCAGCATCTCACCAGTTTGAGCGACTAAATTCATCACCCGACCATAACTTTGGCGTGTCGGGCCAAGAACGCCGATGTACGAACGATCCGACAGCGGCGAACGAAAACGCGAAATAATCAACGACACTCCCGAATCTCGACCGATCGGATTTTCATGGCCAATAAAAACATTCAAGGGCTCATTAGGCGCCGCTTCGCGCAGCCACGGCTCTAAGTTATCAAGCAGCTTAGCAACTTTTTGAACATGCGATCCGTCGAGAAATTCCGGCTGCGAAAACAGATTCGAGATTCCCGACAAGTAAAGCTGGTCGCCAATAGTGGCCACGCCGAGGTTATGCGTCAGCTCGACCAACGAATCGACCGCCGAACGAATAGCACGATCGGCGCGATTGGCCGACACCCGCGACTCAATAGCCCGCACCTGACGATTTTCATTCGTGTCCAGCGTAAGCTTGTTGACATAAAAACGATATCCGTCATCAGTCGGCACGCAGCCAGCCGAGGTATGGGGGCGAGAAACCAAGCCCAGGTCTTCAAGCGCTGCCATTTCATTGCGCACCGTCGCCGAAGAAATTTCAAACAGTTTCGCCAAAATCACCGAGCCGACTGGCGCCGCTACTTCGGCGTATTGCTCGATAATAGCATTGAGAATTTGTTGTTGACGTTCTGTCATCATAAGAGTATTCTAGCAAAAATTAGCACTCTAGTCAACAGAGTGCTAATGAGCGCCTAGTCTTTAACCACTTCGATTACGTCGGCGATAATCTTAGCGTCTTCAATTTTATAACCCGAGGCGTCGGTGCCAGAAATTTTACCCGTTACCTTGATAAATCTGTCTTGTTCTAGGTCGTTCACAATTTGAGCGTACACCTTTGGAAAAACAATTATCTCGCATTCGCCACTGCGATCTTCAATAGCCACAAACGCCATTTTATCGCCCTTTTTAGTAAGAATTTGCCGCACCGAGTCAACCAGCCCGTGCACCGTCACTCGCTGGCCGTCTCGCTCTGGTTTTATCCTGGCCAATGTTTCGCCGTCTTCGTCAAAGTGATCGGCGTATTCATCTAGCGGGTGGCCCGACAAATAAAGCCCCAGCAATTCCCTTTCCCAGGCCAATTTTTCTTTATCGCTATGTTTGGACGGCGCGGTGGCAATCTGCACCGTCGATAATATTCCGTCCGTCGTAGCACTGTCCCCGAGTAGGCTGAACAAATCAGCTTGATTCGAAGCCGCCTCTTTCTGCGTTTTTGATGCAAACTCCAATATGGCATCAATGGAATAAAGCAAGTCCGAACGATCGCCGAATTGGTCGAAGGCGCCCGTGCGAATTAGGTTTTCCCAAACACGCTTGTTAGAAAGCCGAGAGTCTATACGCTTGCAATAATCTTCAACCGATTTAAACGGCCCGTTGGCCTTTCTATCTTCAGCAATGGTGTCGGCCACTTTTTCGCCCACGCCCTTCACCGCCGCCAAACCAAAGCGTATATTATCCGTTTCTGGCACCACGCCAAACTCTACAAATGATTCGTTAATATCTGGATTCAAAACTTTAATGCCCATTTTTTTACATTCGGCAATCTCGATCGCTAAACGATCGGTGTTGCCAGAATCGGAAGTTAACAGTGCCGCCATAAACGCCGACGGGTAATGCGCTTTGAGATAGGCCGTCCAATAAGCTATTAGCGCGTAGCACGCCGCATGAGATTTATTGAAACAATAGTTAGCAAATTCTTCTAGCTGATCCCAGAATTTTTCCATGACTTCGCGCTTCGCACCAGAGTTTTTGACCGCGCCGTCAATGAATTTTGGCTTGATTTCCTTCATCATATCAATTTTTTTCTTGCCCACGGCCTTGCGCAAATAATCTGCTTCACCACCGCTGAAGCCGCACATATCCTTGGCGATCTGCATAAATTGTTCTTGATAAACCAAAATTCCATAAGTGTTTTCTAAGGCCGCTTGCATGTGAGGATCCAAATAAGTGATTTCTTCGCGCCCGTGTTTACGCGCAATGAACGAGTCGATAAACTGCATTGGCCCCGGCCGATACAACGCCACCATAGCAATAATATCTTCAAACTCTGTCGCTTTGAGATCTTTCAAATATCGCTTCATGCCCGCCGACTCTAACTGAAACACGCCCGTGGTATCTGCGCGCTGAAAAAGTTCCATGGTCTTTTTATCATTAAGCGGCAAATCCGACAGTTCAATTTTGTTGCCATAAACTTTGCGCACAATACGAATAGCGTTAGAAACAATAGAGAGATTCGACAGCCCCAAAAAGTCCATTTTGAGCAGACCCAAATCTTCCACCTGCGTCATCGAAAACTGCGTCGCCACTACCCCTTTGCGCGACATTTCCAGTGGCAAGTAATTAACCAGGGCGTCTGGCGCTATCACCACGCCGCAAGCATGAACCCCGTGGCTACGAATGGTTCCCTCTAAACGTTGAGCGTAGTCCAAAACCTCTTTCTTCCAACCGCCTTCTTGATAAGCCTTGGACAAATCCGGATCATCGCGAATAGATTTTTCCAGCGGTACATGCCGACCCTGCACCAATTCTGGCACTGTTTTTGACAGTCGATCCGCATCAGAATACGGAATGTCCAACACGCGCGCCACATCGCGCACACTAGAACGCGCCGCCATTTTACCAAAAGTTAAAATGTTCGACACGCGATCCTGACCATATCTGCGCGCACAATATTCCACCACTTCGTCGCGACGAGTATCTTGAATATCAATATCAATATCTGGCATAGAAATACGATCGGGATTTAAAAATCTCTCAAACAGTAAGCCATATTCCAACGGATCTAAATCAACAATTTTCAACGCATACGCCACAATTGAACCGGCCGCTGAACCACGCCCCGGGCCAAAAACTATTCCCTGCTCGCGCCCCCACTTCATGAAATCCCAAACGATCAAAAAATAGCCGAAGTAACCCATGTTATCCACCACCGACATTTCGTAATCAGTCCGCTCTAATTGCTCTTTACTCAGCAATTTCTTAGCTTGCGCGACAGTCAGTTTCTCGGCATCCTTGGCTGGAATTCCAGCGTATCGCTCGGTCAGACCCCGGTAAACTTTTTCATACAGATATTCTTTCTCGGTTTTACCATCTGGACAATCGAAAGTCGGAATTAACATGCGCCCCATCTCAATATCCACATCACATCTATCAGCAATTTTTTTAGTGTTCAAAACAGCTTCTTTGTGAGTAGCGCCCCAACGCTGAATTATCTCTTTCGGGTCGATAACATGCAGGTGAAAATCTGCCAAAGTCATTCTGTCGGTGTCCGTCAGCAGAGAGCCAGTGCCCACACACAACAAAATTTCATGGGCCTCAGTGTCTTCGACATTGGGATAGTGCGCATCACAAGAAATCACCTTCGGAATGCCCAGCTCTTGGCTTAATCTATCCAAACCTTCGTTGACTTTTCTTTGGTCTTCCCAGTGTTTTGGCGCGTCTTTGTGGCCATGATCCTGCAACTCCAGATAATACCGATCGCCAAAAACGCTCTGGTACCATTTGGCTAATTCCTTGGCATCTTCGTATCGACCTTCCCTCAAGGCCATCGACACTTCCGAGCCAGCACAGCCAGACAAACAAATAATCCCTTCGTTATATTCCTCTAACAAATCGTGATCAATACGCGGCCGATAATACATACCGTCCAAATTCGCAATGGTCGAAAGCCGAATAATATTGTTGGCCCCCTTATTGTTCATGGCCAAAAGCGTCACGTGATACCGCTCTTTATCGTGATTTGGGTCCTTGTCGGTGTACTTTCGGGCCGCCACATAGGCCTCATATCCTAAAATCGGCTTCACATCATTAGCCTTGGCTTCCTTGTACAATTCGATCCAGCCGCTCAACGTACCGTGATCAGTCATGGCCACGGCATCCATGCCATATTTTTTAGTCAACTCAATCAATTCTGGAATTTTCGTCAAACCGTCCAACACAGAATGATTGGTATGATTGTGCAAATGCACAAAATCCGACGTCTGTAACTTGCCCTCACTCATGATTTATATTCTAGCAAAATTTAAACCAGTTTTATCTGTAAAATTAACAACACCGCTAGTTGAAACTGCCAGCCGCTATATCTGTGCCAGTTTTTGACATTTCGGACAAAGATGCGTGCCACGACCAGCAACTTTAGTTTTGACAATTGTGGTTTGGCAACGGTTGCAAGGCTGCCCATCGCGCCGAAAAACATTGGCAAATTTTTCCAAGTAATTACCTTTGCTGCCGTCGGCTTTGACGTAAGTCTGCATGGTTGAACCTCCGGAATCAATCGACTTCTGCATAACCTTGCCCGCCGCCCGACAAATCTCTTCAAGTTTTTTATCAGAAAGATTTTTCACACGAGTTTCTGGGTGGGTTTTTGTCGCCCACAGCGACTCGTCAGCGTAAATATTACCGATGCCCGCCATGACTGATTGATCAAGAATCGCTGGCTTAATCATCGAATTTTGATGACGTCGAATGTTTTTAAGAAACTGCTTACTAACCCCAGTCTCCCACGGTTCAGGGCCCATTTTAGCAAGAAACGGAATTTTAACGACCTCGCTTGACGGCATTAGTTTAATCCAGCCGAATTTACGCTGGTCATTAAAAAATAATTTGGTTTTGTGGTTTAGACCAAAAATCACCCGCGTTGAGCGATCCGGTAAATCTGCCATAAAAGAATCGGTCGGGTGGCCCGCTGCGAAATTTTCTTGACCACGCACAACAATTTGCCCAGTCATTTTAAGATGGCAAACTAATGAAAATCCACCTGATAAATCAATAATCAAAGCCTTGCCGCGGCGGCGAATTTTATTGACCCGCGCGCCAATTAAGTTTTTTTGTGAGCAGTTCACGCACTCAAAACTCTTCTCGTTTAAAACGTCAACTCGCAAGATTTGTTTCCCCACGATGAAGTTTTCTAGGCCTCGCCGTACGGTTTCAACTTCTGGTAATTCTGGCATGGTTTCATTGTAGCAAAAATAAAAGGTTTATGTTAAAATATCACCATGAACCCGAATCAAGACCAGAATGGTTTCGACCCGAACTGGAATACAGCGGTCGGAGCCTCGGAATACCTCGACCAAATATCCGCGAAGCCTAAAAGTGGTTTTAATTTTCTAGATAAAAAAATGATGATTATACTGGGCGGCGTAGTGGCGGTTATTCTGATTATCATAGTTGTGATCGCCAGTAGTTCTGGAAAAAAAACCGTGGATATCTCGGCAGTGCTCTCGCAAGCTAGCGCTCAATACGTCGACGCCATGCAGGTTATCCAATACGGCGTGGATAATTTGGACAGCGGTTCGCTTGCTCGCAATAACGCCATTGCCAGTTTGGTTGTAGGTAGTCATAAAACCGAGTTGGTTACCAGAGTTGGCGAGGGTGGAGCATCTACGCGCGATCCATCAACGGCCCACGAAGAACTACGGCTCGCTAAAGAAGCTGGTCGGCTCGAGAGCAAATACCGAGAAACCACCGGGTTATTTTTGCAAGATATCATTGACACTTTATCGATGATCAGCGCCACAAAAGACGTTGCCCAGAGTGACAGAGAAATGGCCGCGCAGTACATCGAAGAGCTTGAGACCATTAAAAGTCGCATTGAAGGCATTTAAAAAACCGAAAGCGCGACTTAAAAAACGCGCAATCAGACTTAGCTATTTCTCCAAAACTTTTAGGCCTGACCCAGAAGCTTGTCTTTGTTGTCGGCAATTTCTTGCTTAATAGTCTCCAGGGTTTGACGAACAATTTCAGGGTAGTCTGGACGATTAATCTGCAGCCACCGCGTAGCGCCAAACTCAGCCATCAAGTCAATTTCGGAAGCATCTGGCATTCTTTCTTGTAATAACTTATAATCTGGCTGATTGATGTAGTCCGACAAATTAATAGAAAACCAATCTCGCACTCCTTGTTCATTCTTGTCGACAAAATAACCAAACTCATCTAGCTGCGCGTCGTTCATACCCTCGGTCAATTTTTCGCCCACGCGAATTTCCAACTCACTATAAATATGTTGCAAGAAAGCCTGTTTCTGTTCTTGCGGCATATCGCCCAACCCAAGTTGCGCTAAGAACTCTTCATCTAGTTTAAACATAAACTAATTGTAGCACAAGCAAATGAAAATGCAACTATCATCTATAGTTAAAAAACCAGCTTTATGTTAAGATAAAAATATGCAAAAAGAAAAAGGGTTCACCGTTATTGAGCTGGCGATTGCCATAGTGGTTTTGGTGATTATTGGCGTGTTTTTCTTGGTCCAGCGTAACGACCTCGAGGTAACGGCTCGCGATCAACAACGCAAGGTCGCGATTAATAGCATATATTACAGTTTAACAGAGGTTTTTCATAAAGAAAATGGTTTTTACCCCACATCTATCAACCATGGCAATCTCAAGAGTGTTGCTCCAGAGCTGTTTATCGACACCCAGGGCACGGCCGTTGGCGAAATAGGCAGCGAATATTTTTACGAAGGCATTAATTGCAACTCTGACGGTAAATGCAGGGGGTTCAGACTCAGCGCCGCCCTAGAAAAAGAAGCCGAGTACATCAGAGAAGTCAAATAATTAGAAAATCAAAAACTACCCGCGGTTATAACCCAACCGAGCCTAGTCGTTCTTTGTCGTAAAAAAATGTGTCAAAGCCACAGCCAGAGCGTCCGCGCAGTCGTCCGGTTTTGGCGCTTGCTGCAGCCCCAATTCACGCTTGACCATTTCTTGAATTTGTTTTTTTTCAGCTCTACCGTAGCCCGTCAAAGCTTGCTTCACCTGCAGCGGCGTATATTCAGCAATTTCTAAGCCTTTTTGCTTAGCAATCAGCTCAACCACCCCGCGCGCCTCCGCAACAGAAATCGCCGTGGTAACATTTCGCGCAAAAAATAGTTTTTCAATCGCCATAACTTCTGGCTTTGTCAAATCAATAATCTCACTCAACGAATCATAAATATCTTCCAGACGATCTGGCAACGACGTGTGCGCTGGCGTAGTCACCACACCAGCATCAACCATTTTTGGCTGGCTGCCCTTTTGCACGTCCAACACGCCAAAACCTAATTTTCCCGTACCTGGATCAATACCTAAAATTCTCATTTTGCTATCTTCCTAACAAAAACCTTTTTTAACCCTCGGCTGATTTCTTGGCGAAAACTCCAAACTATCATGGCCAAAGTCAAACCGATGCCAGCAGCGGCCACGATAATCATAATATTAGCTTCGCGACTCGTTGGTACATTTTGTACCGCAAAAGTAGGTGCGCTTGAATCTACGGCTTTACGACAACGGTTGGTCTCAGGGTTACGCTCATAGCCAATTTGACAAGCCGAGAGCACAGATTCCGACGCAAGCTTCTTGCAGCGATTGGTCTCAGGGTTACGAAAAGACCCAGTTGGACAAGGAGCCAGCGCTGTTTCGACTGGCAATTTCTTGCAGCGACCAGTTTCGGGATTGCGATACTGGCCCGTCAAACACTCCGCTAGTGGCGCAGGCATTTTTATACAATTGCCAGTTTGCGGGTTGATAATTTTTCCTGTTTCGCAAGTCTGAAACTGTTGATAAATATTTTCCTCGCCTGGCGTTGGCGCGAAAGTTTGCATCCAACCGCTCCGCTCTTCTTCGTCAAACCACGCCCATGACGCGCCAGCCTTAACCTTTTTATATTGCACCAACGAATCTGTTATGCGAGTCGAGCCGTCATAAACATAAACGTTGACGTCAGCATTGGGTTCATTGATCAGTACATTAGTAACTGCGTACGTTTTGATTTCGCCTGGCCCGACCAGCCCAGACAAATTGACAATCACCGTGCCTCTGCGCACTGAACAACTTGAAACATCAACGAGTTCTGGACTTTCGTTGATTATTTCTACAAACATTTGCCCGCTAGCAAACGATAGTTCATTTAGTTTTATCGGCGCACATTGCAACTTGTCGTCTGGGTCCACACCTGGTTCAGTGCCCTCGTCTGGCGGGGCGTCTGTATAGCCATGCGAACCCAGCACTGGGCTAATGACCTCTTTAAAGTATCTTGGCGCCGGCTTGGAAGTGAGGTCTTCATGCTCAGCTTGATCTATGGCCTCTTGATTGCAAGCCACGCGTTTCTTGTTTTCATTCAGACATTGAGCAAAACTACCAAGATTAAGCGGCGCATAAATAATATAACCCGCACACATCTGATTGTCGCCAACGCCGATAATTTCCGACGGCGCGCTAGCCCAGCACAGTCCGTCTAATATCACTCCGTTTTCGACAATAAAAACAGCGCCTCGATTATTTGCCAAAATACTACTATTCGTAAATATTTTATCTGGATAAACACCACCGAGACCTTCTTCGCTTTGTGCCATCAAAAAATAGCCGTTCGTCTCAAAGGTGCCGGTCAATTCAACGATTTTTGTCGGATTAGTTAGACCCATGGCCGCATTGTTTGAGTAATAATAAACACTCAAGTTTTTAGCATCGTAATCTGCCTCGCTCTGATTGTACAGCATGATGTATTTGTAATTATTTTTAGTATTTACGCCGGCTATAACTACGTCAGACCCAATCTGAGCGTCTTCGTCGGCCCATACTGCGTTACCGCTAAAAAAAGCGCCAGCCACCGCGCAAATCAAAATTGTAATTTTAATAATTTTAGTCATAATTCACGCCCAATAAAAACTGCGCCCATTTTTGTTGATTGGTCAGCTCGTTGCTTTCGTTGTCGATAGCCTCTGTTGAATTCGCCGCTGTGTGTTCGGTCTTCGACAACAAAACCAAATTTTCGCCTGGCATAGCTTTATTTAATTTAGCCCTAGCCTGCAATTCCATGAACTCGTCAGTTTTGTAGTAGGTTTGCTGTAAACGCAAGTTAGCATTTTTAATTTTCAAAATATCATTAGTTAGCTGCCCCTCTCTCACCCTGGACAATAGCTCATAATTTTTTTGCAGCGAAGCAATCGCGTTGACCGCACAAAACAACGCGAAAACAAAAGCTACGATAATCGCAATATTCTCAATTGTCAGATGTTTTTGCACGTGTTTCATTTTTAGTATTGGTTAGCTTCAGTCCCAATATACCATAGATGTTTTAGTCTATCAAGTAATCGCGCTCAAAAAAGAAGTGGCCGTCGGCGTTTTTTTTGACAAAGAGGATTTCTTCCTTGACACTAATCGGTAAAGATTCATCTATTTTCGAAATGTTCACAATATTTTTGAGCTCGAAGATATGCGACATCGTATGCTCCAAGATGTCGCCGCGCTGGTTAGATATTTTAATATACGCGTCACCAATATGTTCTAAGTTAGGATTTTTACAATTCAGTTTTTTTTGAACTATTCTAGTCGCGCCAGCGTGGGTTCGTGGATCGTTGTCCAACAGCCGCCCGCTAATTATTTTAATTTTACCAGTTTTGTCATGCGCTAATATTTTAATGTCAATTTTTTTTGAACTAACTTTCGAAAAAACTCCCGTAGCGTAGCGCTCCCCGGAATTCGTTAGTTTATATTGCCCCTTGGCTGTCTTGGTTATTATGTTTAAATCCTCCAGTCTGCTTAAATGATAAGAATAAAGCCCTGGACCAACTGCAGGTTTCGGCCGAGATTCCTCAAAAGTGATTTCGTCATATTCCCAGAGACAACGCAAGATATATAGCTGAATCTTGTTAATACCAAACATGCTTCTATACTACTACTCAAATTTTTTTGAGTCAAATTTTCTTGATAAAACTATTCTGGCTTGGCGGTCAAAAAATGTATATTTTTACCCTCACCCACAAAACGGGCTTCATAACTGGTCATCACCTTATATTTTTCTGGCAAATCGCTACTGTGCAAATCTTCCGTCTCTGTTAATATTTGCCAACCGCACTCTCGGAAACTCGCTAAGGAATATTCAAACAAACTATCACTATCTGTTTTAAAGTGCAATCTACCGTCTTTATTCAAGATTTCTTGATAAAGTTTTAGATATTTCTTATATGTCAACCGATGTTTTGCGTCAGATTTACGCGGATAAGGATCAGAAAACGTCAGCCAAATTTCAAACACGGAGTTACTCGAGAAAATTTGAACAAGCTCTTCAACACGCGAACGGACAAAGTAAATGTTGGTCACCTTCTCTTCTTGCGCTTTACGTGCGCCTTGATGTAACCTGTCGCTTTTAACATCTACCGCCACAAATATTTTTTCTGGCGACAGCTTAGCCTGTTCAACCAAAAAAACTGCCGTTCCAGCGCCGATTTCTGCTACAACAGGTTGTTTATCAAGAAAATTTGAATGAGTTTTTATAAAATCCACCCACTCCCCTAACTGAAAACAACTACGTAGCTCATTAAACCTGGCGAACTTATATAATTTACGTTTTCTAGAGATAATAAAATCGACAGCACCGGTAACTTTGGCGCCATCGATTTTCTCTTTTTTCATTTAGCGAGAACGCGGCACAAAGTTGCCGAGCTTAATTTGCAGGGTCTTCTCTTCGTTGCGGGCTTTTCTAATGATTGCTTTTTTGCGACGCTCGGTCTTACTAATTGGCTTTTCAAAGCGCTGTTTTGACTTAACAGTAGCCACAACACCACTCTGCAATACACGTCGATTAAAGCGGCGGATCACGTTTTCGTTAGCTTCTCTGTCGTCTTTTCTTGTAACTGATATACTCATGCGACGCATTTTATCATACTTTCCCTAATAATGCAAACATATTCCTCTTGTAGGCTTCGACGCCAGGTTGGTTAAACGGATTAACTCCCGCCACATACGCTGAAACGCCACAAACCACCTCCATGAAATAAATGAAATAACCTATCTCATAAGCGTCAATTCGCGGAATACGCACGACATTGACCGGCACGCCACCGTCAGAGTGCGCCTTAATGGTGGCCTCTAGCGCCTTGTCGTTGATGTACGAAAGATTTTTACCGGCCAGATAGCCCACATCATCTTCAGCACTGTCTTCTGGAATTTGAATATCGCTTATCGGCTCAGCAATCACCACAAAACTCTCAAAGATTTGCCGCTTGCCGTCTTGCATATATTGCCCCAGGGAATGCAAATCAGTTGTGAAAATCATCGAATTTGGCATGATGCCCTGGCCGTCCTTGCCCTCAGATTCGCCGAACAGCTGCTTCCACCATTCATTAAAGCTGGCCCAACTTGGCTCGAAACAACTCATAACTTCAATATCATAACCCTTGCCCAGCAATATATTACGCGCCGCAGCATATTGAACGGCCGTATTTTTTTCATCAATCAAATCACCGCGCGCGCCTGCTGCGCCAGCCATCAAGGCGTCGATGTCAATGCCGGCTGCCGCGATCGGTAACAGCCCGACCGCTGTTAAAACCGAGTAACGTCCGCCAATATCGTCTGGCACCACAAACATTTCCCATTCTCTATCAACGGCCAGATCGTGTAAAGTCCCGTGCTCGCGATCAGTGGTCGCAAAAATTCTCTTATTGGCTGCTTCTTCACCATATTTTTCTATTAATTTTTGACGCAACACTCGAAAAACCACTGCAGGCTCTGTGGTGGTGCCCGACTTTGATATTATATTAATTGACCAATCTCGGCACTCTAGTCGCCACATGATGTCATTCAGTTCGCGCGCGCTCAAGGATTTTCCTGCAAAAATCACCTCGAAATCATCGTTGTCCGGCTGTAATAAATCAGTTACCGCTCGTGCGCCCAGATACGAGCCGCCAATGCCAATTGACACCAAAACGTCCGAGGTCTCGCGAATACGGCGCGCAACATCTTTGATTCTTGCGAACTCTTCTTTGTCGTAATTCTCAGGCAAACTTACCCAGCCCAAAAATTCCTCGCCAGGGCCGCCGCCGTTGAATATCAACTGATGTGCGGCTTTCACTTTGTCAGCAATAACCTCCAGGTCTTCGTCGCTAACGAATTGTCGCCCTATCTCCACCGTAACTGCCATTACTTCGTCACCTTTTTCAGCTGAATATAATACGCCGCTAAGGTCGCATTCAAATACGGCAAAACATAAATTAGCCCAATACCCAGCGTTACCACAACCAACAAAATCCACGGCATAAACGATAAATATAAATTGAACAACTCCATTTTGTGCCCACGCATCATTTCCATGCTGCGCGCCTGCGCCTCACTAGGCTCTAATTTTGGATCGTCAGCCATAAGATAAAACATTTGCGAATACGAAAACCACTTGATGATACCTGGCACAATCAACAAAAGCGACCACGCGAAAGTGAAAAATGTACAGCGCAGATAACCAATTAGCCCACGCCCAAAGTTGCCGTTTTTAAACCCAAACAGCAGATCTTCCACCTGCGGCTTGCGGTGTTTTTTTACAAGTTCCAAAAAAATCATCGCCAAAGCTAGCGTAATTGAACCCGCAAGCAACAAACCGACCACGCCGCCAACAAAGGACGTAATATACGCCAACAACATTTGCGACGTAAACACCACTATAAAAATAGCCGCTATCATCCACAGGTTGCCCTTGATAGCTTGTTTAGCCTTGCTCTTTAAAACCGCGCGTTCCATTTTTCTCCTCGTTTACTATTTATTTATTCTAGCACATTTAAATGGTACAATTGAACTGATGAAAAATATTACCAAGATTGCTGCCCGCAGCGCAAAACTTCTGACCAAGGCAAAAGGTTCGGGCGGTTCGGCTCTGCCTGGCCTAGTGATTGAAAAACTTGAACCAGATTTTCTTAGCAGAACTCTGGCAAATTTACCGCACGGAGTGGCGGTGGTTTCTGGAACCAACGGCAAAACCACCTCAACAAAAACCGTGGTTGAATTACTCACGACTGCTGGGCTGAGAGTGTTCACTAATCCTACTGGCTCTAATTTTACTCGCGGCATTGCCAGTGCGGTTTTTTGCGAAATTGAAAAGAGCGGCAGTTTTCATTTTGACATTGCAGTGTTAGAGCTCGACGAAGCGCACGCTGTACACTTTGTTAATAAGGTTGCGCCCAGATACTTTCTGTTGCTCAATGTCCTGCCAGATCAACTTGATCGTTTCGGTGACGTTAATACCACAGCTGGTTTTTTAAAAACCGTGGCCAAGGAGACCACTAACGGCGTCGTTCTTAACGCTAACGATTCGTTGCTAAATAAAGTCCGTTCTGGCGACAAAGTCGTGCATTTTTTTGGCTATGATTCTAACTTAACTAAGCTGTTTTCGCCCGATAACGAACGCCCTAGCTCCGACAATAAACCAATTAATCCCGACGTGGTGCTAAAGAAAATTAGTGGCAAAAAAGTAGTTTTCAACATTGGCGAGACAACTCTGCAGCTTAGCGGGGCCCATAACGCGCTGAACTCTGCTGGTGCACTGGCGCTAGTTAAGGTGATTTTAGGCCGCGAATTCAACGCCAAAAAAATGCTCCGCGCTCTTTCCAACGTTAAACCAGCTTTTGGTCGCGGCGAAGTTATCAGTGTCAATGGCAAACCAGTTGAGTTAGTGTTGGTGAAAAATTCTGCTGGTTGTCGCATGTCTTTAGCCGCACAAAACAATGAGCAAACCGCGACTATGATTGCTATTAACGATACGCCATCTGACGGCCGCGATATCAGTTGGTTGTGGGATGTCGATTTCACCGCCCTTAAAAACGTCGCTTGTGTTTCTGGAGTTCGTGCCTATGACATGGCCTTACGCCTGCAACACGATAATATAGCCGTCGGCTCAATCGACACAAATCTGCGCCGTAGCCTCAGTCGATTTATTTCCGACAATAGTTCATCGAATTTCCAAATTTACTGCACTTACAGCGCCATGCTAAAACTACGAAAATACCTCGGATTAGTCGCCCAGGTGGAGAAAGCCTTATGACTAAGCAAGTGAAAACTCTCGATAAAAAACAGCCCTCGCGCAACAAAAGCCTGACCGTGATGGTGCTTTACCCCGCGAGAATGAGTGCTTATGGCGATCAGGGCAACTTATTAGCACTAAAACACCGCGCTAAATTGCACGGCTATGACACCAAGGTAGTGCTGCACAAACCGGGCGCTAAATTTGACGAAAAAGTTGACATTATCCTGGGGGGTGGCGGACAAGAATCTGACCGAAGTGCGGTTCTGGACGATTTAAGCAAAATTGGCCCCAAACTTAAAAAACTAGCCGATTCTGGTACGCCTATGCTGGTCATTTGTGGCATGTATCAACTTTTTGGCAATTATTTTTTAACTCAATCTGGCGACAAATTAACAGGGGTCGGCATTTTCGACACTTATACTGAAGACAACCCCAAACGTCTCATCGGCAACATCATTACTAAAAGCGACAAATTGGGTCTGCTTATCGGCTATGAAAATCATAGTGGGCTGACATATTTCAATCAGGGTCAGGCTGCGCTGGCTCGGGTGAAAAAGGGTGCTGGCAACAACGGTCGCGATCGCACTGAGGGTGCACGCACCAGCAATGTTTTTGGCTCATATCTTCACGGGTCGATTTTGCCAATGAATCCTCGCCTGACTGACGAGCTTATTCGCCTAGCCGCCGTCAAAAAATACGGCGAGTTTTCCCCTAACGATAGAATAGATGACAGCTTAACTGAAAAAGCTCGCCGCGCTGCCCAAAAACGCTCGCGCTAAAACCAAACAAAAAGAAAGGGCCGTACAAACATAAATTTATGATGTACGGCCTGTGCCGTTAATGAACGAGTTTCAGTCATTTTTTGCTTTCTTGCCTTCGAGATAACTAGACCTAATCGCGAAGACTGCGAAGACCGCAACCAACACAAAGCCAACTCCGATAAAAAGAACGAGATTGTCGAAGAAAAACTTTAAAAAGTTCAATAGCCAATCTGGGAAAAACATTTTTGTCTCCTTCTGTCGGTGGCGACACTGACACCCAGTGTCGTGTTGTAAATGATCCTAATACTTTTTACCAGTTAAACCAAGCAAAAACTGAAACTATCCTTTAACGTTCATGTGGTATGTTAAAACACCATACTCTGTCATTATAGCATAAACATTATAAAAAGTCAAGATACATCTTGCTGTACCGATAAGTTAATCCCGTGCATATTGTTGACCCCCTACCCAAAATGTGCCATAATTAAAATGTGAACATTATAACATCAATCCATTTAACCAAAAAACCAAGGAAGGAACATAAATATGAGTAACAAAAATTTAGATACTGGCACCGAACAGGGTCAAGACCCAGTTGTCACTAGGTGGGATGAACTGAGAGTCAAAGGGCAAGAGACGAATGAAGAGCCAACCTTGGAACAACAGTCAGAAACTGGCGAGCGACAAGACGAAGATGGTCAAGCAGAAAGAGCGGAATTGGCTTTGACTGAGTTGACGGCATTTGAGCGCGATGGCTCTCACAGCAGCAAGTCGGAACTTTACAAAAAGACTGCCTATGGCCTCGCTTTTCATTTAGAAGGAGCTAATGGTTTCCCGCCCGATCGGAGGGACTGCACTGCTGAACACTATGTTGAAATCTATAAATTGATTAGTGAAGCCAAGGTTAAAAGCGATGCCAGGGCTCGTGAATGGGCCAGAAAGAGTTTCGGCGATACGGAGTTCAACTCCGATACAACTGCTCAAGAGCAACAGAGACCAGAAGCCGAAAAAGAAAACTGGAGAGAGGGCGTGGCATTGGCCAAAAAGGTTCTAGAGGAAACACTTAGCGACAACCCTCAAACAAGTGAAAAAAAGTTCCTAGATACAGCCGTTACCAGACTATCCCTCTATTTTCTTGGTTCTGAAGGTTTTCCGTCTGATAAAAAAGACCTGGCTCCTGAACACTACGTTAAATTTTATGAAATGATCAGCGAAGCTGAGAAACCAAGAGTAGAGACCGAGCAACAATCGAAAGCCGAACTTGAAGCGGCTGGTCCAGAAGCTATGATGGAACACATTAAGAATTTAGAGGCAGAGTTAAGAAGGACCAGAGAAAATATCGAAGATATGGTCGAAAAACAGCAAGGCACAGCAGCAAAGTTACGCAAAATTATGGAGTTAGCTGGCCAGTAGGCAGGGGCGTAAACTGACAAAAAACTAAGCTGCAAATTGATGTAACGTCCATCACGCGTACGATGTCGCAAAAACTTAGTTAACCTGATAAGCATAAACCACCGTGCGATGAGAGTAAGTATTGCCCTGGGGTTGGCCAGCGCACGTCATGATATTAAGCCCCTTAGCGCCGCCAACGGGCTTGTATAAAATACCAGACCAAATGCCGTTAGAAGTTTGATTAAGCTGACTCAAAGAATAAGTCTGAACGTCGGCCACCCGATAGTGATACACTACCCCGCCCCAGGTCAGGCTAAAAATCGAGCCAACTGAAGTGTTTTTTAAATTAGCAAACACACCAAAAACATGGCCGTCTAAGAAGACCACGCCGTTCTGGCCCGGTTGCGCGCCACCATTCCACAAACCGACATTGCTAGACGGCACGTCAATTTCGCCCGAATTATTCAGACCCACTGTTTGCACCGCTCGATATACGCCAATGCCAGGAATTTCCAGATGGTTGGACATATCAACAGCGGCGTTTTGAGGCTGGGCAATGGGTTGCGCCATGGGCACTGCCGTGGTAATGATTGGCTGGTTGATTAAAGCTCGCTCTTCGGGTTCAGGTTTTTGTTTGACGTTTGGCACTGACTTTTGCGGTCGAACATCAGGGCCAGACACGCTTGCTAGCTTGACTTGATAATCCGGGTGCTCAGCATAAACATCATAAAGACCGCCCGACACCACTAGCCCGAACGCTAAGAAAATGCTTAAAGATAAAGTGACCAACCTCTTCATAACACAAAAGACGCTTGAAACGCGCCCTCCTTATACTTCCATTTTAACACAAATGTGGCTTAATGTCAATAATTAAACAAAACGGCCCCCACCAGAGAGGCCGTTCTTAAAGGCAAAAACCTGAATTATTTATTCTTGACGACTAGAAAACCGTTGCGCTCATTCTCAACTACGGTTTTGTTTGCTGGCAAATCACAAGGGGTGCCCTTACCACCTTCGGTCTTAGCGAAGAAATAAATTCTCTGCTCTTTACCGCCCTTTAGTACAACGTCCTTGTAATGCAAAATGTATTTTACTCCCTTTGAATTAGTGTGTGTATAAGCCATTTTTCCTCCTTATCTAATTAGCTTACATCTGTACCACCAGGGTACAACATACAATATTAAAAAGCAAGCTTTTTGTGCGACTTGAGCTTGATCACCAACCTCAACAACAGATTAAATGTCACGCGCAATATTATCACCAACAGTAGTAGCAAACAAATCATAACCATGACACCCGCAAAATCTAAGCTCACTCGAGGTGGTGTAAAATTTACATAATAAAGCTCCTTCGCTGGCAATTTAGGGGCAGAAAAGTCGAAGTTCTGACCCATGTAATCAATATGCGAGCTGATGCAGTTGACATAATGCCACTCACCAGCTGCCAATTGGGGCTTACAATTGGCGTCATATCGCGCGTAGACCTCCGGTGAAATATTTAACTGCTGCCGCGCCACAGATTCTTCAACCGCCCTAGCTACGTCTCGGTCATAACTGTGTTGCAAGGCAATGCCCAACTCACCCATGTAAGTGTTCATGTGCGTGCTGACGTATCTTTGCAGATCAGAGGTTGCGCGCGTCAACACTTCTTGGTCGCCGAACTCATCAGCCGCAATCACTTCTTGGCGCAACTCCAACATGCCTAGATTATTCAACCGTAAGGCATAAGCGGTAACCACTAGAAGTATCGTCAAAAACAAGGTTAACACCCAGGAAGAAAAAAGGCCTGCTCGTTTTAAGAGCTTCCTCAAAGCTCGCCGTTCTTTGCGATCTTTTTCCCACACCTCGTAGCCAATCATTTTATTGTCCAAATATAATTATAAAGTCAGCCCCGTCGCTTGGGGTGATTGCCCCATTTGCTTGAGCGATGTCCTTAACATTCACCGAGTATACTTCAGCCAGTTTTTTGGCAGTAGCTGGATTATCATTGTTGAGCTTGTAAATCGTTACTCCGACGTAATCATCAGTCGGGGCCGTGTCTATGGCGCCAACTTGAAAACCCGACTCTTGAACCTGGCGCGCCTTAGCGGCCGCAAGACCCGAAACACCAGAACCGTTCAGTACATCAATCACCGCTCGCTCTTTTTCCCAACCCTCTGCCAGAACGATAATACTGCGAATATATTGGCGAATCTCCGAAAAATCATTCAGGCCAGCCATCGAGACGACGTAGCTGATATCGTTCATCATAGCTGTGGTGACGTATGCGATATTGTTTTCCGGATCAAACAGCGGAACTGTAGTAATCTCTTCCGCGTTCATATTTTTTGCCACCCTCGCTAGGGTGCGCACTTCTGATGTTTGAAAATCCGTGCTCAAAGTGTCGCCCAGAGCATTCATCAAGTCCACCACTGTTTGCGAATTAGCCAGGGTGCCGTTGGCCAAGGCCTTTTGTTGCATGCCGCGAAGTATCGCTTGTTGATTGCGCTCGCGCACAAAGTTAGAGGAACTAAAGCCGTACCCACCAAAAGCGCCGCGAGCGCGCGCTAAGGCCAAAGCCTGCTCGCCGTTCAAGTGCGCCGTCTCGCCCTGAGCATATTTCACACCGCAACTGGGATCATACAGCCCTCTCGGGTCATCACTCTCAATTGTCACTTCAATGCCGCCCAAGGCATTAGTCACCTGTCGCACGCTGTCCCAACTGAGATGTATATAGTACTGAACATCCAGCCCCGTCACGTCTGTCACCGCTCGTTTCAACTCCGCAGCGCCAGCTTTGTCGTCACGTTTTTCGTCCTCATAACCGTTCTTGTTAACACTTTGCAGCATGCCGTAATAATATATTTCGTTAATTTTACCTCTAGTTCTCGTCACCCCATCGGCATAAACATGCTCAACATACAAGTCTCGCGGCAGCGAAATCATGTACACCGAACTATCGTCTTGGTTAAGCGATATTAAAATGATTGAATCAGTCAAATGCGAGCCATCGTGATCTTCTGGTTCGGTACCAAAGACTAGAATGTTAGTGCGGCCGTTTTTATCGCGCATCAGCTCTTGCTCATGCAGAAAACCAAAAATGCTGCCGTCAAAAATGCTACCAGTGGCCTTAATCGCGTTGTAAGCAAAATAGCCACCATAGCCCAACACCGCCAGTAAAATCAAAATCAACAGCCGCTTGAAAAAACGCCTCACTCTAAATTGCTTCTTGTTTAGCTTTTTCTTGCCCTTGCGCGCGCGTTTTTTATTTTTGCGGTCGAGTTTTAATTGAAGTTTGTCGATATTTTTGGTTCTCCTGGGTTTTTTTGGTTGTTGCTCTAAATCAGTAAAATCATCGTCGCGCTGAACATCCAAATCCTTAAGGCTATCTTGCAGTTCTTTCTTGAGCGCAATCGAATCAATTTCGGCCTCAATCGACTTGCTCTTGACTTGTTTTTTAGCAGGCGCACGCGGAGTCAATACTGGCGCACCACCGTAAGATTTCCTACGAGGCTTTCCGCCCAATTGTCCGCGCGGCACAAAGCCGTCAATTGACTGTCGTTTCTTATCTACCATGTGCCTATCATTCTACCAAAAAATCCGCATTAAGCCAAGGCACGCCCCGAGCTTTGCTGATTAGCCAAATCATGGTAGAATATATCATACTAATGAAGCGAGAACCTGTATTTCTTTTTAAGACAGCGCTCTGTGTTGGCGATGTTCTAGCTATCAGTCTGGCCTTTGGACTGGCCTATTTTTTGCGCACACATGTTGACCCCCGCCCTTTTTATTTCAACTCGGCGACCATTGAGTTCGTAAAATCTATCGTGGTGCTGATTCCAATATGGATTTTAGTCTTTTTTATCTCTGGCCTTTACCAAGAGTCAATCTATATGCACCGCCCCAAAGAATACGGTCGTTTACTGATTGCTAGCGGTATTGGCATTATGGCGTTGATTACCTATGATTTTTTCACTGACGGCAATCTCTTTCCAGTGCGTATTATCGCCATATTTGCTTTCGCCCTCTGTTGGCTAGCTTCGATTTTCTTGCGTGAAGTGGCTAAATTCGTTCGCAAGATTCTGTGCATAAACAACATTGGCGTTTTGCGCCTACTGGTGGTGGGCAACAGCGAGCAAACCGCGACTCTGATTAAAAACCTGCGCAGCAACTTAGCTTCGGGCTATAAAGTTGCTGGAGTGGTGGCAAAAGCCCAATACCTACCAGATTTCGCCAAACCACTTCACTATAAAACAGTCGGCGAGGCCTGCAAGGACGGTCGTTTTGATATCATTGTCCAAACTGAAGATCATAACACAGAGGTCATTTACTCGCACGCCGTCAATCATCACCTGGGTTACATGCTGATTCCTAATCAAGAAGTCCTGATGTCGCACCTCGGCGACATCGACATTATCGGCACACAGCCAGTCATTCACGTGCCAGTTACTCCCATCACCGGCCATGCTCGCTTCGTTAAACGCCTGTTTGATATTATTGCTGGCGGGGTTTTGCTGGTTTTAGCCTCTCCTTTGATGTTGATTATTCTGGTATTGGAAATGTTTAACGGTGGCAAACCAGTTTACGCCACCAAACGCCTCAGCCGTTTTAATAAAAAGGTGAAAATTTACAAATTTCGTTCCCACAAAAAAGAGTTCAACGGGCTGATGCCGGAACAGGCTTTTGCTAAAATTGGCCGCCCCGAGCTAACCAAGGAATACCGCCAAAACGGCGATCAACTCGACGACGATCCACGCATTTCCAAGCTCGGAAAGTTTTTGCGCGCCACTTCGCTCGACGAGCTGCCCCAACTTTGGAATGTTGTGCGCGGCGATATTTCGCTGGTCGGGCCGCGTGCATTGGTGCCTGGCGAGCTTGCCAAATATCCCAACAAAAACCTCATTCTATCCACTAAATCTGGCTTGACGGGCTTAGCGCAAGTTTCGGGCCGCCGCGATATTAGTTTCGAAGAGCGCCGCCTGCTCGATATTTATTACGTCCAAAATTGGTCGCTGCTGCTTGACATTCAAATCCTCTTTCGCACCGTCGCCACCGTGTTGTTTCGTCGAGGGGCTAAATAAAAATGCCTGGGCGCATACTGTTTACTTCCCACACGGCAGATTTTGCCAAATTCAACCAACCGTTAATTCAAATGTTACAAGGCAAAGGTTATGAAGTGCACTATGCTAGCGCGGACGAGAAAAAAATCGCGAATGTTGATAGAAACTTCCGTGTTGATTTTTCGCGTAGTCCAATTATGCTAAACCAGCACGTACGTGCCTATTGCCAAATTAAAAAGATTATTAACGAAGGTAATTACGACCTGGTACACACTCACACCCCGGTCGGCTCTGTGCTGACCCGCCTAGCTGCGCGCCAAGCTCGCAAACGTGGACTGCGCGTGCTGTACACGGCGCACGGTTTTCATTTTTATACTGGCGCGTCGCCATTGTCTTGGGTTCTTTGGTTTACGATAGAAAAATCCTGCGCGCGACTGACCGATGGTCTTGTCACTATCAACCGAGAGGATTTTGAACGCGCTAAAAAACACTTTAAGACTAAGCCCTTCTTGATACCCGGCGTTGGCGTAGATCCGAGTAAATTCCGCGTCAAAATGAACGCGACCGAAAAACGCAATCTGAGGTCTGAACTTAAATTAAAACCGGACGATTTCGTGATGATAAACGCTGCTGAGCTTAACTCGAACAAAAACCAACGTTTCATTATTGAAGTCCTGCCCGAGATATTGAAAAAGCGACCCAACGCGCACGTACTATTCGCGGGCGATGATTGTTTGAGTGGTAGCCTGCAAAAATTCGCTGACCAGTGTGGCGTTGCGCAAAATGTACATTTTCTGGGTTATCGCGGTGACCTGCCTCAATTGTTTGCGATTTCCAACTTGGCAGTTTCGGCAAGCAAGCGTGAAGGGCTGGGAATCAACCTGCTAGAGGCTATAGCCGCGGGCTTACCTGTGTTGGCGTCAAATAACCGTGGGCATCGCGAAATTTTAGCCCAAAGTCAGCTGTTTCAGAATAATAACCCTGTCGATTTTATGAAGAAATTCAACCTGGTTCTGTCTAAGCCGACCCTGACTTTTCCTGATAAATTCAGCGCCGTAAACTCCCTGCTCGCAATGGACAAAATCTACCGCGACATCTTAGGACCGCAATATGAAAAATAAATTTACACGCTGGCTAAAAGTCAACAAGCTGTCTTTGAATATTTTTGAAAAATGCTTATTGTTCGCGCCAATTTTGCTGTGGTTTAGTCATCAACCAGTAATTTCATTTGGGACCACTAATACATTGTTCCTGGATATTTCATTAGCTGAAATTTACGCGCTTATCTTAGCGCTGCTAGCTTTACCAAGCATCTTAAAACATCGCGAAGTCCTATTAAAACACAAGTCGGTTTGGCTGGTGAGCGCTTTTGTCGGTTTTTCTATTTTCAGCTTGTTGTGGACACCAAGTTTGCTGCGCGGCGCCTTAACATTGGGGCTTATTGGCATTCTCTACTTAATTTTCCTTGGCATCATGGCAAGTTCAAACATAAAAAAAGTCTTGCCCGCTTTATTGAAACTCACCATACTGAGCACCCTAATCATGTGTGCGTTTGCAATGTTACAGTTCATTGCCGGCATTTGGCTGCCAAGTGATATCACCCTACTTTGTGGCGGCTGTATAGCGGATCAGTTTGGCTTCGTAAGAGTAACTGGCCTGACAGTAGAGCCGCAGTACTTTGGCAACATGTTGCTGCTGCCAATTTTCTTACTGGCGCGCCAGGTTACAACCCGAAAAGCTGGCTGGCGTGCCTGGACGGCCTTGCTAATTATAGCCTTCACATTAACGTTGACCCTGTCACGAGGGGCAATCTTCGCCTTTGGCGCTGGAGTGTTTGTATTGCTGATCGTCTCGATTGCACAAAAAGTTAAATTACAAAAAATTACGGGTTTGGTCGGCGTGTTGGTGTTTGGAGTCGTCGTTGCCATATTTGCCCAGGGTTTGTCCGCCCAAATAAACCCATCTTTTTCGGAGACCTTTTCTAGCGCCACTGCAAAAAGCGTCCACCAGCTGTCTTTGGGCGTAATTGACTTGCGCGCTGTTCCGCAATCAGAGCCTGACTCAACCGTCGAATTAACAGATCGGCCTACTAATTTTGATGGCTACATCGAGGCGTCAACTGACTACCGTTTAGAGTTAAGCGGGCAAGCAGTTTCAACTTGGTGGCAAAGTCCAGCCGTAGCAGTTTTTGGTGTCGGTCTGGGTGGTGCTGGACAAAGCATGGCCAACCACACTGGCGAAATTTCCGCCCTGGCCATTGTCCAAAACGAATACCTGGAAATTTTGCTGGAACTTGGCTTGGCTGGGTTCTTGCTCTTTGTCAGTATTATCGTCGGACTTCTCCACTCCACTCGTCGGCACAAGTGGCTCTGGGCGGTTCTTGTCGCTTTTTTAGTTCAGTGGTTCTTCTTTTCTGGCTACCCAAACGCGCTGCACGTGTATTTGGTGCTTGCGATGATTTTTAGATATTCGTCACTCAAACAGGCGCGTCAGGTATCGTCGCGGTAGTTCTTTTGGGTTTCTCTTTCGGTGCGGGCGCTGATAGATGCTTTTTGTTAAATGCTGTCTTGCTGTTAATGACTGGGTATATGGCCCCAGCGGCAGCGGCGGTAATGGGCAATTGTACGGGTTTATGTTTGAGCAATTTGTGCTTAATTTGAGTCTGTTTTTCCTCGCGTTTCTGGGTGCTCAATGCATGTTTATAACCGGGTTCATGATGATGAATAATTATAACTCTTCGCGAATGCGCATTGGGGGCAATCAGCCAACGCATCAAACGTTCCCAGTGAGGTTTGTCAGTATCACCCACCGAAAGTCCATACAAAATAATAATTTCGCTCTCGTTTATAATGTTCGCTAAAACGCTAAGCTTGCCGTCGTTGAGCGAGCTAATTGCAGTCGGTTTAACCAGGTGTTTCTTGGTTTCATTTCCCAATTTTTCTGCTCCTTCAATCTGATCCAAGTCACCCACGCCAATAATAATATGCTCATCTAGCCGACCGTGGATGTGGTGTACACTAGCGTTATAATCTACCAAAGAAGATTCCAGATCCGCACTATTAATCACAGCTGCCAAAAGTGGTGTGTAATTAAAATTCACAAAATTTACTTTTTTACGACGCCCCAGCCTGCTCTTGAGCCATTGTTCAGCGTCAGCGTTGGTATTGGGAATATCTGAAAAATCCTCGGCGATGCCCCGGACAGTCTCCTCTAGCATTTTGGTAACATTTTTCTGGCTAAAATCAAAACCTTCCATTGCGTTCTTGAGATAATCGTTCAGTATTTCAATAATTTCATCACGGTCAGCCTGGAAATTCTCGTCAGTGACTTTGGCGTCGCCAACATGCAGCCCCAGTCCTGATTCAAAATCCGCCCATCGTTTTTTGCCCTGGCCTTCTTTGATGATGCTTTGAATTATCAAGTTCTTAGAGCCCTTATAATTCTTGGCAAGGTGGTCATAAAAGTGCTTGTACGCCGTGTCAAACTCAAGGTTCAAATCAAAACCGTTACCAATCAAGAATGTAATTACCGTCTCATTGTTCATATAAACATTATACCTGAGCTAACATTGGTTTTGTGTTGTAATATTTACAATATAACCACGCCCGCAAAGCCCGCAAATTTCACATTTGCAAGTAATGCGAGAACTATTTTTTGTACCCATTGGGGTTTTTGGACTGCCAGTAATAAGAGTCGACACAGGCCTCAACCAGACCTCTTTTTGCCTCCCATTTCAAAAGCTTCTTGGCTTTTTTGGCAGAGGCATAACAACTAGCAACATCGCCGACTCGTCGTGGCACAATTTTGTGCGGAATATTTTTGCCAGTCACTCTCGAATACGCTTTAATCACGTCCTTAACTGAAACGCCAACGCCAGTACCCAAATTATAAGTGTCAACTCCTGCTTTCATACAATTCAAGGCGGCCACGTGGCCCTTGGCCAAGTCAACCACATGCAAATAATCGCGCACACCAGTACCGTCGGGCGTGTCATAATCATCGCCAAACACACTCAACCGCTTTAATTTCCCGACCGCCACCTGCGACACATACGGCAGTAGATTGTTAGGTATGCCGTTCGGATCTTCACCTATCAAACCCGATTCATGCGCGCCAATTGGATTAAAGTACCGCAGTAGAGTAATTTCCATCTCAGGATTCGCCGTTGAAACATCTCGCAAAACTTGTTCTTGCATGTATTTACTCCAACCATACGGGTTCGGTATACCAAGACCGACATCGCTTTCTTCGGTCAACGGCAGTTCACTCGGATCGCCATAAACCGTAGCTGAGGAGCTAAAAATAAGCTTGGTCACGCCGAACTTTTGCATGGCCTTCAACAAAATCAAAGTGGAATTGATGTTGTTGTCATAGTATTCTATGGGGTTGGTCACCGACTCGCCTACGGATTTCAAGCCAGCCAGGTGAATTACAGCTTCTGGTTTTTCAGTTTTAAAAATTTGCTCCAGTTTTTTTGTGTCCCGCACGTCCGCCAAATAAAACTTCGCGGTCTTACCAGCAATTTCCGCCACTCGCTTGATAGATTCCTTGCTGCTGTTAGACAAATTATCTACCACCACTGGACTGTGCCCAGCGCCAAATAACTCAACCAAAATATGCGAGCCAATATACCCTGCCCCACCAGTCAATAAAACTTTCATACTAGCCATATTGTAGCATATATAAGAATATTATGCTAGCTATTGACTTAAATGGTTAAATAATCTTTTTTGTAGACTTTACCCACCCTCATTGAATATGCGGTTTTTATCTGTGGTCAACTGAACGTCTTATAACTTCACGTTGGCCTCACTAGCTAACTCGCTATACCGCACCTCTGCAACTTGACTCAAACCAGACAATCTTTTAGTATAGTGATTGATATGCTTGCTGTGAGTAAAATCTTTAAAAAAAATAAGACAGTGATTCGAAAAACTGCGTTCATCATGACATCGCTGATTTTGGCCGTGCTTTTATCGCGATATTTTGGCATAGACCACTGGCACAACTACCTGCTCTATTTACTGGTTTTTGTTGCTTGTTTTTGGTCGGTGTTTGATATAGATAAAGTTCTTAACAAGCGTCTAGCTGCTCATGCTGGTGTTTTTTCATTCTTGCTAACAATCAGTATTTTTATTGGCGATAAAATCATTCCCGGTAGCGACTTTCTTAGAGCTTTTAGATGGAGTGACATAGCGTATTTCCTAGCAATCAATTTAGTTTGTTTTGTCCTGGTCGCAAAGGTAATAAATTGGGTCTCTAACTTCAAATTGCCTTCTTCTAAATTTAAACCAGGACGTAAAATGTGGTTAATTGCCTCTGTGGCCATATTCATTTGTTGGCTGCCGTACTTCTTGGTCTTTTTTCCGGGGCTTTTGTCTCCAGACTCAATGGAGCAGGTCAAACAGGCGGTCTACGGAGCAGCCTGGAGCAATCACCACCCTGTTTTGCACACGGCGATAATCTGGTTGACACTGCACACGGCGATGTTTTTAGGAGGAGATGTTATTCTTGGAATTGCCTTTTACTCTATATTGCAAATGATTTTATTGTCCACTATACTAGGCTACGCGGCGTATTGGATCGCAAAACATTCATCATCTAAAATTTTCTATCTGTTATCAGTGTTGTTTTTTGCCCTGAATCCAATTTTCGCGACTTATTCCGTTACCGTGTGGAAAGACGTTTTATTTGGTGGCGTAATATTGCTATTAACACTGCAGCTTTACGACGCAGTGAAAGACAAGGGCAAAAAATTTAGTAGCCCCCTAACCATGTTGCCGACCGTGTGTACTATCTTCCTAGCAGCGTTCCTCAGAAGCAACGGTCTTTTTGTCGCTGTGGTAACATTACCTGTGCTAGCCATCGCCTTTAGACAGTATTGGAAAACCATTCTGCCTGTTTTTGCCATAACTGTAATTACTATATTTACCATCCAAGGTCCCGTTTTTAACGCACTGCAAATAAGAAAACCGGCGTTTCGCGAGTCGGTGGGTGTGCCCATACAGCAAATTGCCTATTCCCTAAAACATGGTAACGTCAGTGAAGACCAGCAACTTAAGCTGGCCAACATTATAGATCCGCAAACCATGATCGACCAGTATACAACAGACACATCAAATGGCATTAAGTTTCATAAAAGCTTTAACAGCGAATATCTCAACGCGCATAAATCGGAGTTCCTTTTGTTATGGGCGCGTATATTGCCCAATAATCCGACAAGCTACATGAAAGCGTACGCTCTGGAAACAGAGGGCCTTTGGCATATTGGCAAAACTGGCTACTCGGCCGCAATATACGATAATTATTATGAGACTGATTTGACGAGTAATAAAAGCTTGCTAAGTAACACTATAAACAAAATCACGGTTGAAAGCTCTATCTACAACGTAGTTTTCAACATGGCGGTTGCTGTGTGGTTGGTGTTTTTTGCCGTCACAATATTTCTCTATCAAAAACGATCGCGTCTGTTGATTGTCTTGCTGCCGGTCGTTATTTTATGGCTGACACTCATGATAGCTGCGCCGATAAACTACGACTTCAGATATATTTTTCCAATTTACTTAACCATACCAGCGCTAATCACTCTAATACTATTCAAGGATAAGTCCAAACCCTAGCTGGTGATCATAGCCGACTATGCAATACTTTGTGATACAATAAGTCGTATGACAACAGAGAAACCAACACCCCATCAAAACCTACTTAAAATCAGCGAACGAGCAGTCCACGCAATTGGAGTTTTTGTTTACAAGCACCCAAAGCTCGGGGTGGTAGTTCGCAGAGCTACTGACCCCATCATCACTACTCTGTTGGCTAAAAAATACCCCGTCCCGCAACGCACTTTGCCAACCACGCAAAAAAAGCGGCTGTTTATTGTAATGACCTACCTGGGTGTTGGAGGAGTAGAGCAAGTGATGTTGAATATTATAAAGGGTTTCGACCGTAGCAAATACGACCTTCAGCTAGTCACAACCGTCAAACACGACAACCCTTGGCACGACAGGTTTTCCAAACACGTTGATGATATATTGCATCTAGAGAACGATGGCCTGTTCAAGCCACACCAACCGAACGCTTTCAAGAGAGTATTTTTGTCGAGCTATATCATTGACAGCAACCCTCACGCTATCTTAATGACCAACTCTCTGCTTTTCTATCACCTTCTGCCTCGGCTGCGCAAAGGGCTGCCTAGTTTACCAATTTATGATATTCTCCACACGCACGGTACGCCAGACCAAAACGATGCTTATTTGAAACTGTCAAAGCCTTTCGACAAATACTTAACCAAGCGAATCGTCATCAATGAATACCTTAAACAATATTATGTAAAGAAATATCGTATTAATCCAGAAAAAATTAAGGTCATCTATAATAACATTACGCCAATTGGCAAAATTAGTAAAATGACCAACTCTCAAGAAAAAATTTTCAACAAACACCTTGGTAAATCCATAGTAACCTATATCGGTCGACTTGAACTGGATAAATCACCCGTACGATTAGTAAACATAGCTAAACAACTACTTGAAGAAAAAACTGCCGCCGTGATCATAGTAGTCGGAGATGGCTCACAAATGGAACAGCTAAAAAATCAATCCCGCCGAGACGGAACCTTAGGAAAAACCATTGAGCTCATCGGCTACTCCGACTGCCCCGCTCGCGCCGCGCAGCTCTCTAATTACACTCTGCTTGTTTCTACTATGGAGGGTCTGCCCATGTCGATTCTTGAATCAATGAGCATGAGTGTTCCATCCATCGCCTCTGCCGTTGGCGGCATACCAGAAATTATCGAAGACAAGAAAGACGGGTTTTTAGTGCCCATAGATGCCGACTCAGAACAAAAGACCGTTGACGAATTCACAAAAGCAATAGTAACGGCCAGCAGTTTAGACTCTAAGGCGCTAACGAAAATGCAAAAATCTGCCAAACAAAAAATCACTCAAAAGTTTTCGTCAATGGCAGAAGAGTATAATGCTATTGTCGATTAATGCGATTTTTTATACTTCGCAGTAACTGTTTTGTCGACGCCTTAATCCCCGGACTTCTGAGTTGGTTGGCTTCATTTTTTAGGTCGTTATTAATTTTTGACAGCCTGTCTATGTACTCTTGTTGTTCGGCTATTGTCTTGGTTTGCTCTTTGGCCTTCCGTACATAATAATCAATCGGTTGTTCATTCTTGATAATTCTCATAACATCATTATACGACCAACGTCCAGAGTTTGCACCAACAAAATCACTCCTCGGCTTTTTCATGTCTTCGTCCAGGTTCAGCACAAATGCCCTGATGTCGCTGTAACACTCTATAAAAAGCTTGTCGTGGCCTGCATAATCAAACAGTATCGTGTCGAACACTCTCTTAATAAAACTCTCTTTAAACTTATCGTACAAAACGTTCTCATTTAAAAAGTTTTTTAACAATTGTAGAGCTCGAAAAGTAGTCTGACTTTCGGGGTCCACTTGGTGCATAGTGCTGGTCGCAACACTAGCGCGATAATGATACAAAAACTCGTTTACGACGCAAACTTTTTTTGCTAAGCTGAGGGCTTGATGCGTGAACAACAAGTCTTCCCCTCTCACTAATTTTTCGTTGAACATAAGTTTGTTTTCTTGCAATAACGCTTTTCTGAACATCTTATTACACACTGATGTAGTAGTGATGTTAAATACTTGGTCAGCAATTTGGTTAACATTATTTGATTTTATATAAACTTTAGGCTCTTGATAAAACACGTCACTCAACGACTCACTAAAGGCGTCGTACCTACAACACGCGATGTCCGCTCCCTGCTCCTCACACTCAACAAACATCTTCTCGACCATTTGACTATCTATTACATCGTCAGCGTCAACAAATTGAACGTATTTGCCGGTAGCCATTTTTAGTCCTTTGTTGCGCGCCGCTGATGCACCTTTGTTTTTATGATGAATAACCTTGACACGGTCATCCTTAGCCGACCATTCATCACATATCCGCCCCGACTTATCGGTCGACCCATCATCGACCAAAATTATTTCCAAATTTTCATAAGTCTGCTGAACAGCCGACTCGATACATTCATCTAGATAATCCTCTACGTTATAGACTGGAATGATTAAAGACACTACGGCAGATTCGTTAATTTTCATATGGCTCCATTATACCACACCTAACACTTGACTTTACAGACTAAATTTTGTATAATGATAGTGTGAAAAGAAAAAACAAAAATATCCTCATCATTTTCGTGCTCGTTGTAATTGCGGCGGCCATTGGTGCTGGCCTATTTTTCATGACATTAAACCAAAATTCAGAACAAAAACAGGTGCCGGCGTCGCAGGCCGAAAGCGATAAAGCAGACGACAAAAATCTTGATAAAGAAAACGCTGATACAAAAGCAAATTCAAGCCAATACACCGACGGCAAAACGCCCGTCCAATATGAAGGCCAGCAACCCGATGATCCGCCAGCTTATGACAACGAGCAATTTCGTATACCCGAAGGAGAATAATGAAAATTAAAAAACAAAAACTCGCAATAAAAATTACCCTGCCAGTTGCCTTTGGCTTGTTGATAAGTGGTTCTCTGTTTTTCCTGCATAAGGAGAATTCTTCTAGCGCCGCCGATGCTCGTTTATTTAACGCTGGCAATATTATGAGCGACTACGTCATGACCAACAAGAATTCTATGTCCGAGACGCAAATTCAAACATTTCTCAACTCAAAAGTTTCTTGCGATCATTGGGGCGTCAAAAAATCTGAACTTGGCGAAGGCACGCGTGCGCAATATGCTCAAAATCGTGGCTGGCCGCTGCCTTTTGAGTGCCTAAACACCTACAAACAAGATGGTGAAACTGCCGCGCATATCATTTGGCAAGCAGCGCAGGATTACAACATCAATCCGCAAGTCCTGATTGTTCTGCTACAAAAAGAGCAGTCGCTGGTCACTGACGAGTGGCCCGGACCGCACCAATACCGCGCGGCCACTGGTTACGGCTGTCCCGACACGGCTGCTTGTGATAGCCAATACTACGGATTCAAAAACCAGGTGCGTAACGCCGCCAAATTCTTTAATGCTTATCAAACTGGCAACACGGCCTGGTACAAATTGGTTTGGCCAGACAATAATTATACTGGCGTTTGGCGACAGTTCACTTATAACATTAAGTGGCACCCTGACAACAGCTGTGGTGCTAGCCCAGTCTGGATTGAAAACCGCGCTACGGCTTCCCTGTATTCTTATACGCCCTATCGCCCGAACGCCGCTGCGCTAAACGCCGGTTACGGTCTGTCTAGCGAATATTGTTCGTCTTATGGCAACCGCAACTTTTATTTGTATTTTACGGATTGGTTTGGAGCGACGACCAATGGCTTTGTCAAGCTAGACACTCCTCGTTGGATGCAAATTAAAGTCAATACATACAAACGGCATGTTTATACTGAAGAGAGTTTCGGGCCCGAACTCTTGGCTGGGCGGCAAATTTATTTTCCCGACAAAGTAATGATTGGTGGAAAATGGTTCCTACGAACAGAATACGACCAGCAGCAGGGTAATTCCGACGGCATACCGCTAGAAGATCTTGAGGAAATACCCATATACAAAATCAATCCTGTCTGGATGTCGCTAACAAGCAATACGAAAAAAATCAACCCCGCCACCAAAGAAACATTTGAGAGTGTCGATAACACCATACATGCTCACTTAAGATTCACGGATAAGATAACCGTTGATGGGCAAGACTATTATCGAACAGAATACGAAAGAGACTCCGGGCGCTCCAGGTTTATAACAGACAGCGTACTCTCTGAAGTTAAATTATCAAACTTTATTACCCCACGATACCTAATAGCAAAAAAGGATATTGAAAAGATTGATGCTAGAACTGGTAATAGAGTTTCAACTGTCACCGCTGGATCGATGCTATTTTACAACCAACGTATTAATCTTGGACCAATATTATACGCCCAAGCAGAAAATGACAAAGGCACCTATAACGTTGTTAACATTGACGACCTAAGCGAACTAGGCGGACATAATTTTATATCACTCATCACTCCGCGATGGATATCTCTCAAAAAAGACGCTCGAAAAGTCCATGTGTTCACAGGAGAATCGTTTGGCCCCGTGCTCTTAGCCGGTCAAAAAATCTACTTCCCCACTAAAATATTAATTAACGGAGAATGGTATCTTAGGACAGACTACGACACCACACTTGGTAACTTCGATGCAATACCGCTTTCTGACATTGAATAGTTCATCGTGAAGATTTTGAGAATTTTTTCAATTCACTTATACTACGTAGCGGCTTTGTGACTCTCCATGATCTACTGCCGTGTAAAGTATCTATCTGTGTGCGAAGGTTATCATTTTCGATGCGTAGCAATACCGCATCGTACTTGTTGTTAATCAATCGCACGTAACATTCTCTTTCAGGTTTTGGCATATCAATTTTGCTGAGAGTATCAATGTAGGTTTCTTGGAGTTGCTTTTGCCTAATAATCATATCCTTAACGCTTCTTTGTTGACGTGAATGACTATCGTCGTGATCAACTATAGTAACAAGTGGTTCATTAATATAGCCAACTTTGCCTTTATAAAGCAGCGGTAAAGACAGCTGAATATTTTGTCCTGCCTGTGAAATTAGAATCTCCCGATCTGGATTTACTTTCAACAATGACTTGGCTCTTACAAGTTGTCCACATGGTGGCCAAAAATAGTTTTGCTCTAATAAAATATTTAAAAACAAATTATCGTGAAAAGGTGGGAAGATATGTACATCTCGCACTTTGGCGAGATCGTTGTCGCCAGCATCAACGACATTAGCAGCGCAATAGACTATGTCGACCGTTTTATTCTTTTCTAGGAACTCAACTCGTTTCTGCAGTGAATTTTTACCATTTAAATAGTCGTCCGCGTCAATAAATGTTATGTATTCACCATTAAACTCCTTGAGACCTCTGTTAACTGCGCTCGCGACACCGCCATTCTTTTTGCTAACAACTCTAAAATCGATATTCTTTTCTGCAAACCTGTCTTTGTAGCCTTGCAGAATACTCAGAGTCTTGTCCGTAGATCCATCATTAATAGCAATAAATTCTATGGACGAGTGGCTCTGCAATAAGATTGAATCAAGTAATCTCACGATGTACTTCTCGGCATTGTAACAAGGTGTGATTATGCTAACTAGCGGTTTTTTCATTTGCCTTGGCCCTTCCCTTTACCCTCTATGTTTCTGAGTAGCCAATTTCCACTATCTTTTCTAAGTATCTCCAACGTTCGGCTAACTTTTGTCCAGTCGATTTTAGGCAAATTTTCATAGTCAACACTTAGTGGCTTATCTTCTGATATTATCCTACCTTCTATGCCTAGTGACTCCATTAGGGTTTTCAGCCGAGTCAACCCGTTGGCCTCATTGGCAATAACAATGAAGTCGGTGCCGTTTATAATAGAAAAAACCGCGCCATGGAATGAATTCGTTACTACGAAATTAGCGTCGCGAAAACCTTTTAGCCATTGCTCAACTGGTGGTAGCACACTCTTCACTTTCGTACCACCATGAATCCCATCGATTTTTTCTTGACGAGTTTTAGAAATTTTATTCAGCAATTTTGACTCATCATTGATGTTGTTAATTATATAATAAAATATTGGGCTCGTCTTCTTGAGACCCTCTGCTGAATCTATGAGCGCCGAATAGTCTTCGGCCGCAAGCAACATGGTCGGATCTAAAACTACTTTAATTTTGTTTTTGTGGCTGTCAGAAAGTTGATTCACTAACTTAATTCCCGATTTCTCGCGCACAGAAATAGCGCTAAACTTTCCCAAAAGAGACCCGATTGATTTAGCGTTAGAATCATTTACTCCAGCATCAACTAGATTATCTACACCGAAACTAGCGGCATAAGAAATCCGATTGGCTTTTTTATCACCCAGAAAATTAAGATAGTACACGCCTAACATATTCCAGTCGCCTCCGTACCAATTTCGCCAGAGTTGGTCAGAACCAACAACATAGTTTCTATAACCAAAAGACTTGTTGGTATCAAACTCTTTATTGCTTATATATTTATTTACAAAATCGACCGTGTTTCTATAAATAACCCCGTTATTATCGACTGATTGCTGGACTTTAAAAGAGTCGAATTCTAAATTATTTTTCTTAAGAAACCTTTTCAACGCATAACGCTGAATGATATTGCCATAGTTAAAATTACCCGTAATAGTGACAATTAGGCCGTCTTTTTTTTTATTTTGATGTGCAGCCATAACAGATTTAACTCGCGACCCCAAAAGTCTCGCTCGTGTTCGAATCCGTAATTTATGTTTTAAGTATTTCAGGCGTGTTCGCGGGCGAATTATATTTCTAATTTTATAGACTAATCCTTTATCTGCTTGTTTAACAATCAATTCGTAGTATCGATTGTACTTGTTTATGTATTTTTGCATCCGTTTTTCGAAATAGCTCCAGTCGTCCCGCCTAACCGCTTCTTTATAAACTACGTGGCTTTTTTGAGCAATCTTTTGACGTACGTTCTGTACTCTTTTACGCAACAAAGGTAGTTTGTTCGAAGGCTGAACTCTCTTGCTCGGAGACCAACGACCAAATCTGCCTTGTTTGTGAAGTCTATACGGCAACTCATCGCGCATATGGTGTATCCCACCAGATTGTGAACGAACAATCATTTCCTCACTGATTTCATCAATTTTAACCTTTTTTTCTTTTTTAGCTTCTTGTATTATTTTATCCAATTCTGCGTTACGAACAATGATTATATTGGTTCCAGCTGGATCATCAATATACTCGGTCAGCCACGCGTCACCAAATGTAACGTCTGCTGTCTCGTTAAAAACGTTGTCTGTAAAATCAGAAAAGTTCGCCTTAAAAAACCCGTGGGCCCAACTGCCTACAAACGGTTCATTGTTGCGTCTCACGATTGTAGTTTTCTTACCATCTATGTTGCCAACGAACCTTTCATCGTACTCTATCGCCGACCCTTCGCTACGTTTAACGCGAAAATCTACGCATTCTAAATCGCCAGGCTTTATGCCAAATTGCCATGCCATGGCTTCGGCATATTTGGTGCTTTTTTGATGGCCGCAAACCAAACCTAAATAATACTTTATTCTTTCTTTAATAATCGGGTCAACATCAGCAAGCAGCCTCAATTCGGTAATGATTTCTGGAATACCCAAAACGGCGTATCTTCCTGGTTTCTTCTTTACTTCAGCTAGGACTCTGGATAGTTCTACTGGGTAGTATCTAGACTTAGCGCCCTGCTTAATCTGACTTATATTTCTAGATATCCTGTATTCAAACAATAGTCCTTTTTGTTCAGATTTCTGAACGTGAATAAATCCGTCAATTTTTTTTTCTTTTAAAAGTTGGCCAGCTAACCAGGACACAAAACCACCCGAGCTACCATTCTCTCTGAAACTGCCCTCTGACACGTAGCCCGCATAAAGGCGATGATAATAACCAATAATATCGTTGTGTTTTATCGATCGATCTTTGGCAAAAAGCTGCTTGGCGATCTGGGATTCGTTGCGGCTCGCGTCAGAATTTAATAAAACTTTTCGTAACTTGTTTGATGTACTACGTGACAATTTGCTGTCCTTGACGTTTGTGACATACTGCCCAAAATCATTTAGCTCGGTCTTTAGTTTACTGTCAATCACGGTCTCGACGCCACTACCGACATTGAAATTATTTTTATAAATTTTTCTAACTTGCGGAGACGAGCTCACTGTATCATCTCCATTTTTCCAGAATCTTTCATAGCGCCGCCAATCTTTTCGCCTGTCACAGCGTCCTTTATTTTAAAAATTACTTCTTTATTATAACCAAAACTAGCTATATTTATTTCTCTTTCTGAGTCAACTAACAACGCCACCACGGTAAACTCACCTTGATTAAAGGTCGATAGCGGCAACTCATACTGCACGACGTGCTCTTTCAAATCTTGTGTGACCAACCCGTGCGACAACTTGGCATTAGCAAACAGCAGCCCGACGTCTCTGTATTTAATCACTACTTTAATATAGACTGGGCGATCGTCAGTATTTCTATATCTCACTTCAATTTTAACCTTGTCCTTATTTTTAATAATAAGACTCCCTTTAATTTTAGCTGCTATTATAGGCATCCCGGCATTTACACCGCTTTCCCCACATGACACACTTCTCAAATTTTCCAGACTGTATTTATCGGCGATATCATCTGGTGACCCGCTGGCTACAATCTGACCGTCTTTAATAAAGACCGCCTTATTGCAGTACTGCCGCACTGCCTCCATAGAGTGCGTTACTAGTATTACAGTTTTGCCTTTGTCTTTACGAATTTTTTCAAAATAATCATTGCACTTCTTTTGAAATGCCTCATCCCCCACCGCTAAAACCTCGTCGAGCAACAAAATGTCCGCCTCGGCACGAATGGCAATAGAAAACGCTAAGCGCACTTGCATGCCAGAAGAATAATTCTTCAGCTTTTGATCCATAAAATCGTGCAGTTCAGCAAAATCAACAATCTCATCGTATATTTTGTCAACTTCTTGATTAGAAAGGCCGAGCATCGCGCCGTTCATGTAAATGTTCTCGCGGCCAGTGAGCTCTGGGTTAAAACCAACACCAAGCTCAATAAACGGCACCAACGAACCGTTGATTTTTACTGAACCTTTGTCTGGTGAATAAACCCCAGCTAGAATTTTGAGTAGCGTCGACTTACCCGAACCGTTGCGGCCGACAATGCCAACAAAGTCTCCTTCTTCAATGTCAAAAGAAAGCCCCTTTAGCACTTTTTGCTCGCTATAACCTTTAATCCCCCGAACAAAATTAATAAACACTCGCTTTAACTCATTCGAATGTTCCTTGGGCAGCCTGAAAGATTTGTGCAGATCTTTTACCGAAATCGCTACGTTTTTTGGACTACCCATTTAAATACTCTCCGCAAATTTTTTAGAATTTTTATTGAACACGATTACAGCTAAAACTATTGCTACAATAATTATTACAATTGGGATAATTTGAATAGCTGGGTTATTAATGTAAGTCCAAACAGTGTCGGTGGTGTCTAAAACTACTAGTTGACGCATGTCCTGAATAATTTGCGCCACCGGGTTAAGCAGTAAAACTTTTGCCGCTACTGGCGACACGGCCGCCACCATAGTAATCGGATAAATAATCGGCGTGGCGTAAAAGGCACCTTGCATTACAACGCTCCAGATATGTTCTATGTCGCGAAAACGTACATAAATAGAAGCCAGCAAGAACGCTAAAGCCAGAGCCAAAACATAGAGCTCCAAAACAACGAGCGGCGCGAGCAAAATATGCAAGTGAAACTCCACGCCGTTAAGAACCGCAAAAAGCATCACTACAATCAAGCTAATACCAAAATTAATTAGAGCCGAAACGGTTGCCGACACCACTATAATATATTTTGGGAAATTGATTTTACGAATGAGGTCTCCCCTGTTAACGATAGCCATCATACCCTGCGTTGTAGCTTCTGTAAAAAATGACCACAAGGTAATAGCCAGCAGCAACGACACCGCAAAGTGCGGAATACCTGCACCAAATTTCAAAAAGTGTATGAAAACCACATACATAATCGCAAACAGCAGAAGCGGTCTTAAGACTGACCAAAACATACCCAAAACCGAGCCGTTGTAACGCAGTTTGAAATCGGTTTTTACAAGTTCTTTCAAAAGAATCCTGTTTTGACGACCGAACATACTCGCTATTTTCATACCCGCATATTATAGCACGAACATGGTGCGACGTGCTATACTACAAGAGCAATCTTTATGAATAATTGGAAAATTTTGTTTGACTTTCAGCTTAAAAAAAGTGCTGAAATGCTTAAGGATAAAAACCCCAAAGGCCTGATTTTTCCTATTTGGTCGTTTTTCAAAAGTCTAGAAGCCCTGTTGGTGCGTTGCGCCTATAAAAAAGCTCGACGTAAACCTGTTTGGCTACACTCTGATCGCGCGGGCGCGGGCGGCGATAACGGCGAAGCTTTCTTTGAATACTGCACGAAAAACCGCCCCTATATTACGCACGTTTTCGTTATTAACAAAGGTTCTCCAGATGTAGATCGGCTAAGTAAACTCGGGCGAGTTGTTAGCATTAAAAGTTTCAAACATAAATTATTTTTTCTTCTGGCAGATAAGTATTTTTTGTCGCACCCCGAAGTCTATTTCATTAACCCATTTGGCGCAAAAAAGCACTGCTATGAAGATCTGGTCTCTGTTGATCTAGTTTTCCTACAGCATGGTATTACTCAAAATGATTTGTCCGATTGGCTGGGGCACGACAAAATGGGTTTTTCGCTAATTGTTACGGCCGCGCAAAAAGAGCACGCTTCGTTTTTAGATGCGCCTTACGGCTATCCAGAAAACGCCCTGATTAAGTGCGGTTTTCCGCGTTTTGATAAGCTGCGCAATCAGCCCGCCAACAAAATTATCGTTATGCCAAGCTGGCGCAATAACCTGGTTGGCCGTGATGACAAGCTCACCAACACCCACAGATACAACCCGGAATTTACAAAAAGCCGCTACTTTAAATTCTACAATGATTTGATTAATGACTCAGACCTACTGTCGGCTATGCGCGAACGCGATATTTCAGGCGAGCTCTTTCTCCACCCGTCATTTGAGGCGCAGATTAACGACTTCGAGCCCAACGACGTTTTTAAAATCATGTCACCACCCTATGATTATAACCAGGCTTTCGCAGAGGGTAGCTTATTAATAACGGACTATTCAAGTGTTGCTTTTGATTTTGCTTACCTAAAAAAACCCGTGGTTTACTGCCAGTTCGACAAGGAGGAAGTTTACAGCGGAAAGCATATTTTCACCAAAAATTATATTTCTGCTGAAAAAGATGGTTTTGGGCCTGTGGTCTATAATTACCCCGCGACTGTCAAAGAGGTCTTGAGCTTAATCCAGCGCAATTTTAAAATTGCGGCAAAATATCAAAGGCGCGCTGAGCAGTTTTACTTCCATCACGATAGAAACAACTGTGAACGCTTGCTCAGGGCTGTCGTGCAGTTCGATAAGGAGGAGCGATGAAAAAAACGAAGGGGGCCCTGCTGTCAATCATTATACCAGTCTACAACACTGGCAAGGTTGCTGAGCGAATTGTTAGCCGCGTTTTGAATCAGAACTTCCAGGATTTTGAGCTGATTCTGGTCAATGATGGCTCCACGGACGACTCTTTAAAATGTTTGCGTAAATTTGAAAAGCAAGACAAGCGCGTAACGGTCATCGATCAAAAAAATAGCGGCAGTCCTTCTGGCGCACGCAATGCTGGGCTGAAGCGCATTGGCGGTCAGTACTTGATGTTCCTCGATTCTGATGATGATATTGAACCAGACATGATTGAACAAATGATTGGAAAAATCACTAATGAAAAACTAGACTTGATTGTTTGCGGAATTAAATATACTACAATCAAAAATGGCAAACAAAGCTCCGCGGTAGACATTGGCATATCTCCGTTGCCTGCGCAAAACGCCGACGAAGATTTCACGACATATATTGTCAGATTACTAGGGATAGACGGCCGACTTTATAACCCATGCAATAAAATTTTCAGAACCGACATCGTTAAAAAACACCGCCTGCAGTTTGATTGTAGTTTGAATTTTGGCGAAGATTTAACTTTCAATTTGCTGTATTTTAAACACATCAGCAAGGTTGAGTTTATAGGTAAACCCCTTTACCATTACTACGCCGACATAGCCACCGGTACGTTCGGTAAGTCATCGCTGGTGTATGAGAATAGGTTTAAAAATTTTGATTCTCTGTTGAGTTTTGCAAACGATAGCCAGTCTGACAAAATGGACGACCTGCTCGGCTGGATAAAATATTATTGGTTTTATTCCTTTGCTTTAGCGGTAGATGGGGCCAATTTAACGCGTAAAGAAAAAATTAACTTGTTAAAAAATGCTATTGCGCTAGAAAATCTAGTGCCCGCCAAGAACCCTAAAAACATCGGCCGAAATAAATACGTTATCGAAAAAGTCTTGGAGTTTGTCGCCAAAAAACCTGGGCGGCTGTTGAATTTTGTGCGGTTATCTAATTCCATAAAAAATAGTCGTTTTTCCGCAAGAGCCTGGCGAAGGTTGATGTCGATTATGACTGGTAAAAAATAGTTCGCGCTCGTCTGTCCTGCCGTGCCGGGTTGCTTTTGTGCCTCTTTTTAGTTTTGCTATCCTTGTTTCATAGTTTTCCACTGTTTTTTATTGTATAAATACAATATATACTGAGTTATGTCAAACACTGCTATACAATATACCCGTAAATTTAGCAACTACGGACACCTTCGGTGCGGTGCTAATTTATCCAAAAACACTTGTGAGTGTGCTCGCGGTCTTTAGTCTAAGCTAATCATTCACAAGTCGCCAAAATTCCGCGTAGAACACTGGCTGTTTCCTGCCAGTCGCGCACGGTGATGGTCTCTATACCCATTTGCACCACTGGATAATCATTACCGCCAGGTTGAGTCATATCGCCAAAATATAAAATGTCCTCTTTCGCAACGTTTAGATATTCCATCATTTTAGTCATGCCAAATTTTTTGTTCATACCCGGCAAAAAAGCGTTAATTGTGGTGGTGCCGCCCACCTCAAAATCGTATCCTGGCGACAATTCCTTAGCTCGCTGCGCTATGGCGTTGCGCTTAACCATGTCATCATCCCAGGCCATCTTGTCTTCCACGCTAGCTTTTTGACCAAGGGCCGAAAACGCCATCATGCTAACGCGATTTTCAATGATTTCGTCACCTTCGGCCAATTTATCTTCTTCCCAATACCCTAGCTCTTTGGCGGCCGTCTCAAGAGCTCTAGATATTTCTGCGGCCTGCTCGTCGCTCAAAGCGTAGTTATATTCCAAAGCCCACTTACCGTTTTGGTACTTATAATACTGCGTGCCCTGCGCCACAAAAAGATGCAGGTGGCTCAGCTGTTCTGGCGTTACATCTTGCAGCTCGTCAACTATTTGAATGATGAATTGTGCAAACTTTTGTCCCGAAATAGGTGCGACTTCAAATTTATCCAAAAGTTGCAAAAGCAGCTGCGCCATTTCTGCAGTAATGGGAGTTTTTGCCACATTTAAAGTGTTATCAACATCAAACGCTAAAACTTTTTTGCCCATAAATCTCCTTTTGGTTAATTTATTTTTTTAATCACAATGTGCCGATCGCGACCTTCGCCTTCTGAATCAGAAGAAAGCTCCGAGTAATCAGTCAGTGCACCGTGCACCACTCGTCGGTCAGCCGCGCTCATCGGCGATAGATGCTTATCCTCGCCACTAACCAGCACCTCCTTCGCCCACGCTTCAGCCCTTACTGCCAGTTTTTCATTAGAGTTTCGTTTATAATCTGCGATGTCAATATTAATACGATACAGTTCGGCGTTTTTTTGACGCAAAGTTTGCGACACCATAAACTGCAAACTGCGCAGGGTCTGTCCGTGCTGACCAATCAAAAAACCGTTAAGATACGTTGACGGCACCGCCAGTTCAATCACCTCATCATCAGCGCCCGCTCGCACGTCTGTGTTTAAACCAAAAAAACTTAAAATATCCTCGAGGTAACGCTTGGCAAACATAATCGAACCTTCACGGTCTAGAGTTTGTTCATTCATTTTTTTGCTCCTTTCTTGTCGTTTTTGCCCGTATCATTTGTCACACGACGAATCTTAGTTCCGGTTTTTTTATTAATCTTGGGAGCACTGACTATTTCAGCCTCCTTGATTTTCGAAACGTTCTTACTGCTTTTTTGCGCCGCTTCCTCTAGTTCTTTTGGCAGGCCACGCAAAATAATTTTTTGCTGAATAATTGCTAGCAAGCTCGTTGTGGCATAGTAAAGCACCAGCGCTCCCGGGAAATTAATGGCTATTACAAAAGTCAAAATTGGGAAGAATTTCATCATCGACCCCATTGACTGCTGCATAATTTCGCCCTGGCTCATTTCTTTGCCCTCGGCAGCTTCTTTGAACATACTCATTAATGTGCGCTTATTTTTATTATTCGGCATAGTCATACGAGTCTGCAAATATTGAAAACCTGCGGCGGCAAGAGCCAAAATCATCACCACCCAATCTTGAGTCGCCAAATGAGTTAAATCAACAACGCCAAACAAGTGTGGGCTAAAACTATCGGGCGCAGCTATAATACTAGAAATGTTCGGTAAATCTTGCAGAAATGGATAAACGGTATTTTGCACATATTCGTGAGCGCCAGCTGCAATCTCCTCATTGACATTAAAAATATCGGATAGATGGCGAATAATCCAAAAGATAGCCATGAAAACCGGCAGCTGAATCACCAAAGTCAAAAGTGAGCTGGCTGGCTTGATACCGTGCTCTTTATAAAGCTCCTGCATCATCGTCGCTTCTAGCGTTTTATTGCCTTTGGTTTTTTCCTTAATTTTTGTTAGTTGCGGCTGAATTGACTGGATTTTTTTCTGCTGTTTAAACTGTTTTGCCACCAGCGGCCACAGCATTAAACGCACCAAAATGGTCAATATAATGACTGACACACCAAAGTCACCAATGAAGTTATAAATAAACAGCAAGATATTAAATATTGGCTGTTCAATTGTGTCGCGAAAATGGAAAAATATACAATAAAGCACCGTGACTACCAACAAAAACTTAATCAACTTCTTATTTTTCTCACTCATAGCTGCTTCATTTTAGCACATTCGGCGAATTTTAGATAGCGTAAACGCCCAACTAATAGTCGGCTGTACAGCCTTGTTGTAAAAAATAAACCTATTTTTTGTTCGACAAGTCAATAAAAAATAATTGGGTTTTAAAATATCGTCAAAACTTTTTCCACTAAATTGCTTAGTTTTTCCACAAATATTACAGGTGTAGTGTGTTTTTGTGGAAAACACCGCCCCTTGATCTCGGTGTTTTGATGTTTTAATATTTTATAAAAAATTTGTTCATTTGTGGAAAACTCTGACATGCAGTACTATATTCACCAGACAAAAGTTAGAAGAGAGTTATGGAAGCAGAGCAAAAATTATGGGGAGCCGTTAAGGGTGAATTGGAAATTTCAATTTCGCCGACTAACTTTAATATGTTGATTAATCAATCGGAAATCACCGAGCTTAACGGCGAGGAAGTGATTATTAGCAGCTATAATGTTTTTGTCCATAAAAATATTGAGCTGAAATGTAAAAGTGAGATTACTAAGGCTTTAAAACACAATGGCTATCAAAACCCAGTAGTAAGATTTGTGATGAATAACAAAAAAAAGTCTACTGAAATAAAACGGTCTCGTAATAAAGCGCCGGGTACAACCGACCAAACAGACGATGAACTGAAAATAGTTGGCGGGCTTAACCCTCGTTACACTTTTGATGGGTTTATTATTGGCTCCAGCAATGACCTAGCATACGCCGCTGCTGAACGAGTAGCTCAACAGCCCAGCAAGGCCTATAATCCGCTTTTTATTTATGGCGGTGTCGGTCTTGGCAAAACTCACCTTGTTCAAGCTATCGGTAACCATATACGCGAAAACCACCCGAAACTAAAGGTAATCTACACCACAGCTGAACAATTTACTAATTCATATGTCAATTATATTCGCACAAAAGACCAAAACTATCATAAAAAATTTCGCGAAACAGATGTGTTAATTATAGACGATATTCAGTTTATCGCTGGTAAGGAAAAGGTCGAGGAAGACTTCTTTAACACATTTAATTCTCTTTACCTTAAAAACAAGCAGATTGTTATTGCTGGCGATCGCCACCCATCGGTGATTGCTGGCCTAACCGACCGTATGCAAAGTCGACTCGGTATGGGAATGACAATAGACATTACCCTGCCGCCATATGAAATGCGTATGGCGATTATTCAGAAAAAAGCTGAGGTGAAAAATATCACTATCGACCAAGATGCGGTGGAGTTTTTAGCTGAACAAATTAAAACTAATATCCGCGAGCTTGAGGGATTTTTAACGCCAATACTAGCTCGTTGTGAAATTCAAAATATTAAAGCGGATTTAGATTTAGTGAAGGGTTGTTTAACTGGACTTAAAAGTACTCACACGAAACATATCACTGCGCGGCAAATCATCACTAAAACTGCTGGTTATTACGGTATTAAACCCGAGGAGCTCTGCTCCTCCTCGCGCGTAAAATATATCATCACTCCGCGTCATGTCGCTTCTTATTTAATGCGCACCGAACTTAATGAAAGCTATCCAAATATCGCTAAGGCCGTTGGTCGAAAAGATTGGACGACTATTATTAGTTCGTTCCGTAAAATTGATCGTGATATTAAGTTAGATATTAGTTTGCGTAACCAAATAAATGAAATTCGCGAGAAATTGTATGTGTAAAAACTGTGTGAAAAACTATGGGAAATCATTAAAATTATTAGGTAAAACTAATTTTAGTTTGGTGGTTTTTTTAAATTTATTTTTAGTAATTGGTAAAAACTTAGTTTTTAAGATATTTTTGCCCACCGTTTTTACACAACCTAACAAAGCTTATTTACACCTAAGAAATCTTAAGTTTTACGGTTTTTCCACAATACCTACTAATAATACTATTTTAAATATATAATAGAAAGGAAAATATGAAATTAATTATCACACAGGAAAATTTTAAAAAAGCTCTCACGACGGTCAGCCGGGTGATTAATAGTAAAACTGGTCTTTCTATTTTAAATAATTTATTATTATACACCGATTCGAATCGTTTAATTATTAACTCAACCAATATGGACGTTGCTATTTCTGAAAATATTAACGCAAAAATTGAAAAAGAAGGTAAAATAGTCGTTCCCGCGAAACTTCTTACAGAGTTTATCTCTAATTTACCAAAAGTAAATATTAACCTGGAATTAATTAATGATAAATTAAAAATCGAGGCTGGTAGTTATAAATCAACCATTAATACAATTAATCCAAAGGATTTTCCAGAAATACCAGAAATTAAAAAAGCCGAAAAAATCACTATCAACACTCAAGACTTTAAAGATATCGTCAATCAAACCACTAATGTAACATCTGGTGATGTTAGTCGTCCTATTTTAACTGGAGTTTATATGTATACTAACGGTGATACACTGAGTTTTGTGGCGACTGATGGATATAGGTTGGCTGAAAAACAAATCACCAATAATAATAATATAAAAGCGATTATTCCAGCCTCTACTTTAAGTATTGTAAGTCAATCTATCCCGGAAGAATTAGAGGATATAAATATTTTAATTAATGAAGATCAAGTGAGCTTTATTTTAAATAATATAGAAATTACCTCCAGGTTAATTTCTGGTAATTTTATCGACTATCAGGGGTTAATTCCCTCTAAAACCGAAAATAATTTTACTCTTTCTAAAGATGAGTTTTTACGTACGATTAAAATATCTGAACTATTTGCGCGCGAAACAGCGGGTGTAATTACAATTAAAATTGATGAGAAAAAGAGCCATATTACTATTCAATCTATCGCATCAGAATTTGGCGAGAACACATCAGAACTAACAGCTAAAGTTAAAGGCTCGGCGGAGATTAGTCTTAATGCGAGATATTTAATAGAAGCTTTAAATTGTATTAGTTCCGAGGAGATAGAGTTTAACTTTAGTGGTAAGCTAGCGCCTATTTTATTAAAAGGTGTTGAAGATATTAGTTATAAACATATAATTATGCCGACTAAGAGTTGAGTATGCGATTAAAATTACAAAACTTTCGTAAACACCGAAATTTTGTGGTTGAATTTAAGCCCGGCGTTAATTTAATTACAGGTTTAAATAGTAGCGGTAAAACCTCTTTGGTCGAAGCTATTTATATTTCCTTGCAGGGAAAATCTTGGCGATCTAACTTTCTAGATATTACTAATAATCAAACTGATTGGTGGCGGGTCGATTTAAATATTAACAACACTGAAAAAAGAATAGTGAAATTTCAAAATAATCAAAAAACTTTCCAGTTAAACTCTAAAAATTTTAAAACATTGTCTACTAATAATAAAAAACAAATTGTTCTTTTTGAGCCAGAAAACTCCAGGATTCTTTATAGTTCACCCAAAAAACGACGTGAATTTATAGACTATTTTATTTCTCAAACCCAACCAGGATATTCTGAAATAATTCGAAAGTATAATAGAATAATTTTACAGCGCAATAAACTTCTTAAGCAGGAGTTTTTAAAACAGACAGATTTAAATATTTGGGACGAACAAATGGCTAATTTAGCCGCAGAGATTATTGCAGCGCGCCAGATTTGGGTGAAAGAAGTTAACCAATATATTTCCGAGGAATATCAAAAAGTAACCGGCGCAAATGAAAAAATAGAACTAGTTTACAAAAATCACGACACTGCCGCAAAAATTTTAAATCAATTGAAGGTTAATTATCAAAAAGAACGTGCACTGGGTTTTACCAGTGTGGGGCCCCACAAGGACGACATTGGTTTTTTGATTAACAATAAAAAGGCCGAACGTCAGGTTTCGCGCGGCGAGGGCAAGCTGATAATTTTAACAATATTTATTATATTGATTAAAAAATATCAAATAGAATACGTGATATTTGACGATTTATTTAACGATATTGATTTAGAGCGGGTGAAAAAAATCGAAAAACTTCTGGACGGCATTCCAAATGTTTTTATCACGGACTGCCGATTATTAAATGAAAAATTTGGCAATAAAATAGTTTTAACTTAGAAACGTATTATTGCTGTTGAGCTTCGGGCTTGTGTTCGCGCATGCGTTCTTGTGGGTTGGTGGTTATGAGAGTTGTTTCAACCGGACTGGCGATAACTTGAATTTGTACATGGTTGGGCCCGGCAAAAAACAAGCCCTGCCCCACCGGGAAGTTGGTCAGCAGTTTTGCTTCTTGGTCTGTCAACATAAACACTTTAGATATTACTTCTACGGCTGACGGAGCCTGCTTCAATAAAATTTGCATAGATGCGTTAGAGATAATTGCCCGACCCATTTTAGAACTCATGAAATCTTCTACGTCTTGCGAAATAGTAGTCAACCCTAAGAAATATTTACGAGCACGTTTAGCGATTGAAAACAGGAAAGCTGCCGAGTCTTCGTATTTCATAAGCTGCCAGGCCTCGTCAACAATTAACATGCGCTTACGTTGGTCAGTACGCACAATGCTCCAAATATGCGAAAGTACGATGTACATAGCCACTGGTCGCAGCTCGTCTTCCAGGTCGCGAATATTAAAGACCACCATAGTGTTATTGATGTCCACATTAGACTGCTGTGAAAAGATGCCCGCAAAGGTACCCACGGTGTATTTGCGTAGCCGCTGGGCAAGTTGTGGGCCGTTGCCGTTCATGTGTAGTAATGTTTCATAAAGATCAGCCATAACAGGCGGTCGCGACTGGTGAGTGAGTGGGTCCGCGGTGATGCCCACGCGGGCGTATGTGTCAATTAGAGCCTGATCAAGGTCGGATTCCTCGGCTGGACTTAGCGGGTTAGCCTCATTGCCAAGCATCAGGCGCAAAAGCCCGTGCAGGGTGATAAGATTAGCACGCAGCGCGTCATCGGCCTCCTCGGTGTCAATAATTTTCGGCAAATCAAACGGGTTGATACGCGTGTCAGAGTTCAGGCTGAGGCGAATATATGTGCCACCAACAGCGTTGGACAACTCTTCATATTCATTTTCCGGGTCAATAATAATCACTTCTGCGCCTAGCATCATTGTACGTAGCGCTTCAAGTTTGACTGTAAACGATTTACCAGCACCAGACTTAGCGAAAACGGTCAGGTTGGCGTTTTCTAGGCTCCAACGGTCAAAAATCACCAAGCCGTTGTTGTGCATATTGACGCCATATAAAATGCCTTCTTTTTGTGTCAGGTCTGCCGAAGTGAACGGGAAAGAAGTCGAAATAGCGCCGGTGTTCATGTTGCGGCGAATCTGTAGTTTGTCAGTGAATTGCGGTACGGTTGAATTGAGGCCTTGTTCTTGTTGTGAGCTAGCGGTTTTGGTCAAAATCAATTGCTGCCCCATAATGTTTTCGAGCTTGTGTTGAATAAAGTTCAGGTCGTCCAAATTGTCAGCATAAAAAGTAATGTAAAGGCCGTAGCGGAAGAAGCGTTGAGCGCCAAGCTGCAACTGATCTCGTAGCTGCTCAGCATCAGACAGCGCCGCCTCTAGCGCTGGGTCACGCACTTTGCCTTTTTCGGCGTTAACTTCCATAGAAGCTTCCAGCTGAGTCACCCGTTTTTTCAGGTTATTCAGCACCACCTGGCTCTCAACGGGATAAATATACATTGAAAGGTCAAGAACTTCATCTAGGTTAATGACCGAACTTAGCCAGCCGGTATAAATTTGCCGCGGATAGCCGTAGACGTAAATAGTTCGAGCAAATTTTGTACCCAATCGAAAATATCCTGCCTCAAACTCTAGTGAGGCTGGCGAAATCAAGTCGCGTAGGGTGGTTATACCCTTTTGGAATTCGTTCTCGACAGACTGTATTTCGTTGATTCGCTGTTGTTCAGCTTCACTAATCACGTTCTTTTTAGCCATTTTGTCCTCCTGTGTTCGCTGGTTGTGGCCCTGCTGGCGCACCTTCTTCTTTGACTCCCCTAGAAGTGTAAAGGTTGGTGAATTTCTTGAAATCCCCCAGCGGTTCGTTCAGTGCGGTATCTGGGTTATAAATATTGTAATAAAGCGTCACTAAGTCCCTGGTGTTAAGCCGTTTACTGTTAATTCCTACGCCCTCTAGCCCGTTAATTATCGCGGTCGTGCGATTGCCAATTTCCTCTTTAGCCTTAGCGAAACTTTGAGCAGAAACCTTCATCGCCTGCTGTTTGTCGCCGCCAAACAAGTTAGAAAACAGGTTCTTAGTAGAGTTGGTTTGGGAGTTAATATCTCCAGCTGGGTTAAATTCAACTATCACAAAGAAAGCTTTGTTCATGATATTAGCCTCGGCCGCCAGGCGATCTATGAAATCCATATAATTATCCATCAAGTTACCTAGCAGCATATTTTCTTGTTGCAGACGTAAATTATTAATATATTTCAAATATGGCTCAATATCGACGCGCTGAGATCGCAAGAAAATCTGAATAGGAAAATAAAGAGAGTTAATAAATCCTTGAAAAGAAGCCTCAATGCCCTCTTGTTCAGTAGTGCTCATAAGGTCAAAGTTGATTGACTGGCAGGTCACCACTCCGCGAAAACTACCGTCGCTCATCACCACCATATCGTTGCGGATTTGAGAAATTAACAATGAGTTTTGGGTTGAATTAGGGTTTTTGACATTGGCGTCCTTGTTCTGGTTAGCGTCTTGGGCGGGCGCTGTGCCGGCAGCCGGGGTTTCGCGAAACTGGGCAACTGGCGGCTCTTGCCCTTGTTGGCTCTGTTGACCAGCTGGTATCCCTGCTGATGCTGGTGTTTGCGACAAGTTGGGCGCTGCGGCCACGGCTGGCGGAGCGACCGTGCGATCTGGATTGGGTTGCCCAGGAACAACACCTGGTTGGTTGCCAAAAACATTAGCTTGAGGGGCGCCTTGTTGACCAGCAGGAGCCGACGCGCCAGGAACGTTCAAACTCGGTGCCGCGCCTAAAGAGCCCGGGTTTGGCGGCGGTACAGCAGCTGTTTGCGGACCCTGTACTGGCCCTCCGAGAGCGTTATTGGGCTGCACTCCCCACCCCCTGATCATTCATTGGCGCACCCGGTATATTAAAAGCCGAATTGTCGGCCGGCCGGCCGCTAGTTTCAGTTTCAAAATTAGACTGCATTTGATTCACCAAAGCGTCGCGATAATCGTTTTGCGACTGCGCTAACTCGCTACCTACAGTGGCTGAGTGAGTCGAATCAAACATATCAACCACGTTATTAGATTCCATCATCACGTCGTTACTGATCGCCGAAGTCGGCGCGCCGATTGGAGAATTAATGCCGCGCGTCGCCCAGCCTTCAGAGTCAACCAGCTGAGACAGGAACGAAATTCGCTTCTCGGCTTCCTCGCCCGCCACGTCCTTAATTGCCACTTCGTCGATCTCCACAGCTTCGTCAATAGTAATAAAACTCTCTTGCCCGTCATTTTGCCAAGTGCGCTTCTGCGGTTTGAGGCGAAATCTAATAATAGCCGCTACCCAGTTTTCCATAGGCTGGTCTTTTTTGAGCGGCAATGCAATTATCAAAAAGAAAATCGCCACCGGCAGAGGAATGACCACCAACACCGGTGATAGCGAAAATAAAGCAACACCAAGGCCAATCATAGCGGCGGTAATAGCCAAATATATCAATTGGCGCATGCCAAACGGCCCGATTATCTTGTCCTCAGTTTCCACGTCCTGAGGTATGGTGTATTGTGACATGCTAAAATTATACCAGTTAAGCTTAGTTTTTTCAATAAATTTAGCCAAAGAGGCGGTTCAGAGCTAATTTAATCAACAACCAGCCGTCCTCGCCTAGCTTAACGCGCCCGTCAATTTCGGCCATAGAGGCCACTAATTTGTTCAGTTGATTAGGGGTTATTGCTCTCGCCAACCCCGTTTGTTTAGACACTAAAAACGGCGCCAGACCCATATCGCGCGCAACGCTAGCCTGTTCAGGGCTGTTTTTGAGGGCCGTCAAGGTAAAAATCTGACTCGTTAAAAGTCCCAAAAATTTATTCACGTCTTCTTTTTGCCGCAGGATATCCAGGGCCGCGTTAAGTACGTCAAGGTCTTTATTAATAGCAAACTCCAGTACCCGAAAAACGTCCGTCCCTGGACTAGGTTCGACATATTGAACTATTATTCCACTAGTGATAACTTTAGTGATGAGCGATAATTTTTTCAACTCATGCATAATCTGCCACTGGTTGCTCTCACAAAACTCAATCAACAGCCTCAATGCATCGTTTTTAATTTCTAATTTCAATTCCTGAACAGTTTGCCGTGTCCACTGCTCCAATTCGTGTCGCGCCAGCAACTTAAATTCGGTAGTTTTTGCCACCTTTTTGATTTCCCTAGTAGCATTAAGCCGGCCATCGGGCTTGGCTTCGATAATAACCACCTCTGTCGAATCTGGTACCAAGGCCAAACTTTGAGCAAGCGTGTCCCAGGTGTTTTTCTTCTTGCCCATGTCAGTAAGTACCAAAAGTTTCCTAGACGTGAACATATCAATACTAGTTAATTTTGCTGATAGTTCCGCTGTACTAATTTCGCTACCATCAATACGCTCCACGCTCGCGTCGGAATATTTTTTCTTAAAAGCCTCAGAAACTGCCCGTAATTTCTCGGTTATAGCAAAATCATTCTCGCCTGAATAGAGATAAATCATGATTCTATTGTATTACAATTCGCTCCAATTTTTGCCAATTTTAATATCCACTTTTAGCCTCACGCCAATACTCGGGTAGATATTTTCCATAATCTGCTTCATTTTCTTGCCCACCATTTCGGCCGCCTGCGGATCACACTCCACCATAATAGAATCGTGAATCTGCATAAATTGTTCAGCTTCGGGGATTTCTCGCTCAATGCGCAGCATGGCCATTTTCATTAAGTCGGCCTCGGTGCCCTGAATTGGCATATTGGCCGCGGCGCGCTTGGCTGCCTCGCGCACCACGTAAACTGGTGATTTAACATCAGGAGTGAGTCGACGACGTCCAAACAAAGTCTCAACGTACCCCTCGATTTCTGCTTGGTGAACGGTTTTGTTGATGAGATCTCGAATTGGTTGACGCAGACGAAAATAACGGTAAATAAAATCCTTAGCCTCAACCATGCTCATGTCAGCAGCTTGAGACAGCCCTCGCGGACTCATGCCATATAGCACACCAAAATTAATCACCTTAGCCGCTCGCCTTTCGGCCTCAGACACGTCTTCCATGGCTCGACCGAATGCCTCGGCGGCAGTTTTGGTGTGAATGTCAATGTCGTCGTCCTGAAAATCTTCAATCAAATTTGTGTCGCCCGCCAGCGCCGCCGCTAGACGCAGCTCAAATTGCGAATAGTCTGCGTTGACAATTAACTTGTTGTTTCTGGCCACAAAAGCGGTGCGAATCTCGCGACCAAGTTCGGTACGCGCGGGTATGTTTTGCAGGTTTGGCTCGGACGAACTCAGGCGGCCGGTTTGGGTAATGTCTTGCTGAAATTTTGTGTGCAAACGATTTGACTCACCAGCCAATTTAGGCAGAGCATCTACGTAGGTCGAGAGAATTTTTGTCAGCTCGCGATATTTTTCTATCAGCTCAATAATTGGGTTCAGACCGCGTAATTTCTCTAGTTCATTCGCGCCCGTCGAAAAACCGCGCGCCGTTTTTTTAACGCCTTTGTTGGGTAAATTCAATGTCTGAAACAGTATTTCCGAAAGCTGCAAAGGGCTGGCGATGTTAAATTCCTTGCCCGCCGCTAGCCAAATTTCTTGTTCTAGCTCGCCAACTTTTTTGTGCAATTTCTTACTCATTTTAGCGAGAATCTTCAGATCTAATTCAACGCCCCGCGACTCAATTTTGGCCAACAAAATTTGTAGCGGAAAATCTATCTTGCAGGCCAATTTATAAAGCTTGGGCAGAGCCACCAATTTTTCTTTGCGATCAACATAAAGTGCATAAATTTTTTCTGCAGTCTCGTCCTCGATGTCGGAGGCTTTGCGCAAAGAGTTCAGCAAAAAACCAGCTAATCTAGTGTCAAAAAGTTCAATATCGCGCAAGCTTTTAATGGTTGGCTCGGCCCAGTTTTCAAAAAATTTTTTCACGTCATGCGCGATAAAACAACCTTTTGACACCAACGCAATTTGCTCAGCGTCATTTCTTATTATTTCAAACTCGGCTGGCACGTTATTTGTCGCTACTGTGTTTTGCGAAGCGGCGTTACTTATAGCCTTATCCTCTCGCATATAATCAGGCAAGCGACGAATCAGCGAGCGAAACTCTAATTTATCAAGCTCGGTTCGCAGGCGCCCAGCGTCCAATCTGCGCACGTCCATGGCCACGAGGTCAAGTTCAATCGGCGCGTCCAAAACCAACTCGGCCAACTTTTTACTCATATAGGCTGAGCCTTTTCCTTCTTCTAGTTTCCTCGCCCAGGCAGATTTGACCAAAGCGATATTTTCATATATTTGGTCCAGGGTGCCATATTCTTGCAGCAGGGCCGTAGCAGTTTTTTCGCCAATGCCTGGCACGCCAGGTATATTATCACTAGAATCGCCCTTGAGGGCCTTCAGGTCCAAAAACTGTTCTTTGCTGATGCCGTATTTGACTTCTAGGGCGGTAATATCGAACTTTTCAATGTCGGTAAAACCTTTTTTTAGAGCGTACAGGTGTGTGCGGTCGCCCACTACTTGCAACATATCAAGATCTGAAGAGATTATAATTGTTTCTAGTGAGCAAGTTTCTTCGGCTTGCTGGGCTAGCGTGCCGATGATATCATCAGCCTCAAAATCGTCTAATTCGTAGAGCGGCCAGCCAAAACAATTCAATAGTTCATGCAAAATCGGCACTTGGGCATAAAAATCATCAGGTGCCTTAACGCGCCCCGCTTTATATTCAGGATAAATTTCTCGTCGCCGACGGATATTAGTACCGGCCTTGTCCCAGGCTACGGCCACGAAATCAGGCTCAAGTTTACGGATAACTTCCAGCGCCATGGCGGCAAAGCCATAAACTCCGCCGACCAGTGTGCCGCCTTCTGTCTTTAGCCCGCCCATGGCATAGTACCCGCGATAGAATACCGACTTGCCATCAATTAAAACGAGCCTCTTCATGTTATCATTATAGCATAACTCAGCCACCACTAGGTCTAACCCCCCTCTGGGGCCGGGGGCAACCTAGTGGTCGTCTGGGTTAACTATCTAGCAGGGTTTTGCTAAAGGGTCAACCCTAATCTTTCCTACACCCTAGGTGCCCCCTCCCTATACAGCACGGTCTGTATATTGCTATCAATAGACTTTCTAAATCCATACTCTTGTAGCCACACATTACTGCTGTACTTCAGTACCTCAGCTGGTGTTG
>WRHN01000003.1 GCA_009783235.1 Candidatus Saccharimonadota bacterium
GCCAACTCAGACAACGCCACCAACCCCAATGCCGAACCAGGCACCTGGCAAGGCGTAGGCGCCTGGCAAAACCTAAACACCAAAACCCAAACCCCAGAGCAGGGTGAGGGAGCTGAACAGGGCAATGAAGGTAATGATGGGGGAGAAGGGACTAGTCCTGCTGAGGGGGCATCCAAAGTTCCTGAGACAGGACCCGATGCAGGTAAGGCGCCCCTGTTCAAGGTCTTAGAGGAGTCTCGCAGAAAGGTGGCTGCGCTGAGCTTGGGCGGTGAAGCGGCCAAAAAAGAAATGCCTGAAGAGTATAAACGTAGTCAGCGCAAGCAACTATACGAAGAAGAGAAAGGCAATTATGAGCAACTAGCTCTTCAGAAAGCCCAGGAAGAACTCGCTGAACTAACAGAGATTAACCCAGACATGACCGATGCCGAAAAGCAAGCGTTCTTTGCTGAACGTCAAATGCAGATGTGGCAGGATGTTAATGATGTGCGAGATGAAATTTTTAAAGATACTAAATATGGTAAGGTTGTAAACTGGCTAGGCAAGCACAAGGTTGTTAGAACTTTGGCTGGCTTTGGCGCTGGCGCTGCTGTTGGCGTGGGAATATCCGCAACTGGCGGGTTAGCTGCCCCTGCACTTATCCCAGTACTAGGAGTTGCTGCTAGAATGGCCAAGGGCAAGGTGCTTGTTGATGCTGGCATGTCGGCCAGCAACCGAGATCGGGATAAAAATACAAAGATTGACAAAGCACAGGCTAAGCTGATGAATCTGCCCCCGCTCAAGTGGGCTGCAGGCAAGATGGAAGGGTTTGTTCAGCGTAAATATGACCGCGATCTCAACCAAAGACTTGGCGCTATCAGTCGGGAAGAAGGACTGAGTGAGCATGAACGCTCAGCTAAAGTAGCAAGGGCAAATTACGAGGCAGGTCGTACTAGAGAGAAATACCAGGAGGCCATGGCCGTTGGCGCCAGTTGGGCTCTGATAGGTGCGGGTACTGCCGCTGGTACTATGGCTGGCGAAATGTTTTTGTCTGACATGCAGGATCTTGGTAGCGCTGCTGCTGGTCCAGGGGGTGTTGAAGACGTAGACTTATCTCAAATTGAAATGGGCACTATTTTGAGCTCGCATGACTTAAGCGGCTCTGGCACGCCTAATGTTTTTGGCTATGATTTAGACGGCAATGGCAGCATAGACTCCTGGATGCTTGACACCACTGGCGATGGCATAGGAGATACCCCCATGCTTGACTTGGACGGTGATGGCATACCCGATGTGCTAGACGTAGCTAATCTAACATACGATGTTAACCAAGATTACGGTTTTGTGGCATCTATAGACATAAACGGTGACGGCAAAGAGGACATCATAATCCAAGGTCACGACAGTATCCCCGCTGAGGCTGCGGGCTTTGGTACGCGCTTTGCAAACATCGAGTTCAGTAATGATTTTAACGACTTGAGCGCCGAGCAACAGTCAGCGGCTATAGCACACGCCATTAATACGGTGGATTCTAAGGAGCCAGCGGCGCTTGCTTCGCATGCAGCAGAAGTTCTGTCACCGCAACAAGTCGAGGAGCTGTTCGGTAGCAATATGAGTGCAGAACAGATGGCACAGGCTATGACCAATGATTATAATTTGCACCAAGGTGTGTTTGAGACAGTACAGACACTGCGCAGTGATCACACGTTTGCCATGGAGCAGATTCCAGACGGGCTGTATGGCAATGCCTATCTGTCACATCCAGATGATCCAGAGCAGCAAGGCATGTTGCTACACAAAGGCATCGTAACTAACGAGCAGGGCACATTCGCTATGGTCGAACGCGACGAAAATGGCGATGTTGTGGCGATGTATAAGGTGCCATGTTCTCAGCCATTGCATCCAGTGCCAGCTGGAACGCCAATCACCCCTACCCCTAGTTATACTCCGCAAACTCCAGGTACTGTTGTTCCACCAGTTGTGCCTCCAGTAAAACCGCCAGAAGAACCAGAACTCGACCTAGATCCAAAAGACCCAGCGGAGTCTATAGATCTTAATCCTGATTTACCAGACCAGATCCAGACTGGTGATGATCCACTGGTTGAAGTGCCGACGGACGACAGCAACGGTCCTGGTTCAGGTCCAGAAGAACAGCCTAGCCAAGAAACCGGTAATGGGGTGCCCGGCACTGATAATACGGTCGAACAGCCTGGCCGCACGCCAGTTATTGACGGAAACGATCCAGGTCAAGAAAAGCCAATTGACCATAATGATGGTTCACAGGCTCCAGGCGCTACTAGCCCACCTCCTTCAGGTGGTGGCTCAGCTCATAGCGGCGCCACGAGTCACGAGCAAACTAGTGGTCCAGGGGCTGATCGTCCAGCTGACAAGGTGCCAGCACAGCAATCGCCACCACCGGTTAACACCACGCCAAACGAACAGCTAGATGATCTATAGATAGAATAGAAAGGTAAAAAATGGTAAAAAAATCACAAACCAAAAAAAGTACTCGTAAGACGTCCACTAAAGGCCGTCGCACGAGTGCGCCAAAGAAAACTCAAATGCACCTGCATCATAAACTAGCGTGGGTGTTGTCAATAGGTGCTATTTTGACGCTGGGTGTAGCTACTCTCCCTAGTTGGGTAGGCAACGCTTGGGGACCAGCCAGTCGAGCGACTTTTACTGAGGCAAAACCAGCTGACTACATTACTTTTAACTCAATTACTGACGACTCTAATTATGGCGATGAACGCAATTTTGTTCTGGTCAAAGATGACAATAATACTCAGGCGGGCGGTTTCGCTGACGTGGTTACCGTTCAAGATGACCACACTTACTTGGTCAGAGTGTTCGTCCATAACAATGCGGCCGCCAATTTGAATTTGGTGGCGGAAAATGTTCGTTTGTCTGCTGGTATAACCACGGGATTGACTAAGAATGGTGAAATCGAGGTGCACATCAACTCTTCTAATGCTAATCCTAAAGAGGTTTGGGACGAGGTTAATTTAAAAGCTGATAAAGAGTTCCAGATAGCCTATGTTTCGGGCTCTGGCCGATATTACACTAACGCTAATGGTTTTTCCACCTTTGCACTTGGAGATGAAATAGTTACCAATAAAGACGGTGTTTTATTAGGCTACGATAAACTAGACGGTAAGATTCCAGGTTGCTATAAATACTCTGGTATCGCCACGTTTAAGGTAAAAGTTAACTTCGTCGGTACCCCGAATTTCACTGTGGACAAAACAGTTCGCGTTGAAGAGCAAGAAGACAAGACCTACCGCAAGATTGTAGAGGCAAAGCCTGGTGATACGGTTAAATACAAAATTGAATACAACAACACCGGTACAGTTACGCAGTCTGATGTTATCGCTAAAGATACTTTGCCTGGAGGCTTGGTTTTTCACAGTGGCAGCGTAGTTTTACAGAACGGTAACTATCCGTCTGGCACACCACATACTGACTCACTGATGAACGCTAATGGTATAGACATTCAAAGTTACGCTCCTGGTGCTGGCGCTAAAATTTATTTCACGGCTAAGGTTCCAGAAGATGCCGCATGTGGTACAGTTTTGACCAACTGGGGGATTATTAAGACCCAAAATGGTTCAAAAGAAGATTCAGCTGATGTTATCGTAAATTGTACACCGCCGCCAGAACAAGAATACTGCTTGCCGGGTGTTCCTGTGGGTGATGAGCGTTGTGAGCCAAAAACCGAATACTGCAAGCCGGGGATTCCCGTGGGCGATAAACTTTGCAACGAGAAGAGCTGCGAAGAAGACGGCACCTGCCCAGCAGAGATTGCAAAAACTGGCGCTGGCATCACAATTTTCTTAGTAGTCATCGCTGCTGCGGCCGTTGTGTACCATCACTATTACGTCCAAAACAACAAACTTAAGAAAAAACCAGTTCATCGCAAGAAATAAACACTGAACGTTAGAATAGACCCCTTACTCTAGTAAGGGGTTTTAACAAGCCAGTTTCACTGGGGTCGGCGCTATGCTAGAGTGCTGAGCGTCGCTGCAGAGCCTTGACTTTTTACCATAAGTGTGATACAATAGGGGCATGAGTTATGATTATAGCTCATCGTACCTTACAAGAATTTTACCTTAATACCTCAGCGTTTTGTTCGCCGTTTTGATGATTTTTGCCTAAAAAAGTCGCCAAAATGGCGGATAAAACCAAAAGAATTTAGTCAAAACAATTCAACTAGGAGGTAGAAAAATGTCAAACTTAATCATAGCGATTCTTGCCTTCACGGTGCTTTTTCTGGCAGGGCTAATGATCGCTTTTGCGGTGGGTTACTACCGCGAGGCGGTCTGGACGAGAGACCGCAAAAATGGCACATACCATTTAGCAGTCTTAGTCAATTACAAAATTAAGATTGCCCTAGTGGTATACGCTGCAGTTGTTGCAGCCGCCACATTGTGGTTGTTGATTGTCATCTATACTGCGATGCGGTTGGACGAAGGAGGAGAAGCTCTCCTGTTCATGCCGCCTTTGGTGGCATATATAATGTATCAATGTATGATGAGCGCAGCAAAAACTGCAGCCCGTCTGCAAACGCAGGATTACGATTATGAACCTAGGTTATTACGCCGTCACGTAGAGGACGGTCAGGTTTTCGTAATAAGGTAAAATTCGCCCCCGCGTAGTAAATTGATGACTTACGTCATTACATATAGCTGCGCGGGTTTACCTTTTTTTAAAGATTTCTAAAGCGCTTATCCTTGGCGAGAGCCGTTAATTTTGTTAGACTGAAAATGTCATTCGCTGCGACTTTGCAAGGAAGGGAGTGAGGAACATGAAGAAGGTGAAGGACGAGAAAAAAGAGCAAGAATATCTTTTGCTCCTGCTCACTAACATGCTTGAAAATTTTTTTCACGTTGTTAGTAATCCGGAAGAGGAGAGGTGCATCGATGCCATCACAAAAGGAATGAAGTTTGCGCATATGCGGCAATATCGCATACAGTCTCCTCCAAGGTTCGAGCCCGTCATAGGCGAAGTGAAGCAAGTGCTCGAGAAAGAGGCTCACGGGTTACAAGACTTCGATAAGATTTATGTCTCTCCGCTGGTTCCAGCCATGGAAGGGGTAGCCCGTTCGGTGGTTGACTGGCTGCAAGCTGAGTTTCCTGGCTATGACTTTGAGCTTCTGGTCTCTGCTCGAACCTGGCATGAAGAATGAAAAAAATCATGCCAACACCCAAAAGGGTGTGCGATAAATTAAATTTTACGCACACCTCTTTTAATTATGCTAAAATAAGGACTGTGAAAGTGCGAATTATATCTGGAAGTTTGGGCGGTCGATTGATTGACACGCCGCCGCGCCGTTCGACTCATGTTATGGGCGATCGCGTGCGTTCGGCTTTGTTTAATATTTTGGGCGATAGGGTAAGAGATGCTGAGGTGCTGGACGCCTTTGCTGGTTCTGGCGCAGTGGGTATAGAAGCGATTAGCCGCGGTGCTAAATCGGCCGTGTTTATTGAAAAAAATCGTGTGGCAGCTGGCATTATTGTCAAAAACACAACGGATTTGGCAATTAGTCAAAAAACCAAAGTGATTCAGGCTACTTTATCTAATTGGCTGGCCACAACAAAAGTGGAGGACGCGCAGTTTGATGTGATATTTGCAGACCCGCCGTACTATGACCCGCAGTTTTCCACAAGCTTAAAGCTCGTGGGGCTTTTAAAACCAAATGGAATTATGGTACTATCATATCCAGGAAGTATGTGTGTTCCAACCGTTACAGGGGTTGTTGTGGTGGATAATCGCAAATACGGAGAAGCGGGATTAGCATTCTTTCGGAAAAAGAAGGAGGCGGCAAAGTAGCGCCTCTTTCACTTGTCTGACCAACCCCTTGCAGGGGTTGTTTTTATAGGGTGTTTTCGTTACAATGGAGGTTATGGATAAAGTATCTCGATATTTAGCCGAGCACATTGCTGGCGAAGTAGTTAACGATTCTAAGGTGCGAGAGGTTTACTCGCGGGACGCGTCGATTTTGCAGATTCACCCTTCGGCGATTATTTACCCACGGACTATTGACGATTTGCAGAAGATTCTCAGGTTTTCGTATCGTCTGGCTGACAAGGGAATTAATGTACCGATTACGGCGCGCGGCGGCGGCACCGATCAAACTGGTGCGGCAATTGGCGAAGGGCTGTTGCTGGTTTTTCCGGCGCATATGAGCAAGCTGTTTGAGCTGGACGTGAAAGACGCTAAGGTGCGAGTCGAGGCAGGCATGAATTTTCGGGCGCTGCAAGAGATTCTCTATACTCATGGTCTGCATTTGCCGATTTTTCCTACTAGTTATAAATTGGCGACTATCGGTGGGTCCATTGCTAACAATGCTAGCGGTGAGCGTTCAATTAAATACGGCTATATGCGTGACTTTGTTGATCGTTTGGAGGTGATATTATCTAACGGCGAGATTATTGAGACGGGGCGGTTGAGCAAACATGATCTTAACAAAAAGAAAGGCTTACCAGGGCTGGAAGGCGAAATTTATCGTCAACTTGATGGGTTGATTTCGGACAATAAAGAGCTGATTTTAGGGCTTTCTAAAGATAGAATTTCGACTAATATTGGCTACGCTCTAGACAAAGTTAGACATCAAGACGGCTCGTTTGATTTGACGCCGCTGTTTGTGGGCTCCCAGGGAACATTGGGTGTAATTTCGCAGGCGGTTTTACGCGCTGAGCCAAAAGCGCCAGTCTCGACTTTGATGGCGGTAGCGGTGCCTACGCGCCACCTGCAACCGCTGCTTAATAAATTGTTTGAGCTAAAGCCTAGCATGATTGATTTGGTGGACAAGAGTGTCTTCAGCTTGGCTGAGAAAATTACTGGTCGCAACACTTATAAAGTTCTGTCCAATAAAATTCCTGACGCTACGTTGTTGATTGAATTTGACGATCGGGATGCTAAGCGCAAAAAAATGGTGAAGAAAGCCGAAAAGATTTTTGCCGAACATGGTGCTAAGTTTATTTCTGCTGAAGAACAAGATGACAAAGAAGAGATTTTGTCGCTGAGGCATATTACTTCGGCGATTGCGCAGGCTAATTTTGGTGGTAAAGTCGCGCTGCCACTTTTGGAGGACGCTATCATACCAATAGAAAATATTGCCAGCATCATAAAAGCGACCAAAGCTTTGGCCAAAAGCAAGCACATTGAAGTAGCTATTTGGGGGCATATTGGCTCTGGACATTTGACGGTCATGCCGTTTATTGATTTAGCTCGGCTAGAAGGTCGCCAGAGCGTGGTGGGTTTGATGGAAAGTTATTACGACAAAGTGCAAGAGTTGGGCGGTGTTATTAGTGGTGCGCGAGCGGACGGTCGTATTCGTGCGCCGTTTGCCGAAAAACAAGTTGGCAAAGAAATCCACGAGTTGTTTTCTAAGGTGAAAGAGATTTTTGACCCGCGCGGCATTTTAAATCCAGAGGTTAAATTGGGGACAGATGTTAGAGAATTGATTAAGCGTTTGCGCGTAGAGTACAATTTGACGCACTTTAGCGATCATCAACCAAGGGGGTAGCATGGCACTACTAAAGACACCATACAAAGGCACGCGAGACCATTATCCCGAAGAGCTAAGAATTAGAAAATATATTTTTGCTAAGTGGGCGCAGGTCTGCGAGAGCTTTGGTTTTCAAGAGTATTCCACGCCAATTTTAGAACCTCTGGAAATTTATGCTGCTAAGACGGGTGACGAAATTGTCAACGAGCAGACGTATAGTTTTGAGGATCGTGGCGGACGCAAAGTAGTAATTCGCCCGGAAATGACGCCGAGCATCTCGCGCATGGTGGCGGCGCGGCGTCAAGAAATGGCCTATCCGGCGCGGCTGTATTCCATTGCTAATTTTATGCGTTACGAAAAAATGCAACGTGGACGCGATCGCGAATTTTGGCAGCTTAACGCCGATGTTTTTGGTGATGATTCTTCGTTTGTTGAAGCCGAAGTGATTTATATGGCCGAGAAAATTCTCAAATCTTTTGGCGCAGACGAGTCAATGTTTGAGATTCGTATTAATGACCGTCGATTGATAGATTTGGTGATGCACCAATATCTGGAGTTAAATGACACTGAGTCAAAAGCTGTGGTGCGGTTAATCGACAAGATTAATAAATTGTCGGCGAAAGATTTTGAGCTGGCCGTTAAGGATTTGTTTGGCAAAAAACGTCAAGATGAGGTTTGGAGTAAGCTAAATAGTGTGATTAACGCTAAGACGTTTGAGGAAATTCCGCCCGAAATTGTCAAGAGTGCGGAGTTCCAAAATGTGCAGGAGCTTTTTAAGGCGCTGGCTAGTCTCGGCGTTGGTTCGGCGATTTTTGATATTACGCTGATGCGTGGTTTTGATTATTATACTGGCACGGTTTTTGAAGTGTTTGATCTTGATCCTGAGAATAATCGTGCGATGTTTGGTGGTGGACGCTATGACGGTCTGGTGGGACTTTTTGGTGTAGAGCCGATTTCGGCTTTCGGTTTTGCGCCAGGGCAACTGCCGATGGAGTTGTTTTTGGAGAGCCATAAATTGCTGCCAAGATTGCTCAGCGAGATCGAAATTGGCATAGCTTTGGTTGAGCCAGAATATGTTAGCCAGGCGTTTGAGTTGGCCGAAAAACTGCGAGACGAAGGCCACAATGTTGAGCTTGATAGTCGCGACGTTAAGTTGGACAAAAAATTTAAAACTTTCGAAAAAAAGGGCATTGAAAAAGCTATTGTGTTTGGCGAGGCCGAGGCTAAGTCGGGCGAATATGAGATTAAAAATCTTGGTAGATCGGGGCGTTAGCTGGTTGCATTTTTGCGTGAGTTAGCATAAACTTATATGTAATTAGGGAGGGCGATGAGCGAAACAGTGACGATAAAAGGAGTTTTATATGAAGCAGCGACGGGGTTGCCGGTTAAGGTTGCCAAAAAACCTGCGCCTAGTGTGAAGACCTTAAAACCTGGCGAGAAGTTAGCGCGAGGTGTAGTTGGTGAGCGAGTGGTTATCAAGAAAACTTCAGCGACTAAGCCCGCAGTGGCCGTCAAGAAACGATCGCCGGCTAAAGTTCGTGGCAGTGCGCGCAGCAGGCGTCCCCAGAAATCAGTCACGCTAAGCCGTCGTTACGTCACTAAACCAATCCACGCAGTTCATGTGTCGGCTCCGCGTTCAACAACTGTCAAAAAACACCCCGAGGTCTCGCATTTTAACAACGGCACGCCTTTGCCGAGCCCGGTTAGACTGCCAGTTAAACCAGCGTCCCAGCCAAAACCTCGGCCAAAGACCATTGTTACTCCAAAAAACTTGATGACTGACGTTCATCGCGTTGCGCCTCAATCGAAATCGCATTCAAAACCTCTGGCCAAAAAACCAGAGTCCGCCAGAGCGCTGCCGCTTGAAGAAATCGACCATGTTTTTAGCGAAGTCACTAAATCGATTAGTCAAGAAATTAAAAAAGACGTTAAAAAAATTAAAAAATCGCCCAAGAGTTTTTATATTATTACGGGTATCGTAGCGGTGGTATTGATTGCGGGGATAGTAGCGATTTTTCGCTTGCCGCAACTTGAAATGTTGATTGCGTCGCACTACGCAAAAGTTGACGGTCATATACCAACTTACGTAGCTCCAGGGTATTATATTAACGGTTCGATTAGTTATTCGCCTGAGCAGGTACATATAAAATATCGCAATGATCGTCAAGGTGAAGAATATACATTGGTAGAATCGAAAACCACAGAAGCCGATGCAGATTTAGTGATTAGTGGCAATACGGCGGTGTTTACTAAGGACGGCATTCGTTATCAAATTATATATTCGGCGCTGTCTGAAGAACAAGTTCGGCGCATCGCAGACAGTCTTTAGTTTTGAGCGCGAGAGTTTTAAGAATTTTTTAGTGGCACAGCCTAGCCCTTCTGGGCGTGCGTGTGTTATACTGCTGATATGGTAAAAGTTCGCACTCGTTTTGCTCCCAGCCCGACTGGGTTTGCACATGTTGGCAATATTCGTACGGCGTTGTTCTCCTTTTTAGTAGCACGCCATACCGGTGGTGAATTCATCTTAAGACTCGAAGATACTGATAAAAATCGAGAAGTTGTAGGGGCTGATGATTACATTTTAGATGCTGTCAAAAATCTGGGAATTGTTTACGATGAAGGACCCGATATTGGCGGACCGTTTGCACCGTATCGCCAGAGCGAGCGACTGGACGTTTATAAAAAGTGGGCCGATAAATTGGTGGCGACTGGGCGAGCTTACGCCGATCCATATACGCCGGAGCAAGTCAAGAGCTTTCGCGTGGAAGCAACTAGAAACAAGCATGCCTTTTTATACCGTAATCATCGACCAGATAACCCGCCAGCGTGGGATGGCACTCGTCCACTACGCTTCAAATCTGACCCCAAAAATTACGCCTGGCACGACGAGGTAATGGGTGATTTGCATGCCGGCGAAGAGGCAATTGATGATTTTATTATAATTAAGTCTGATGGATACCCGACCTATAACTTTGCTCACATTGTTGACGACGCTGAAATGGAAATCACCCACGTCATTCGTGGTCAGGAGTTTGTGTCCAGCATGCCGAACTACCTTAATTTATACGAAGCGTTGGAGATTTCGCGGCCCATTTTTGCGACTATGCCACACATTTTGAACGAAACTGGTAATAAAAAACTTGGTAAGCGCGACGACGCTAAAGACGTTATGGAATATTTCAAAGAAGGTTTCCTGCAGGAAGCGATGGTTAATTTTATCGCTAGTATGGGCTGGAATGACGGCACAGAGCAGGAGATTTTTTCTGTGGACGAACTAGTCGCTAAATTTAGCCTCGACCGCGTCGGTCGCAGTGGCGCACGCTTCGACGAAAAGCGTCTGATTTGGATGAATGGACAGTGGATTAAACGGCTTAATTTAGATGATTTGTACGAACGGGCGCAAGACTTTTGGGGAACATCTGGTCGAGAAGCCAGTGATGATGAGAAAAAGAAAGTTCTAGCTATTATCCAGGACAGATTGAAAGTTTTGGCAGATTTACCAGCACTCAGTGAGTACCTCTTCGAACGACCGCAGCCAAATTGGACGATGGTTGACAGTAACAAGCAACTCGTCAAATTGAATCGCGACGAACAGATCAAGCTGCTCGAAACTACGGCAGCCAAGCTTGAAATGACTGACTGGACAGAAGAAAAAATCCAGATTAGCCTTAACGAACTATTGGAGCAGACTGGTCAAAAACCGCCAGTTTTGTTTGGGCTAATTCGTTTTGCTTTGACTTGGGCTATATTTTCGCCTGGGCTCCCAGAAACTATGGCACTACTTGGACGTGAGGAAACGCTGGCACGGCTTAAAATAGCCACCGCTGGATAGCTTGCAAAACATAAGCGCTTCTGTTAAAATTATCTCAAGGAAAGCCTTTTGTAATGGAAGAAATATTTAGCAGCGCACAGACTTTTGCGGTAGCCGCGAATACCGCTGTGGCGAGCGGGCAATCGTTTTCGCCAGTCGTGCTCGTCGAAAACATCTACCGCGGTCTGAGTTTACCGATGCCAGACCCCACTGCTATGGGGCGCGTTTTTGCTTTAGCCACGGCCGCCATCGCGTTGTTGATGGTTCTGGCGTACGTTTATCACGGTTTTTTCATGCAAAAAATATTCAAAAAAACCGGCACGGTGCCAGCCTGGTCAGCTTGGGTGCCAGTTTATGGCCAGTGGAAATTCCTAGAAGCTGGCAAGCAGACATGGTGGTTGATTTTTATACCGTTGGTGAACCTGGTCTTTATGATTGTGGCGGCCTATCGAATTGCGACCGGGCTCAGGAAAGGCAGCGGCTATATTGTCTTGTTTCTGTTTTTCCCATGGCTGTGGTTGATTTTGCTGAGCTCAAAGCGGGTGACAGCTATTTCGGAAGGCGTGGTCAATGACGAATATGAACCACCTGAATATGAGCCAGAGCCAGTGATTGAGAGCCACGAAGAAAATGACAATGAGGGCAATGGGCCGGTGAGTAGTATAGTGACCGATCCGACGGCCGCTGCTACCGCTGTAGCGACCGCGGCGACGGCTGGACTAGATGGTGCTCCAGATTTTGATCCGAACAACGAGGCGGCGGGTGTCAAACCAGAAGTTAGCGCGAAAGAGAAGTCGATGAATCCTTTTCCAGAAGAGTCAGTTTTTGAGATTCGTCAGGCCGAAGAAAAAGCTAAACAACAGGCTGAGATTGACGCGGCCAATGCTGTGCCAGAGGAGCCTGCGTCCGCTGAGTTAGCCGCTGATACTGGCAGCACGACGGAAGACGTCAAAACTCCAGACGCTCTTGCAGCACCAAGCGTCGAGCCACCGCTAACAGAAGAAGTTAAGACAGAGTAATAATATGGGATTATTCAGCCGTTCTAATAAATCATCTAAGCTGGCCAGCGGTCATCACACATCTGGTAATGATACCTCTGATTTGATTATAAATTCTATTAGCGATGGCGTGGTGCTGCTTGACAGCACGGGTAATATTAGGGTGGTTAACCCAGGCGCTAGCACTATTACTGGCTGGCGTAGCAAAGACGCTTTTGGCCTGAATTATCTATCGGTAGTTAAGCTGGTTGATGACAAAGATGTCGAGGCCAAAGACAGCGCCAATCCAATAGCCGAGACTCTAAAAACGTGCCAGCCCAAAAATACCGATGCTCTGTTTTTGCTCACTAAGTCTAATAGAAGAATCAACGTTGACGTTAGCGTGTCGCCAGTTTCTAACAATGAAAATCGCGGCGCTATTGTGGTGTTTCGTGATATTACCTTGCGTAAACAAAACGAAGAAGAAAAGAGCAATTTTATTTCCACCGCCTCGCACGAAATGCGCACGCCAGTGGCGATTATCGAGGGATATTTGGGAATGTTGCTTAACTCTCAGCTCGCCACTATTGACGATCGCGCCAAAAACTATGTTGAAAAAGCGCACGAAAATTCACAACACCTAGGCAATTTATTTCAGGATTTGTTAGACATCACTCAGCTGGACGACAATCGAATGGAGCAACACCCTTCGCCGATTAACGCCATAGATTTTTTGCGTGGCGTGGCGGAGGATTTGCAGCCAAAAGCTAAAGAAAAAAATCTGCAGTTGGTTTTTGCTATGGGCAACTACAGCTCGGCGGTGGTGATGCCGACTTATCATATTATGGCCGACAAAGATCATCTGTTGGAAATATTGGAAAACGTGATTGACAACGCCATTAAATATACTGACAACGGAAGTGTGGATGTGAGCGTGGACGGCGATGTGTCGAAAGTGCGCTTTGTTGTTAAAGACAGCGGTGTTGGCATTGCGCCAGAAGACGTTTCTCACTTGTTCCAGAAGTTTTATCGTGTAAATAATGACGACACACGCGAAGTTGGCGGCACTGGCTTGGGGTTGTATCTGGTTAAAAAAATGGCTGAGTCGATGGACGGTCGGGTTTGGCTAGAGAGCGAACCCAAAAAAGGCAGCACTTTTTACATTGAATTTCCACGAATTTCTGACGCGCAGGTTAATTTATATAACAATCAAGACAAAGTTTTGAAGGTGCAAAATCCGTTGCAGCAAGTTGAGCCAGAAGAAGAGACGGAGGCCCAAACAGAGAAAACCCCAGAGACAGATTCGGTTTCTGACTCAGAGGTTGAGCCGACCGAGGAGCCAACGGCAGGGCCGGAAACTGAGCAAGAAGCGCCCGTAGAGCAGGAACCCGCAGAAGAGCCATCAGCAGAACAGTCATCAGTGGAGCAGCCGCCTCAGGCGCCCACAGAGGAACAAAACGATATTGCAAACCAAGCACAAGCGTGATAGAATAGGGGTGGAAAATGGCGAAGATTTTATTAGCTGAAGATGATAATAGCCTGCGTGAGATTTACGGTACGCGGCTTTTGGCTGAAGGGTACGATATTGTTTCTGCCCCTGACGGCGAAGCGGCTCTGCAGATGGCTGTCAAAGAAAAACCAGACCTGATTTTGAGCGACGTGATGATGCCGCGCATCTCTGGTTTTGAGATGATTGATATTTTGCGCTCGCAAGACGAAACTAGAAATATCAAGGTTATTGTGATGACCGCCCTTTCGACCGACGGTCAGCGTGAAAAAGGTGAATCTTTGGGTGTTGATAGATACCTGGTCAAATCGCAAGTTGGCATTGAGGACGTGGTGGCGGCCGTTCATGAAGTTCTGGGCGACGCCGGCGCAACTATAGCGTCAACTGCTAATGATCCAAGTGAGTCGGTGGTGTCAGAGGCAGCAGCGCAGCCAACGACGCCCGAGCCTACTGCTCCAGTCGAGCCAATAGCGGTAGAGCCAGCGGTGGTATCGCCAGAAGTTGCTGCTAATCCTGCCCCTAATATTGTTCCTAGCACTGACCCAGTAGAAGCTGGGACGATATCGGCTGTCGAGACTGATGTGCAGCCAGAAGAAGAATTGTCTCCGACATTAAGTTTTGATAACGAAATTTTGGCCGAGGCGGTCAGCGAACCAATGCCTGTCCAGGAGCTAGCGCCAGCAAGTGACCCAGCGACTGCGCCAGAGGTTGCACCCGTAGTCGAAAGCGCCAACGAAACGTCAACAGAGGGCGCCGAGATTTTTGATGAAGTTCCGCCGCCAGCAGCGTCATATTAAATTGATTTTTTTCAAAAAATATTGTAGAATATCAGCATGGATAGCTTAAATCCTTTTGGGCAGGCTTTTCGGAGCAATCTAGCCAATGTCGCCGCCGCTAGGCAGGCGTTTTTGGAATATAACGCCAAGAATGAATGTTTTCATATCACTGGCACTGGCAAATTCATCACGGGCGCTTACGAGCAACTGAGAAATGCTAGCGAAAATGCCGAACAGCACCTATTGCTACAGCGAGCGATTAGGCGTTTTTTGAAAAGATTTTATTTGACCAACGGCGACAGAGTCAATGACGACGTTGGTATTGAGCTTATCACCGAGCTAACTCTGGCGGGTTACGTCAAAAACGACTCGGTGCCAGTTAGCACGGTCAAGTTGATTACCAAGTTAATTGCTGAATATACCGCAGCTCGGGATACTATTAAAAGAAAAGTTTCGTTCCAGAGACTGAATATTTATACTATTGACCCGCTATCGGTTGAAATATCTGAAATTCTGAGCCCGCGTTACGAGGTGGCTGCTATCACAGATCTGGCCTATCATTATTTTATTACTAATCTGCAGATCAAGGGTTACTGGAAGAAAAAACCAGCGGATTATACGGAGGCGTTGTTTGTGGCGATTTATTCGACGATTTTGCGGGCTGACGAACAGGGCATTCGTCATGAATATCTGCGCCGTTTTAAGGTTAAACCTGGGCACGCCGATTTCTTGCAGCGAAATCAACAGGTTGACGCGCTGTTGAAATCTCCGACTGCCGATAAATTGCAAAAAATTGTTGACCGTCAGGGGTCGCCGTTTCGTATTTTGTTCCAAATGGTCAGCAGCGATCAGTTTGATGTTAGTAAGCTACTGTTGACCCGTACGGCGTTTTTGACTAATTTCGAGGTAGCGGTGAAGGCTCATTACGAATCGCTGGACTCCTCGATTAATCGCGGCGTGGTGCGCAGCATTATTTTCTTGATTATTACTAAATTTCTTCTCGGCATTGCCGTGGAGCTGCCGTATGATTATATGATTTTGGGCTACATTCAATGGTTGCCGCTGGTGATTAACTTGTTGTTCCCGCCGATTTATATGTTCATTTTGCGCTTTACTATGTACATGCCAGACCAGGCTAACACTACGGCGCTGACTGCAGAAATAGATCGTATTTTGTTCCAGACGCCGAGCAAGTTGATCGTGCGTCCACCCAGAAAATTCGGTTTGGGCTACAAGCTATTCTATGCGTTTGTAGTTTTGGCAGTATTTTACGGCGCCGGCGCGGCTCTGGTTAGCCTGGGCTTCAACTGGGTGCAGTTGATTATTTTCTACGTTTTCGTCTCAGGCGCTTCGTTCTTGGGCTTCCGCCTGAACCGCTTAATTCGTGATATTGAAATTATCGCCAGCCACCAAAACATCGTAACTATCGTGCGGGACTTTCTTTATATGCCGTTTGTGATTGTCGGGCAATGGGTAACTGAAAAATACCAAAAAATTCACATCGTGTCGCGATTGCTGGACATGTTCGTTGAGTTGCCGCTGAAGAGTATCTTGTACATGATCCGTCAATGGACTAATTTTATTAGCGGCGAAAAGGACAGATTGTAATGGCGTCCAAGCTCCCGGTGGTTGCCATCGTTGGGCGCGCTAACGCTGGCAAGAGCGCTCTATTCAACAGGTTGGTCGGCACACGCCGAGCTATCGTTTCGCGTGAGGCTGGTACCACGCGTGATTCGGTGGTGGCGCGCATTGACAACAGATTTTTGTTGATTGATACGGCGGGGTTAAAAAATCCTGAAGATGAGTTTGAAGCGACCATTCAAGACCAAATTGCCGATGCGGTAACGTCGGCCGAGGCGGTTTTGTTTGTGGTGGATTCAACTGAGTATCCTGATCAGACAGACCGAGAATTAGCGAAAAAAGTGCTGAAATCTGGCAAGCCGGTGGTATTGTGCGTAAATAAAATCGACCTCAAGGGCAGTTTGCCCGCGGAAGAATTCTTGAAACTCGGTATTAAAGATATTGTTAAAACTAGCGCCGAGCACGGCAGGGGCGTGCCTGAGTTGAGAAAGCGACTGCTGAAAATGTTGCCCGAGGCGTACGAAAAAACTGTTGAGTCCACCAAGGTCGCTTTGATTGGTCGGCCGAATGTTGGCAAGAGCAGTTTGTTTAACACTTTGGCTGGCAAACAGCAGGCTATTGTGGCGAACCTGGCGGGTACCACGCGCGACGTTAATCGTGTGGGTTTGAAATTTAAGAGTGAAAATTTGGAGTTATTGGATACTGCGGGGGTGCGCCGACCAGGTAAAGTTGAGCGCGGAGTGGAGAATTTTTCGGTGCTGAGAACGATGGCGGCGGTTGAGGAATCGGACGTTTGTTTGTTATTGCTGGACGCTACGGAGTTGGCCACGGCGCTGGATCAAAAATTGGCGGGCATTATTGAAGATGCTGGCAAGGGGCTGATTATTGTGGTAACTAAGTGGGATCAGTTGGCTGATAAAGATGGTAAAACTGGCGATGAGGTTGCGGCACGCGTTGCGGAGCTGTTTGATTTTGTGCCGTTTGCACCATTGATTTTTACTTCGGCAGTGACGGGGCAAAATGCTACCAAAATTTTTGACTTGATTTTGGGAATAAAACAGCGGCGTCTGCAGCAGATTCCGACGCGTGAACTGAATAAAGTTTTGGCCAAGGCCGTGTCATCGCACCCGCCAGCTGGCCTAAAAAACACCCACCCAAAGTTTCGCTATGTCGTTCAAACTGACACAGCGCCGCCATGGTTTGTGATTTATGGCTCACATTTTAAATTCATTCATTGGAGTTATAAGCGTTATTTGGAGCGAATGTGGCGTGAGAATTTTGACCTAGCCGGCACGCCGATAAAGTTCAGCTTTCGTGATGAAAAACAGATTAAAAAAGGGAGGGAAAATGGAACAAGATAGCAAACCTGAGGGGACTATAAAAACCAAGCAGCCGCTCAAAGTTACTAGAGCGTTTATTGTCGTGGCTTTGTTTGCTTTGTTGATATTTCTCGGTTGGGCGCTCGTGGTAGGGGTAGAGTTTTGTTTTTTGGGTTGTAGTACTTTCTATGGGAAGGATGCTATTATTATTATGCTGATATATCTTTTTGCAATTCCCGTGATACCTGTGGTGGCAATATGGATATTCATCGTGAGCCGCATAGAGAAGAAGCGTCTGTCGATGGGCGAGGCCGATAAAGCCAAACAGCGCTTATACTCGGTTGCATTTGCGAGATCGTCTGTGTACGCCCTTGTTATTTTATGTCTTGTGGCTATAGTGGTGATTGGGACACTTGTGCACTGGGACGTCTTTGTTATTTTATGTCTTGTGGCTATAGTGGTGATTGGGAGACTTATGCACCGGGAAATCGGGAACTTTCGTAGAGATGGAAACTAAAATAATTATTTTTCTTGGTAATCCTGGGTTAAAATATCGTAAAACTCGCCATAATATTGGCTTTATGGTGGGGGATTTTTGGGCGCGCGAAATGACATTAAAGTGGAAAGATCAGCCGAAGTTTGGCGCAACGACTGCCGAGACGATAATCGACGGTCAAAAAACCATTCTGGCCAAACCGCAACTCTACTACAATCGAACTGGAGAGGTGGTGCAAAAACTCTGTCATTTTTATAAAATTTCGGTCAGTGATATTTTGGTGGTTTGTGATGATTTTAACCTGGATTTTGGTACTTTGCGTCTGCGCCAAAAAGGCAGCGATGGCGGAAATAACGGCTTGAAATCGACCATTGCGGCTGTAGGGAATGGTTTTGCTCGTCTGCGTATTGGCACCAGTAACGAAAAACGCGCGCAAATGGGCGATACGGATTTTGTGCTGGCTAAGCTGTCGCGCGAAGAACAGGCGAAAATTCCAGAAATTGTTAAAAACGCCGTTGACATAGTCCACGATTTTTTGTTGGAAGACTTGAAAAACCAGAAAACTGTGATAAAATAAACTCGGGCAGGGCGCAGGCACAGCTTCTCATCAACGCTTTATATATTATTGAAGGAGTGATCTTGTGCAAAATTTCAAAGAATTGATCTCTAGCAGCAAGAGCGAATTTGAGGTGATGGAAAAGGCAACCGAGATTATCGAATCCGAAATCGAGGAAATCACCGCAATGCTAAATGAAGAAAAAATGTGCCATAGCTGTGCGTGGTTAATTGAAAGAATAAAAGGCGGTAAGAAAAATCTGACCGTCTTGAAAAATGCATATTCTATCAAGAAACCAAAGAGCAAGGAACAGATTAGTAAGTGGCTGAAAACTTACGAGAAACTGCTGAGGAAGGCGGTTGAGCGGAAGAATGCGGTTTCTCGCAAAAAGCAGCCATACAAAAGAGCAAACCCCGCGTACTCTACCGTCAGGTAGGATATCTAAGATATCACTGACCTGATAAGTGCCAGCGTCCTGCCCCCCTATCCCGGTTGATTAGTCAGCCGGGAATTTTATTGCATCAAAAAAGCGTTCGTAAAGGGTGGGCATTCACGAACGCTTAGTTGACCCTTTGACGCACCCAGGCTAGGGCAGAGCGTGACCCACCTCACATCACACGTGTCCAGGGGTCCGCCGGTCAAAGGGGTTAGACGAGCGTTAACTATTGGTGGAGTCTCAGGAGGGTAAAAATAAATAGAGACCCCAGTTAACGCACGACCTAACATAAGTTATAAAATGGGGGTATAAGGTGCGGTTGATTGAAAGAGTTCAATCAATACTCCGTCATTATAGCACACTAATTATTAAAAGTCAATACTTATTACTAATAATTTTACAAAATAGCTATGTTATTATAGAAACATAAACGTAATGGCCCCTGTTAATGGTGCGGCTTACTTAAGTGCGTCAAAGGTCAAAATAGGTGTAGTTTTTGGGTGAGAGGGGGCTTAAATGGGGTAAAAATATGCTAAAATATGTTTATGTTTGAGATAAATAAGATAAAAACCAGGGACAATGATTTTTTGGATTTTGCTAGGCAGAGCGACAAAACGATAAAAGAGATTTATTATATGGGGCGTTTGCCGGAAAAACACGTGCCGACGGTGACGATTGTGGGGACGCGCAAGCCCACGGCTTATGGTCGGGAAATTACTTTGAAACTGGCCGAAAGCTTGGCGCGACGCGGGGTTATCGTGGTTTCGGGTTTAGCGCTTGGGCATGACGCGCTAGCTCATCAGGGGGCGCTGAGTGCTGGCGGGATAACCGTGGCGGTTCTGGGCAGTGCTTTGCCAGATATTACGCCGCGCACCAACAGGGCGCTGGGCGAGGCTATTTTAACCGCTGGCGGCGCTATTTTGTCGGAATTTGCGCCAGGTAGCAAAGTTTACAAGCCGAATTTTTTGCAACGTAATCGTATTGTGGCGGCCCTGGCGGATGTGATTATTGTGGTGGAGGCGAATCGCCACAGCGGTACGCTCAACACAGTTGGCCATGCGCTGGCCCAGGGTAAAGAAGTGATGGCGGTGCCTGGCAATGTTACTTCGCCGCTGTCAGAGGGCTGTAATAGGTTAATTCAACAGGGCGCGACGCCGCTTTTGGGGCTGGGCGATGTGCTAGAAAAGTTGGGCCTGAGCGACGAGAATAAAGATCGACCGGAAATTAAATTTGCTAATAAACAGGAAGAAAAAATTTACCAGTTGATTGCTGAGGGCGTCAGGGGCGGCGATCAGTTGCAAGAGCGCTCGGGTATTGATCCAGCAGAGTTTAACACGGCTTTGACGATGTTAGAAATTCAAGGGCTGATTCGTAATCTTGGGGCGAATAATTGGGGTATTAAGTAGCTGCTTGACTGTTCGGGGCTCTTGCGTTACAATGGCGCAAGATAGGTGTGGTATTGTACTTAGAAGTTGACATTCGAAAGAGGAGGCGCGATATCAATGATGGAAAAAATTGGTCTGTGGAGCGATTGCTATAACACAGAGCGTCTGCAGGAACTTGTGGACGATGACGGTAGGCCGTTTAGGGGTGAGCCGAATGCATGGCCGCAGCTTGCGGAAAATGAGTATTTTTACGTTCGTGTTCATAAAGCTCAAAACTATCAATCCGCGATTCTCTACTTGTGCGAAAAACCAGAAGAAGCACTAGAGCTATACCGTGAATCGGTGTCTTTTGCTGGAGAGATAAAGTTTTACAAAGGTAACGGAATTGTAGTTATGGGCTACGGTTGAACGACCCGTAACATAAAAGGCCACCGACGAATGCAAGCGTCCCGCTGATTGATGGAATTATAATCGGCGGGCTTTTCTTTTTGAGGGGGTGTTATGCTAGAATAAGTACATGAAATTATCGGAAGAATTGGAGTGGCGAGGATACGCTCATCAGTTTACGTTTAAGAATTTAGCAGAAGTCGACAACAAGAAAATCGTGGTGTATTTGGGCACTGATCCTAGCGGTGAATCGTTGCATATAGGGCATCTGGCATCACAGATGTTGGCGCGCTGTTTTTTGGAGCATGGCGCGAAAGTGATTTTATTGATTGGTGGCGGCACGGGGCAAGTCGGCGATCCGCGTGATACGAATGAGCGTGATTTAATTTCGATTGAAGATGTTGAAGCCAACAAAAAGGCGCTAGCCAAGCAAGTGTCGCAGCTGTTTGGCGGTCAGGATTTTGAACTGGTAGACAACGCGGAATGGCTGAGCGACGTCAATCTACTGGATTTTTTGCGTGATACGGGAAAGTATTTTTCGATGGGGCAGCTGATTGACCGCGAACATTTTAAGGCCAGAGTTGGCGAAGGCAAGAGCGGCATGAGTTTTGCGGAATTTAGTTATACTTTGTTGCAGGGGTATGATTATTGGAATTTGTATAAAAACTACGGGGTGAATCTGCAGATTGGCGGGTCAGATCAATGGGGCAATATTTTGTCAGGCGTGGATTTGGTGCGCAAGAAAGAAGGCGTGGAAGTTGATGCGCTGACTGTCAATCTAGTTATTGATCCAGCGACTGGGCGCAAGTTTGGCAAGTCCGAGTCGGGTGAGGGTGTTTGGTTGGCGGCCAAAAAAACTTCGCCGTACAAGTTTTATCAATTTTGGCTGAATGTTAGCGATGAAGGATCGATTCAATTTCTTAAACTCTACACTAGGTTGGACAGATCAGAAATCGAACAACTAGACGCCAAAATGCAAGATGATCCGAGCACTCGCGAGGCGCAAAAAGCCCTGGCTTTTGCAGTAACTAAATTGGTTCATGGTGAAGAGACGGCTAGTGCGGTGCGACATGCTAGCGAGGCGTTGTTTGGGCGAGACGAACTTTCGGAAAAAGATTTTGAGATTTTAGCTAGCGAACTGCCAACGGCCGAAGTTGGTGTTAGCGTGGTGGAGGCGCTAGTGCAAACGGGGCTGGCTAGTTCTAATGGCGAAGCGCTACGGTTGATAAAGGGCAATGGCGTGTCGCTAAACGACGTGAAATTGACCGAAGATCAAAAAATTACTCAACGGGCGCTGTTAAAAAAGGGTAAAAATTCGTTTGTGTTGGTGAAATGAAAAAATTGTCCGAGCAAGAGTTAGTCGCCATATTGAATGAATCCTACAAAAAAGTTGCCATGGGCGCACGATATCGCCACGTCAAGACTGGTAGTGAGTATATCACCCACGGCATCGGCCTTGTTGAATCAACGTTAGAACCGGCAGTGGTTTATAAATCCGCGAATAATCCCAGTCTGTATTTTATCCGTCCAGTTGATGAATTTGTCGACAAAGTAGAAATCGATGGTAAAAAATCCCCAAGGTTTGAAAAGTTATGACTTTTGATGAGCTGACGGCTGAAGAATTCACAAAATTCGCCCTAGCGCAGTCGAATGTTAGTTTTGCCCAGACAGCCGAATATGTTTTTCACGCTAGTCGCGACGGGGCAAAGACAGCGTTTTTGGGTGTCAGAAGTGATGACAGAATTGTTTTAGGCGGGCTCATGACATGGCCGTACGGATTTTCGGGCGCCAATTTTTATTGCGGCCCGATTGGTGACTTAGATCAAGAAAAAATACTGAGGGTTTTTGTTCAGGGGCTTAGGAAATGGTCTGGCCGACACGGCATTAGCCATGTTAAATTAAATCCCATTGACATTATTCGAACTAGAGATGCCAGTGGTAAAATTTTGAACGAGAATTTGGCCGCGGAGAACAACCTCAAAAATTGCGGCTTTAAAAAAACTGGAGCTAAAGTTACGCCGCATTTCGTTTATATTAAAAATCTTGCCAAATTCGATACGCTTGAGACGCTCTTTAAAAGTTTTTCGGCCAGCACGAAAGCGATGATAAATGGTGCTGAAAAAAACTGCATTAGTTTGAAAAAACTTACTCGCAAACAACTACCAAGACTAGAAAAGCTCATGGAAGATTCGGCTGCGCGACAAGATTTTAAGGCGCGCGGTGTATATTTTCAGGAGAGTTTGTTTGACACTTTTGCGCAGTCGCCGAATTTTGAAGTTGATTTTTTGGTGGCGGAAATGGACGTCAAAAAGCTGCAAAAATCTTACGAAAAAAGAATGCGCGAGCTGAAAAAAGCGATTCAAGTCGCAGGGTCAGAGGGAATGCAGAACGAGCTCAATAGTCAGCTTGCGGGTTTGCGGTCTCGACAAAGTTTGTTGAGTGATGCGGGCGCTGACAAAGTTGACGTGGCGGCCGGGGTGTTTGTGAAGTCCTCACGCGAAACCGTTTATTTGTTTGCTGGTAATGATCCAAAGTATCTGAAATTTAACGCTATTTATTTGATGATTTGGCGCGAAATGCAGGAGGCTTTTGAGAATAAAGTTCCGCTTTTTAATTTTTATGGCATTGAAGGAAAATTTGACGGTAGCGATGGTATTTTGGGCTACAAAAAAGGCTTTAACGGCGTTGTTCAAGAATACCTAGGTCAATGGATTTTGGTGACTAATCCGTTGAAATATAACTCGGTGCGAGCGTTAAAGAAGTTACGTCGCGGTTGAAAAATCTTGCATTTGAGTATAATAAACACCCCAGTTATAAAAGTAGGTGGTCGTGGCGTCTAGTTTGCACTCTCGGCCGTCCGTGTCGAATGGATCGCCCTCGTCTTCCCAGGCGTAGGGTTTATTTTGCGGTCGATCGGGGCAGTTTTTAACGAAGGTTTTGTAAGCGTTAGACAGCGCCGCACCGTCTCTCGAAATATGACCTTTTGCAACCATGAAATTGTATGTTTCGTCGTATGCTTTGAAATCTGGCAGACCGAAAGCTAAGTTGCCAAACGGCGTGCAGGCAAAGCCGGCATCTTGATAGTCCTCGTCATCGCAGATGCTGTATTTTAAAACTGGGTCAGAAGCGGCGCCAACTTTATTAAAATTGTTTATTAACCCAAACTGTAAAATCATGCCGAGGTTACTCAATATTGACCAGCCAGAAGTCAGCCTGGCAAACTTTGGCGCTAGAGCGTGGACAATTGAGCCAAAGAAAGTATATTCCGAAGTGATGTCAAAGGGGCTGCGCAATGCACGCTCTTCCTCGGCGATCTGCAGGCGATAGGCGACGGTTTGCTGGTCTTGCGCGACGGCTTGCTCGATGCTCAGCGGTGCCAAACTATTGGCTTTGCCAACGTCGGCGTACATGGCTTCGGCTCCAGCAAAGAACATGTCGCCGTTGTTTTCTTTGCTGAGCTCGCTGGGCATTTGGCCGCCCAGGACGTTTTGCAGGTAGATTGGCAGCAGCGCCACAGAAGCTTCAAAAGTCATCGCTGCCCAGAATCGGCCACTTTTCATGGTGTTTTTGACGATGGTCGAGATGTTATTTTTAAGAAAAGTCATAGCGGCCTCTCTAGATACTGTCGAAGCGATTTTTACACCACCGCCAGTGAAGAACGCGGCCAGCCCGCCCAATACCATGTCGCCGAATTGAACTATGGGATTGCGCACAAAACCGCAAGTACCGCGAATATTAGTGATGCCTACAAAAGCTAGCGTCGCGGCCAGCCCGCCCAACAGCCCGCGAAACGGCCCGTTGCCGCCCAGGCTAAACGAAGCAGCGCTCTCAGACAGCGGTCCCGCGTCGCCATACACGGCATAATTGCCGCCATAACTGTTCAGCGCGCTAGTGCCGTCAGCGTCAAAATCAGAGAAAAACTTGCCGGCAGCTTCGGTATCCTGCATGCTCACTTCGCCACCGTCTTTGATGGCGTAAAGCAGGTTGATCATAGCAAAGGCAGCGGGGATCATCCAGGCTTTGCGAATAGTTTTGGCGCCCAGGTTGGCAGCACGAGCTCCGTTGTAGAGACCGCAGAAATAATTCGGCACGCCCCCTGACAAAGAAACGGCATCATGAGTAGCCTGGCCAATACGCTGAGCGACGCCCGGGTTTGATTCGCGCATGGCGCGCTCGACTTGTTTGGTGGCCGCGTCGTCAATTTTGCTCAGCTTAGCAGCGCGCTTAGTAACGACATCGTCAAGTGCCTTGGCTATGTCGTCAACATTATTGCCTTTTAAATTCTTGGCTTTGCTGAGTTGGTGCCATTGACGCATTTTACTCCAGGCTTTGCCAGCTTGTGATTGATACCTGGCATTGTAGACGCCCTTCATGCTTTGGCGCAATTTGGCACTGTTGGCCAACTCCTTTTCATAATTAGAGGCGGTCAGCACCTTGCCCTCGATTTCTATGCGATCAATTGACATTTTGCCGCCACCGTCAGTTGGTTTAATTTCAGTGCCGCCAGAATACATTTTCGCTCCAGCGCTCTCGAGGCGTGTGAGCTCTTTTTGACTGAATTGTTTCCATTGACAATTGGCACTGCTGCAAGTTCCAGCGCCCAGCCGCGTGGTAACACTTGAATTGTAGTTACGAGCTAGAGCTGCGCTGATGGGGTCGCCGTATTTTTCTATTGCGCCGAGCACAGTGCCAAAAATTGAACTTGGGAACAGCATCGATCCGATAACTATCAGACCAACAAAACCAACGCTAAAACCGATCGTCTTATTGCGGCGTTTTTTTGCGCCGACGCTTTTGACGAAGTCGTTCATTTTGCGTGAGCGGCTACTGGTGTGAGTTGACCATTTCGCGCCACCACGTTCGCGTTCAGGCAGAGTCTGCGATTGATCAGGCGCGCCGTCAGGATTAGTCTCGGCCGCTAGCAACCCGTGCTCATCTTTGGGCAGGGAATCGTACCAGGCGTCTTCGTTTTTTGACATGATTTGGTCGCTTACTAGGTTGCTTTCCAGTTGCCGTGGTCGCGCATATGTTCTAGCTGCGCGCGTTGGTCGCTGTTGAGATCTAGGCTACGATTAGCCAATATGGCCTCCGCGCGCGCGGCATCGACGTCTAGAAGATTGGTCATATCTCTTGCTGATTGCTTCGCTATATCAGCATCCGTCAGACCTATTTCAACTGTGTGCACCATCTCGTTTATATCGTAACCCTTGGAGTTGGTAGCAAATTGGAAAATTTGGGCGTCTTTAACAAAGTCGTCTTTATTCATGGCGATTGCGCCCTTAATTTTGTTGTCAAATGCTGAATTGGTTGCGCCGATGCTGTGTTGCGCCATAGCTTGCTTGAGCGCCTTGCGTCCGCCACCGGTTTTCCCTAGTTTATTGGTCATGATAATATTGGCCTTCGCAAAATCGCCAGCCCTAGAGGCTTTAACAAACTCGCCTTGGTAGTAGCTAATTTGGTCAGGAAAGGACATGCCGGCAGTTTCTTTATTGAGCAGCAGCTCGTAGCCCTTGGCGTAATCTTCATCGAGCTTATTGGCGATACTAGTGCCATGAGCGCGGCGCCAATCTTGGCGATTGGGCATATTGCGCAGCGATCGTTTGCGCTCGCCCAACTTGTAGCCGCCAGCTTTCAGGCCCTTGTCGGTCTCGGTTTTTTTGGCATAATACTGACCAACGCCAGATTCTTTCATGCGCTTGTCAGCCAGACTCTTAGCGCCGGAGTAGCCCTTGTCGGTCATGCCTTCAATCTTTTGGCCTAGTTTACCAGTGGCAGAAACCGCGCCTTTCATGATACCGGGCACTAAAATCAGCGGCAAAATAGCGGCGGCCGAAGCAGCCATGGCCAAAAATGCTCCTGTTGCGCTGCCAGCCGAGGCAGTGGCTACGTTCATCAAAACAGATCCAGCTAGTTTGGAGCCGCCAAAAACCAATGCGACAATTGGGTACAAAAATAGCAGTTTATAAAACAGCCCCCACCATTTCTTAAATAACCCTTCGGTGTTGGGCAGAGCCATGGCGGCAAAAGCTAGCGGTGAGATAACTATTAAGACAATGATCAGCGCAGAACGTAGTACCAGAGCAAGTAAAATTGCTAAAATAGCCACAATGGCACCGAGCACGATAGGCAGCAAGAACATTAAGATGGCCCAGCCAATTGGCGCTAAGCCGCCGGCCGAAAAGATCGCCACGCCGCCGATTATGGCGGTGCCTGCTAGGATAGAGCCAGTAAAGTCGCCGAAGTTGTTGGCGTTGCCAGTTGATAGGTCGCCGATGACGGGGACGCTCCAGTTGCTAGGAACGTTGTGGTTGACGGTTTGGGCACTCATGCCGCTAAAGAAGCCAGGGATCGATCGCCCAATAATGTTGACCACATCTACCATGGCAGCGCAGGCGTAAAACGCCAAGTTAAGCGCTACAGCGGCGATTAATAGTTTAGGCATGTATTTTTTCAGGGTGTAATTGGGCAAGAAACCAGGAATAGCTTGGGCGATGATGACAACCAGAAAGATAATGGCTAGGGCGATGTTGGCGACGCTGAGGAACTTGCCGTAAACTTCGCCGACGCCGTTGGTTGCGCTCTCGGTGAAAATAGAAACAGGGGTTTCTAAGATGTCCTCGACCACATTGTAGGCAGCGTCAACACCTTTGGACACCGCCAAGAGAATTGGGCAGATAGCCCAGCCGACGTAGGGAACTACGCAAGTAGTGTCTCCAGTGTTAGTGGTTGGGTTAGCGGGAGTGGTGTTGACGACGTTTGCGCCGTTCTGTTTGGCCCAGCGTCGCGCTTCGTCCCAGCCAGCTTTGCAGGGGCCGTAACCAGCTGCGCCGCTATAGCGCTCGCAATAGTTGTTGACACCCATGTTCTTGGCGCCTTCTTGGCAGATTTTGGCTTCGCTAGTGTTGGTGCCGTATTTGTTGTTGCACCAACTCTCTACGCCGGAAGCTGTGTAGATGTTGGCGTTGGCCTGTCCTGGCGGTGTGGCGTTTTGTCCGAGTTTGGACATTTGGCCAACATAGCATGGGTCGTAAGCAGCCTTGCCGACGTATTGATCGCAGTAGGTGTCATCAGTGGCTCGGGTGTAAGCTTCGTTGCAGAGTTTGTATTCGGGGCTGTTAGTATTGGAATAAGCCGTATCACAGCCGGCGGCATAGACGGGCCGATTGAGCAGGAGTGTTGAGCCCAGAAGGCTCAAAACTAGCGCAAAAACTGGCAATAGCAAAGCCCAGCGGAGGTTTTTTCTCTGGTTTTTCATATGTCACTAGACTAACATATTTGCCCAAGAAACGCAAGAGGATATGGATATTGACTAAAAAGCACACAATAGCGGTTAAGTATTGACTTATTAATATGTATATGCTATAATGCTGGAACAGAGTCAAGCACTCTGTTGTACCTTATCAATTCTGTTGTTTTAAAACGGCTACTTAGGCCGTGTTTAGCGGTTGGGTCGAGCCAATAATTGTTGGTTGGCCCTGACTGCTAAACACAAGCGCAAGTGTTTGGCCTGGGAGGTTTTTCCTCAGTCAGTCTCGGATGCCCATGCCTGTGGGTGAGAACGAACGAGAATACTATGGTGTCCGAGCGTTCGTTTTCTAGAGAAAGAAAATTTCTTGCAAAATATTTAGCCCCGGGCAGGGCTGAAGAGACTCCCACGAAAGGGGATGATTAATATGTCGATTACTATAAGAGGAATTAATGGGCCAGTTGGCCCCGGCGTTTACAGCTTGGTGTTCCCAGGTGTGGTATGCACTGCAAACCTTGATTTGTATCTTGTTGGTAATACCAGTAATGATACAAAATTAAAACAAGATACCACCGACGGCCGCAAGGCTAAGCTGACTGTAAGTCAGCACGAGCAAGGGCCGTTGACGATCATCGTGCAGGAAGACATTCCTGCGGCTGGCGGCAATCCGCAAGGGGCCGAAGTCGCCGAATTGATGGTAGAGATTAAAGGCTCAGACACCGCAACGAGCGGAGACGGAGAGATATCTCTTGATAACATCAAGAAGAAAATCTCTGACGGCAAGAATCGCCCTTGGCTGTTTGTCATTTTGGGCGTCCTAGCGGCAATCTTAGCTGGCGGCCTCTTCGGCAGCTGGGCCACCGCAGGCTTCTTCTCAGAGGCTACGTCGTCCGTAGAGGCGATGAAGTCTCTGACACCAGAGGCTTACGAAGCCCTAAACGCACCAGGTCTTTACAACGCCTGGAATGGATGGCTGTGGGTCGCCGTGATTTTTGTATCCATTGTGATAACGCTAAAGGCGTTGTCGAAAACTGGCGGGAAACCGCGAGATTTCTTCGCTCACTGCGCCACGATCCTGACGGCTACAGCTGCGGTGTTTGCTATTAAGAATCTCTTGATAGCCATCTTCCACGGTCTGCCTTGGAGTTTGCTGCCGCTCCCGCCGCTGATTGTGGCAATTTCCCTGCTTGCAGTCACTTTTTTCTTAGTAAATAAATACTGGAAAAAAGTGGCCTAGCGCCCAAAAACAACAGAATCAGCCTTGAAGTAATTTAATGCAGAAGATTTTGCCCCTACCGTTTCTGACGGTACGCAATCTCTAAACATTCACACTTCAAGGCTTTTTCTTGTGTTAAAATTGTAATATGAAATATATTTTGGCGGTGTCGGGGGGAATTGACTCGGTGGTGCTGTTGGACATGGTGGCAACCCGCACGAAAGACGAATTTGTGGTGGCGCATTTTGACCATGGTATTCGTTCGGAGTCAAAAAAAGACGCAGAATTTGTCGGCGGGCTGGCTAAAAAACATGGGGCGGTTTTTGAGCTAGGCCAGGCGCGGTTGGGCGCACAGGCTTCAGAAGAGATGGCGCGCAAAGCTCGCTACAGTTTTTTGAAGAAGTTGGAGAAAAAATATGCGCCAGCGAAAGTTGTAACGGCGCATCATCAAGATGATTTGGTAGAAACAGTGGTGATGAATCTTGTGCGTGGCACAGGTTGGCGGGGGCTGGCTCCAATGAGTGCTGAGCTGGAGCGGCCGCTGTTGGGACTATCTAAAGTGGAGTTGACAGAGTACGCCATTGCTAATAATCTGGGGTGGATAGAAGACGAGACGAATTATGGCGATAGGTATTTTCGTAATCGCGTGAGGCGGTTTTTGTTGAAAATGAGCCCTGAGCAGCGCCGAGATTTGTTGATTTTAAACGCCAAACAACAATTGTTGAGAGGCCAAATAGAAGAGATTAGTCGAGCGGCCGCAAAAACGGATGCCTTGCGTAGCCCAGCTATTTTGGCTTTGCCTGTTGGCGCGGCGCTGGAGCTTTTGCGAGCTTGGACTGGGGGCAAGTTAACCACGCCTCAGCTTAAGCTGCTGCTAAAGAAGTTGAAGAGCGCAAAATCTGGCGATTTGATTCAACCAGGGGGCAAGATGCAGATTGGCGTTTATGGCGAGCAGTTGACAAGGAGTGAGATAAGCGGTTGACTTAGTTGTTTTATACGCCACACTGACGCCTTATAACCCAGCGCTGGTGCAAATTTCCGAAGTACTAGGTGGCGTGATTAAACAATACGACAGCGATGCAGCGGGCCACTTCCGCCCTTCAGTCAAATTTCAATATCGCCGGATAAAGACGATTTAGGAATTATTCTCTATATTGTCTGGGCTTTTAGCAGAGTCGCCACTTGGTTCTGGGTTTGATTTCAAAACGGTCGGGGTGGTGGGTTGACTCTTGCTCCTGATGCGAGACACCAGAAGAGTCAGGGCGGAGACCAATAAACAACCGAATAAAAATAGATAATCTTGCAGCCCCAATGTCCCTTTATAGTTACCGGTAGCAGCATTAAATAAGATGCCTATAATAAGAAATATCATGATCGGGGCTATGATGAGATAATGAACATAGCGAGCCTTGCCTATCGTGTCTAGAGTGTCTCTCAGAGTCTTTTTCATTTGTGCCGGGTGCAGTAGCGAGGGAGCTAGATGGGCTACTTTTGCGGATTTGATTATGTTTATCAAACCAAGAACGACAAATACGATACTGGCGTGTATACAGAACATTACGCTGAGCATAATATATGTTATGTTTGTACCGCTCGCCAACCCTATGTCGTCGTTCTGTAGAAAGTCCTGAAGGGGAAAAATCATGATAAGCGCCACTACTAAGAAGAGAGCCATGCTGAAAGATAACTGGATCCTGCCTTTCTGGTACCTCATTATGATAGCGTCAAGGTCAGTTTCTTTTGTTGGTGAGTTGGTTATTCCTGGCTTCCTATTTCTCTTCTCGTGCGGCAGTAAATCAGTCATTTTAGTTTTCTCTCCTGGTAGCAGATCTATATGTTTCATATGTGACTCTTTATATTATCCAGATCTTTTGCGAAATCACCAGTTGAGTGTGATGTTGATTGTGACGTTGATTGGACCGGCTCCATTCGTACTCCTGAATAATCGACATAATACCTTTTGGGGTTTGCTATGTCGATGTAAACGTCAAGGGGTATAGGATTATCTGCGAAATCCTGGCTTGCGGTTACCCACTGCCCACTGGTCAGAGCGTCGCTAATAAACTCTCTGTTCTCACCATCGCCAAGATCTGCTGTAACTATAGGCTCGTGGTAAAAGCTTGGCCCATACTTCCCCCTGACGACATAACTTTGAATTCCAGCCAACTGCCCGGTCACTTTGCGGCCAGTTGCCTTCAAATTATTGATAGCTGACTGCTTGAGTTTTTTCTTCCCAACCGACCACATGCGTCTGGGCGGCCAGCTCTTCTTGGATCGAAGATAGAGATAGTTATCAGTCGGCACTTGTCTACCATGTCTCACAAGGTTGAGCGCGCCTAAGACAATCATGACAGGAAAAGAAAGCACAGCGATTCCAATTATGACCATAAGAGCACGACCCAACACAGGGTGACTAAATACAGGGTCACTAGCATGAGCACTGCCATATTCAATTATGCCCAATGCTATGAACGGCGCAATAATGCCAACAGAAATCTGTATTGTGCCCCTTCTCTTGATCTTTTTCTTTTCGGCGTTATAAATGTCAGTTTCTTTTACTGTCGGCTGATCGTTGGGATTCATATTTGCCTTTCTTGCGATTAATTATAACAGATTTCATTATATCACAGAATATGACGAACCCATTTAAGCTTGTGCTTGGCTGGTGCTGGCACAGGTTTGTTGGCGGGCTAGACCTAGTTGCTAATATGTGTTAAAATTACCCAGTATGAATAAAAAACCCAGATTGCCGCAGAAGCAGGATTTGAAGAAACCAAAGAAGAGCGATGTTGTGAAAAATGCGATTTTTTGGGGTTTGATTATTGTTTTTGTCTGGTTTTTGGTGGGTGGTGAGAGCGCGTTGAGACAGTCTGAGATAGAGGACGTATCGTTTTCGGTGTTGAAGCGGCAAGTTGAAAATGATGAAATTGGTAAAATCACTGAACAGGGGCAAGAACTGATAATAACTAGAAAAGACGCTGACGGCGAGTGGGAAAAAACGCCAAGCGAGCGTTCGCGTATCCCCGTGGGCGCGTCGGCTGCCGAGCAGGGGTTGGACTTATCGAAGGTTGAATATGAGAGCGTGGAACCAGATAAGACTGGCGATATCGCCTTGGCAGTGTTGACTATTGTGATACCGGTGTTGTTGATTGGCGGGTTGATGATTTGGATGATGCGCGGCATTGCGGGGCAAAATAATCAATCGATGTCGTTTGGCCGTTCGAAAGCTAAATTGTACGGCACCGACAAAGGCGAAGTGAAGTTTATCGACATTGCGGGAAATGCCGAGGCCAAGGAAGATTTGTTTGAGGTAGTGGACTTTTTGCGTAATCCCAAAAAATATGAAAATTTAGGCGCTAAAATTCCGCGTGGCGTGCTGCTGGTTGGCCCGCCGGGGACTGGTAAAACAATGATCGCTAAGGCGGTGGCAGGCGAGGCCAAGGTGCCGTTCTTCTCGATTTCGGGCTCGGAATTTGTGGAAATGTTTGTGGGCGTAGGCGCTTCGAGAGTGCGAGATATGTTTGAAAAGGCTAAGAAAAACGCACCGTGCATTATATTTGTTGACGAAATTGATGCGGTAGGGCGTCGGCGTGGTAGCGGCATGGGCGGCGGCCATGACGAGCGTGAGCAGACGCTGAACCAAATTCTGGTGGAAATGGACGGTTTTGAAAAAGGCCAAACGGTGATTGTGCTGGCGGCGACTAACCGCGTAGATGTGCTTGATCCAGCGCTGTTGCGCCCAGGTCGATTTGACCGCAGGGTGGCCATTGATCTGCCTGAGCGTAAAGATCGCGAGGCGATTTTGAGGGTGCATTTCAAGAATAAGCCGCTGGAAAAATCGGTTGATTTAGATGCGCTGTCTGCTAAAACGGCTGGTTCGTCGGGTGCGGACTTGGCGAATGTGGCTAATGAAGCGGCAATTATTGCGGCTAAGTCTGGTCGTAAGACGATTAATAATGATGACGTGACGGCGGCTTTTGAGAAAGTGGCCATAGGCCCAGAGCGCAAATCTAAAGTCATGAACGAAGATGATAAAAAATTGACAGCCTATCATGAGGCGGGCCATGCTTTGGTCGGACATGTTTTGCCAGACAGCGATCCGGTGCACAAGGTAACTATTATTGCTCGTGGGCACACTGGCGGCGTAACTTGGTTTATCCCGCCTGAGGATAGAAATTACACATCGATTATTGAATATAAAGACATGTTAGCACGGTTGTTTGGCGGGCGCTTGGCAGAGGAAATTGTGCTGGGCCGAGACCGTGTGACTACTGGCGCGAGCTCGGACTTGCGCAGCGCTACTGATTTGGCACGGGACATGATTATCGAACAGGGCATGGGTACTAAACTGCGCAATAAAGTTTTTCATGAAGCAGAGGGCGGATTGATGTTTGATAAAATGACTCGCGAAAAGCCGTACAGCGAAAAAACGGCCGAAGAAATCGATGCGGAGGTTGAGGTTTTGCTTGACGAAGCTTCGGTGCGGGCGCGCGAAATCATCAATGCCAATCGTGGCCATCTCGACAAGCTAGCCGAAGAACTTTTGGCCAAAGAAACGCTAGAAGCCGAAGAAGTTTCGGCTGCCTTGAAAGACGCAAAATTGCCGGCCAAGGCAAAACTGTACTAATGTGCTAAGTGCGAACGTGCTTTCGTGTTAGAATGGTTTTATGAATTTGGCGACTTCTTTGAGCGAAGTAAAAGGGGTGGGGGACAAGACTTTTGCGCTGCTGCAATCGGCCGGCCTGGACAGCGTGGGCAAGTTGATTGAATTTTTGCCCAGAAAATATGAAGATTTTTCAAAAGTAACCCCAATTGCTGAAATTAAACCAGGCAAGGCGACGATTAAGGCCAAGGTTACGTCTGTTAATGTGCGCCAGTTGGGCTGGCGCTCGAGTTTGACCACAGCGGTGCTTGACGATGGCACGGGACGGATTAACGCGGTTTGGTTTAACCAGGCCTACCGAGCGCGACAATTTAGCCACGAGGAGTTTTATTTTTCGGGTCTCTTTGAAATGAGGTATGGGCGTTTTCAATTGACTAGTCCGAGCGCTGAAAAAGTTAAAGAATTGCCGGTTCAAACAGGGCGCATTTTGCCAGTTTATATGGCCAAAAAAGGTTTGAAGCCGGCCGTGACTCGCAAAATTCTAGATGAACTGAGGCCGTTTATCACTATGTTGCCCGAATTCTTGCCAGCAGAATTAATTAAAAAATTTCAACTGTTGCCGTACGCGGATGCCTTGTTGAAGATTCATTTTCCAGAAAGTTTGCAAGAGTTTGAAACGGCGCGCGAGCGTTTGGCGTTTAACGAAGTTTTTGAGCTGATTTTGGCGGCCAAATTGAACAAGCAAGAAAATCAAAAATTATCTGGATTTAAAATTGAGTTTAATCAGCCAAAGATTAAAGAATTTGTGGCGGGCTTGCCGTTTAAAATGACGACCGCGCAGCGGCGAGCTGTTTGGGAAGTTGTGCAAGATTTTGAAAAGGCCGTGCCGATGAATCGACTATTGCAGGGCGATGTGGGCGCGGGTAAAACTGTGGTAGCGGCCGCGGCGGCTTATCAGGCGCACTTGGCGGGTTTCCAAGTGGCGTTTGCTGCACCAACGGCAATTTTGGCAGCACAACACGCCAAGACCCTAGATCAGCTTTTGTCGCCGTTGGGGGTTCAGGTGGCGCTACTGACTGGTGGATCTAGTAAACCTAAACAGGAAACTCTGCGACGTCTGGCGCGCGGCGAGGTTAACGTGGTGGTTGGCACGCACGCACTTTTTGAAGATTCGGTCAAGTTTAAAAATCTTGGTTTTGTGGTGGTTGATGAGCAACACAGATTTGGCGTCAAGCAGAGAAACGAATTGCTAGCAACAAGCGGCGGTGCTATGCCGCATCTGTTAGCGATGTCGGCGACGCCAATTCCGCGCAGTTTGCAATTGACGTTATTCGGTGATTTGGAGATATCGATACTTGATGAATCGCCAGGTGGTCGACAGCCAATTGTTACTAAAATCTGGCGCAATTCTACGCGCAATGAACTATACGCTTTGGTGAAAAAAGAACTGGACGAAGGTCGCCAAGCCTATGTGGTGGCGCCGACTATTGAAGAGTCGACGGAGGATAAAACTTTAAAATCGGTAGAGACGGTCTATAAGGCTATGCTGAAAACTTTTGCGCGGTGGCGGGTGGGGATTTTGCATGGCAAGATGAAACAGAACGAAAAGGAGGCGCGCATGAGTGAGTTTAAAAACCACGAGTTAGATGTTTTGGTGTCTACTACGGTAATAGAAGTTGGCGTAGACGTGCCGAATGCTACTTTGATGATGATTGAAAATGCTGAACGTTTTGGTTTGGCGCAGCTACATCAGTTGCGTGGTCGGGTTGGGCGCGGGGAGTATCAGAGCCATTGTTTTTTGTTGCCGAGTGATATAGAAAAAATACCCAGGCGGCTGCGTTATGTGGAGGAATCTGTCGACGGTTTTTACTTGGCCGAAAAAGATCTGGAGTTGCGCGGGCCGGGCGAGATTTATGGCGCGGCGCAACATGGCGAGCTAGATTTGCAGGTTGCTAATATAGCTGACACAAAATTAATTCGCACGGCGTCTGAAGCGACTGACTGGTTTATGAAAAATCAGACGCTAGATAATTTTAGAGTTTTGCGGGAGCGCGTGCAGAAGTTACAAAAAGTAACCACGCTAAATTAGTCTAAACTAACAGATTTTTGTGTTAGAATTGAACTTGTATGAGTGAGGCGTTATATCGAAAACATCGTTCGCGCGGTCTGGACGAAATTATTGGTCAAGACCATGTGACGGATATTTTGAAGGTGGTGATAAAAGACAAGAAACCGTCGCACGCTTATTTGTTCACTGGCCCTAGGGGGGTGGGCAAAACTTCGCTGGCGCGGATTTTGGCGCATGAGTTTAACGAGCTGCCTTACGAAAAAAATTCACTAGATATTATTGAGATTGACGCTGCTAGCCATGGCGGCGTAGACGATGCGCGCGACTTGCGTGATAAAGCGGTGATTTCGCCATCCGAGCTCAAATACAAAGTTTACATTATTGACGAGGTGCATATGCTTTCGCGCCAGGCATTTGACGCGCTGCTCAAGTTGATTGAAGAGCCGCCTGCGCACACGATTTTCATCATGGCTACGACTGAAGTTGACAAAGTGCCGGCGACCATTAAGAGCCGCGCTCATCAATACCATTTGCGTTTGGCTCCTCAAGAAATAATCGCGAAGCACCTTAAGAATATTGCGCAAAAAGAAAGTTTGGCACATGAGCCAGAAGCGTTAACGTTGTTGGCGGAGCTGGGTGCTGGGAGTTTTCGTGACGCTATTTCGCTGCTTGACCAGGTATCTGGCGAGGCAATTACCGTTGAGACAGTCGAGCGAGTTTTTGGGTTGACAACTCAGCGGCAAATTGATGAGATTATATCGGCGATGAGTGAGAGAAACACTGAGCGCTTATATGAAATATTGAGCGCCGCTCGTGAACGCGGCAGCAGTGGTATTGGCCTGGCGGATCAAATTATTCGTCATCTAGAAAAATTAGCACCGAGCGAACCGAGATATTTTGAATTGATAGATAGATTGCTAGATGTGCGAAAATCGACAGCCCCTAATTTGAAGCTGATGGCGATTCTGGCTAATTGGTCAGCACCTGTTGCGGCTAGCCTCAAATCAGAAACGCCAAAAAATGAGCCCGCAAAAAAATCCGAGAAAAAAACCGAGTATAAAGTTGTTGAAGAAAAAGTTAATGACCCTGCAATCAGCCAGAAGATTGAAGAAACGACGCCGCCAGCGCGACATCAGATCAATTGGCTCGACGTGGTTGATGAAATTGCCAAAACTAATCCAATGGTGGCGACCAATCTACGCAAGTCCGAGCACGCTTTTGATGGCAATAAACTGACTATCACGCCAGCCACGAGTTTGACTTACAAAACTACTAATTCTGCTAAGAACCTGAAGTTGATAGTTGAGACTATCCGCGATGGTTACGGATTTACGCCCGAAGTTGAAATATTGGAAAAATAAACCACTTGTAGTACAATTAGGTTAATTATGGCGAAGAGCGAGGGAAAGTTGCCACCGCAAAATGTTGATGCTGAGATGTCGGTCTTGGGTTCTATTTTGATTGATCCAGACGCAATTGCTGAAGTGACCGATAAAATTAAACCCGCGGATTTTTATGATAAAAAACACGGATTGATTTATGAAGCGATGTTAAGGTTGTACGCCACGTCAAAGCCCATTGACCTATTGACCTTGAGTGAGGAGCTGGAGCGCAAAAAGGAGCTGGAGCTCGTTGGCGGTAAAAAATATTTGGTAGAGCTAACAGATTATGTGCCGAGCGCGGCCAACGTGGTGTCATATGCGGACATGGTGAGCAATGTTTCAATGCGGCGACAGCTGATTCAAATTTCTGGCGAAGTTTCTAAGATGGCTTATGATGGCGAAGAGACTGCTAAAGACATCATCGAGAAGGCCGAGTCAGATTTTTTTGCGGTATCACAAAACACCCAAAAGGGCGATTTGACGCCAATATCAAAACTGTTGATCGACAGCTTTAGTCGTTTGGAGGAATTGCAAAACAACAAGGGCGCTTTGCGCGGCGAGGCGACTGGCTTTAAAGATCTGGATAGAATCTTGAATGGTCTGCAGCGATCGGAATTAATTATTTTGGGTGCTCGCCCGTCGATGGGCAAGTCAACTTTAGCCCAGAATATTGCCTACTACGTGGCTACGCACTCGGGCAAACACGTGCTGTTTTTCTCGCTGGAAATGAGCAACGATAGTTTGGTCGATCGTTTGATCGCCGAGGCTTCGGGCGTGGATCATAGCCGAATTCGCAGTGGCTACCTAGAGGGCTCAGACTATGAAAAAATTACCGAAGCGATGGCGGAAATGGAAAACGCTAACATTGCTTTTGACGAAACTTCGGTGTTGACGGTTAATGATATTCGTTCGAAGTCGCGCCGTTATGCTATGAAAAACAAACTGGGGCTGATAATCGTTGACTATTTGTCGTTGATGGACACGGTGACTAATTATAACGGTAACCAAGTGCAGAAAATCGCCGATATTTCGCGCGGGCTGAAAGCTTTGGCGCGCGAACTGGATGTGCCAGTTTTGGCGCTTTCTCAGTTGTCGCGTGCTAGCGTCAGTCAAGATGATAAGACGCCGCAATTGCAGCATTTGCGCGATTCTGGCGCGGTTGAACAGGACGCCGATGTGGTGCTGTTTATTCATCGTGAAGATTATTATCACAAACGCGAAAAAGAACGCGGCGAATATGAGGACACTAATATCGCAGAAATTTTGATTGAAAAAAATCGTAACGGTCGTACGGGCGTGATTAATTTGTATTGGCATCCGCAGCTTTTGAAATTTCAGTCGTTGAAAAAGGACGGTTCGTGAGCAAAAAACCAGTCAATAAAAAACCAGCTTCGCCCAAAAAGCAGCCTTCTAAAAAACCCAATGAAGAGCTGGGGGTCGCCAAACAGATTACGCTTTACCGTTATCGCTACTTGATTGGCTATGTTTTTTTTGCATTTATTTTGCTGTTTATGGTGGTTTATAAAATTTGGGATATGCCAGCGGGCTTGAGCCAAAGCGAAATTGCGAGCGTGACTAATTCGGCATGGCTGAATACGGAGGCGCTGCAGAGCAACGCTGCCGCTATCATAAACTTACCGTATCATTTACTGCAGAAATTTAGCGTGATGATTTTTGGCGCGAATCTGTGGGCGCTGAGACTACCGAGCGTGATTTTGGCTATTTTGTCTGGCGTTGTTTTAGAGCGGTTGCTGGGGCGATTATTTAAGCGCAACGTGGCAGTCATTGCGACAATTTTAGCGGTTTCTTCGGTGTTGTTTATAACTTTGGCACATGACGGCAGCCCGATGATTATGAACGCGTTTCTAACCATCATGCTGACTTATCTGGCTACTCGAGTTTTTCATGGTGACAAAGCTGGCGTGCTTTGGCAGGTATTGTTGGTTTTGACTTTGGCGCTGAGTCTTTACTCGCCGCTAGGTTTGGTACCATTGGCTGGCATATTGATTGCTTGTTTCAACAAAGATGTCAGGGCCCGAGTTCGGCAAATTCCAATTTGGACTTTGATTATTTTCGTAGTTGTTTTAGCTGTGGTTTTGGCACCGCTGGTTTTGTCGTTGGTGCTGAATTTTACTGACACTGTCAAAGCTTGGCTGGCCTGGAGCGACTGGGGCAGTCTGTCCGATAACGCTAGCGCATTAGGCATCTTGTTTTTGGACATGCCCGCTGGCGATTTTGTGTCTTCTTTTGCGCCGTCAATTTTTGGCCTGCCGTTGCTACTGCTGACGATTATCGGCTTAGTGCGCGCCATTATTGATCATAAGTCTCCGCGCAGTTATTTAATCCTAACTTGGTTTATAGTTTTAATACCTATACTTTTGTTTAACCACCGGGCGATATATTTAATGTTTGTGCCAATTAGTTTATTGGTTACTATGGGCGTGGCGTTTTTGCTGGATAGTTGGAACAGACTTTTTCCGATTAACCCATATGCGCGAGTGGCGGGGCTGATTCCGATAGCGGTGCTGATGGTCGGTATTGTTACTTTGACACTGGGCAGATATTTTAACCTCGAGAGTTATGCGCCAAACGTGGTGCTAGCTTACAATCAAACGCCAGTTGCGGTGTTTAACGAAGTAGCAAGGCAAGACGAGCAGGTTAAACTGTTGGTTAGCGAAAACGAAAGGGCGTTTTATAGGTTGCTGGGTAATGAAGTTGAAATTATTGTTGAACCACCGCAAGATTTTGCCAGGTTACTGGTGGCGCCGAGTGTGCAAGAACTTTATGTCGATAAATTGCCAAAGACACCGACGCGTATAGTGGTTAGCCAGCTAAAAGACGACAGCGTTTTGTTGCGGGTTTACGAAAAATAGAGTACAATTATAACGATAAATTAGAGAAGGAGTTTTGACTATGGCAATGGACCAAATGAAAATGTTGATGCAGCTAAAGAAAGCGCAGAAGGAGCTGCAAAAAGAGCTGATTGAGGTGGAGGCTGGCGATGGCGCGGTGGTGGTGCAGGTCAACGGCGAGCTGAAAGTGAAGTCTATCAAAGTGGACGAGGCGTTGGTTGACGGCGATTATCGTAAATTAGAAAAATGGCTGATGGCGGCGATTCACGACGGCATGGAAGAAGCCCAAAAAATGGCGGCCGAGAAAATGAAGCCTTTGATGGGCGGCCTGGGTAATATGGGCTTGCAGTAAAAATCGCAATGTTGCCAAAAGCACTGGAGAGCTTGATTGAGGCGTTCGGGCAGCTACCCGGAGTGGGCCCGCGCAGCGCGGAGCGGTACGCTTATTTTGTTCTGAAACACTCAGCGGCAGATGCCAAAAGGTTGTCGAGCGCTCTGGAGAAAGTCCATTCTGGAGTTAAGCTCTGTCCGATGACGTTTGCTTTTATTGACGCTAGTGAAAATATTTCTCGACTTTATGAAAATCCAGGGCGCAACAAGCAATTAGTGGCGGTGGTTGAGGATCCGTTTGATGTTATAGCGCTGGAAAACACTGGCCAGTTCAAAGGTACCTATCATGTTTTGGGCGGTGCGATTTCGCCAATTGACGGTGTTACGCCAGAACAATTGCATATTCCAGAACTGATTGAGCGGCTGAAAAACGACAAGGTTGGCGAGGTGATTTTGGCCACCAACGCTTCGGTCGAGGGCGAATCTACGGCGCTGTATATCCAAAAGCAACTTGAGGAAGCGAGCCTTGGCGAAATTAAAGTTACGCGGTTGGCGCGCGGGTTGCCGGTGGGCGTTGATCTCGAGTATGCAGACCAAATCACTCTGACACACGCTTTGCAGGGGCGCAAAGAGCTGTAGCATAAAACGACTCTATGCTAAGCTTGATGATTATGTTAAAATTAGAACATGGAAAATAGAGACGAAGAATACGAGAAGGTTTTTGGTGTTAAGCCCAAAAAACCCAAGAAGGCGAAAAAATCTACCGCCGCTAGTAGCGTTAAAAAAACGCCCAAGACGTCAAAGCAGTTAGAGCCAGTGGCGGTTGAAGATCCCGGTGCATGGGGCTATGATGCGAAAAAACCAGCAGTAGATGATAAAAAAACTAAAAAGAATATAAATTTCTTGATTGGGTTGGTGGTGGTTTTTGTGGCGCTGCTGGTCATAAATTGGATATCACAACTGATTTCTATGATAAAATAATGGTGATGAAGTTAAAAGAATTGGTTGATGGCGTCAAGAAAGTCGTTGTGATTCAGGCTGAGAATCCCGACGGAGATTCTTTAGGGTCGAGCGTGGCTCTAGAACAGATTTTGGTAGACTTAGGTTTAGAGGTAAGTATGCACTGCATTGTGCAAATACCGACATATCTTCGGCATATTGCTGGTTGGGACAGGGTAGCCCAGGAGTTTGATTTTGACGCGGACGCAGCGATTATCGTGGATACGGTTTCGTCAGCTTTACTGAAGCGCACGCTGGAAATTCCTGGCGTGAGCGATTTTTTAAGCAAGCATCCTGTGCTAGTTATTGACCATCACAGTTTGCCTGAGCCTGACTTTAATTTTGATGCGCAATACGTGATTGACAATGGTGCGGCTGCTGCGGGCGAGATTATTTTTGGCCTTGCGCGCAAGGGCGGTTTAGCAATTAATGCCCAGGCCGCCACCAGTCTGTTTATCGCAATCCAGGCTGATACGCTTGGCCTGACGACTGAATCAACGACGGCTGAGAGTTATGAAATTTCGGCGGAATTAATAAAGCTGGGCGCGGATCCAGCCAAGATTGAGACGGCCCGCAGAGAGTTAATGAAAAAATCGCCGCGCATTTTGGAGTACAAAGGAAAATTAATTGAGCGAATCACCTATCACTGCGACGGGCGGTTGGCCGTGGTGCGGATTCCGTTCGAGGAAATCGAGGAATTCAGTGCGGAATATAATCCGACTATGTTGGTGTTGGACGAAATGCGTTTGGTTACGGGGGTTGATGTGGCTTGCGGTATCAAGACTTACCCTGACGGCAAGTTTACCGCCAAGTTTCGTACGAATTTGCCGGTTGCAGACACCATAGCGGGATATTTTGGCGGCGGCGGCCATGCCTATGCCTCGGGATTTAAGGTGTTTGATGATGATTTTGAAAAAGTCGAAAATGAAATGATTGGTGCGATCGACAAAACATTAATCAGCTACGACAGGGAAAATGATGCTGAAGTTTCATAACACTCTGACCCGCAAAGTCGAGTCGTTTCAGCCGAGTTCTGCGGCAATCACGACTATGTATTCGTGTGGCCCTACGGTGTATAATTATGCGCATATCGGCAATCTTTCGGCATATATTTATTCGGATATTTTGACGCGCATGATAAAATTGTCGACGGGCAAACCGGTGAAGCGGGTGATGAATTTTACTGATGTGGACGACAAAACAGTGCGCGACTCGAAGCTCAAGTATGCTGATATGGAACCGATGCTGGCGTTGGCGAGTTTGACGCGTGAATATGAAGAGATTTTCAAAAAAGAGATGCGCGAAATTGGTAATGATATTAGCGAGGTGCATTTTACGCGGGCTACTGAACATATCGAAGGAATTAAAAAACAAATTGAATTTTTATTGGATGCGAAAATTGCTTACAAGGCTAGTGATGGAATTTATTTTTCGCTGAGCGAATATCAAAAAACTAGGAAATATGGCCAGCTATTGAAAATTTCTGTGGGCAATTCGCGCATTGATAATGATGAGTACGACAAAGACGTGGCGGGGGATTTTGCCCTGTGGAAGAAGCAAAAGGGCGACGAGCCGGCTTGGGAGTTTACTTTAGCGGGGGAAGATTTTACTGGTCGTCCGGGTTGGCACATTGAGTGTTCGGCGATGATTAAAGAGAATCTGGGTCAGCCGATTGATGTTCATACTGGTAGCGTTGACAATATATTTCCGCATCACGAAAACGAAATTGCTCAAAGCACGGCTGGGCAGCAGCCCGAAAAATTGGCTAATTATTTTTTCCATAATGAACATCTGCTAGTGGACGGCAAAAAAATGAGCAAGTCTTTGGGCAATTTTTACAAGTTGAGCGATGTGACGGACCGGGGGTTTTCGCCGCTGGCTTTCCGACTGTTGGTTTTGCAGGGACATTATCGTAAGACGACTAATTTTACTTGGGGGAATTTAGAGGCGGCGAGCAATCGTTTGAATAAGTGGAAGAATGTTTTTGAGCTGACTTATCAAACCGAGGACAGTCGAGACGAAGCGCAGCTGGAGCGAGTTAACGCGTTGGTCGATCAGGCGATTGGTGCGATGATGGACGATTTAAATGTAGCGGAGGCATTGAAATATTTGGACGAAGCGTTTACTTTGTTCGCGGGCTCAGACGGGGTCAATCATCTAGCTTTGACGGCGCTGGCGGTTTTTTGCTCAAGAGAGTTGGGGTTGTCGGTGGTTTCTTTGACTGATGATATTACGGACGAACAGAAAGCCAAAATAGCCGAGCGCGAAGAAGCTCGCGCTAGTCAGAATTGGGCTTTGGCAGATGAAATTCGTAACGTGCTAGACCAGCAAGGCATAGTTTTGGATGATGCTAAGGGCGGCGTAATCTGGCATCGAGCCTGAGCTTGGGCTCGGGTTTTTGCGCGCGGTATTGCTTGGAAAAAACAGCAATTAAGACGCGGGTTGATACTTGGTGATGTCATCGACGCGTGTGGCGAAGTATGGTTGAGGGCGACCTTTTTGGCGGATAAACAACGCAAAGGTGCTGTCGACATTGAAGTAGCGAGGCTCCTCGGGCCTTGTTGGCGGTTCAACCATGCCCGTTGCTGCGTGCATCATTGCTTCACTTCTAACCGAGCCGCCCTTTTCGTCCAAGCTCAGCTGAATGGTTTGAATAGCGTCTATGATGACCATTGGCTCTGAATTAGGCTGCTTAACAGGAAACGGGTGCCCGACCAATTCGTCGTACTTGCGCACCTCGTTCAGTTTTAGGTTTGGTGCCTTGAAAGTGTCTTGGTCGCGCAAGCGCTTTGCGTCGTCATATTTTTTAGTCGCGTCATTCATATTGTTGTAAATTTCGCCAAACGAATCGCCCTCTGGATTTTTGACAAAAATCACTTCATCACCAGTTTTGGTATTGATGGCGATCGCAAAACTGTCAGCAGAGTCGTAATATAAAATTTCAATTTGGTTGCGCGCGGCGTCTTGAGAGGGACCGTCAAGGCCGAAGTAGTTGACTTCTTGATAGTCGCCAAAATCCGCGGCGTCTAGTTTTGCAAATTCGTATTGATATTCAAAAATTCGTTTTAGCATGGCGTAGAGAACGTAGTCGCCGTTTTCGCTCCAGTCAATAGTGTCTAAAATGTCGCTGGTTTCGCTAAATTTTTGTTTAATGCCGTTTTCGATTTTAGTTTTAAGCGCGGGTGTTTTGGGGCCGTGGGCTTTAAAATAGTAGTCGTTCGACAACATAGAGGTGTTGAACGACCCTTTGTTGAGGTTGTCCACCATGGCGATTTGAACGTCGCCAAAGTCAATATCTTGGTGGACGACTTCGTTTTTCAAATCATTCCAAATCAGTTGGAAGGTGCCGCACCAAGCACTGTTGGCGTTGATAGTGTCGTCAAACGTCGGCACAATGTTGATGCCCTCGGCGTGCGCTGGCGTGGATGACGCGGGCGTTTGTTGGCTGCTAGATTGGTGAGTGGGCTCCGGATTATTTTGTTTGTCAGTCAGCAGAAAATACGCTAGAGCGCCAACGCAGAGAATAAGTACCAGAGCATTTACGATGATGACCAGCAGCGGCTTTTTCTTTTTGGTTGGGGTTGGAGGCGCAAAAGCGTAGTTTGGCTCGGGTGCGGGGTCAGGTTGTTCTGGTTGTAGTGGCGCTGGTTGAGGTGTTGGCTGCTGCGACAATTCGCCGGGCGCAGGTTGGCTAGGCGCAGCATCGACAGCCGGCACTTGGTTTAGTACGGGTTCAGCAACTGGCGTTTGATCTAGCGCGGGTTCGATATTTGGCGTTGGATTTGGTTCGCCAGCACCTGGATCTGTTCCCGGCACGGGCGTTACTGGATTTTGACTGTCGTCATTCATGGGTTAATTATAACAAAGCGTAAGCTAAGTGGCAACTCAAGACCAGTCAATAGGCTCGAGGCCTTTTGCTCTCAGATAGTCATTGGTTTTAGAAAAAGGTTTGGAGCCAAAAAAGCCGCCAGACGCCGACAGCGGCGACGGGTGCACAGACTCTAAAATGAGAATTTCTGGACTGGTCAAAAACTGTTTTAGTTGACGAGCGTTGGCGCCCCAGAGAATCGCAACCAGCGGTTCGTCGCGCTGATTGAGGACTTTGATGGCTTGTTCGGTGACGGCTTCCCACCCTTTACCGGCGTGGGAGTTTGGTCTGCCAGATTGAACCGACAAAGTGCGATTCAGCAACATAACGCCCTGCTCGCTCCAGCGTGACAGATCGCCGTCTGGCGGTGGTGGCACATCGAGATCGTTTGTGAGCTCTTGGTAAATATTCTGTAAACTTTTAGGCAGAGGCTTAACGTTTTTGGCGACCGCGAAGCTCAAGCCAATGGGATGACCTGGCGTAGGATAGGGGTCTTGGCCAACAATCAACACCCGTACGTCTTTGAGCGGAGTAGAAAAAGCACGGAAAATGTTCTCAGCTTGCGGCAAAAATCGCCGCCCAGCACGCACTTCTTCACGCAAGAAGTCGCCCATTTTACGAATATCTGTTTCGACAGGTTTCATGGCCGTTGCCCAATCCGGCGCCATGATTTCTGATAATTTTTTCATGAACTCATTTTAGCACATCATGGGCCAACCCTTGAAGCAACCGAAAATTAGTGTTACAATGTGTATATGGATAAAACTCCGAGGAAACACATAAGTATTTCGACCAAAACAATTCTGCGTTTTTGGTTGGTGCCGCTGGCGATTGTGGCGGCTGTGTTGGCGGTGCGCTGGGCTTTGCCGGCTTTGGTGATGATTTTTGTGGCGTTTTTCTTGGCGGTGGTGCTGAATCGGCCGACAGTGTTTTTGGCGAAATATATAAAATCGCGCTCGGCTTCGGCCATTATAGCTTTGGCCGGGTTGATTTTGGTGACGGTGCTGGCTTTTTACACGGTGGTGCCACTTTTTGCTAAACAAACGGTAACTTTTGTTTCGAGTTTGCCGAACACTTTTAGCCAATTGCAGCAATCGAGCGATGAGGTTTATGAATTTTTGCGCGATCATGGTCTGGAAGAACAGTACACCCAGGTCGTTGACAGTGCGAAAAGCGGTATCGTCAGTATGCTGAGCAATGCGGCCCAGAATGTGGTGGGCCTGTTTGGCGGTTTGTTGAATGCTTTGATCGTGGCGACGCTGGTTGTTGTGATGACGTTGTTTATGTTGATTGAGGGGCCCATGTGGACGGAGCGTTTCTGGCGGCTGGCGTACACCGACAAGGCGCGACGCGAACACCACCAGGGAATCGCTGAAAAAATGTACCATGTGGTAACCGGCTATATCAACGGCGCGGCGCTACTTGGTTTAATGACGGCAATTGTTTGCGGTCTGGCGGTTTTTGTTGCGACGCTGGTTGCACCAGTGCCAATTGACGTGGTCATACCTTCGATGCTGGTGATGTTTGTCTGCGCGTTTATTCCGATGTTTGGTTCGCCTGTTTCTGGCACGGTGGTTTCTTTGCTGCTGTTGCTTTATAGTTGGCCGGCAGCGCTTATTTTTGCCGCTTACTTCATCATCTTTCAGCAAATTCAAAACAACATATTTGTGCCGAAAATTTTCGCAAAGCGCGTTAACATTTCTAATTTGATGGTACTTATTGCGGTGGTGATTGGTACTTATTGCGGCGGTTTCTTGGGCATTCTGATTTCGATACCAGCAGCGGGATGTCTGCAAATTTTGATTCGTGAAATTATTGTCAGGAAAAAATTGAGCAGCCAAGACAAGGTCGAAAAAGAAAAAGACGCTAAAAAATTGGCAGCCAAGTCCGAATCGCCAAAAAATTAAGCTTTTAAAAATCCACACAAAAGAGAAAGGCCCAGCGCTTCTAGGAAGCGGCTGGGCCGTGTAAGTTGATTTACATTTGTTTCTCTACTCTAGACAGGGGCCGTATCAAACAGATTTTTGACGATGTTGGCCTCTTCTCCAGTATGATCGAATTTACCAATTAAAGCAAAATCGATAGCTTGCTCCAGGTTGTCGGCCCTTGCCAAAAAACTGACGTTGTTGACTAGCCCTGCAAAATAAATTTGCAGTTTAGAATAAAATACGCCCGGCTGCTTCCAGTCGGTACCCCTAAAGGCATTGTCAAGATGAGTCAGAGCCTCGGCCTCGCTAAACGAATAAACGCTCAGCAAATCCTCAAAGGTCTCGCGACCGTCACGGGGAAGTGCCTCTTTGCGGTCAATGCCCGCGATCAAGCCGGCCGCGATATAACGCTTGCGCGCTCTATCGATGCCTTCGTTCTCCCAACTGCCAGAGGCGCCACATTCCAAAAGTACGGCTAGGCCTTCTTCTTTCTCCAAGTAATCAGCCGTGCCACTTTCAAGGGACTTGTAACCAGTTTCTTTACCTGATATACCTCGTCCGACGTGAATAACCAGTTCATGAACTATGCGCCCCCTCAGGGCCGCCGCAGTCATCTGTCGGCTTGGTGGCACGAACACTCGCTTCTTGCCGTGGTTCGTAGCAATTGTTGAGTGGGCCTCGCTAATCTCTGCCGCATAACCAGCAGCATGATAATTGAGCACCATCATAGCCTCGTTCAGAACGTAGACAATCTGCTGGGCATTATATACCACCTCGTCGTCAGTTTCTGGTGCTACTGCAAGAGCGTCACCCCAACGGTTATATACGAGACCGTTTAATTGGTTCATGAGTTGGTCGTTAAATATTGTTTCAGGCTGCAATGCAATCTGGAACAATTCCGGCGCTACCACACCATGAAGCAGGCGATTGTACTGTACGAAACGTTGTGGATCGCCAGTACGCAAAAGACATTCAGCACCCCGCACAAGCTCCATCTTGTTGAGGTTGCGTATGTGTCTTCCGCCCTCTAGCGAACAGACAGCCCAAAGCGGAATATCTCCTTGTTCTTTGTAAGCATGGCCAGCCAGCAGTAGATTTCGAGCTGCTTCGCTAGTTTGCTCGAGCTTACTCATAAAGCTGTCTGTTGCGTAGAGATTCTCCAGCTCCGGATATAAATATTCCGGAAACTCGACTTCTCCGCGAGCAAACTTTTCACGACTTAGCTTTCGCGCATCTTCATCACCCTGAAACTTTTTATAGTCGACGAACGATGATTTAACGTCGATCCATTGCTGAATCTCCGCGGGGATATTGACTGTCATTTGCAATCAACTCCTTTCTATTTCTATTGCGATTTCCGTCGGTTGGGTTTGGTCCCGTACTGTTCAAACAGTGCGTCTTGCAATTCTTCATCGAGCGGATCTTGCTGGTCGTCGGGGTCATCCAATTCTTTCAACTCCTCAAGCTCTTCCAGCTTGCCAAACTTGTATTGCTGGGGTTTGAGACCCAGAAATAGCCGCTTCAGCTTTTGGAAAAAACTAACATTGTGATCAGCATTTGCCACTGTAAGAATCAAGGCATTAATTTCCTGAATTCTCAAGTTATTTATCCAAACTATTTGGTTGTTGTTCGCGATGATATAATTTCTGTCAGAAATTTCATCGGCAAGTTCTTGGCTGTACATCTGTACGCACCACCTTTCTTTCTCGTAGAAAAACAAATTGTAAAAGTAAAAGCACCTTCGCTGAGCGAGAGTACCCTCTGTCAGTATTTTATCATAACAAGGCTGATAAGTCAATAATTCAAACTAGTTTTTGTAATATCTAGCTAGCCAGCGGTCGCGAAAATCCATGAACGAGCCGTCTTTGACAGATTGGCGTATTTGCTGGACTAGCCGAATCGAGAAGTGTTCATTGTGAATGCTAGCCAGGGTCGCTCCAGTGATTTCGCCAGCGCGAAACAAATGATTAAGGTAGGCTCTGCTATGGTGCTGACAGGTATAGCAATCGCATTCGGGGTCAATAGGTGAAAAATCAGTTTTGAATTTGGCGTTGCGGATGTTAATGCGACCGTCCCTGGTATAGAGCGCGCCATTGCGGGCTTGGCGGGTGGCGGCCACGCAGTCAAAAGTGTCAATACCGTTTTGCACGCCCACAAAGAAGTCGCGCGGTTCGGCACCCATGCCCAACCAGTGGCGGGGCTTGGTCGCGGGCAAAATTGTGTTAATAGTGGGCAAAAACTCTTCGCCTTCCTCAGCAGTGTACATGCCGCCAATGGCGTAACCGTCAGTCTCTTGCGCAGCGACAAATTTAGCGCTAGTGGTGCGATGTTCAAGAAACCTGCCACCCTGAACAATGCCAAAGAGCGCTTGTGGCGGTTGCCCCGCGTCTTGGTGGGCTTGATTGAGTTTTTTATGCTCAGCCATGCAACGTTCTAGCCAATCATGAGTGCGGCGCATGGCCCGCATGATAGTTGTCTCGTCAGAGGTTGACCAGACCACGTCGTCTAGCGCCATGTGAATATCCGAGCCAATGGTGTGTTGAATTTGCATGGAATTTTCTGGGGTCATGTCGAATTTACTACCATCAAGGTGCGAACGAAAAGTAACGCCGTGGTTGGCTACCTTCACATCAGGCAGTGAGAGAATTTGAAAACCGCCGCTGTCTGAAAAAATCGGGCGGGTAAAACCCGACAAACCGTGGATACCGCCAGCTTGCTTTAGAACTTCCAGGCCCGGCTGAAGCAAGAGGTGATAAGTGTTGACCAGCATGCTCTCGGCTCCGAGTTGGTCAAGCTGGTCAAAGGTCAGAGCTTTGACGGTGCCTTTGGTGGCAGCGGCAATTAGCGCCGGAGTGTGAATTTTTCCATGAGGCGTCGAAATAACACCAGTACGGGCCAGCGTACCCGGCAGTTTTTGTTCAAGTTTGAATTCTAATGCTTTCATCTCTGTAGATTTTACCCGATACTATACTTTCTGTCAAAGTACGGCGCGGAGTTAATTTAATGTATTATCGCCAAAAGCTGATGGCCGCTGTCATAAAATCAACATACTATCACCGTAGCTCAAAAATTTGTAAGAATCCGATTTGGCGTGCTCGTAGGCTGCGCTCAAGTTATCCCAGCCGGCAAACGCCGCCGCTAACATCAACACCGTAGAGTTGGGCGCATGAAAGTTGGTGAGCAGGCCATCGACGATTTTAAAATTATATCCTGGGTATATGAAAATATCGGCCTCGCCGCGCACTTCGCTAGGAGTCGCTTGCGCGTTGATTGTCTTGGCACAGTATTCTAGCGTTCTGGCCACTGTAGTGCCGAGGGCGATAACGCGATAACCACTTTGCTTGGCGTGGCGGATAGCGGTGAGAGTCTGGGTTGGCAACACGAAGTATTCGGCGTGCATTCGGTGTTTTCGGATATCATCAACGCGGATTGGCAAGAAAGTGCCCAACCCGACACGCAAGGTCAGGCTGGTAATTTTTATTTTCTTGGCGCGGAGTTTTTCAAGTAGCGAGTCGGTCATGTTCAGGCTGGCGGTCGGTGCGGCGGCCGAGCCTAAATTGCGGGCAAAAACCGTTTGATAGCGCTCGGTGTCGCTGGGCGTAGCGTCGCGCTTGAGGTAGGGTGGCAGAGGGGGCGTGCCATACTCGTTAGTGAGTTCTAGCAAGTCTGATTTTGAGCGAATAATCGCTAGCCCATTACCGAGTATGTCCACCACCTCTAGTTTGTGTTGATCAATAAACAATTCTTCGCCCGTCTGAAGTCGTCCGCGATACAGCACTTGGTGTTGATGCCAATTGGTGTCGGCTAGGTGCTTTTCCAAGACGACCAATTCGCGCTTGGCACCGTTTTTCTTAGTAGCAATGAGGCGCGACTTCATAACTTTAGTGTCGTTGATGATTAGAAGATCGCCAGGGTCAAGAAATTCGGCCAGATTCGCATAATGAGAATCTTGAACGCGACCGGTTCGGCGGTCTAAAACTAGTAGGCGCGAAGTTCCGCGCGTTCGCGGCGGATGTTTGGCGATTAAGTTTTCTGGCAAATTGTAACTAAAGTCTGATGGTTTCATTGCTAGCAAATATATCATAAAGATGCTAGAATATACACAATGACTAGCGTTGAGAGATTGAGTTTTTGCGAACGAGACGATGTGGAACAATTGGGCAAGTTGGCGTTAGAGCTGACTGAGAAGTTTGAGGGGCGCCAAATAGACAAGAAGCTGTTGCGGGATATTATGGATTCACCCAGCCATGATTTATTGGTGGCGCGCGACAAATTGGCCCAACCAGTTGGCATGGCGACAATGTCGTTGATTATGGGCCCAGTGGCGGGGCGGATAGCTTATCTGGAAGATTTTGTGGTGAGTGAAGCTGCGCGCGGACAACATGTTGGTGGTGCGCTGTGGCTAGAGATTGAGAATTGGAGTCGCGAACAGGGAGCCAAGCGAATTGAATGGACGTGCAATCCGAGTCGCGAAGCCGCACACGGATTTTATATGGCCAAGGGCGCGCAAATTCGCGAGACAGATGTTTTTAGGTTAGAGTTATAAAAATGAAAAAACCGAAATTGTACCGTCAGGATTATTGCGGGTGTGAGCATTCTAAACGAGAGGCCAGCGCGCGCGGACTTAAAGCCGTCAGTTGAAACCAGCTCTTGATTTTCTCTGTTTGTTGTGCTAGAATGAGTCCAACATAAACCAAAAATTCGCGAAATTGCTAAGTTTGACTAGTGTCAAATACTGGTGAGTCGGGAATTGTTTACATTGTTAAATAGTAGTAAGATAAGAAAGGATAGTAAGTGGCAAAAATCATTAAAGCCCAGGACTTGCGTGAGATGTCGACCGAGAAATTGGCCGCACATATTGCTGGTCTGGAAAAAGATTTGCTAAGCGCTAAAAAAGCCTTGGCTGATGGCAGCCTGCCTAACCCGCGCGTGATTAGCAAAGCTCGCAAAGACTTAGCGCGCGCCAAAACTATCTTGAACGAGAAAGCTCGGGAAGCGAAGCAGAAAGAAGGAGAGAAATAATGGCGAAACAGAAAATTGTAGGCATTGTTACTTCGGCCGTTCAGGATAAAACCATAGTGGTCACACAAGTTACGCGGGAAACTCACCCGTTGTATGGCAAGAAGTTTACCAAGAATCGTAAATTTGTGGCGCACGACGAACAAAATGAAGCGATGAAAGGCGACAGAGTAGAAATTATCGAAAATCGACCGGTTTCTAAAACTAAGCGGTTTGTTTTGAGCAAAGTTTTGGAACATGGTCATGAGTCGGTGGCGGTCAAGAAAGCTGAAGTTGAAGAAGAGATGGACGCTAAGATGGCTGAACGTAAAGCCAAGACTGAGGCTAAGAAAGAGGCCGAAAAAGAAGCCGCAGTAAAGGCCAAGAAGGCTGTCGAAAAAACTCCAGAAAGCGAGGAGAAATAAAATGATTCAGCAAGAGTCTCGCTTGAAAGTTGCCGACAATAGCGGTGCCAAGGAAATCTTGTGCATTCGTGTGTTGGGCGGTACGCGACGTCGTTATGCTCGCGTTGGCGATGTGATAGTGGCGACCGTGAAAGATGCTTCGACTACTGGTCAGGTCAAGAAAAAATCAGTGGTGAGAGCGGTGGTGGTGCGTACTGTTGATCAGATTCGCCGCAAAGATGGTTCGACGATTAGGTTTGATGAAAATGCTGCGGTGATTATTGACGAAAATAAAGAGCCACGTTGCACGCGCGTATTTGGCCCGATTCCTCGGGAGTTGCGCGATTTGGGTTATTATAAAATTGTGTCTTTGGCACCGGAGGTTTTGTAATGTTGAGAATTAAAAAAGGCGACTCGGTCAAGGTAATTGCTGGCGGTCAAAAAGGCAAGGACGGCAAAGTAGTAAAAGTTTTGGGCGACAAAGTTTTCATTGAAAAAGTGAATGTTCGAGAGCGACACATTCGTCCAACTGCGGCTAATCCCAAGGGCGGCAAAAAAGATATTCATGTTGGTCTGCACGTTTCTAATGTGGCGCTGCTGGACGGCGAAAAAACCACCAAAGTTGGTTTCAAATTGAACGATAATAACCAAAAAGTTCGCGTTGCTAAGAAGACCAGAAAGGAGATTAAGTAATGGCGGAAAAGAAAATACAACCTCGCTTAAAATCTCTTTATAATGAGAAAATCGCGCGGGAACTGAAAGAAGAGTTGGAGTTGAAAAATATTAACCAAGTGCCGAAAATTGAGAAAGTCGTGGTGGCTAGTGGTATGGGGCGCAACAAAGACGACAAAAATTACTGGCTTGTGGTGGCTAATACGATTGCCAAAGTTACTGGTCAAGTGCCGGTAGAGCGCATGGCGAAAAAGTCGATTGCGAGTTTCAAAATTCGCAAAGGCATGAACAAGGTCGGTCTGAGCGCTACTTTGCGGGGCGATAAAATGTACGAGTTTATTGACCGTTTGGTGAACGTGAGCTTGCCGCGAGTGCGCGACTTTCACGGCGTTCGCCTGAGCGGTTTTGACAGACAGGGCAACTACAATCTTGGTATTGTTGAGCAGTCGATATTTCCAGAGTTGAGCTTCGAGGACACCACTACCCTGCACGGTTTGCAAATAACGTTTGTTATTAAAAATGGTTCGGCCTCGGCTAGCCAAAAGTTGTTAGAAAAATTCGGTATGCCGTTTGAAAAGAAAGGAGCGAAATAATGGCGAAAACCTCAATAGTCGCTCGTGATTTGAAGCGACAGAAAATGTATGAACAATATGCTGCTAAGCGGGCAGAACTAAAAGCTGCGGGTGATCAAGAAGGGCTGCAAAAACTGCCGCGTAATTCTAGCCCGACTCGTCGCAAGAATCGTTGCAACGAGACTGGCCGATCGCGTGCGTATATGCGTAAGTTTGGTCTGAGCAGAATAAGTTTTAGAGAACACGCTTCGAAGGGCGAAATCCCAGGCGTGACAAAGTCAAGTTGGTAAAGGAAAGGAGAAATAGAATATGAGTTTACAATCTACTGACCCAATTGCGGATCTCCTGACCCGAATCCGTAACGCGATTGCTGTTGGCAAAACCGAAGTGGTGCTGCCGACTAGCAAACAAAAAGAAACCGTGGCGCGAGTGCTGAAGGCCGCGGGATATTTGAAAGATGTCAAAATTGAAAAAGCTGAGCCGCGCGCTAATTTGATAGTTACTATCATGGGTGAGGGGGACGTTTCGACTATCCACGAGATTGATCGCGTGTCCAAACCTGGTCGCCGCGTTTACGCCAAAAAGGCGGAGATTCCTAAAGTCAAGTCTGGTCGTGGGGTTTATATAATCTCGACCAGCAAAGGCGTGATGACTTCGCGCGAGGCCGTTAAGGCGGGTCTGGGCGGCGAACTGATTTGTAAGGTTTATTAGTCACTAGTTCAACAGTTTCGACAAAATAGAAAATCAACCATCCGCGAGCGGTTGATTTTTGTGTGAGCTTATGTCGAAAAAGCTCGAAGGTCTCGTCACGCGGTTTCTACTCGCTTGATTTCTTGAACCGTTGTTTATTAATCTCGTCTAATATTTCCCGTGCTTCGGCTTGGTTCGGGCGTTTTTTGAGCTCATGAAATCGTCCAAGCTCTCTAAAACCATTTTCAATCAGTTTCATTTGTTCGTCGGTAGCTGGTGACCCGTCATTGTATAAGCCGTCACCAGTAGCGTCGCCCGTCTTAAACCTTATCAAACTCACCAAACTTGACACTAGGAACAAAACGCCAACTGCTGCAAAGATTATGCCGCCCAACAGCGGAGACGAAGATTTTTTGGGATTACGTCAAGAATTGTCGGTCGGGTGGGCGGGATTGTAGTGGACCTCCACAGAATCTTGTATCCTTAATCTGCAGAATTCACTAGAACCGTAGTTCGCTGACCCAGTATATTGTTGACCGTCGACTACAAAATCGTAAGTAACCCAGCAAGACTTCTCGCCTTGTTGGATATTTGAAATCTGCCCGACAGCAGATGCGGTTTGAGTGCCACTGGGCCGATCGATGAATATGGTGGCTAGCCCCATCGCCAAAAACACTAAACCTATACATGTAGGCATAAGAAACTCAAATCTTCCGAACCGCGGGTTTGGTTTAATTATGAGCATGTCACTGGTTTCTGTCGAGTCGTAATCTGGAGGGTTTGTGTTTGTATCCATACGGACATTCTAGCACGCACCTTAAGCGCAATCAAGGATTTACACGAACGTGCTCTGGTGCTCGCGCTGTCCTTAACATAAAACCGCCTCTTTGATAGAAGCGGTTTTTAAAAGTGGTGGTCGATTATTTTTTACTGTGTTTGCGAATTTCTTCGGTGTTGCGCCAAATCATCACCATGATGAGCGACAATTCATAAACCAGGCGGGTAGCTAGGTTGCCACCGATGATGAAGACGAAGAACATCCACCAAGTTGAACCAGTGCCGAACCAAGTGAACGACCACAGGGTAAAGAAGATAGCGGTCATCAAGTAGCAAACTTTCAGAATAATCTCAATGCTCATAGTCTTGAACTTGAGAAAGTTGTAAAGCCAGCCCAGAAAACCCTTGAATTTACCTTCGTTTTTCTTGTTTAAAAATAGCGCGTAGACTAAAATTCCGCCTATGATAGCCAGAATAATAGAGATGATTGTCCAAATCAACGCGCCAGTCCCCATGCCTACGCTTAATTGGCCTGTCGACGCGCTACTCGAAAGGCCGCTGTAGCCTCCGTAATAACTAGATGATACCGCTAGAAACATAACTCTTTCCTCCTCATTATGTCTTAATTAATAATAGTTAAAGTTTAGCATATGGGGGTGGGGTTGGCAAATGTTCAGCGGTGTTTTTTGATGTAATCGGCATAATAATGCGCCGAGGAGCGAACGACGCGTCGCTGGTCATTGTTGTAGTCAACGCCGACCAAACCAAAACACGGCCAAGCGCCGCGCGCCCATTCGAAATTGTCCAGCAGCGACCAGTGGAGATACCCCAATATCGGCACGTTTTGCTCGAGCGCGTATTCTAGGCTGGCAAAGGTCTCAGCCAACCACCACTGACGATTTTTGTCGTATTTGTCGGCCAGGCCATTTTCGGTGATGAGCAGCGGCAGGCCGTATTTTTTCCAGAGGCGTTTTAAAACAAAATTGATGTCCATAGGCCGCATGTCCCAGCCCAAATCAGACAGGCGTTTGTTGCCGTTAGCAAATTTAAAACCGAACATGCGCGAAGCAAAATAATAATTCACACCTATGAAATCACAATTTTTACGGACGCGACTCAAGAAGAAATCATCACCTATAGTACGCCAAACCCAAACCGCCAGTTTGGTCAGCGGGTTTTTATTGCCGGGGTAGTAGTTGACAGAATCAGTAGCGATCGACAGTTTAATCTCGTGATTAATCTCGCGCAGTTTAGGCGCGGTGATGTTATGGGCGTGAGCTAGGTTAAAAATAACTTTGAGCAGTTGTATTTTTGATCGAGCCATGGGTGGCCATTCGCCAACAAGATAGCCCGCCGAGGCGAAGACTTCCGGTTCATTGATGGTGATGACCAGGTTAACATCGGGAGCAATTTCTTTGATGACTTTTTGGCAAAAGCGTGTAAAGTAGCGCACGTTTTTGCGTTTTAAAAAACCGCCGCGGTCTGCAAACCAGGTGGGCGTAGTGAAATGAAATAAAGTCAAAACGGGCTCTAGGCCGTGCGCGCGCATGGACTTGATGTATTTTTTGTAATGTTGAATGGCTGGGGCGCTCCACTCGCCGGGGCGAGGTTCAATGCGTGACCATTCAACGCTAAAACGAAAAGAATTAAAACCCAGTTTTTGGCAAATTTTGAAATCTTCTTCGTAACGATGATAATGATCGGTCGAGCGACCAGAAATGTAATTTTCGGGATTTTCGCCCAGCTTGGCAAAGCGCTCCAGCTCTGGTATGAACCAGTTGCTCTTGCGAAATTCCCGACCCAGGCGCGCAGCGTTGGCTTGCTCCCAGCGCGTCCATTGGTTGTTGTTGTCTCCTTCGACTTGGTGCGCCGCAGTGGCCGTGCCCCATAAAAAACCTTTTGGATATTGGCTGTCTTTATCCATGAACTTATTTTAACATAAGTTATGCTAGAATGGATTCATGGATATCAAACGGGAGATCGAGAACGAGCTGAAAAAAGTATTGCCGAGCGCTGATTTTGACGGTGAGCTGGTCAAGATTCCGACTGATAAAACTAAGGCGGACTATGTGAGTAACGTGGCATTTGTGTTGGCAAAAACTTTGGGCAAAAATCCGCTAGAGCTGGCGGAGGAGCTAGCGACGCGTGTGAAGAGCGAGCTTTTTACAGCGTCAAGCGAGCGGGGTTTTATTAACTTTCATTTGACTGACCTTGCGATTACGCAGTGCGCTAAGCAAGTGGTGAGCGCGGGCAAGGATTTTGGTAAGCACGAAGATTTGCAAGGGCAAATTTGGGAGGTGGAGCACACTAGCCCTAATCCGAACAAAGCCATGCACATCGGACATTTGCGGAATAATCTGGTTGGTATGAGCATAGCTAATTTAGGAGAAGTTGGCGGAGCAAAAGTAGTGCGTGATTGGATTGATAATAACCGAGGCATTGCTATTTCTATGGCCATGTGGGCGTACGAGAGGTTTCACCAAAATGAGACGCCAGAGTCGCTAGGGTTGAAACCAGATCACTTCGTGGGGCAGTGTTATCAAGAAGGCTCAGACGCAGCCAAGAGCGATGATAAGGCCGATCGCGAAATTCGGGACATGACGGTGGCGTGGGAGAGCGGTGATGAGAAGACGCATCAATTGTGGCAGAAAATTATTGACTGGGCGCACGAGGGGATTTTTGCGACGCTGGGTCGCATCGGTTCGCGCTGGGATAATGATTGGCATGAGAGCGATCACTATCAGGCGGGTAAAAACTTAGTCGACGAAGGGCTGAAAAAGAGCGTTTTTACAAGGTTAGACGATGGGGCGATTTTGACCAAGCTGGAAGATTACAATATCCCCAATACTATTGTGCAAAAATCGGACGGCACTTCGCTGTATATCACGCAAGATTTGGAGTTGACGCGCTTGAAGAAAGCGGAATATTCAGCAGACAAGTTGTTTTGGGTGGTTGGCCCGGAGCAGACGTTGGCGTTGAAGCAGGTTTTTGCGGTTTGTGAGCAGTTGGGCATTGGTAAGTTGGAAGATTTTACTCATGTGCCATATGGTTTGGTGAGTTTTAGGGACGAAGACGGCAAACGCAAAAAGATTTCGTCGCGCGGCGGAGCTTTAAGTTTGGACGAAATCTTAGATGAAGTCAAAAATTATTTGCTCAAGCAAGATCGCGGTTATTCCGAAGAAAAAGCCGATGCTATTGGTGTGGCAGCGGTCAAATTTGCTATGTTGAAGCCGGGGCGAACGACGGATACGGTGCTTGACTTGAAGGAGCTGACTAATTTGCAAGGAGACAGCGGAGTTTATGTGCTGTACACCAGGGCGCGGATTTTGTCAGTGATGCGCAAAATTGGCGAAACTCAAGACAACGGTGATTTTTCCTGGAATGAAGCCGAGAAAAATTTGGTGGCCACGGTCAATTATCTGCCTGAAATCATCAAAGCGGCCACTAGCGAATTAGCACCAAATCAGTTGGTAGAATTTTTGATTGATGTTTGCCGCCAGTTCAATTCGATTTACGGTAACGAAAAGTTCATTACTGAGAACGAACAAGAAACCGCCAAGAAGCTGCTGCTATCTGAGGCGACCCTGACGGCCATTAACACTGCGTTGGATATCCTGGGTATTGAGCCGGTTGATCAGATTTAAATAGTTTATGCTAAAATAAGGTCGTATGTCTTTTGTATTAGCGCTCTTCCCGATTTTACTGAGTATTTTACTGCTAGTGTGGCTAAAACTTTCTAGCCGTTTGACGCTGTTTTTTGCTTGGTTGTCAGCGGTGTTAATCGCGATGTTCTTTTGGAACATGAATGTGCTGGAATTGTCGGCGTGGACTGTGCTGGGCGGGTTGAAGGCGATCGACATTATATTGATTATTTCTGGGGCGATTTTGCTGTTGAATGTTTTGAAACATTCGGGCGGCATGCGGGCTATTGAGAAATCTTTGATGGCCATCAGCGTGGACGCGCGCGTGCAGGCGCTGTTGATCGGCTGGTTTTTTGTCAGTTTTATGGAGGGCGCCGCGGGTTTTGGGGTACCGGCGGCCTTGGCAGCGCCGCTACTAGTCAGCGCTGGTTTTGCGCCGCTAGCAGCGGTCGCTTTTGCTCTAATTTGTAACGGTACCGCCACGGCCTTTGGCGCGGCTGGTACACCAATGTTGACTGAGCTATCCATTGTCGCTGGTCAGGTTGATGGCGGTGCGGTAGTGGCTTTGACTGCGGGCATTCACGCCGTGGTTGGTTTGATAGTTCCACTGGTCGGTATGTTTGTTTTATTGAAAATGCAGAAAATAGACAATTTCAAGCGAAGATTTATTGAAATTATTCCGTTTACTCTGGTCGCGGCGGCAGCGTTCGTGGTGCCATATCTGACTTTGGCGTTGATTTTTGGTGTGGAGCTGCCAAGTATAGTAGGTGCTGTGGTGGGTCTGCTAGTGGTGGTGTTGATTACTAAAAAAGGTTGGCTGGTGCCGAAGCGACATTTGACGCTTGAGCTGCAGGCGGAAATTAAAACCAAAAATATCCACCCCAAGAAAATGGGCACATTGAGGGCCTGGCTGCCGTATTTGATGATTGTGGTGATATTGGTTTTGACGCGGCTGCCGTTTTGGGATTTGGGGAGCTGGCTTAAGGGTGTCGGTTTTGCTTGGACAGATATTTTGGGCGTGGCAGGTGCGGGGCATACGATAGCGCCGCTCTGGTCGCCAGGCGTGTGGTTTATAGTGGTGGCGGTGATAACGATATTTTTGCACGGCGTGCGCAGTAGGGGCGTCGGCGAGATATTAAAAAATACTGGCAAGCAAGTTTGGGGCGCGGCGGTAGCATTGGTCTTTGGCGTGGCCCTGACCCAGGTGATGATAAACTCTGGTGGCGAAGAAACTCTCAGTATGGTGGGGGCTATTGCCATGGGCTTGAGTCAGGCACTCGGGCCTGTTTATCTGGCGATTTCACCAGTGCTGGGCATACTGGGAGCCTTTGTTTCGGGCAGCAATACGGTTGCCAATATGTTATTCACACCATCGCAATTTGCTAGCGCCACGGCTCTGGGTTTACCGACGACGTTGATTCTGGCGCTGCAATGCGTGGGCGGTAGCTTTGGTAATATTGTGGCCATCAACAACGTGGTGGCGGCCAGCGCTACGGTCGGGCTGACGGGCCAAGAAGGCCGAGTCATTAAAACTAACTTCATTCCACTCTTGATATTCACCGTGTTAATAGTCGTCGTGAGCTTGGTAATCTATCAATTTTTGCGCTAAATAGCATTAATCCTCAAAAAATTGTTGATTCTGCTTGACTTTGAATTGATTTTTAGTTAGAATTTGTTCATCGTCGCGTCGTGGGTTTTTTTATAGCGTGCGACGCAAGAATATAAATTTATTTAAGTGTAAGGAGGAAATCTATGGCAGATTCTTACGGTGGTAAGCCGCACGTAAACGTTGGTACTATGGGCCACGTTGACCACGGAAAAACCACATTAACAGCAGCTATCAAAAAAGTTACAGCTGACAAATGGCCTTCAGAGGTCAACAAATTCGTTGGTGTTGATGAAATCGACAACGCACCAGAAGAGAAAACTCGCGGTATTACTATTGCGACTTCTCACCAAGAGTATGAGACAGAGAAGCGTCACTACGCTCACGTCGACATGCCAGGTCACGCCGACTATATTAAAAACATGATTACGGGTGCCGCCCAGATTGACGGTGCTATTTTGGTAATCGCCGCTACTGACGGCCCGATGCCGCAAACACGCGAGCACGTGCTGTTGGCTAAGCAGGTTGGTGTGCCTAAGATTATGGTTTTCTTGAACAAGATGGACATTGCAGATGCTGATTTAGTCGAACTTATCGAGGACGATATTCGCGAGCTATTGAAGAAAAATGACTTTGACGCTGATGCGCCAATTGTTAAAGGTTCGGCCGTTAAAGCTCTTGAGGGCGACGACAAATATGTCGAGGCCATTGTTGAGTTGCTGGAGAAAATGGACGAATATATCCCAGAGCCAGTACGCGATCTAGACAAACCATTTTTGATGCCTATCGAAGATGTCTTTTCGATCAAGGGTCGTGGCACGGTTGCTACGGGTCGTGTTGAGACTGGTAAAGCTAAAGTTAACGACGAAGTTGAGATTGTTGGCATTCGTGAGACTCAAAAATCTGTGGTTACTGGTACTCAAGCTTTCCACAAAGATATTGACGAAGTTAAAGCAGGCGACAACGCTGGTATTTTGCTGCGCGGTATTGAGCGAACTGATATCGAGCGTGGTCAGGTTATTGTTAAACCCGGTACTATCACTCCGCACACTGAGTTCGAGGCTGAGGTTTACGTTTTGACCAAGGAAGAGGGCGGTCGTCATACGCCGTTCACCAAGGGTTATAAGCCGCAGTTTTACTTCCGTACTACTGACGTAACTGGCGAAGTTGAATTGCCAGCCGACAAAGAGTTGGTGATGCCTGGTGACCAGGTGACCTTTAAGGTTAAATTGCACAGCCCAATTGCTATGGACGAAGGTTTGACTTTGGCCATTCGCGAAGGCGGTCGCACCGTCGGCGCTGGTGTGGTTACCAAAATTGTCAAATAACATTGGTTTTTAAGCCGCAGAAGCCGAGCCGAAACAGCTCGGTTTTTGTTTTCACGGTGTCTCGCGGTTATCAATGGCGCAGCCCATTGACATTTGACTCTAACTATGATACAATACACGGTATATTGTGGTCGGATACCACAAGAGACTTTAGAAATTCGGATGTGATAGGAGAATATTATGAGGAAATTGACTAGTGTTAAGCTTGTAGTTGCAGGTGCGGCCCGAGACGGCAACTACAAAGAATTTGCACTGCCAAAAGGTCACCGGGTGCGCCTCGCTCTGAGAAAGCAGCTGGTCGTCTCGGAACTCGAGGAAATAATAGATAGATTGACGGATTACGCATATTTTATCGCTAAGCACAGCGATAAGGAAAATGTAGTCTGGCCGAAAAAGCCCGCGCTGAGAAAACAGATTCAGGAAAGCGTCTACGGTTTATACGTCAGGGGCTACGAGTTAGAGTGCTTTTTGCGCTTAGGCGCAGACGTAATATCAACCGAACGTCTGACGGAACTAGCCAACCCTGAGTACATCTACGACAGGCTCTGGATACCCGGTCATGACCGGAAGGGTTTCACAGAGGACGATCTAGACGGCACGTTCACGGGCGTATCCGTTTGTGGCGTGTTTTTGCGCTACGATGAAAAACCACTCGACAGCATCGATAGAAAATTAATATTACTTAATATGCCTTTCGATAGTGGGATGATGGGCAGTCTTCACGTAATGACCCAGGTCAAGGCCATCGAGGGGTTAGTTGGATTTGATTTTGACCCAGTGTTTGAAAAAGCTCCCGTGAGCTACCGCGACAGTTTGTCCATGTACTTAATGGCCAAAAACAGCAAGACTGGCGCCATGCCTTACACCGGGGAAGGCGTTCTGGCATTCCCAGAATTACGAAGGCGTAAGATCTACGATATGTCCATGGTTGGCGCGTCCCAGGTGCAAGATGGTATTTTGCACCTGGGCGGGACTAAAGGTGACGCGAGATGGTGTCGTGGTGTTTCGCTTCTGGTTGGATTAAGATAAAATTAGGCTTTAAACTTTTTAACTTTTCCTCTCCGCAATCGCAACCGATAAGGGCGTAAACTGCTCGGGGTCTTACCCTGAGACAAGTTTGCGCCTTTCTTCTTTATTCAGAGGATTTATGTTAAGATAGGAATTATGAAAAAGACATTGAAGAAACTAAGTGACAATCAAATTGAAATTAAAGTAACGCTAGAGGCACCGGAGCTGAAATTAGCTCAGGACACTGCTGAAAAAGAACTGATTAAAGACGTTAAAGTTAAGGGCTTTCGCGAAGGCAAGGTGCCTAAAGACGTGGCCAAAAAGAATATCAACCAGATGGAGCTGATGAATCGTACGGCGGAACTGGCGATTAATAATGCGTTAATTGTTATTATCAACGACGAGGGGATTCGGCCGCTATTGCGCCCCGAAGTGCAGTTGGGTAATTTCACTCCAGGGGTGAAATTGGATTTCACGGCTAATTTTACGGTACTGCCAGAAATTAAGTTGCCTAATTATAAAAAACTGACGACTAAAAAAATGCCAGCTGAGATTCGCGACGAAGACATAGAGGGCGTAATTGGCAACCTGTTGGCGGGCCAAGCTAAAAAAACTGCCAAGAAAGGCAAGGCCGAGCTGGGCGATGAAGTAACCATTGATTTTGTTGGGCGTTTTGCTAAGGACGACAAGGAATTTCCTGGGGGCTCGGGCAAAGATTTTCCGCTCAAACTTGGCTCGAATCAGTTTATCCCAGGTTTTGAAGAAGCTTTGGTTGGCGCTAAAGTGGGGCAAAAATTTGACATTCCGCTGACTTTTCCTAAAGATTATCACGCTAAAAACTTAGCGGGACAAAAAGTGCAGTTTAAAACTACTGTTTCGAAAATTCACAAACTGGAGCAGCCAGAACTCACGGACGATTTTGCGGCTTCGCTGGGCGCGCCAAACGTTAAAACGGTGCAGCAACTGCGAGACGACATTGAACGCGAGCTGACGATGCGCGCTGAGTATAATATTAACGAGCGTTTTCGCAATGATTTGCTAGATGAATTGGTGGGTAAAACCAATTTGGAGGTGCCGAAGCCGTTGATTGATGATCAGATCGCCGCCATGAAGGCTGAATTTAACCAAAATCTGACGGCACGCGGGCAAAAACTAGAGGATTTTTTGAAAGAGAATAAATTTAAAGACGAGGCCGCGTGGGTGGATAAGGATCTAATGCCGATGGCCGAGAAGCGCGTCAAGGCGGGTCTGGTGGTAACAAAGTTAGCGGAGCTTGAAAAAATTGAGATTTCTCCGCAAGAAATTGACGGTCGAGTGGCGGCCATGCAGACTCAGTTTAGTGATCCAAACCTTAAAGATATGTATTCTACGCCAGATATGCGGGCGAATATTGCCAACCAACTGGCGGCCGAAAAGACACTGGTGCGTTTGGCAGAGTTGAACGGGTAGAGAAAAAGAAGCGGAAGATGAGCGCAGGCAGTTTTTGCTTTTCTGCTGCGCATTAGGATTGACTTTTTAGTGTTGTTATGATAGAATATGGAGCTAGGGTAGGGCGTAGGCTTTTGTGGCTTTTGTTGAACACAAAAATTCATAAGTCTGCTCGGTACTTTTTATTAATGTTGGTTTGTGATAAGGAAGGTGGCGCAAGATGGATGCTTTAAAAAATACTCCCGAAATGCCTCGAGAAGGAACGGGCGCATTTGCCGGCATGGACTATTCGCAGTTTGAGGGTTTCGACGACGGCGAGTACTTTGACGATGATGAGGTCTATAATTATGGTGGTTGTCGAACCGTGATGGTCTCCGTTGCCTTTTTTGGCGCGGCAGTCCTTTTGGGCCTAGCTGTTGGTGTATTCTTAGGTTTAAAGTTTTTTGTGAATTAATTTTCTAAAAACAATTCGTTTTCGCTCAGGCGAGCAAACCACAGGCTCCTAGAAGATATTTGAGAATTTATTCTCACCTAAATCTTCAGGGGCCTTTTACTTATCACAAAAAAATATTGCCAAAAACTATTGCATTTTGAAAAAAATTTGCTAAAATTACTAGTAATGAAGTAGTGCAACCCTTTTCTTGTGCATCGCCGTGGCGGGCGAGTTTTTTGTTATCTGACGCACTACAAGGTTAACAAAAGCAGGCGCAAAAGGGAAAGATCCTTCACCACAACAGCCGCGATATCAGAGTAAAATAGCGAGGAGAGAGCTTTTTATGGCAAAAAATATCAACAAGATTCCTGGGGTTACCGAGCGCAAGTTTTTTGCGAAACACGACGCAGCCCTGGAAATTCCAGACTTAATTAATCACCAAAAAGAGTCCTGGAGTTACTTCGTCGAGCAGGGTTTGGCAGAAGTTTTAAATGAAATTAATCCGATAGATGATTATACGGGCAAGAAATTATCGCTGGCGATTGAGGGTGCGCACTTTGGCGAACCAAAAAAGACTGAGTCTGAAGCCAGAGACAGAATGTTGACGTTTGAGGCGCCGCTGTACGCCAATGTGCTGTTGACTAATAAAGTGACTGGCGAGATTAAAGAGGCCAAAGATTTTTTCCTGGGTAATTATCCATGGATGACCACCCAAGGCACGTTTATTATCAACGGAGTTGAGCGAGTAATTGTTTCGCAGCTTATTCGTTCACCGGGCGTGTTTTTTACTTCTAACAAGAAAACGGGATTAATTGACGCTAAGATTATTCCGACACGCGGTAGTTGGTTGGAGTTTGATATCAACAAAGACGGTGTGATCTCAGTATCTATAGATAAGCATCGCAAAGTTACGGTAACGACTTTTTTGCGGGCACTTGGCATTGGCACGAATGCAGCCATCAACGAAATTTTTAATAAGGTCGAGGGAGCCGAAAAATATATCAAGGCGACTATCGACAAAGATTCGTCGAAGACTACCAACGAGGCTTTGGTGGAGATTTATCGACGTTTGCGTCCGGGCGACCAGTTTACTTTGGACAACGCCAAATCGATGATTGAGCGCACGTTTTTTGATTTTAAACGTTTTGATGTTGGTCGGGTCGGTCGGTATAAAATTAACCAACGACTCAAGGTTAACACCGAAAATACTCCCGAGAATCGTATTTTGTTGATAGATGATTTAACGGCGATTATTGCAGAACTTATTCGTATGAACGAGAGCGACACAGTGCCTGATGATATCGACGCTTTGCAGAATCGTCGCGTGCGTATGGTGGGCGAACTGATTGCCAATCAATTTCGTATTGGTTTTGCGCGCATTGGTCGGAACATTCGCGACCGTATGGCGCAGACTGAACTTGAGAATGTTACACCAGCGCAGTTGCTGAATACGCGCCCAGTTGTGGCTACGGTGCGTGATTTCTTCTTGACCTCGCAGCTGTCGCAGTTCATGGAGCAGATTAATCCAGTGTCGGAATTAGCGCAGAAGCGTCATTTGACTTCGGCTGGCCCTGGCGGTATAGCCAGAGATCGTGCGGGTTATGAAACGCGCGACGTGCACCCGACTCACTATTCGCGTATTTGCGTGGTGGAAACGCCAGAAGGCCCAGCTATTGGCCTGTCTTTGAACTTGGCGGCTTATGCGCGGGTCAATGAGTACGGTTTTTTGGAAGCCCCATATTTGAAAGTTGTCAAAGACGCCAAAACTCACAAGAGTAAAGTAACAAATGAAGTGGTTTATTTGAACGCCGCGCAAGAAGCCGAAGAGGTGATTGCTGATAGCTCTAATGAAACTGATGACGACGGCAGCTTTGTCAATAAAATGGTGTCGGCGCGCGAATATTTGAATCCGAAATTGGTGGAAGCTAAGGCCGTAACTTATATAGACGCGGCAAACAACCAGACGATTGGCTCGACCGCTGGATTGATTCCGTTTGTCGAGCGTAGTGCTATTGGTCGTAACTTGATGGGCGCTAACATGCAACGTCAGGCTGTACCGCTGATTAAAACGGCGGCGCCAACAGTCGGCACTGGTCTTGAATATACTATTGCGAAAAATTCTGGGCAGCTGATTTGTGCCGAAGCTGACGGCGAGGTCGTCAAAGCAGACGCCGAAGAAGTGCAAGTGAAATATGGCGCTAAGGACACGCTCAACTACAAGTTAGAGCACTTTGTGCGCTCCAATGATTCTGGTTGTTATAACCAAAAAGCAGTGGTTAAGCGCGGCGACAAAGTTATTAAAGACCAACCGTTGATTGAGGGTCCATCAATCGACAATGGTGAAATCGCTCTGGGTAAGGACGTGGTGGTGGCCTACATGCCTTGGGGCGGCTACAACATGGACGACTCGATTGTTATTTCAGAACGTTTGGTTAAAAATGACGAACTCACGAATGTGCATATTGATGTTGAAATGATTGATGTGCGCGAAACTAAGCTGGGTGACGAAATTATCACTCGAGATATTCCAAATGTTTCAGAAGAGGCTTTGGCGCATCTGGACGATCAGGGTATCGTGGTGGTTGGTTCGGAGGTCAAACCCGGAGATGTGTTGGTTGGCAAAATTACGCCAAAGGGCGAGCAAGAGCTCAGCTCGGAGGAGCGTCTGCTGCGCGCGATTTTTGGTGAGAAAGCCAAAGATGTGCGCGACACCTCAAAACGCGTTGGTTATTCACAAGCTGGTCGCGTGATTGGCGTGAAGATTTTTGATCGTGATCATGGTGATGAAATGAAATCTGGCGTGCTGCAGCAGATTCAGATTTTTATTGCGCAAACTCGCAAGATACAGGTTGGCGATAAGCTAGCTGGTCGTTACGGAAACAAGGGCGTGGTTGCTAAGGTGCTGCCAGTTGAAGACATGCCGTTTATGGCGGACGGAACGCCAGTTGATATGGTGTTGAACCCGATCGGTGTGCCTTCGCGTTCAAACTTAGGGCAGTTGTTTGAGGTGCATATTGGTGCAGCGGCCATGCAGCTGGGCTATAAAGTTGCTTCCCCGTCATTTGGCGGCGTGAAAAATGAGCTGATTGTTGAAGAGCTGAAAAAAGCTGGTATACCAGAAGACGGCAAGGTTCAGCTGTACGACGGACGTAACGGCGAACCGTTCCAGGAAAGGGCAACAGTTGGCGTGATGCATATGTTGAAATTGCACCACATGGTGGCTGATAAAATCCACGCGCGCTCGACTGGCCCGTATGCTATGGTCACTCAACAACCGCTGGGCGGTAAGGCGCAAAACGGCGGTCAGCGTTTTGGTGAAATGGAAGTTTGGGCGCTCGAGGCTTACGGCGCTGCGACGACTCTGCAAGAAATGTTGACGATAAAATCAGACGATGTGATTGGACGGGCGCAGGCTTACCAGTCGATTATTAAAGATATGGAAATTCAGGGCCCTGCTATTCCAGAAGGCTTTAACGTTTTGGTTAAAGAGCTGCAAGGTTTGGGGCTGAAAGTCAACATGATTACTGATGATGAAGTAGTAAATGCTGAAGACGTTGTAACATCGAAAGACGTCACTAACCCGCATATCCAAATCGACGAGCAAGACGTTAGCGAAGACGAAGAAGATGACGAGGACGTGGTTTATGACGAAGCTGACGCGGAGATTTCTGATATTGATGAGAGTAAAGACGGAGTGTCTTTTGAGACAGCCGACGAATTTAATGACGACTTAGAGGAGGACGAATAATGGAACACACAGGAAAGAACATTGCCGACTTTGACGCTTTGCGCCTAAGTGTGGCGAGCTCTGATGATATTTTGAATTGGAGTTATGGTGAGGTAACAAAACCAGAAACCATTAATTATCGTACCCAAAAACCAGAGCGCGACGGACTGTTTTGCGAGCGTATTTTTGGGCCAGTTAAGGATTTGAATCCGCACGACGCTAAACTTAAAGGCGTACGAGCGCGCGATGCGGCCATTGATAAAAATGGCGACTTGGTGACAAAATCTATAGTGCGTCGTGAGCGCATGGGGCATATTAAACTGGCTGTGCCAGTGGCGCATATTTGGTTTATGCGAGGCGTACCAAGTGCCATATCGCAACTTTTAGGCATCAGCGTTAAAAATTTGGAGCGCATTGCTTATTATGCTAGCTACGTTATTTTGTCGGTAGACGAAGAACGGCGTGATCAATTGTTGACTGACAACGAGAATGAATTTGAGGCTGGCAAAGTGGCCATTAAAATGCGTTATGAAAAGGCGGCTGGCGACAAAGATGCCAATGTCAAGGAACTAGCGACTGAGCAAACCCACGAACTGGACGAGTTGACCGAAAAATATGAGGCCAAGCGGGATCGTTTAGGTGTGCTGGTCAAAGGAGCGTTGGTCTCAGAGGCTGATTATCGTAATTTAGAAGAAGACTACAGCGATTTGATTGAAGTAGGCATGGGTGGCGAGGCCATCGATCAGTTGTTGAGCGAAGTTGATTTGGAAGCAGAAATTGCTGAGTTGACAGAGGACGTTGCTAAGCGTCGCGGTCAATCTCGAGTGAAGATCCAAAAACGCCTGAAGCTACTTGAGGGCATGAAAAATGCGGGCATTAAGCCTGAATCTCTGTGTTTGACGGTTCTGCCAGTGGTGCCACCAGGACTGCGCCCGATGGTGCAGCTGACGGGTGGTCGTTTTGCTACGTCTGATATGAACGACTTGTACCGTCGGGTGATTATTCGTAATAATCGCTTGAAGAAAATGATTGAGCTGAACGCGCCAGAGGTTATTCGGCGCAATGAAAAACGCATGTTGCAAGAAGCGGTTGACGCTTTGATCGACAACTCTTCGGCGCACGGTAAACCAGTTACTTCCGTGGGCGGTCGACGCACGCTGAAATCTTTGTCAGATTTGCTCAAGGGCAAGAAGGGTCGTTTTCGCCAGAATCTTCTGGGCAAACGAGTTGATTATTCTGGACGTTCGGTTATTGTGGCCGGCCCAGAATTATCGTTGGACGAGTGTGGTCTGCCAAAACGAATGGCGTTGGAGTTATTCAAACCATTTATTATCAGCAAATTAATTGAATGGGACGAGGCTAGCAATATCCGTAATGCGACTAGGTTGATCGAATCTGGTGAGGCTGTAGTGTGGGATGCTTTGGACGAAGTTATCGAGAGCAAATACGTGCTGCTAAACCGCGCGCCGACTTTGCACCGTTTGGGCATTCAGGCTTTTAGGCCGCGATTGGTCGAGGGCCAGGCTATTCAATTGAGCCCGCTGGTGGCTAACGGTTTTAACGCTGACTTTGACGGCGACCAAATGGCGGTTCACCTGCCGCTCTCAGAAATCGCTCAAGCAGAAGCTAGGGATTTGATGAGTGCGCGTAACAACCTGCTGAAGCCGGCCGACGGTCTGCCTACCTTGTCGATTTACCAAGACATTGTGTTGGGTTCGTATTATATGACTTACGCTAAGCCGTCTGAACAAGTCGAGAATCCGCGGGTTTTTGCTTCGGTAGATGAAGCGGTTTTGGCGCGCGATAAAGGTCTGATTAAACCACAGACCAATATCAAAATTCGCTACAAAGGCGAGCTGCGCGACACTACGTTAGGGCGCGTCAAGCTGAACGAGGCTTTGCCAGAAGATTTTCCGTTTGTGAACGAAGTGATGACCAGAAAAGCGCTGAACCGAGTGTTGGCCCGCATTTTTAATCGTTACGGTAGTGACGTAACTGCGGATACGGCGAATGCTATTAAAGACTTGACTTTGAAGAACGCCACGCGCTCAGCGGTGTCGACTGGTATGACTGACTACTTTGACATTGATGATCTCGAGATTGATTTGAAAGAGGCGGACGACAAAGTTACGGCCACCACGAATGCTTTCAAAGACGGTTTGATTACTGATAGGGAGCGCCACACCGCTATTCGTACCGCTTGGGTGAACGCGCGTAATAATATTAGCGATAAATTTACCCAAAAATTGGTCGATACCGACACGGGAATTTCGATTTCTGTGCAATCTGGCGCTCGCGGTTCGATTTCGAACGTGGTCGATGTATCGGGTATTGTCGGTGTGATTAACGCCACTTATAACGTGTCGGCCAAACGTAATCTTGACGAGCTGAAAATGGCCGCAGAAATTGAACTGCCAGTGCGCTCAAATTACAAAAAAGGTCTGACTCCTTTGGAGCTGACGGTGGCGGCGCGTGGTTCTCGTAAAGGTTTGATTGACACGGCGCTGAACACTGCGAAATCTGGTTATTTGACCCGGCGCTTGGTGGATGCTGCGCAAGACGTTTTCACCGTTGATGGCAACGAAGATACGGTTGATCCTGGTTTTGCTATTTACCGTGAAGATAGTGAGTACACCAGAGTAACATTTGAAGATCGTTTAATTGGTCGTTACGCGGCCGAAGATGTTAAGGGACATATTAAGGCGGGCGAGCTGATTACGCAAGATGTCGCGGCGGCTATCCAAAATGATGAAGCAATTGCTAGCGTAAAAATCATGTCGCCGCTTTCTACTTTGGACGTTGACGGTATTCCGCGCAAGGCTTACGGTATAGATTTGGCGACTGGTGTATTGGTGGAGGCGCACGAGCCAATTGGCGTGATTGCGGCGCAATCTGTTGGTGAGCCAGCTACCCAGCTGACTTTGAACAACAAGCACGGCGCGGGTGAGGAAGACGTGACCGAGGGTCTGCCGCGCCTGGAAGAGCTGCTGGAGCTTTATGGTGCTGATGTTAAAGACGGCAAATTGAAAGTGTCGGCCAGTTTTTACGAGAATAAATACGCGCTGCTCTCGAGCATCGACGGCAAAGTCAAGGTAAAAGAAGACAAGAAAACTGGTAAGAAAACCGTAACGGTCGAGGGCATTCGTTCAGAGAACGGCGAAAATAAAGACGCTATCGAAACCTTTACGACTTCTAATCGCCTGGCCGTTAAAAACGGCGACAAAGTGGCGCGCGGCAGCCGTATTACTGAGGGTTCGATTTATCCGCCTTACTTAATGGAGATTATGGGTGAGCATGCTGCCAAGCGGTATATCCTCAACGATATTTTGCGACTTTATGCTGGTCAAGGCTACGCGCTGTCTTCAAAGCACATTGAGGTGATTATCTCACAAATGTTTAGTCGAGTAGAAGTAGTTGACCCAGGCGATAGTGATTTGTCAGAAGGGGCGCTAGTCAGTCGCTCGACCGCTAAAGATGCTAATGACAAATTGGCGGCAGAGGGCAAAAAATTGGCTGAGTTTAAGACCGTGGTTCAGGGCATTAAGCGAGTTTCGGCCACTTCGGACAGCTTCTTGTCAGCAGCTTCGTTCCAAGACACCACTCGAGTGTTGATTGCGGCGGCCACTAGTGGTAAGGTAGATCGTCTGAAAGGCTTGAAAGAGAACGTCATCATTGGGCGTAAAATCCCTGTTGGTACGGGTGCGATTGCAGGCATTGGCCTGTCGAACGCGCCAAGCGAAGACGAGTTTACGAATCTGTAACAGTTCTAGCTTTGTCTGAGAGTCAAGCTCCCGCGTGTTTTGCGGGAGCTTGCTTTTTAGGCAGAATATGCTAGAATGAAGATATAAGTTAGTGGAAATAGTTTGCAAGTATCATTTTCGATTATCAGGAGGTGTTGAAGATGGCGAGTTGTTTGAGTTGTGTTTTTTGCAAAAAAGTTTCTTCTGAGGAGAGAAGACCTTGGGATGAGTTAGTTTGCGAATATCTTAGTAGCGACTATTATGGTGACTATGCAATATGCACTAAACTGCCTCAAAAGAAATCTCTTGGCAGTATGCATTATGTCAGGTGCAAATACTATTCTTATGGTGGGGCTGATGTGATTGACAATGATTATTGTCCAAACCCTTCGGCTAAGCGCCTGGCACGTACTCATGCTATAGAGGCAGAATACGATTGTTGTTTCTATCCTGACTCAAAGAGAATACATCAGCCCGGAACACATTGGTGCGGTCAATGGCGGCAATAACAATGATTTTATACGCAAAAAACGACTAATGCCCCACTAACTTTGCGCCTGTTTGGACAAATATCCAAACAGGAGCTTTTCATTTGACAAAAACCGCTATTTTTGCTAAAATTAAGACGAGTTTCAGGATTTTACTTTTTGCTGAAGTTAAAATCCATATCTGTACGCTGTTAGTCCAGCGTGAAAAAACTTTTAAGATTATAAGGAGAATTTTAATATGCCAACTATTAACCAGCTGGTTCGCAAACCTCGAAAAGTGGCGGCGAAGAAGTCAAAAGCGCCAGCTCTTGGCACGATTCAAAACACCCTAAAGGTTCGAACTTACAAGCAAGATGCGCCGCTGAAGCGCGGTGTTTGTGTGAAAGTTACTACTAAGACTCCCAAGAAGCCTAACTCAGCTCTGCGTAAAGTGGCTCGTGTTCGCTTGACTAATGGTCAGGAAGTTTGGGCCTACATTGGTGGTGAGGGTCATAACCTGCAAGAGCACGCTGTGGTGCTGGTGCGCGGTGGTCGTGTGCCAGATTTGCCCGGTGTGCGTTATCACATTGTGCGCGGTGCTTTAGATTTACAGGGAGTCGACAAACGTAAACAAGGCCGTAGCAAGTACGGCGCTAAGAAAGGAGACAAGTAATGCCTAGAAAAGTCACTAAGTCTCTACGACGAAAAATCAATCCAGATCGCAAATATGACAGCGTGCTGGTGCAACGTTTGATTAACAAGTCCATGTTGGACGGTAAAAAACACGTGGCCGAAAAAGCAGTTTATAACGCTTTGGAGCAAGCCGCCAAGACTCTCAAGAGCGAAAATCCATTGGAAGTTTTTGAGCAAGCTTTTGAGAATATCAGCCCAGATTTTGAGGTGAAAAGTCGCCGCGTGGGTGGTGCTAACTACCAAATTCCGTTTCCGATCCAGGGCCATCGTCGCGAGCACTTCGCTTTGATGTGGTTGGTTGGTAGCGCGCGCGAAAAGAAGGGCATGCCGTACGAAAAGCGCCTAGCGACTGAGCTGGTCGACGCTTACAATGGCACTGGTGCCGCATTTAAGAAAAAGGAAGATACGCATCGCATGGCTGAGGCTAACCGTGCTTTTGCGCACTTTGCCAGGTAAATTAGGGAGGGAATATGGCTGAAAAGAAAATAGCATTAGATAAAATTAGAAACATTGGCATCATTGCTCATATTGACGCCGGTAAGACCACTACGACTGAAGGAATTTTGTATCGGACTGGTCTTTCGCACAAAATTGGTGAGGTGCACAAGGGTGAGACTACGACTGACTGGATGGAGCAGGAGCGTGAACGCGGAATTACCATTACCAGCGCGGCGGTAACTTGTTTTTGGAAGAATTATCGCATTAACATTATCGACACGCCCGGGCACATTGATTTTACGGCAGAAGTCGAACGTTCTTTGCGCGTGCTGGACGGTGCGGTGGTGGTTTTTGACGGTAAAATGGGCGTGGAGGCGCAAAGCGAGACGGTTTGGCGTCAAGCTAGCAAATATGGCGTGCCGCGTATCTGTTTTATCAACAAAATCAACCAAATTGGCGGCGATTTTTATAAGTCTCTAGATTCTATCCACGGGCGATTGAGCAGAAGCGCTTTGCCTGTGCACCTGCCGATTGGTTTTGAAAAAGACATCAACGGGGTGGTCGATTTGATTGAAATGAAATCTTACACCTACAAAGAATACCATGACCAAGAGTTGATTGTCGGCGAAGTGCCAGCAAATATGCTGGACAAGGCCAAGCATGCGCGTAATTTGTTGGTTGAAAAAGCCGTGGAGTATGACGATGAGCTGTTTGAACGGTACCTGGACAAGGGCGAAGAATCGATTACGGTTGACGAATTGAAGGGCGCTTTGCGCAAGGCGGTGCTGAGTGGCGAGTTCTACTTGGTGACTGGTGGCGACGGTCGAGGTGTGATTGTTGAAAAAGTGCTAGATTTGGTTAATGATTACCTGCCTAGCCCTATGGATATCAAGGAAGTTTGGGGCACTGACCCGAAGACTGGCGATGAAATTTCGCGTAAGTTGACTTCGGAAGAGCCGATGGCGACGCTGGCTTTCAAAATTGCCACGGATCCGTTTGTTGGTAAGCTGATTTTTGTGCGAGTTTACTCTGGTGTGTTGAAGACTGGTTCGACTATTCTCAACACGATGACTGGCGACAAAGAGCGGATTGGTCGTATTGTGCGAATGCACGCAGACAAACGCGAGGAAATCACCGAGGTTGAGGCGGGCGATATTGCGGCGGTGGTTGGTTTGAAAAACACCACCACGGGCACGACTCTGTGTGATCCGAGCAATCCAATTACTCTGGAAGGCATTGAATTCGTCGAGCCGCCAGTGTCGATTGCGGTGGAACCCAAGACTAAGGCTGACCAAGAAAAAATGGGCATTGCTTTGAACAAATTAGCTGAAGAGGACCCGACTTTTCGGGTGCACACAGACGACGAAACTGGCCAGACGATTATTTCGGGCATGGGCGAGTTGCACTTAGATATCATTGTCGATCGTATGAAGCGTGAATTCCAGGTAGAAGCCAATACGGGCGAACCGCAGGTGGCTTTTCGTGAGTCTATCAAGGGCAATTCAGACGTGCAGGGTAAATATATCAAGCAATCTGGTGGTCGCGGTCAGTACGGCGACGTGCATATTAAGTTTGAGCCAAATGAGCCAGGCAAGGGCTTTGAATTTGTGGACGCAATTAAGGGCGGCGTGGTGCCGCAGGAATATCGTCCAGCGGTCAAAAACGGCATAGAAGAAACGTTGAATAACGGCGTGATTGCGGGCTATCCAGTAGTCGATGTTAAGGCGACGCTGCACTACGGTTCTTACCACGATGTCGACTCTTCGGAATTGGCCTTTAAAATGGCGGCGGCTATTGCTACTAAAGATGGTATCAAACAGGCCACGCCAGTGTTGCTGGAGCCAGTAATGAAAATTGCAGTGGTGACGCCAGAAGAGTTCATGGGCGACGTGATTGGCGATTTAAACTCTCGTCGCGGTCGCATTGATAAAATGGAAGATTTGATGGGCGGAGCTAAGCAAATCACTGGTTTTGTGCCGTTGGCGGCTATGTTTGGTTACACCTCAGACTTGCGTTCGATGAGCCAAGGTCGAGCGGCGAGCTCGATGGAGCTAGCACAATACGAAGAAGTGCCACCGAATATTGCTCAGGAAATTATCGAAAAACGTTCGAAATAATTTCTGTGCTTAAAAATAAAACCGCCCCGACAATGAGGGGGCGGTTTTGGTTGCTGGTTGAGTTTTGGTTATGACTCAGGTTTTTTCTCAGGATTTTCTTCGTCTTCCAGTTCGCGCACGTTAATTTTGCCTACTAGTGTGCGCGGCAGTGATTTGCGAAAAACGAATTGCGCAGGTATTTCATATTTAGCAAGATTTTGTTTGCAATGTTCGCGCAGACCGCGTTTGAATTTTTCATTAGCGCTGACTTTTTCGTGAGTAACCACGAAAGCTTTGGCCACCATGCCTTTATAGGGGTGGGAAACGCCAATCACCGTGCTAATCAGCACGCCTTCGTAACCATTGATAATCCGTTCGATGTATTGCGGGTAAATGTTGTAGCCAGACGAGACAATCATGCGCTTGAGGCGCTGCTTAAAGTAAATAAAGCCGTCTTCGTCCATGGTGGCTAGGTCGCCAGAATGTAACCAAGTATGGCCGTCAGCGTGTTTTTGCAAGACTTTATGGGTCTCTTCCTCATCGTCGAGGTAGCCAAGCATCAACGTAGGGCCAGTTACGCAAATTTCACCGACTTCGCCATAAGGCAGTTCGTCTTGAGTAAAAGGTCGAACGATTTTGATGTAATTATCAGGGAAGGGCACACCTACTGAGTCGTCGCGATATTCACCAGCCGGCATAAATGCCACTGCGGTAACCGCTTCGGTCATGCCGTAACCTTCGCGCACTTGTTCGAAACAGCCGTGTTCATGCAAAAATTCATCGACTCGACGTTTGAGCTCAGAACTCAAGGCGTCGCCGCCAGAAATGATATAACGCAAATATGATAGGTCGATTTTTTTCATATGCTTATTCTTTAATAGAGCTTCGAACAGCGTAGGCACGCCAATCAACACAGTCGGTTGATATTTGTTGAGTAATTTGTGAAAACTATCAACGCTGAACTGAGGGATAAGAGTCGAGCAGGCGCCATATGACAAAACTAGATGAATGCAGATACACAGGCCGAAACCGTGAAAAATCGGCAAAATGGCCAGGAGCGAATCGTTCTCGTCGATGTCGCCCAAAAACTCAAAACCCTGCAGCGCCGCGGCGTTAATAGCGTTGTTGGTCAACAAAATTCCCTTGGGTTCGCCAGTAGTCCCGCCACTATAGAGAATCACCGCAACGTCTTTGCCGCCTACTTTGGCAGTGATTTTAATCGGCACGTCGATACCGTGCAAAATAAAGTTTTTCCAGGTAGTGAAGCGGTTAGATTCGACGGGTTTTTTCTGTCCGCGCGCTACGATGTATTTATAGGTGTTCTTTTTGACCACAGGCATAGAGCTGCCAGCGCTAGCGACGATAACTTTTTTCACCCTAGTGTCAGAAATGATATTTTCAATTTTTTCCAGGGCCATATCAATAGTCAGCATCATTTTTGAGTTAGAAATTTCTAGGTATTGCCGAATTGCGTTTTCGGCCGACAGCGGGTGGATCATGCTGGCAATAGCGCCCACACGGTTGGCGGCGTAAAACATAGCAACGGCTTCTGGAGTATTGGGCATGCAAATGGTGATAGTGTCGCCTTCGCCGATTCCATAGGCCAGCAGCGCTCTAGTAACATCGTCAATGCGCTCCATCAGCTCGGCGTAAGAAATGTCTTTGCCGAAATAGTTTAGCGCCGGCCGATCGGGAAATTTTTTGGCGGCTTCGGCTACGCGCGCGTAGAGCGAACTGTTTGGGTAGCGCAAGTGTTTGCGAATGTCGTGATAGACGTTATGCCAGGGGGCTTTCGGTTTAGCCATTGATGATTTCCTTGATCAGGCTGGTGTCGTTGTAGAATTGCTGGGCGCCTTTGAGGATTTTAACGTCAATTTTCTGACCATCTAATAGCTCTCCGTCAACGTCAAAGCTGACTTTTTTGTCGCAGCTGATTTTAATGTGGTCGGTTTTTCGCATGTGCACATTAGGGTTTTTGACGTGCTCGCCAGTTTTTACGCTGCTGATTAACGGAACCAAGGTGCGGACATTCATGGCGTCAACGAAACAGATATCCATCTGTCCGTCTTGAATATCGGCTTCTGGCGCAATAAAGTATTCGCCGCCAAAACGCTGCCCGTTGGCCGCCACGATAACTGTTGAGTGTTCTTCCTTGGTTACGCCGTGGATATTAAATTTTATGCGCAGCGGTTTAAAAGTAGCTAGCGTGTTGATAATAGCTAGGGTAAAACGCATTTGCTTGGGAATCCATTTCTTGCGATATTTTTTGAATACCGCGGCAGTTGTTTCAGTGGTGAAGCCCATGCCGACGTAGTTGAGGAAATAATGTTTGTGATTGAAGACACCGACGTCAACTTTGGGCAGTTTGTCCTTGAGCTTGGCCAGTGAAGCGTAGAAATCATTGCCGGTGCCGTTGGGGACAATGCCCATGAGGTTGTCGGTTTTGATAATTCCTTGGAGAACCTCGTTCATCGTGCCATCGCCGCCAACAGCAAAAATCACCAGGCCTTTTTTGGGCAAACTTTTGACAATTTTGGTGGCATGTTTAGGGTGCTCGGTTTTGATGATCCGATAGGTAAACCCGCGCTTGCGACAAGCCTTGTGAATCCGCTCGACAACTTTGTCGGAGTCTTGCTTGCCCGCCATTGGATTAACGATAAAAATAAATTCTTCTTTTTTATTACTCATATTAAACTTTCTCTCCATATTTAACTAATAATTTTTTTATTGCTTGGCGCAGTTTTTCGGTTCCTGCTTCAACGCTTAGCCCCGCTACATCAATTGGTTCGCCAACTACATAAATGACTCGTTTGCCAATTATGTTGGGGTCGCCGATAATAGCCGAAGGAATTAAGGGCGCGCCGGTGCGTTGAGCCATGACCACGGCGCCGCGTTTAAAGGGCAGTAGCAGCTGTTTGCGTTTTTCAGCGCGGTTGCGGGTGCCCTCTGGGTGAACTTGCACAGCACAGCCGCGCTCAAGATATTTAATGGCATATTGCAGGGCGGAGTTGCGCTCTTTGTTGAAGCGCTCCACTTGGACAACGCCAGCGTTGACCAGCAAAAATGTCAGCAGCTTGTTTTTCTTGAATAATTTCTCGGCCGCTAGATAGTGTAGGGTGCGATTAACGCGGGCGCTGATAATAAATTGGTCTAGCGATGTTTTGTGGTTGCTGGTCAAGATGAAAGCGCCTTTTCTAGGGATATTCTTCATGCCGATGTATTTGGGGTGGAACACCAATAAAAAGAGTGGTGCGAACAACACTCGGATAATGTAATAGACCCAGGGCCTCTCGACTATTTTCTGTCTCTGTTTGCTCATAGTGTTCGCACTATTGTAGCATAAAAACAGGATTTTAGCTATTGTTTTTTGTCCCCTGGTGTTGTATAATTGACGGGTATTCCGGAGTAGCGCAGTGGTAGCGCAGTTGGCTGTTAACCAATTGGTCGCCGGTTCGAATCCGGCCTCCGGAGCCAGGTCCCGTAGCTCAGCTGGTTAGAGCACCTGCCTTTTAAGCAGGGTGTCCTGAGTTCGAGTCTCAGCGGGATCACCAAATTCGGGCGATTAGCTCAGCTGGTTAGAGCGCGTCACTGATAATGACGAGGTCGGAGGTTCAAGTCCTCCATCGCCCACCAAGTCCGGGATTTCTTCCGAAAAGTTGCTCGCAAGGGCGATTTTTGATCCAAAATTTTGAATTCTTGTCAAAGGCAAATGCGGTTTTCTCGCTAAATCCGTTATTGCACTCTTTTCGAAAAGCCCAGCAGCGCTTGATAACGTAGCTGGGGGATTTCCTTATTTTGCGTAGATCGCAAACATAAAGAGCTCGTATTTTGAAATATTCTAGCATGGTGTTAAAAGATTAATGGACGACAAAAAGTCTGGTTGGTTCATCCAACATGACGACAACAATGCCAAAGTTAAGGTCAACACAGACAGTGGGGATACCGAGTATGTGGTTGTTGATAAATCCACAGGGTTACAATCTGAAAGGAGAAAAATGAAAAATTCTCAAATCAACGAGCAACTCAAGCATATCATTGACACTTGTGACAATATTGAAGCGTCGAACAGAATAGTTCCTTTTTTATGTTTAAACTTTGACGATGAGCCTAACGACTACGAAGAGATCCTGAATCTTGCCTTGAACGCCGAAAGCCCGGGGCGATATCCAGAAGAAGAACGATTAGAACACTACAAAAAGCTGAAAGAAAAGATTTTTGAGCTGTAAAGCCTAGCGTAAAATCATAAACCTATGACCAGGTATTATGTCTACTTCGGCTTGATTTAGCGGTGTTTTTGTAGTATAATCGCTCTGATATTATTAATAAGGAAAGGAAGTATGGCTGGTAAAAGTTATTTCTATGGCCTGGGGCGACGCAAGGAAGCGACAGTAACCGCGCGTCTGTATGCGGGCAAGGGGAATATTACAATTAACGGTAAACCGGCGCTGGAGTATTTGTCTGGTAACAAAACTCTAGAGGCGGCGATTACCGATCCGCTAGCGTTAGTGTCCAAGCAGAAAGATTTTGACATCACTCTGTTGGCTAAGGGCGGCGGAATCAGCGGTCAGGTTGATGCGGCGAAGTTAGCTATTTCTAAGGCGCTAGCTTCAATCAACGACGACCTCAAGGTGCAGTTGTCAAAGGCGGGCTATCTTAAGCGCGACCCACGTATGGTCGAGCGCAAGAAGTATGGCCTCAAAGGCGCGCGCAAAGCTGAACAGTTCTCAAAACGTTAATTGGATAATCCTAAAACACCCTCCTTGGCGAGGGTGTTTTTTGTTGACACAAGTGGTGGTTTTGTGTTAGAGTCCAGACCATGAACAAGAGACAGAAGGTTGCCCGCAAGTATACCAGAGCGGGCAAACACCAAGCATTAAGCAGGTCAAAACTAATCAAACGAGTTCGCATCGTGCTGTCTATCGCGCTGATCTTAGCGGTGTTTGGCGGCAGCATTTATGCTTATTTGGCTAGTAATGAGGGCTATAAGCTCAGTCGAGCGATAATTGCTTTTGAGGGCGCAAAACAGCGACAGGTTAACAGGTATGAGCGTTTGCAGGAGAGCATTTCAGCAGCCGAGACAATTTTGGCCAACGAGAATGCCGAATCCATGAACAATGGCGAGCTGCTGACACAACTGCAAGAATCCGTGGACTCCGCCAAAGACCTAGAAGTGATTTCTGATGTTTCTGAGGGTGCGCAAGACAAGAGCCGGCTGGTGAGTGAGGCAGCTGGTGAACTGCGAGAGCAAACGGGCAAGATTGAACAAGCCGACGAGCAGCTGCGAGAAGTCACTCGCCAAGTACGGGACGACTTGCTGGTCAAGGCCAAGAGCAATTTGTCAGAATCAGTTGAACAGGCCAAACAATCTTTGAAGGATGCCAGCGGTACAGCACGAAGTGGACTTGAGTCGTTAATTAAGGCAGCCGAACAGACTTTAGATAAATCTACGGATTTGACAGAGATTAGGGAGAAAAAAGCCCAGCTTGATGAGAGTGTCGCTAAAGTTAGGGCTAGCAAGCAGGCAGCCGCAGCCAGCGTGCTTAAACAGTACGCCGCCCAGCCAGTGCGACGCAACGTAGTTGAAGCGCCTGTGGTAACGGTTAGCCCCTGCCCAACGCCAGCCATTGCGGGACTAGCTTGTTTTTCGCAAAAAGACACCGCCTGGGCCAATGTCAAGGTCGGACAGTGGAAATTTGGTTCAACGGGGTGTGTGCCAACTTCCATAGCCATGGTCATGCACAAGTACGGCAACGGTACTAGCCCGCTGGGGTGGGGTTGGCGGTTGTATGACGCGGGACTGTATAATTTTTATGTGACTGGCGGCACGTCGGACAGTGTGATTTGGGCGGCCAATTATATGGGGTTGTGGCATGACAATATTAGCTCTTTGAACGCTTTAACCGAGCGCCTCCAACAGGGTTATCCAGTAATTGCTCTGGTTCGCCCACCCTACACCGTGCCGAACACCACTCATGCTATTGTGCTGAACGGCTACAACAACGGTCAAACTCAGGTTTTAGACCCGCTGGCCAATAGGGTTTCGGGCTGGCATTCGGTAGCGGATATTTTTGCCCATCGTTCGGACGACAAAATTGATTATGGCACTACAGGGACTGTTTTTACGGCTATCGGTCGAGCACCAGTGATTACGCCGCCGGTGATTATACCACCAGTGATTGACGATGAGTCAGAAGAAGAGTGATCAACGCTCTAGACTTGACATTATAGTAAACTTATGCTACAATTGGAGAAGACCAGTCATTACTGGGAATGTTAGATGTCTTTACAGATTACAACCTAGATAGAAGGTGATTCAAATGGGCATTGCACGTAACGTGTCTGAGATTAAGGAGGGCAAAATTAACTTTGCCTGCTATAAACTCAGCGAAACCCTGGTTCATGCGCGCTTTGAGCCGCGCTTGCTGACGGTGTCATGGGATGATAGTCAATCTGTGTCAGATTTGACTTACAAATTGGCTGACATGATCAACCTAGCCTCTCATGGCTGCGCGCGTATGTACGGGCGCGACTCGTCTGAGCACGAATCTGCGGTCGCTAGACTAAAAGTTGGCGAGATTGATATATCAATCAACCCGCAGAGTAGCAACTTTCACCCCAAATACGTGGGCGACATGTGTGTGGCTGTGATGAGATTTTTGACTACCTACGCTCGTCGTTAATAAGCGTCTCGAACGCAGGGTCTACCCCTGACAAATTTGTTTATTTAACTATTTGTCAGGGGCGTTTTCTTTTGTGTCTGAATCGTGTTAGAATGTGAACAGACATTAGGCAAAACAAAGGAATACTAAAATGGAAAAAGACAGAGAACATGGCGGCGCGCCAAAAATACAAGAGTCGGATTTTTATGATGTTTATAGTCAAGAGGAACTTGAAGATAACGTTGCGGAACTTGAAAAAGCTAAAAGCAGGTTTGCAGGGGACAAATTGCGCGCAGATGACGCGGCGGACGTGGAATGGGCGATTGCCCATGGTATGGCGGGCTACAGCGATTGGTTTCAAGATTTTGAGGAGGTTGTAGAAGAAGGAGAAGTAAGGTTGCCGTGTACTGACGTTGAGCGCGCGACGCCAATTATTACTTTGACGGCTAGCGAGTACGACGACGTGCTGGCGCGGACAGATGTTATATTGGTGCTGAATAATATTTATGTTGAGGGCGCTGTCTTGTCGTTGGACGCCACTTGTTCGCGCGACGGAGAAGTGATCTCTAAAAAATTCGCCAAATCCATCAGGAAGAATGGCAGATTGCCACATGGTTTTGAGGAATTGACTTATGTAGATGCCACGGTTGAGGCCGGTATCAAAGGCAGCGTGCCAGCGGCGCCACATTTTGTGGTGGGAATGAACGCCGACGAAATGTCGGACTTTCGAGATATGGGTTTTCGGCCCAGCGGGGAAAACGATGCCGCTAAAAACAAGTTAGAGCGAAAAGTGGCCTTAAAATTGGTCAATGAAATGCAGGCTCAGGCTAAGTTAACAGAGTCCATGGCCAAGCAGAACGGCGATCAAGAATATTTGGAAATTATTAGCCCAGTGGCGAAGTATCTGACTGTGGCGCGGCAAAAAGCTGAAAGGGCTTACGAAGCAGCGGGTGGCAGGCTGGGAGATTTACAATTAGATGACACCTATAGGTTGATTATGAAACAAGTAGAGCACATGGGACGAGCAGGACAGGCGGAGTCGCGAACATTGCGTGCGCCATCAAAAATCTCGCCAAAAATATACCTAGAGGCTTTGCCAGAGGAGCAACGCGAGGCTTCATGATAAAGACTGGGCGCATAGGGCTGCTATTGCAACAAAAACGACAAAGTATAGTATAATTTCAAGTAGTAAGATTTGAGGAGGCAAAAATGCGAAAAGATTTTGAATACTTGGATGAAAAAGACGTTTATCTTGACGGGTCGTGTCAATCTTTGCGGCCCGCGCCGGTAATTAACGCCATGCGTGAATATTACGAGCAGTATAACTCTTGTAGCGAGCGGGTCAAATACAAATGGGGTCAGACTGTTGATGCGAAGGTTGAGGAAACCCGTCGTAGGGTGCTGAAATGGCTGGGCCTGTCGGGTCGCAAGTACTTTACATCGTTTACGCTCAACACTACTTACGGCATTAATCTAGTTTTAAGTCAAATTAAACCAGGAGTATTTTCTAAAATCATTACTTCTGACATTGAACATAATTCGGTGTTTTTACCAAGTATTGCTTTTGCTAAGAAACATGGTATAAAAAGGGTGCTGCTGAGTAGAAATGATGATGGTTCGTTGCCGTTGGACGTAGATTTTGCAGAGGCGCTGGTGGTGGTAAACACGGTGTCAAACATCGACGGGCGTGAGCTGAAAAACCTGAGGGAATTAGTCAAAAAAGTGCGCGGGAGCGGCGGGCGAATTATTCTTGATGCTGCTCAAACCATGGCGCATCACTCAGAGATTTTGAAGGGTGTGGAGGCTGATGCTATCTGTTTTTCGGCGCATAAAATGTATGCGGCGAGCCTGGGCGTAGTGGTTTGCCGCCAAGATTTTTTGCAAACGCTAGAAGTTGGTTTTGTTGGCGGTGGCATGGTGGACGACGCTAGAGAAGATGATTATGATTTGAGTTGTTACTCGTCTGACCACTGGCACACGATTTTCGAACCAGGTGTGCAGGCGTATGCGGAGATCTTGGCTCTAGGCGAGGCTACCCGTTGGCTAGCGGGGCAAGACAAAAAAGCTCTGGAGCGCAGAACCCAGAAACTTTATCAATTTTTGGCAGACCACCCCAAGGTGCGGCTAATCAACCAGGAACCGAATGCGGTGATGAGCTTTTACGTGGAGGGCGTGGACAGCCATCTGTTGGCCGCCAGTTTGTCGCGGGCGGGCGTGATGGCGCGTAGCGGCTATTTTTGCTGTCATTACTACCTGAAGAATTTTAAAAATTACCCACCACTGTTGCGTTTTTCGCTGGGGCACCACAACACCGATGCTGACATCGATAGAGTAATTCAGGCGCTATCTGGTCTTTAGAACTTTTCGCGGTGTAAGATGACGGGGAGAATGCTCGATATGATTTCTATTGTAGTAGAGAGTTTAAAAACCGTCTAAACGTGTTACAATATAATCTGTATGAAATATGTTATTTTGGGGTATGGTTTAGAGGGGGTAGCGGCTGACGAATACTTTAAGAGCCTGCCAGATACCGAAGAGGTGAGGGTGATTGACAATGATCATGAGCGGACGTTTGCTGAGCAGTTAGAGGGTTTGGAAGATTATACGGTTGTGCGCTCGCCGGGCGTGGCCTTGAGTAAGATACCAGGGAAATTCAAAGTTAGCTCTACTACGAATGAGTTTTTTGCTAAATGCCCAGCGACTATTATTGGGGTAACTGGCAGCAAGGGTAAGGGCACGACATCGACCATGATAGCGCGGATTTTAGAGGCCAAGGGTTTGAGAGCGCATCTGGTGGGCAATATTGGCCAGCCAGCCATTAGAGAGTTGAGTAAAGTTAGCCCCGAGGACTACGTGATTTATGAGCTGTCGTCTTTTCAATTGTGGGATATTCAATTTTCGCCGCAAATTGCGGTGCTGACTATTTTGGAGCCCGATCACTTGGATGTACATACTGGCTTTGAGGAGTACGTGGCGGCCAAGGCCAATATAGTGAGATTTCAGGGCGAGGACGACCTGGTGGTTTATAATCAGAATGATCAGTTGGTCAGCAAGATTGCTAAGAGCTCGCGGGCGCGTCAAGTGGCTTATCCGAATGAGTTGGTGAAAAATTTGCAAGATTTTTTGCGGGTGCCGGGCGAGCATAATTTGAACGATGCGCAGGCGGCAGTGTCAGCGGTGTGGGATATTATTGACGGCGATGTGGCGGTGGTCAAGCACGGTCTGGAGGGTTTTAAGGGCCTACCGCACCACATTGAATTTGTGCGAGAGTTGGACGGCGTGCAGTATTATGACGATAGTTTTTCGTCAAATCCTATCTCGACAATGGTGGCGGTCAAGGCTTTTACTAATCCGATAATTTTGATTTTGGGGGGTTTTGATAAGGGCACTGATATGACGCCGTTGAAACGATTTTTGAATAGTGCGAGTGGCGAGAATATTAAAAAAATATTACTAATAGGCCAGATAAAAGAGCAGTTGAAAAAGGGGCTACACCGCGATTTTGAGGTAGTGCATACAGATAATTTTAAGAAGATTTTGCGTCGCGCGCGCGAAGTTGCGAGCCATGGCGATATTGTCTTGTTGAGCCCTGGCACGTCCAGTTTTGACATGTTTAGAAATTTTTATGAGCGAGGTGAGAAATTCCAAAAAATTGTGAAAGGATTTGAATAATGAAATTTATTTTTGAGCGATATAGTTTTAACCCCAAGAAAAATGAGGCGGTTTTTACTTATGCCCACGAGAACGGCCAGAAATTTACTGAGGTTGTGTCGTTCGCCTACGGTCTTGACGTCAATAAATTTACTCTGGAACAGTGGGATATTTTGGACAAGGCGTTGTTTTTGGCTTTTGTACTGAGCGGTACTTCGTATTGGAAGGCTTTTCCGACGCGCGACGTGGTATTACCAATTAATATTGATAATTGGCAAGCTAGTTTTTTCAACAAGGTTTATCAAGAAGGTATGAGCCAATTTGCGTTTGAAAATCAGTTGGGGCGAGATAGTCTGGCGCATTTTAGCGCTGGCAGCAAGGGTACTCAGCACGCGACTGCGCAACATGGTTTGCGGGGTGAGGGGATTCTGACGCTACAGAGCGGCGGCAAGGATTCGCTGCTGACGGCGTATTTGCTGGAAAAGGCTGGTCATGATCTATATTTGCCGTGGCATGTTAGTAGCGTGTACGGGCATTTTCCTGAGGTTTTGGATAAATTGAGCGAGACTATGAGCACGGCCACGCGGACGATTGACAGCGAAGCTTTGCTGGAAGCTTCCAGGCGCGGCGGGCTGAATGGGCATGTGCCAGTGACGTATATTGTAGAATCTTTGGCGATTATTCAGGCGATTTTGTCGGGTAAAAGTCATATTGTGGTTGGTATTGGCGATGAGGGCGAAGAGCCGCATACGCACATTGGCGATTTAGCGGTCAATCATCAGTGGTCAAAAACTTGGGACGCGGAAGTTTTGTTGGCGCAATATGTGCATAGATATATTTCGCCAGATATTCAAATTGGCTCGCCCGTGCGGGCACTGTCAGAATTGCGCATCTCGGAGCTATTCGCCAACATGGCTTGGGAGCGTTTTGGCAACGGTTTTAGCTCTTGCAATCGTTCGAATTATACCCAGGGCAACATGAACGAAGAGTTGCAATGGTGCGGTAAATGTCCGAAATGCGCGAATGCGTATATTTTGTTTGCGCCGTTTGTGGCGCCGTATAATTTGCAAGAATTGTTTGGCGGTGATTTATTCCAAGATCCGGAGTTAGCTCAGGTTTTTAAAGGACTATTGGGCGTTGGCGGGGTGATGAAGCCGTTTGAATGTGTCGCCAAAACTGAAGAGCTACGCAAGGCTTACGGCATGATTAATTTTGACGGAGAGGGTTACGCGCCGCTACCGTTTGAGGTGCCAAATTCTAACTTTAATTACAACACCATGCATGATTATCAGGTCTGGGCGTATGATCTGGTTAAAGACGCTTTACCAAAAAAAGCTTGACGTGGGCTGTTGTATTTGCTACAATACTGAGCGAGGTGGAATTTAATTCCCGAAACGAGCCCGATCTGCGAGAGGGCTTGTTTTTTTGTGGTATAATGGCGAACATGAAGAAAACATTTACTAAAACCGTGCTGGATAATGGTCTGCGAATCATTACCGTGCCAATGACCAACAATCAAACTACTACTGTGATGGTGCTTGTCGAAGCTGGGTCGAATTATGAAAACGCGCAAAACAACGGAGTATCGCATTTTCTAGAACACATGTGTTTTAAGGGGACTGCTAGTAGGCCCTCGTCAGCCATAATTAATTACGAACTCGACGCTTTGGGCTCAGCGAGCAACGCTTTTACTGGTTCAGAATTGACGGGCTACTGGGCCAAAGCTCATCACGCCAAAACAGACGAGTTGATTGACGTGATATCAGATATTTTTCTTAACTCGACTTTGCCGCCTAAGGAAATGGAAAAGGAAAAAGGCGTTATTATTGAGGAAATTAATATGTATGAAGATGACCCGAGGAGTAAAGCAGCGGAGATGATTGATCAGGTGATGTATCCGGGCCAAGCGGCGGGCCGGCCTATCGCGGGGCCGCGTGAGAATATTGTCAAAATGGTCAGGCAAGATTTTGTTGACTATAAACAAAAACATTACACCGCTGGGGCAACTACTGTAATGGTCGCGGGAAAAATTGACGAGCAAAAAGTGATTGATAAAGTTAGTCAATTATTTAAAGATGCGCCGAGCGGCGATCCAGCTAAAATGCCAGAGACCAAGGTGGATCAAACTACGCCCGGGGTCAAAGTGCTGGAAAAAGACACCGACCAGACGCATTTAGTACTTGGTTTTCACGCGTATAATCGGTATGATGCGAAAGTCGCGCCGCTGAAGGTACTGTCGACAATTTTGGGTGTTGGCATGAGCTCGCGATTATTCCAGAAAATGCGAGAAGAGTTAGGGATTTGTTACTACGCTAGATCTGCGCTTGATTTGTCGCGAGGTTACGGTAGCATCGCACTGGCTGCGGGCGTAACAAACGACAGGCTAGAAGAAGCAATCGAGGGTATAGTGTCGGAGCTTAAGAAATTGGCTAGCGAACTAGTCAGCGAAAAAGAGCTGCAAAAAGCCAAAGATCACAGAGTGGGCAATATGTTCATGCACTTGGAATCCTCCAATAATTTAGGTGAGTTTTATGCGGCCCAGGAGCTGTACCATGATGAGAAGATTAAGACCCCAGATGAAAGGGCGCGCGAAATACAAGCAGTAACTGCTGAGCAGGTCAGAAGTGTGGCGCGCGAGATATTTAAAACAAATAATATGAACCTGGCCGTTGTTGGACCTAAGCAAGATGAAGCGACCTTGTTGAAGCTGTTGAGTTTGTAACTTGACTTGTTAACATTAATATGTTAAAATGGGTTTGTCGATGAGCGACGCTGGAGTTTTTTAACAATTTATTTACAATCAATCACGAATTGGAGGTGGTAGTATGTTGTTGCGCTATTGGTGCATTGAATCTACGAAACATGCCGATAAACGCCTTCGAGAGCGTTTTGGCAAGAAAATCAACTCTCAAAGAGCGATGCAACTAGCTTGGGATAGAGGGCTGCATACCTGGGAGTTAAAAGGCGGCAGTTTGCGTAGGTGGGTCAACGGGCACCTTGTCGAGAATGACGACACCTACATGATAATATTCAGTAACTTGTTGTTCTTGTTTGCGGTAGACGTGCATAAACTGAAAATGGTGTTAGTCACCGTCATACCTGTGCCGTCTGAGCATCATAAGATGGTGGCAGTTTCGTTTGAACAGCAAAGAGCCAAGAGAAAAAACTACCGAGAAAATAAAACTCGCTCACGAGTGCCACAGCAGTAAAAAAACAAATGCTGCTGTGGCTTTTCAATTGGGCGAAAGGTCTGGTTGGGTATTGTTGAAGATTGGCGAAAACCGCTTGCTTTTTTGGGAAAAATTTGTTAAGCTAATAGGGATATTAAATGAATCGCTTCTTTTTTAGTGGAGTGATTAGTGTAAATAACAAGGAGATTGGATGAGTCGAATCGGAAAACTACCAGTGGTGATTCCCGCTGGTGTGACAATCACGGTCGATCCCAATGACGTAACCGTCACGGGACCGAAAGGAACGTTGAAGCAATTTATTGTGCCGAACGTAACAGTGAAGGTCGAGGGTGATGAATTTGTGGTTACGCGCAATGATGAGAGCAAAGCGGCCAAGAGTTGTCACGGGCTGATGAGAGCTTTGGTGGCGAATATGGTCAAAGGCGTGAGCGAGGGCTTTAAAAAGGAGCTGGAAGTTAACGGAGTTGGCTTTCGGGTTGCTGGCGGCGGTCGCGCGCTAGAGTTGGCGTTGGGCTATAGCCACCCAGTAAAATTTGAAGCCCCAGAGGGCGTTAACTTGACGGTTGATAAAATGCATATCACGGTTGAAGGAATTAACAAGCAATTAGTCGGCCAGGTAGCGGCAGATATTCGAGCCCTGCGCAAACCAGAGCCGTACAAAGGTAAGGGCATCAAATATGTCGATGAACAAATTCGCCGCAAGGCAGGAAAGGCAGGTAACTAATGGCAAAGGCTAGTAATTTAAGTTTGCGCAAAGCTCGTGTTCGCGCCAAGGTTTGCGGTAGTGGCGACCGACCGCGTCTTTCGGTTGTAGTGTCGAATATCCATGTTTCAGCACAAATTATTGATGACGAAAAAGGCAAAACTTTGGTGGCGGCTACTACTGTCGGTATGAAAGAAGCCAAGGGCAAAACTTTGAGTGAAAAGGCGGCTATAATTGGTGCTACTATTGGCAAAGCGGCCAAAAAAGCAAAGATTAGTAAAGTGGTGTTTGACCGCAACGGTCGAGCTTATGCTGGACGTCTGTCGGCGTTGGCTGATGCTGCCCGCAAAGAAGGATTGGAGTTCTAAAATGACTGATGAAGTAAAAAAGAACGTCGAAGGCGTTGAGGTGAAAACCGAGAATAAATTTGAAAAAGCTGTGCGCGAAGGTCGTCGAGACGCTCGCGCCAGAGGCGATCGTCGTGGTGGTCGTCGCGACAGACGTGATGAGGGGCCAAAAGAGTTCGAAGAAGTAACCATTTCGGTTAATCGAGTGGCGCGCGTAGTTAAGGGCGGCCGACGTTTCCGTTTTCAGGCTTTGGTGGTGGTTGGCAATCGCAAAGATAAAGTGGGCGTAGGTTTGGCCAAGGGCGCTGATGTGCAAGTGGCCGTCACTAAAGCCACTAATATTGCCAAGAAGAGTCTGATAACTTTTCCGCTGCAGGGTACTACTATTCCGCACGAAGCAGAGATCAAGCTGACAGGGGCGCATGTGCTAATGAAGCCAGCGGCGCCAGGCACTGGTATCATCGCTGGCGGCGTAGTGCGACAGATTATCGGCACGACTGGTATTTCTAATTTGATATCTAAATCTTTGGGCTCGAGTAATAAAATTAATATTGCCTACGCGACGGTCAAGGCGCTATCAGAACTGGTGCCAAGGTCTGAATGGATAGGCAACGAAAAGAAAGTCAAGGCAAAAGAGTCCGCTAAGGCAGAAGCTAAACAGAAAGGGGACAAGTAATGTTAGCGATTCGATTACAGCGCGTAGGTCGCAAAGCCTACCCGACATATAAGATTATTGTACAGGACGCGCATCGTCACCCATCTTCTGGCCGAGTAGTGGCTTACGTGGGCTCGTTTAATCCACACACTAAAGAGGTAACTTTGGACAAAGATTCCATTGAGAGATATATGGACAACGGCGCGCAACCGACTTCTCGGGTGATTCGTTTGTTGCAAGACGCCAAAGTCAAGTTGCCAAAATGGGTCGACTTACCCAAGACAGACGCCAAGAAGGCTACGCGAAATCCTGAGAAATTGCGCAAAAATCGGCCAGAAGAGGAAGCAGTAGAGGTTGCGGAAGCACCGGCTGAAGAAGTAGCCGAGAACGCGGAAGCTGAAGTTGCGCCAGAAGCTGTTGCGCAAGAGCAGGAACAGGCAGAGCCAGAAGCGCCAGCTGAGGTGGAAGAAAAGGAGGCAGAATAATGATTAGTAAAGAGAACAAAGCGGCCGCCATTGCGAAGACGCAGACGCACAAGCAAGACGTCGGCTCGGCTCACGCGCAAGTAGCTATTTTGACGGCACGGATTAACGAAATCACTGCGCACTTGAAAGAAAACAAGCACGATAACGGCGCGCGCCGAGGATTGGTTCAGATGGTCGGTCGTCGTAAGCGGTTGCTAAAATATATCGAGTCGAAAGATTTTAATGAGTACAAAAAAGTCATTGAGGCTCTAGGTTTGCGAAAATAATCGAACAAGCACCGTAAAAACCTCCCAGTCGGGAGGTTTTTTGTCGTCACGCAGACTGTGTTATAATGAAAGTGCAAAACTACATTTACATTATTGGTTTACACCGGTAAGGGAAGAAAAATGCGGCTATTTGCGCAGTTTTCCTTTATCGGGTAAATTGTAGTTTTGCGACTAAGCAGATAGTCGCATTTTTGTTGCGGCAGAAAGGAGAGAGTTCGTGGGAATTTTAATGTTCTTACTGTGGTGGGCATTTTGTTACTTGTGCATGGTTGTTCTCTGGTCAATTGTTTACGGAATAGCTAAAAGAGAAATTATGTCACAAAAAGCAGCTGAAGCCATCGGCACGCTGTCTTTGGTGGTCAGTATTGTATTGTACGCACTGGGTTGGAATCTATTTTAATGAGAGGAGAATAATCGATGGACAACATATTAGAAAAGTTTTTGCTGTTTACGGTTTTTATCGTAATTGGAATTGGTGTATCTTTCATAGCGCGAAAATATGACAAAGGCGGTGAAAAAACCAAGAAAACCATTATGAGCGAGCGAAAATCAGCAAAAGTCTCAAAGGGTAGCAAAAAAAGAAGCTCTCGCAAAAGAAGCAAAACAAGATTCTTATAGGTTTCATAGCCGTCTTGGCGGGCGTGTATTTTTTATTTCCGTTTTCTAAAATTGTGACAGAAGAAGAGGTAGTGCCATATAAAAACGACGGATGGGAAGATCCAGATATGGAATTGGGCCAAGTGGAAGTAGTTAGAAAGGGAAGAACTGGCATCGTCGAAAAAGGCTACAGGGTAACTTACACGCTTAGCGGGCGGATACTTTCAAATCCAGACGAACCCGAATACTCAACAATTATTCAACATCCATCAGATCAAATAGAACACAGGGGCACTAAAAGATGGCAGTATATGTTGTGTTCGGACGGTAGTTATATGTACTATACCAACGAGCAGTTCCAAGATAAAAATGTTGGATACACCCATCAGCGTCCCGATTCGTGCGCGGAAAATGGACATGGACAAATGACAGAACTAACTAATACGCCACCGCCAAATTATACGTATGTTAATAATTATTACGTCAACCCGAATGTTAGAATGAATTGTGTCGAGATTATCAAAGGGAGCAGTTTGACTTGTTATTCGTATTAGATATCTAGAAATCACCCTTCTCCTACGCACTAGCGCTTGATTTGTCTATTATTATGTGTTAGAATGTACAGGTTAATATAATTTTTAAGAGGAGAGATATGACCAAATATCACGAGTTGAGCGCAACAGCGAACAAAGGGAAAAAGCGCGTTGGTCGGGGTATCGCAGCTGGTGGCGGCAAAACTGCCGGGCGTGGTACCAAGGGTCAAAAGGCCCGCACTGGCAAAAAGATCCGAGCCACTTTTATGGGTGGTCAAGGTCCGTTGGTGCAACGTGTCCCGAAATTGCGCGGGTTTAAGAGTCTGCGCGTACCAGCCCAGGTGGTTTATGCCAATGAACTGACTGGAGCTAAGCAAGATCACTTCTCGCTTTATCAAGCGGGACTAATTACGACGCCTTATCACGCCGTTAAGGTGATTATGGGCAAGAGCGAAGTGAGCTTTCAGGGCAAGCTAGAAGTTTCTGGTGCATCAAAATCTGTCATAGAGGCTATAGCCAAAAACGGCGGCAGTTTTACGAAGGTGGAAGTGCCAGAGTTGCCGGCTTCTAAGCAGAAGGCAGAGAAACTAGAGGCCAAGGCGAAAACTAAAGCCAAACGAGCTGCTAAAAAGGAGGACAAATAATGAGTTACGAATTGATTAAAAAAGTCTCTGATAGCAGTAAGAAACATCAAGTTGTTGACGTGCGTTCTGGCGACACAGTTAAGGTTTATCAGAAAATTAAGGAAGGCAGCAAAACTCGTACCCAGATGTTCGAGGGTGTGGTAATTCGCGTGGATCGCAAAAATTCGGTCACGGCGCGCATCACAGTCCGCAAGATTACTTCCGGCGTGGGTGTTGAAAAGAGTTATTTACTGCACAGCCCGCTGGTTGAGAAGATTATCATTACTAAGCGCGGTAAAGTGCGTCGAAATTACTTGACGTATTTGCGAGGTCGCACTGGTAAGTCGGCGCGCTTGGTGGGTAAAGATTTTGACAAGTCGATTAATGATATCGAGGAGGCGCCAGCGCCAACGGAAGAAAAGCCAGAAGTCGAAAATCAAGCCGAGGCTGGGCAGGTCGAAGTGGCGGAAAAATCAGAAGAAGTCGTTGCGGCAGAAGAAAAAACTGCTGAGACAAAAGTCGAAGAAACAGAAAATGTAACAACGAAAAGCGAGGAGGCATAATATGGCAAAGCAAATTATCGGCAATCTGAAACTCCGCATTCCAGCGGGGCGGGCTACTGCTGGGCCTCCAGTTGGTTCAACTTTGGGCCAGTGGGGCTTGAACATGATGGACTTTATCAACCCATTTAACGAGCAGACCAAAGACTTAAACGGCAAGGACGTGATTGTGCACATGAAGATTTATGATGATCGTACTTTTGATTGGATTTGCCTGGGGCAGCCAGTAGATGATTTGATCCGCGAGAAGATTAAAATCGACAAAGGTTCGGGTCGTCCACACGAAACAAAAGTTGGCAAAATTACCAAGGCGCAGCTGAGAGAAATTGCCGAGGTTAAGAAAGATCATTTAAACGCTATTGACGAAGAGGGTGCGATTAAAGTTATTGCTGGCACCGCTCGTTCGATGGGCGTGGAAGTGGAGGATTAAAATGGCAGGCAAAAAATCAGGATCAAAATCGAAGCGCAAATTGGTTGGATTGGTCTCGGAAGCGTCGGGTCACCGCACTTATTATGTGAAGAAAAATACGATGAACACCCCGGATCTTTTGGAGCTGAAAAAATACGATCCATTGACCCGCAAACACGAGGTTTACAAAGAAACCAAGAAGAATCTAGGCCGCAACGTGGTCAAAGCGAAGAAACGCTAAAACACAAAAACCGCTCAGGAAATGCACAGGGCGGTTTTTTCTTGACGAATTGTCAAGATGCTTGTGCTTGCATTATTTAGGGCTTAACTTATAATTAGTTTATTACTAAATAGAAGGAGGAAAGAGTGAGTGATGCTTCTAAAAAGGTGGTGACAAGAGATCGGATTTTAATGATTGTGTTGACGGTTATTTTGTTGATTTTTGGTGGTGTGATGTGGTGTGTGCATAATGCGTGCATTAAAAACGCCATGGCGGCGAGCAAATCGGAGGTGATTGATTCGACTGAGCAAGCCAAAAATGAATTAAGGAAAAAAATTAAGAAATTGTCGGGGGAGCTGACTGAGGACACTGAGACGCTGGCGACGATGATTAGTAACACCAAACAGAGTATCAGCAATAATTTGGTCAGTGTTGTTAACCAGAATTTGGATAACGCCAAGGCCCTGGCGGAGTTGACGAATAATCTGAACCAGGCTGAGAAGAATTTGGCGCAATATAGTCAAGAGCTGAGAGTTTTGGTTAATTGCGAATGTGGCGAGGTGGCTGAGCTGGCGGAACTGGCTGAGATTTACGAGCTGCTGCTGGGTGTTGAGCCGCGGCTGAATGATATTGAGAGTCATATTATTCGCGTGATGGTTGAAACTGACGGAAAAGTGGCGGACAATATGGACTTTTTGCAACAGGCGCGGGCGGATTTTGAAGCGCTGTATGCGAATGATCGTAAGTATATTTTGGATTTGGAAACTGAGGCCAGGAATGCTTTTAGTGGAACGCAAGCTTATCTGGACGATAAATTTGGCGGTTTGACGACCAAGCAGGACGCTATTTTGCTGGGCGTGAGCGACGTGCGTTTGCTGATTATGAATTGGCAACAGACGGGCGCGCGTCAGGTCGCTAACGATGCCGTAACGAATGTGGACGCTAAGCTGCAGCAGTTGCAGGCGGATATGACTAATTATATTGACGCTAAGTTCGCTAAATTGTGCTTTGCCTTGGCTGGCGATGCTAGTTGTGCGGATTAGCGGTATTGAGTTTTTAAACCATTGACTTTTAATAATTAGTGTGCTATAATATGGGACATTGTTTTGGCGCGATGCCAAACAAAGACCCTTAAGAATTCGGTGTGATAGGGTATGTCTATCTGCCCAGTTTTTACCATAACGAAAGTAAGAAAATAATGATCGTTCCAACTAATAGCGGCGATGCGCAGATTACATTGCTAGACGGAAGAAGATTTTGCTTTTACCGATGGAAGTTAGGCAAGAAAGAGGTCAAGGGCGTGGTCGACAAGCTAGTTCGTTTTGCATTTTTTATTGCTAAAAACAGCGATAAAAGTGTGAACTTGCCAACGCGTGCTGAGCTGCGACAGCAGATTCGCAAACAGGTTAAGGCCTTAAACAGAAAAGGATATGCATTGAAATATTTCTTGCGTTTGGGCGCCGATATTATTTCGGAAAAACGACTAAGGCAATTGATTCACTCACAATACGCCGCCCCGGGCACAATACGAACGCCTGCTGCGCACAAGGATAGTTATGTGGATTTAGAGTTAGGAAGAGCGCTTACCGGTATTACGGTTTGTGGGATGTTTTTACATATGCACTCATGTGGTAGAGGCGGCTGCCGTGCGGTTACTCACGACATAGATTGTCGTAATCGCGGCGGAATGCCTATATCTGAAAGCAGCCGCTGTTCAGAATGTGATGCTTATTATAGAGACGAGACATCGGTATTGATGGGAATGAGTTATGAGCATACTCCTGATAGCGTAGCGGTGGCTATACTCGAGACGATGGATCAATTAATCAACATGGATTTTGGTTCAAGCTTCAATAAGGATTTTCTCAAGTATCGTGATTATCTGTCTTTGCATTTGATGAAGACACGTAAGCCGGGTTTTGATCCATGGAGAGTAAAACTAGCAGAAGTTCCAGGATACGATATAGACCACCTGTTTTACGCCGACTTTATACGTCGGCTGATGATTTACGGTTGCTACGCAAGTGGCGGCGCTCCATGGGTCGAGTTGCGGCCGGATCGTGGTTATGCCGTTGGTTGCTATTCTACCAGTATGTCCATCATAGCCGTGGGCTCTAAATTGTGACTATTTACTATCACAACCAAAAGGGCGTAAGCTGATTGGGGTCTCCCCCAAGATAGTTTACGCCCTTTTCTTTTATGGTGCACATCGAAGAGCGAAGCTAGCGAATATTCCAGACACAATGGGCATCGAGCAATATTACCAAGAGTGGTTCGGCGATGACAAAAATTAGAAGCGGCCTCTTTACACGGAGGCTCTTTTTGTGTACAATGGTTTAGGTAACTAAAAATACCGAGGTAAGATGAATTTTAAACTAATTTTTAAATCACTGAAATTTAAAGACATGCGCAACCGCGTTTTGGGAGTTCTGGGGATTTTCCTGATTTTTCGATTTTTGGCGCACGTGCCGGTGCCGCTGGCTGACCCTACGGCGCTAAAAGACGTTTTAGGGCAAGCTGTCAACAGCAGCCAGTTGGGCGGTTTTCTTAACCTGCTGACTGGTGGAGCGCTAGCTAACTTTTCTATTGTCTTGGTGGGTATGAGTCCGTACATTACCGCTAGTATTGTGGTGCAGCTGTTGACGAAGGCGGTGCCGAAACTGGAGGAAATTCATCGCGATGGTGAGTCTGGACGGCGCAAAATTCAGCAATGGACTCGCCGCATTACTTTGCCGCTGGCCATTTTTCAATCCGTTGCTTACATTTTCATCTTGCGCTCAACAGTTCTCTCGGGCGCTACTGCCTTGGGCGACATGGACTTGATGCAGTGGGTCATCGCGGTAACGGCTATGACGGCGGGCGCGATGTTGTTGATGTGGATGGGCGAAATTATCACCGAAAAAGGTATCGGCAACGGTATGTCGCTGTTGATTTTTGCTGGTATTATCGCGCAGATTCCGCAAACTTTTGGTAGTATGATTTCGGCGCTGACAACTGACGTTACCGAAGAATCAGCACTGCATATTTTTAACTGGTTCACAATTTATATTGACGCGTTGACGTTTTGGATTTTACTGGTCATCGGCATAATCAGCTTGGGCGTGATATATTTCTTGGTCAAGATTAACGAAGGCCAGCGCATAGTGACAATTAATTATGCTAAGCGTGTGCACGGCAATAGCCAATATGGCGGCATTAAATCTATTTTGCCAATTAAATTGATTACTGCCGGGGTTATTCCGGTTATTTTCGCGGTGGCTTTTCTGGCGCTACCAGCGTTTATCGGGCAGCTACTTGTGGCATCTGGTAGTGAATCTTTGCGTAGTATGGGCGAAAACCTGACTTTGTGGTTTCAGACGCCCAGTACCACCACTTTTGCCCTGGGCGTGGACTGGACGATGTTTATTTACCCGGCTGCTTATTTCTTCTTGGTGGTTGGCTTTACGTATTTTTACACTTCGATTGTATTTAACAGCGATGAAATTGCGGAAAATCTGCAAAAGCAAGGCGGATTTATCGCCGGTATGCGTCCTGGCAGCGACACCGCAAAATATCTCAAGCGCATTGTTACTCGCTTGACTTTGTTTGGCTCGATTGCGCTGGGTATCATCTCGATTCTGCCGTTTGTTGCGGAGTATATTTTTGCAATAACTGGTAGCAGTATAACCAACTTGGCGGTTGGCGGTACGGGGCTTTTGATTGTGGTGTCGGTGGCTTTAGAGTCGCTGCGACAACTTAATTCTCGGGCGTTAATGGTGGCGTATGACGAGTACGAGGCTTAACCGATTACGCTCTAACAGAACTGTCTTAGCTTATTTAGTCTTGGCTTTGCTGGTGGTTGCGTTCTTGGTGGTGTCGGGATATTTAGCGCTTCGTCTGGCGGGCGTTCAGGAAGAAGGAATAGTTCTGGAGCAAGTTTCTGTCGATACTACAATTGATCTTCATACGCCAAGACCAACTAAAGACGAGATACTGAACTGGCAGGTGCCGGCTGAGTATCCGCGATTTTTGTCAATTGAGGTTATTGGCCTAGGCAGAACTCGCGTGGAGTCGGTCGGGCGAACTTCCACAAATAAAATTGACATTCCAGTTAATATTTGGAATGCGGCTTGGTATAATAGATCGGCTTTACCTGGCACGGCGGGTGCGGGAGTATATGATTGCCACACCTTTTTCGGCTCAGGAGTCAAGGGCGTATGTGATGATCTGAAAAATCTTAAAAACGGTGATGAGATTGTCATTGAGCGCGGCGATGGCGTGAAGTATGTTTATAAGACAGTCGAGATTAAAAACATGGCGGTGGAAGAGGCTAATTCTTATATGCATTCTCTGTTGAGCGTGCCTGAAGGTTATGGCGCTACCCAGTCAATCACGTTGATTACTTGTGCGGGAAACTTTAGTATGGAGACCATGACTTCTGATAGGCGGGTGACCATAAGAGCGATTCTGGCGCGATAACTTGCGCGGTTTGGATAAATGTGGTAGAGTAAACAGGCATAATATGAACGGTAAAGAAGTTATCAAAATGATTGGCACGGTGCGCGAGGCATTACCTAGCGCGCAGTTTCGTGTGGAGCTGGAAAACGGCCACATGATTATTGCGCACGTGTCTGGCAAAATGCGCAAACACTACATCAAGTTGGTCAACGGCGACAAGGTTGAAGTGGAAATGACGCCATATGATTTGACTAAGGGGCGCATTTCATTTCGTCTCAAAGACTAAATGTGCTATGATGATAACTAGCTAATAGATTCAAGAAAGAGGAGAGAATGGCAAACGAGAAGATTACTTTAAGTGTTACAAAGCGCGAAGTTACTGGCAAAAAGGTCAAAGAACTGAGAGTCAAGGGCCTAGTGCCGGGCGTGATTTATGGTGCTAAAATTGAGCCAGTGCTGGTTCAGACCGAACTTTTGCCGTTGATTAAGGTTATTAAAGCAGCTGGCACGCACACGCCAATTGAAATCAACGTCGAGGGCGGCGACAAGCACACGGCTATTATTAAAGAAGTGGTGCGGGCAGTAACCAAAACCACGCCAATTCACATAGAGTTTCAGGCGGTGTCGGCTGACCAAATTGTGCGTACAGAGGTGCCTATCCGTGTGATCGATGAAGAAGAATCGCAGGCGAAGAAATTGGGCTTGTTGTTCATGCAGAGTCTAGAAGAGATCGAAGTGAAGGCAAAACCAGCAGATCTGCCGGAATTTTTGGCAGTATCGGCTAAGGAGTTAGCAAAACACGATGATAAATTGCTGGTTTCTAATATTGCAGTGCCAGAAGGGGTTGAAATCTTGATTGAGGACATTGACACGCCAGTGTTGACGGTGGCTGACCCGAGTGTTTTGGCGGCTAAGAGCGAGGCGGAAGATCAAAAAGACGAAGCGGAAACGGCTGAAGTCGCTGCTAATGACGCTGAGGCGACTGCGCCCGCAGAGACCGAAAAAACCGAATAATACTAGTTAAGGTTCATGGAAATCTCCCTAAAGTTGGGAGATTTTTATTTTAACTAACAGAGGTAAGAAAAACATAAGCTTGCTAAATATAAAAAAACTTTGCAAAAAGTATTGACCCGCAGAATCTAGTATGATATACTAGCCAAAGTCGGGAAGGGAAAATTCCTATGCGCGTGAAAATATTCCAGGGTGTCTGAGAAGAACAGAGAGCTGGTTGCGCAAAAACTCTAAAGCTGTAGGGAGCGAGAGAACCTAGGCATTCACTGCCGCGTGGTCTGGTGGGCCATTAGTCGTCAAGACGTTAAAGTGAATGACCGAAATTGAGAGTCATAAGTACTCATGGATCGTGTGGAGATTACTCAGAGGAAAATAAGAGTATTCGGAACCGTCCACTTGAGCCGGGCAAAGGACTCTCAGACGTGCTATGGTCGTCTTAGATAACGATGAAGTTGTCAAGACAACAATGACCAGAGCGCGAGCGATTTAGTCGAGGAGGAAGACGCGAGACGACTGACAAAGACGTCCGCAAATTCGACACCCCGCTAGTGCTAATTGTGCTTGTAAGTGACACAATTGCAGAGTGGCCAACCCGTCAATTGACGAGAGACGCCCCTAAATCTAGCAAAATAGTTTTCCAAGATGGTAAAAGAAAATCGCGCCTAAAGTTACTGTTTTAAACAATAACTGACTTCGCTGAGCGAAATCCTCTTCGCGAGAAGTCCCCAGAAAACTATTCCTCCACACTTACCTGAGCTCCCGTGAGGGAACTCATCACCCCTATGCGGGTCCGATAAACGCCAACCGGCGCAACATCAGACCAGCATAGGGGCCTTTTCTTTTTATAATGATTAATTCTTGTAAAAATGACAAAATAGAATTACAATATGGTGTAAATATGAGTAAAAAAGTAAAAATTGTAACAATTATATTAGCGGTGCTGACAGTACCAGTTAACTTATTCTTCATGCTCTTAGGTGGGAGTGGAGCGTTTATTTGGTTTATTATCGCTCTTGCAGCAGTAATCTTATTAAAAATATATGCCCCGAAAATGATATGGATTGCTTTAATAGCGATTACAGCTATAACACTTATAGGGACTTTCCCTAGAATGCTTATGCCGGGTGAGACAAAACAAATAAAAGAGTATCTAATTAGCACGTACAGCAAAGACACGTTTGAGATTAAACGCAGCTCTCTTTCGGTTGAGGGTACAAAAAAATTTTGCAGTAGTGGCGCTACCTGGCTATCATTTTGCTTTGGTTTTACTATGTTTCATTGGACATACTTAGACGCTATTATAATTGATGAAAACGGCGACGAATTTCGACTACATGCTGAAAAAGTCGGCAATAGACTTGGGGAATTTAGCGATGATTATTCAAACAGGCAGGACATAAAAGCGCGGAAAAAAGAATTTATAGAAAATATGCTTATTCCTACTTTGAAAGAATACAGCATAACAGACGTTAATTATAGTTATAGTGAGTATCATGTTGACGCAAGTATCGTAGTAAAAGAATATTTAGATAAAAACAAAGAAGAACAAATGTGGGAAGAAATAAGGCTAAAAGCAGGAGATAAGTGGTCTATTACTGGGGTGGTTGTTAATGTTAAGTATTATCGAGAATCGCCACCGGGTCAATATAATGAAATTGACACGTACCATTTAACAGACAGTAATCATAACCGGTGGGATAGTAATATTTAAAACATTGTCATAATAGTAGACAGAGGAAGATTATTTTTTGGCAGGTTTTTTCTTAGGGGTACTTTGGTTAGCGTAAGCGTAGGCTAGGCCGACGAAGACTACGCCGCCCATAATGTTGCCGATGGTGACTGGTATTAAATTAGAGACGAAAAAGCCGAATGGGTTGAGCGTGGCAAACGAGGCGCTGCTTAGGCCGATGTCGGTGGCGGCTGCGACGTAAGCAGGGTCAGTAGCGGCGAACATGCCGGCCGAAATGTAGTACATGTTAGCCACGGAGTGTTCAAAGCCCGAAGCGACGAAGAGCATGATGGGGAAGAAAATTGCTAAAATCTTGCCGGGGAAGGTTTTGGCAGTCCAGGCCAGCCACACTGCCAGACAAACCAGCCAGTTACAAAGTACGCCCAAAATTAGCGCCGGCATGAAATCAAGAGCGGTTTTGCCAGCGGCTATTTTGACGGTCAGCCCGCCGAGCAGGTCGCCGCTCGCGTGGAACAGACCGCTGAAATACATTAACGCGGCAATGAACACGGCACCAGCCATATTGGCGAGATAGACCAAAATCCAATTGCGCAGCAGCGCTGACCAGCGGATTTTTTTCTTGATGGCGGCTCCAGTCATCAGAACGTTGCCAGTAAAAAGTTCGCTACCAGTTAACACGACCAACATCAATCCGACAGCGAAAACTGCACCAGCCACCAGTCGACCCAGGCCGTACATTTCGGGGGACGACAACAGATTCATCGCTACCATATTAGAAGCTTCGGCGGCAAAAGCGATAAAGGCCCCTGCCAAAAATCCTAAAATCAGCAGTTTTTTAACCGATGCGCCAGCTTTAGCCTGGGCTACGGCAAAACTGTTTTCTACTACCTCACTTGGTGTTTGCATAGACCACCATTATATCACAAATAAAATTGTCTTGAAAAGTTTTATTTATCTCTTGCATTACCTCAGAAAATATGCTAAAATCAACCCCAGTAGTTAAGTTAAGCAAAGGATAGCCCCTGTTTTAGGCTGAACTAAGCTTTAACTGCGAGAGAGCGTGTCGTTAATCATCGGCGCGTGCGGGCCAGAACAGGCTGGGCCCAGCATCAATATTAACTAATGGTTTAGAGTGTTCATAATCTGAGCGCTCATAAGAAAGGATGGACTCATGAAAGTCCGCGCAAGCGTGAAAAAAATTAGTCCTGATGATAAATTGGTTCGCCGCAAAGGCAGACTGCGCGTCATCAATAAGAAAAAACCAAAAAATAAGCAGAGGCAAGGTTAAGATGGCTCGGTTTGCGAACGTAGAAGTACCAAGCAGCAAAAGAGTCATGGTGAGCTTGACTTATGTTTATGGTATTGGGCCGAAGTTGGCTAAGGATATTTTGGCAAAGGCTAAAATAGACGAGGACAAGCGAGTCAAAGATTTGACAGAGGCTGAAGAAAAGAAAATTCGTGATATATTGGACACGGATTACACTGTTGAGGGCGATCTACATCGCGTTGTCGGTGGTAATATTAAACGTCTAAAAGACATTAAAAGCTATCGCGGGGTTCGCCATGCGGTGAATTTGCCAGTGCGGGGCCAGAGGACTCGTACTAATAGCCGAACCAAGCGAGGTCGTAGGATTGCTGTGGGCGGCTCTCAGCCGAAAGCAGCGAGTAAGACTTAAGGAGTAATTATGGCTGAAGAAGTTAAGAAAACTACGAAAAGTAAGAAGAAAGTTAAGAAGAATATTCCTGCTGGTCAGATGCATATTCAGGCGACTTTCAATAACACAATTGTAACTTTTGCCGACCCTAAGGGCAACGTGGTGGCGGCATCGTCGGCTGGCGCGTGCGGTTTTAGGGGTAGCAAAAAAGGCACGGCTTTTGCGGCGCAAGTGGCCACTGAAAAAGCGGCTGAGATCGCTAAAAATCAGTACGGCATGACGCGGATTGATGTTTTTGTTAAAGGAGTTGGTTTGGGCCGAGAGGCGGCGATTCGCGCTATCTCGAGCTTTGATATGGTGATTGAGAGCATTAAAGACGTAACTGGCGTGCCGCATGGCGGTTGTCGACCAAAGAAACAGAGGAGAGCATAATGGCTAGAGATACTTCCCCTATAGTTAAACAAAGTCGTCGCGAGGGCTTTGCCCTGCACCCCAAGGCCGCCAAGGTCATGGTGCGCAAGAGCGGCATTCCTGGACAGCACGCTGGTATGCGAACTGGTAAACCGAGTTTGTATTTGCAGCAGTTGCGTGAAAAGCAAAAAGTGCGCCGGGCTTATGGTTTGCTAGAGAAGCAATTCGCTAAACTGATGAAAGAAGCTACGCGAGCGCAAGGTCTAACAGGCGAAAATCTGTTGAGATTTTTGGAGCTGCGTTTGGACAACACGGTTTACCGCGCGGGGTTTGCAACTTCGCGTCGTCAGGCACGACAATTAGTCGGGCACGGACATTTTATGCTAAATGGTCGGCGAGTAGATATTCCATCAATCCGCGTTAAAGTTGGTGATGAAATTGAAGTGCGACCGCGCAGTTTAAAGGGTGGCTTCTTTTCCGCCCTGGCAGATATTGCGAGCACCAGTTCGCAAAAACCGCTAGGCTGGCTGAAGGCTGACATCAAGAAAGCCAAGATCACGATTATTGGTTTGCCAACTCGTGAAGAGGCTGAAGAAGGTATCAATGAACAATTAATAGTTGAGTACTACTCACGTTAATATAAGAAGAAGGAGAAAAAATGAAAGAAATTCACAATCCAGCACTAAAAGAAGTCAAAGCCAATGGCGATAATGGCGCGACATTTGTGATTGAGCCAGTTGAGAGCGGTTACGGCACTACTCTGGGCAATTCTTTGCGCCGAGTACTTTTGAGCTCAATCAAGGGTGCTGCTATCACGGCCTTTCGTATAGAGGGCGCGACTCACGAGTATACCACTGTCCCGGGCATCAAAGAAGATGTGCTAGATATTGGTTTAAACTTGAAGAGCATCACCTTGCGTTCGTTTAACGACAAGCCAGTAGATTTGACTATCGAGAAAAAAGGCGGCGTGATTACGGCTGGTGATATTAAAACTACGGCTGACGTTGAGGTGGTCGATCCGTCGCAAATAATCGCTACTATTGATGATCCGAAAAAGACGGTCAGAATTGATATTGTGGTTGAGAGCGGTCGGGGCTATCGCCCAATCGAAGAGTCCGCCGAAGATCGCGTGCATAGCGATATGATTGCGCTTGACTCTGTTTTTACCCCAGTAACGCGCGTGCGTTATAATGTCGAAGGTACTCGTGTGGGCCAGATTATGAACCTGGATAAATTGTCTTTGACGATTGATACAGATGGTTCGTTGGCTCCAGAAGAGGCTTTCGAAGAAGCTGCGGCTATTTTGGTCAATCAATACCAAGCTTTGGCGGGTGCGACAGTGGTAGCTTCGGCACCAGCTTATGGTAGCAACGAAGAATTGAATGAAGCAAAATTGGCGCAAGGTGTTGAGGTTTTGAACTTTTCGGCACGCACGTTTAATGCTTTGGTTAATAACGACATCACAACCGTGCGTAAGCTAGTGAGCTTGAGCGAAGCAGATTTAGCAGCGTTGAAGGGCTTTGGCGCTAAGGCGCAAGAAGAAGTGACCGCTAAGCTTGAAGAACTGGAGGTTTAAATGCATAGACACGGATATAAAGGAAGAAAGTTTGGCCGCGAACGCGACCAGCGCCAGGCGTTGATGAAGGGATTAGCGTGTGCTTTGATTGAACATCAGAGTATTAAAACTACTCTGCCAAAAGCCAAGGAATTGCGACCGTTTGCCGAAAAACTTATCACGCGCGCCAAGAAGGGCGGATTGTTTGACCGTCGTTTGGTGATTGCCAGAACTGGCAGCATTGAGCTGGGCAATTTGTTGGTTGATGTGATCGTGCCGCAAATCAAGCGCGAAAGCGGATACCTGCGGATCACTAAATTAGACGCGCGCCGCGGCGACAACGCGCCAATGGCTCAAATCAGCTTTGTCGATGAGATTAAGCTTGATCAACCTAAGCCTGCTGAACCGGCTAAAAAGAAACCAGCTGTTTCCACGACGCCAGCTAAAAAACCAGCAGCAAAAGCCAAAACTGCTCCTCAGAAGAAAGCCGATACGGCCAAGAAAGGAGACAAGTAATGTTTAAAACTTACAGCAAGAAAGTTTCGGAAATTGAGCATAAGTGGGTTTTGATTGACGCGACTGGCGTGCCAGTAGGGCGAGTGGCTACGTTGGTAGCGACGCGTTTGACTGGTAAATATCAGCCTAGTTTTACGCCAAATATGGACTCGGGCGACCACGTGGTGGTTATTAACGCTGGTCAAGCGATTTTAACTGGCAATAAGAGCGAAACTAAAAAGTACTATAGATACTCTGGTTTTCCGGGGGGCTTGAAGGAAAAGACGGCCGAACAGCAAGCGCCGGAAATTGTCATGGAGTTGGCAGTTAAGGGCATGTTGCCGAAAAACAAACTGCACGCACAGCGCATGAAGCGTCTACATGTTTTTGCGGACGCCAATCACGCTCACGCGGCGCAAAAACCAGAACCAATAGCGACTAAATAATCGATTCAGATTCTGCTAAACGCCCCTCGCTCAGGAGGGGTGTTTTCGTGGCTGGTATTTGCTGGGTTTTTTGCTATAATTATATGGTTAATGATTAGTTTGTTCAGTCGACTGCGACATTCGCACAACCATTTTTGGCGACATCTCAAAATGAGCGAGATGGCGCGAGTTTATGTTAGCATGATGCTGCGCAATTTGGCCATTGCACTGACGGGTATTTTTGTGCCGATTTATATGATGCAGATAGGCTATTCTTTTATAGATATTTGCTGGTTAATCATTGTCTACTTTGGCGTGCGCATAGTTTACTCTGATTTGCTGGTTGGCAAAATCACCGCTTATTTGGGGCCTAAACGCACTATGTTCATTGGTTATTTGGCGACTTCTATTAGCATGCTGCTGTTTGCTACGCAAGAAATCTTCTGGTGGCCGATTTGGTTTTTGGGTTGTTTTTGGAGCATGATGCATGGCATGGTGGCGATCCCTTTTAATGTCGAGTTTTCGAAAATTCACAACCGTAGCACCGAGGGCAGCCAGCTGGGCTATCTGCACGCGCTTGAAAAAATTGGCCACGTTATAGGGCCGTTGGCCGGTGGTATTATAGCCACGATTTTTGGCGGCCAGTATATTTTTGCGGTGGGCTTGGTGTTGTTGATTGTGGCGGGTATACCGATTATCCGCACTGCCGAATCGGTCAAAACTCGTCAGAAAATGAATTTGTCGAAACTGAATTTCAAGAAATACCGTCGGAACATTTTGACGCGGGCTTTGGCTGGAGTCGAGATTACTATGACTAGCCCGATGTGGCAGATTTTTATAGCGATGACCATTCTAACTCCGGGCGCTGTTTACCTAGGGATTAGTATGCTAGAGTCGATCTCGGTGGCGGTGGCGATTATCGCTTCTATTGTAATCGGCCACATTGTTGATAAGCGCCACGGGCGAACGTTGCTGAGGATTGGCGCGGTGATAATCAGTTTCTTCAACGTTTTTCGAATGTTCATTGGGCAGTACATACCGGCTTTGTTGGTCAATATCGGTCATGAAGTGGGGCGGGCGGCCAATTCGATCCCGCGTCAGAAAGGCTTCTTTGACGAGGCGGACTCTGCCGATGAGACTCGGATTGCTTACGTGGTGGTGGCGGAATATATCGACAGCGCGTTCAAGTTCGTGGCTTGGCTGGTTATTTTGGCTATCGCGGTTTACTTTGGCGACTTAACAGCGTTGATGGCGGGGTTTGCCATTGCGTCCGTGATGGGTCTGGCGACAATGGGCGAAAGGTATAAGGCCTTAAACAAGTAGAGTTTTTGTGGTAAAATAAAGGTAAATTAAATAGGGAGTTTGAATGGCGAAAAAATATTATGAATCAAAAACGCCGCGCTGGCAGCGCTGGATAATCTGGATTATTGCGATTGCGATGGCCGGCGGTACTATTTTGACCTATGTGGTTATTTTGATAGCCAACGACAACACGGACGCTAATCCGACGCAGATTGCCTATAATAAATATTTAGAGAATTATTATAAAGAGCAGGAGGAAGAGGCCGCCCAGGCCGAGGCGATTCGAGCGGCCTACGTGGCTTTTGATGATGCTTACGCGGATAAAATTGGCGAATTTGACGCTGAGAATGTGCGTGAGCTCAAAGTAGAAGCGTTGAGGCAAGGTGATGGCGCAGCAGTCAAAGAAACCGACACGATTTTGATCAACTACACTGGCTGGACTGCTGATGGCAAGATTTTTGACACTAGTCGCAAGACTGCCGATTCAGAAGCCACAGCGATATCTCTTTCCTTAGAGGAAGTAATACCCGGTTGGACTGAGGGGTTAGCTGGCCAAAAAGTAGGCGGGGTTTATTTGTTGTCAATCCCATCAGAGAAGGCTTACTACGACGAAGTCATGCAGTCCCATCCACTGTACAGATTGCCTTTGAAATTTATTGTCGAAATCAAAGAAATTCAATAAAATTCGTATTGTTAAAAATAACCCGCCGGCCAAAAGGCGGGTTTTATTGACACATTTGCTAAGTCGTGGTATAATTGGCGACAGAGAATTGCAGCAGCAATTCACGCACCTGAGGTAGGGAGTTCTTTTAAAAGAGAGGAAGGTTTCGCTATGACTAAGTTAAAGGATTATTTCTTTGTTGACGAAGACGGGATGGACGCAATCAGGTACATATTTATTGTGCCAGGTTTCGTGCCCGACCGCGCTGATCCCCTTGATGAGGCGGCAAAATATGCCTTGAGAGATTATGAGTTGACTGCTGGAGATGTTGATCCGAAGGCTGCCAAGGTTTTTCTGGTCGGCAGGACTTACGACGACAATCGACAGCCTAAACGTTTTGAAGATGGCAAAGCCATTTTCACCAGTTATGTCAAAAGCGTGAGCGAGGATCTGAAAACTGTGCAAACCAAAAACAGCGAATACACGCTCGAAGAGCCGTACAAACACCCTCCACTAGACGCGACGAACGCGGATTAAATCCTAGCCCGCCGTTAATCGCCCTTCCTGTTAAAATTTAGCAGGCAACCAAAAGACCGACTGCCATCTAGCAATCGGTCTTTTTCTTTTGTCCAAGTGAGTTTACAGCCCCAGAACGCCACCAACGGTGAAGAGAGAAATGAACAGAATCGCTACCATGTTGACTACTTTTATCAGGGCGTTGAGGCCCGGACCAGCGGTATCTTTGGTGGGGTCGCCGACGGTGTCGCCGACTACAGCGGCCTTGTGGGCTTCTGAACCCTTGCCGCCATAGAGACCGTCGGATTCAATCAGTTTTTTAGCATTATCCCACGCGCCACCAGAGTTGTTAAGGGTCATGGCCAACATTAAACCAACTACAATGATGCCAATTAAAAGACCCGCTAGGGCGGCCGAACCTAGTAGCCAGCCAACCAAAATTGGCACGACAATGGCCATAGCGCCAGGAACAATCATCTCTTTGAGCGCAGCGCCTGTTACGATATCGACGCACTTGGCGTAATCTGGTCGGGCTTTGCCTTTGAGAATGCCAGGGATTTCTTTGAATTGACGGCGAACTTCAGTTACTACGCTCATAGCAGCTTTAGAAACTGCGTGCATGGTCACCGAAGTAAATGCAAACGGTAGCAAACCACCAATCAACAAACCCACCAGAATAAGCGGGTTATTAATGGCCAAATCTATAGCGACGCCCTCTGCGTGTTCTTGCATTTTGGCGTAGTAGTCGGCAAATAAGGCCAGAGCGCCCAGGGCAGCTGAGCCAATGGCATAGCCCTTGGTGATGGCTTTCGTAGTGTTGCCAACGGCATCAAGTTCATCAGTGATTTCACGCACTTTGGCTGGCTGGTTACTCATTTCGGCAATACCGCCAGCGTTATCGGTAATGGGGCCGTAAGAGTCTAATGCCACAATCATGCCAGTAGTCGACAACATGGCAATAGCAGCTACGGCAATGCCGTATAGGCCGCTCCAGCCGTCGGTTCCACCAGCCAAGAAAAAGGCCAGTAAAATGCCCACTACAATGGTGATAACTGGCAAAATAGTTGATTCCATGCCGAAACTCAGGCCCGAAATGACGTTGGTGCCGGCTCCGGTGTTAGAGGCTTCGGCAATGGCTTTGACTGGACGATGAGCGGTGGACGTATAATATTCGGTGAACACGAACATTAAAAGGGTAATTCCTACGCCAACTAGCGCCACCCAGAAGTAAGTCAGGCTGCCGTCAAACATCCACATGACTATGCCGAAAAAGGCCAGCGTTGATAAAATAGCAGAGACGATAACTCCTTTATAGAGGGCGTTCATGATTTTTTTGTTTCTGCCTAGGCGGACAAAGAAAACGGCAATGATGGACGCTAAAATAGCCACAGAACCGATAGCGAGTGGAAAAATCACTTCTTTGCTATCAAAGCCGCCGTTGATGTTCGAACCAATCAACATCGCGGCTAGTAAAGTAACTGCGTAGGTTTCAAACAAATCTGCGCCCATACCAGCGCAGTCGCCCACGTTGTCGCCCACGTTGTCGGCGATAGTGGCGGGGTTGCGCGGATCGTCTTCTGGAATACCCGCTTCAACTTTACCGACAATATCAGCCCCAACATCCGCCGCCTTAGTATAAATACCGCCGCCGACACGAGCGAACAGCGAAATCAAACTAGCGCCAAAACCGAAACCAATCACCAAATCAATATCACCGAAGATAATATACATAGTACTGACGCCGAGCATCGACAGGCCAACCACGGCCAGACCCGTAACAGCGCCACCGCGAAAAGCCACCTCGAGCGCGTTTTTCAGTGATTTTTTGGCGGCTGCGGCAGTACGAACGTTAGCGCGCACTGATACGTTCATGCCAATAAAACCAGCAATACCAGAAGCAATAGCGCCAACCGCAAAACTGATAGCTAAGTCCCAGCTGAGCGCCAGGCCAATGACCACGGCCAAAATTATCGCTACTACGGCGATGGTTAAATATTGTCGCTTGAGATAGGCCATAGCACCTTCTTGAATGGCCCGGGCGATATCTTGCATTTTTTTGTCGCCAGCATTTTTACGCAAAACTCTGGACGCCAGCAACCCCGCTGAGAATAAACTGATGAGGCCAGCAACTGGCGCTAGATAAATAAAGAACGAAAAGTCCATAAACTCTTTCTTCCTCCTATGTTAGCTTAATATATGAAAGCCATGATAACACAAGCACCAAGATTTTACAAGCAGGGATTCCCTCTATTGACATCTTAGCGTAAGTATGATAGAATATAGGCACTGTGTTCAGATAACACAGAGAACTTTGAAAATTCGGTAGTGATAGCATATGCTTATCCAGCCTAGTTTCTCAATTTTTAATTTGCCCAATTCTTCAGTGGCACACTGGCCGCTGAATACGTCTCTGGCCCTTTTGGGCCTAGATAGGAATATATTATGAAAAAATTGACTCACGTTATGACGGAAACCGCACGTCGCAGAGAATTTACGCTGTCAAACAACAGCACAGTTCGCTTGCAACTGGGGAACCTGAGTGACCAAGAAGCCCGTGAGACAGTCTGGAGACTGCGTGATTTCGCCCTTTTTATTTTTGAGCACAGCGATAAAGATGTCCAGTTGACAGGAAATAATATTAAACTGGAATCAGAGCTTTACGACAACGTCTGGGCTCTGAACCGCGCGGGATATAAGATGGAATATTTTCTGCGCTTAGGCAGCGATGTTATTTCAGAAAAGCGTCTGAGAGAGCTGGTTGACCCAGAATTCGTCTCTGGCGAACTGTGGGATGGCTATACTGTGGAAGAACTTGAAGGTCAGTTCACTGGTATAGCAGTCTGCGGTGTGTTCCTGCGCTACGATGACCCTGCCGACCCAGTCGTTGCTGATCAAAAACTTATTCTAATGAATATGCATTTTGATAATCAGTATGCTGAAGATTGGCAAGTGAATAAACTCGCAGCTCATCAAAAGATTATTCTTGATAGTCAGCGCCCTAGGCCCCATGAAATGACGCAAGTCAGGGCTGTTAAAGATCTAGTTGGCTCTGACTTTGGCCCAGAACTCGAACAAGATTCAGTTACTTATCGTGACGTTCTATCTATGTATTTAATGAGCAAGCACGCTGGAATAGGAACCGCTCCATATGGAACGGGAAGCTTAGCATTAGTCAGCTTGCCACGAGGTGGCGTTGTTGGGGAGACAGAGGTCCCAGAGCTTTCCTCGCCCCATGGCCGTTTGGGACTGTACGCATCCAGGGGTCTCGTTCCGAGCGAAGGCACTGGCGTGTCCCTCCTGGCGGGGTTGAAAAATCAAGCCTGAATTCTTGTAACGCTTTGCTATCACAACCGAAAAAGGCGCAAATTGCTCGGGGTTTTATATCCTTAGGCGGTTTGCGCCCTTTTCTTTTGAAGCTTTTATTTTTTATTGCCCGGCTCGGTGCGACGCGGTTTTTGAGGATTGTCTTCGGTTTTAACCTCAATACCAGATTCGCGCAGCGAAGCGCGAATTTTCGTCTTGGCCTTCGGCGTGACAACTTTTTTAATCCAATCAAGACGCGGAAAAATACCTTTGCGCGTGATGACTTCGACCACATCGCCAGTTTTCAAAGGTTCATCAAAGCCGACAATTTCGCCGTTGACTTTGACGGCATGGGTGGTTTTGCCAATATCCGAATGTACGCGAAAAGCAAAATCCAAAGGCAGGGCGCCATCTGGTAAATCAAAAATGTCGCCGTCGGGAGTATGCACAAAAATACGATCAGAAAACAGGTTCATTTGCAGTTTACTGATGTCGATTGCTTCGCCGGCTTGGAGTTTTTCGGCGGCGTGGTGAAGATCGGCTACCCAGTTCATGCCCTCAGGCAAACCTTGAATTTGGCCACCCTGCTTATAAACATCAGTCAGCTTTTGCTCGTTGTAGTGGAAGCCCGCCGCTAGACCGCGCTCGGCAAATTCGTGCATTTCGTGGGTGCGGATTTGAAATTCAACAAAAAACTCTTCGTCGTTTCCATCGTAAGTCATAATGGTGGTATGGAGCGAACGATAGCCGTTGGCCTTGGGACGAGCGATGTAGTCCTTGACGCGCCCTTCGACTGGTATAAAAAGTTTGTGCAACACGCCCAGGACGTTATAGCAATCAGTGGTGTTGTTGACCACGATACGCAAGGCAATCAGATCGTATATGCGGTCAAAACTTTGGTCATATTTGTCGAGCTTCTTATGTAAGCTGTAGATGGATTTGATGCGGCCGTCCATTTGGTAAGGTATTTTAGCAGTTTTAAGCGCGGTGGACAGCTCGTTTTTCACTACGTCTAGTTTACTAGCGGCACTACCGATGGATTTCTTGAGTTGCTTTTTGAGAAAGTCAAAGCGTTGCGGATCGAGATATTGAAAACTGATTTCTTCTAATTTGACGCGCACTTGGCCCATGTTGAGTCGGTCGGCTAATGGCGCAAAAACCTGCAATGATTCCAGCGCGACTTTAGTTTGGCGCTCTCTGGGCAGGTGGCGCAAGGTTTCTAAATTATGCAAACGATCGGCGATTTTGATAATTAAAACCCGAATATCCTCACCAGTAGCTATCAGCAGTTTAGTCAAATTATCTTTAGTGGTGGGTAGATAGGTGTCGATGTCGCGCATGCCGCGGCGCACCCTGGTCAGTTTAGTAACGCCATCAACCAGCGTGGCAATATTGCTGCCAAATTGCTCCTCGATGTCGTTTAGATCAAGATCGCTGTCCTCTACGGTGTCGTGCAGCACGCCCGCGATTATCGAATCGATGTCCATTTCCCAATCAATCAAATAGTTGGCGACCGCTAGAGGGTGCACAATGTAGGATTCTCCAGAAACTCGTTTTTGCCCGCGGTGCGCAGTCTCGGCCACATCTAAAGCCCGCGCGAGCGTTTTGAGCTGCGAGCCTTTGAAAGTCTTTTTAGCTTTGGCCTCGAAATCTTTTCTTTTCATGTTCGTCCCAGTATACCATTTTTATAAGTATTATGCTAAACTGGAGCCAAGATAAATTAAGGGAGGGAGTTATGAAGAAAATTGCAATTAACGGTTTCGGTCGCATCGGGCGTCAGGCTTTTAAAATTGCTTTTGAGCGAAAAGATATGAAAGTGGTGGCGATTAATGATTTGTCGCCTAATTCGCAATTGGCACATCTGTTGCGACATGATTCAACGTACGGCACTTACGATAAGAAAGTTGAATTTACAGATGACGAGCTGGTAGTTGACGGTGTGCATATTCGCACTTACGCGGAGACTGACGCGGGCAAGTTGCCTTGGCACGAACTGGGAGTTGACGTGGTGGTTGAATGCACGGGGTTTTATGTCGAGCCTGCCAAAGCCAAGGCGCATATCGCGGCGGGAGCTAGAAAAGTCATAATTTCGGCGCCAGCCAAGGGCGAGGGCGCGACGACTATTGTGCTGGGAGTTAACGAGGGCGAGATTCAAACTGCTGAAGAAATTATTTCCTGCGCCTCTTGTACGACCAATTGCATCGCACCTGTGATGTCGATTATTGAAAATCAGCTTGGCGTCGAAAAAGCTTTTATGACTACCGCGCACTCGTACACTTCCGATCAGCGATTATTGGACAACGCTCACGCTGATCCGCGCCGTTCACGTAGCGCTGCTATGAGTATTATTCCTACTTCGACAGGGGCGTCTATTGCGGCCACCGAGACTATTCCGAGCCTGAAGGGCAAATTTGGCGGACTGAGCTTGCGTGTGCCTACGCCGACGGTGTCGATTGCCGATATTACTATGCTGCTGAAAAAGCCGACCACCGGCGAAGATGTTAAGGACATTTTCCGCAAGGCGGCCAAAGATCCATATTATCAGGGTATTATAGCGGTCGAAGAAGAAGAGTTGGTATCGATTGATTTTTCGGGCAATCCGCACAGTGCTATTGTCGATTTGTCGCTGGTCGATATGGTAGGCGAAGATTTTCTCAAGGTGGTGGCTTGGTATGATAATGAATGGGCATATTCTAACCGTTTGGTGGAATTGACGGCGGACGTGGCTGCCGCCATGGACTAGATCTCCCGACCAAAGAAAAAAGGGCATCACTGATTGAAACTTGTTGTGATGCCCCGCGGTCAGGGTTGGCTGATGTTAGCCAGCTTGTTCTTCTTTTTCTAATCTGTGCATTAAATCTGCTGTGATTAGATAGAACTTTGTACCACTAATGTTGCCGCCGCCTTTTGTCAGAACTTCTGCCAAATACTCGTCAACAGGCACCGCAATTAGCGTGCCACGACCGCTGCTGAAGCACATGCTAACGTTACGGCAACCAAGTTGTAAGTCCCCAAGTAGGCTCCTAGAGCCATTTCTTGACTCACTTCGCTGCCATGCTCTTGAATCTCTGCAATAGTATTTTCGTTCATCGACAAAATTCTTCCAGACATTTTTTACCTCCTATAGGCAGCATATAACAGACCACTTCCTAACAGCTTTCGTGATTATATCACAAAATATTAAATTTTGCAAGGGGAATAGAAATTGCGCCAAATGTGTTATACTAAGAACGTCAAAGTAAAGGAGGAGCAAATGGCAACAATTGACGAACAATTTGTAATGTACATCGTACAGGGGATAGTAGAAAATCCAGACGATGTTAAAATCGAAAGGACGGAAGACGACAAAGGTACGTTGTTGTCGTTGACGGTTAACCCTGACGATCTGGGCCGGGTTATCGGTAAGAAAGGTCAGACAGCGCAGGCGCTGCGCAATCTGTTGAGGGCGCTGGGCATGAAGAACGACGCGCATTATCACCTGAAGATTGTCGACACCGACAAAGAAGATGGTGTTGTAGAAACTACAACAGACAAAAAGTCCGAAGATGTGGAAACTACAACAGAAGAGACTGTGGAAAAAAGCTCGAAATTAGCCGACAAAACCCGCGCGGAACTTGCAGATCTCGACGACCTTGATATATAATAGCCAACAGTTCAACTGGAAAGAGAACTAGACGTTTTTTAAGAAGTGAGAGTCTTATATGTCTAAAAAATCTCCTGTCAAAGGGAGATTTTTTGGTGGAATCATTGACATTATTAGCTTATTGTGTTAGAATTACAAGCATGAAACCCCCGAGGGTCGGCGGGTTTTAGTTCATATGAATGGAGAATCCAATGGAAATGTATGCAAAGGGAGCCGTTGAAGCTTGGCTAGAATATCTCGACATAGAAGAGGGCGAATTTGCAACAACTGAATGCTGTTCCGAAGAGTCTTGTCTTTGCGTGCTAAAAAAGGTCGCTCAGGACGAAACGTTGTCGCGAGAAAAAATATTTGAAGCTGGATTTTTGGTTATGGCAGAGATGGCAATGGAAACGCAAATTATGGCTAAAAATGAAGAGCGTCTATTGGCTCTCTTGGTAGAGATAATGAAGCGTCCATGCCAGCGTTGCGCTACGCGCATGGCTGTGCCCAGAAGACGGGCAAGATTTGCAGGGATTCGTTTCGGCAAAGCAAAAGCTAAAAGGTCGTCTGATCTCGATAGTTAGCTTCTCTGACCTGAGATCCAGGGCAGAGAGCCGGGCGGTAAACACTATGTTTAAACAAAACATACGCGTTTACCGCCCTTTTTCTTGCATTTTGGCAAAATAGTTGCTACAATTGGTTTATTCACACGCGGCCCCAGGGTCGCGAATTTGATTATAAAAGTCTAAACAGAGAGGACGAAAATGGAAGGACTGGACTTAAAAGTATTAATTCAAAATATTGGCTTGATTGCCGAAGAAAAAAATCTACCAGAAGACAAGGTAGTCAGCGTCATTGAAGAGGCGGTGGCCGCAGCGTGGCGGCGTGATCATGGTGATAAAGACTGGAAGGTGCGCTCTGAGTTGAATATCAACAATGGGCAGGCTAAGGTTTTTCGAGTTTTTGAGGTGGTGGCTGAGGTTGAAGACGCCAATACGCAAATCACTTTAGAGGAAGCAAAGAAACTGAAAAAGACGGCCAAAGAAGGCGAGACGCTGGAGGAAGAGTTTGATGTTGATAAATTTAGTCGCGTGGCAGCGCAAACGGCTAAGCAAGTGGTGATTCAGAAACTGCGCGAGGCTGAGCGCGAAGTGGTGTTAGAGGAGTATAAAGACAAAGTTGGCGAAATTTTGGCTGGTAATGTGGCGCGAGTAACGGCGCGAGTGGTGGTGATTGAAATTGGCAAAGCCGTGGCCATTATGCCAAAAGACGAGCAGGTGTCGAGCGAGCGTTATGGTGTGGGTATGCGCATCAAGGCTTTATTTAAAGAAATTCAAACTGACGAGCGGGGCTCGCAGATGATTATGAGTCGAGCAGACGCTGGTTTTGTGCGCGAATTGTTTGAGCAGGAAGTGCCGGAACTCGAAACTGGCGCGGTGGAAATTAAAAATATCGTGCGAGAAGCTAGTTTTCGTACTAAGGTCGCAGTGGCCAGCCCAATTGCGCACGTTGATCCGGTCGGCACTTTCGTCGGTGGTCATGGCGTGCGAGTGGGCGCGGTGATGAAAGAAATCGGCGACGAAAAAATCGATATTGTGGTGTGGGACAAAGATGTTAAAAATTATATCGCGAATGCGTTGTCTCCAGCAGAAATCAGCAAAATTGAGTTGGATGAAAAGGAGAAGACCGCTACGGTGTTTGTCTCAGAAGATCAGCAATCAATCGCGATTGGTCGTTCTGGTCAAAATGTCCGATTGGCTTCGCAGCTGACTGGGTACAAGCTGGACATTGAAACGGCTGAGCCGAAGAAAGCAGTTAAGAAAACAGTTAGCTCGAAAGATTTAGAAAAAGCTTTAATTAACGCGGCTGACGAAGAATAGGAAGGGGGATCGTATGCGCAGGCAATCCAAGATTCAAGAAGCGGAGATTGTCTCGGCACCAAAAACTAGCGGGCGGGCCAAGCCTGGCGCTAATGATGGCATGGAGCCTGGGCGCAAGCGTAAATTGACCCGCAAAGCCATTATCATCAGTGTTCTACTGGTGATTGGTTATGGCGTTTGGGATAACTGGCAGTTTTTGTGGGATCAATATGTAATCTGGCAAAATCCACCGTCGTCTGAGGTGATGGCGATGGCTGAGAGAACCACTATGAATGACTACGCTCAGCGAATTTTTTATGCTAGCGTACCGCAGCTAAATGATGCAGCGACGTTTAATGAAAATTGCACAAATAACGGTAGTGAGTTGGTGCTTCTTGGTTGTTTTTACAGGGGTAAAATTTATATTTTCAATATTACCGACGAAGAAATTGCTGGCGCGATGTACGTTACGGCGGCGCATGAAATGTTGCACGCGGCTTATGTCAGGTTGGATCCGCTTGAGAAAATTCAAATCGATGCGCAGCTTGAGATGATGTACGAGCAGCTGAATAATACCGAACTGAATGAGTTGGTGGCTAATTACGAAGAGAGCGAGCCAGGGCAAAAACATAACGAACTGCATTCGATTATCGGCACGGAGTACGCTGAGTTGACGCCGGCGCTGGAGAGTTATTACGCCAGATATTTCGACGATCAGGACGCGGTGGTGGCGCTGTCGAATCAATACAAACAAGTTTTTAAAGATTTAGAGAACGCGCAAAAAGAGCTGGAGGTTAAGATGGCTGGGTTGAAAGCCAAAATTGACGAAGACATGACGAGTTATGATATGGAGTTGATTAAATTGAATGTGGATATTGATAGTTTTAACAAGAAAAATTCTAGCGGCGGATTTGTTACCGATGCGCAGTTTAATAGCGCGCGAAACGCTCTGCTGGCGCGCAAACAAGCTTTAGATGATTTAGCTGGGCAAATTCGCGTGGACGTTGACCAGTATAACGAGTGGGCCGAAGAATACAATAAAATTGGCGGGCGCGGCCAAGAACTGAACAGGAGCTTCAACAGCCAAGCGGCGGAGATAGAATAGGCTATGGCGAAGGCGCGGGCGAAATTTGTTTGCCAGCAATGCGGTGAAGGTTTTGCTAAATGGGCGGGCAAGTGCGAGAATTGCGGAGCTTGGAATTCGCTGGTTGAGCAGTTGTTGGTGGCTGAAGGAAAGTCAGTAGTGGCGCGCAGCCAGGGCCAGAAATTAGCAACTGAGAAAATCAAAGACGTTAAAATCGACTCTGTCGCAGATCGGATTTCTTCAGGATTTGATGAGCTGGACGCGGTGTTGGGCGGCGGTTTGATGCCAGGCGGTGTGGTGTTGTTGGCGGGGCAGCCCGGAATTGGTAAATCGACTTTGTTGATGCAGGTATCGGCCAAGGTTGCCGCATACGAAGCGGTGCTATATGTTTCTGGTGAGGAGTCGGCATCGCAAGTCAAACTGAGGGCCGAGCGGCTGGGCGCTAAAGATAGTGAAAAATTGCACCTGGCGAGTTCAGTGTCGGCTGATGATGTGGCGACGACGATTCTGGACGGCAAATATAAATTGGTGATAGTCGATTCGATGCAGACCATGCAGATGGCAGAAGTGGCTTCGGCACCTGGGACGGTATCGCAAATCACGAATTCGGCTAATATTATTATCCGGGCAGCCAAAGCTACTAACACAGCGGTGATTCTGGTCGGGCATGTAACTAAAGAGGGCTCAATTGCTGGGCCAAAGGTTTTGGAGCACATAGTAGACGTGGTTTTGGAGTTTCAGGGTGATAAATATGGGGGTTTTAAGTTGGTGCGAGCGCAGAAAAACCGCTACGGTTCGACCACAGACGTGGCGATTTTCGACATGAAAGATACAGGGCTAGAGTTGGTCAAAAACCCTTCTGAGGCATTGTTAGCAGAGCGACGCGACACCGACGGCTCGGTCATTTTGGCCACTTTAGAGGGCAATCGTCCCCTGTTGGTTGAAATCCAAGCCTTGGTCAACCCGACCAGTTTCGGCTATCCGAATCGTACGGCTTCTGGTTTTGATCTTAATAGATTGAAGCTTTTGATTGCGGTGTTGGAGCGGCGGACTAAGTTGAAATTGGCCGACAAAGATATTTATATCAACGTGGTGGGCGGCCTGAGGCTGGATGATCCAGCGGCAGATTTGGCTATTTGTATGGCCATTGCTAGCGCCACAGCTGAGCGTAAGTTGCGCCGGGGGGCGGTGGCGTTCGGCGAGGTTGGCCTGGGCGGCGAGGTGCGTTCGGCCAGAATGGCGGATAAACGCATTGCTGAAGCGAAAAAACTTGGCTTTAAGTATGCTATTGCGCCGAAAACCGCCAAAAGCGCCTTCGTAACGGCCGCGACCGACCTGCGCGACGCTTTGAATCAGCATTTAAAATAAAGTAGAAGCCACTAGTTACTTTGCGCGACGCCAACTTTGCCGTCTTGGTCTATGTGAATAATTATGAACCTATTTATTTCGATGCCGGGCCTAACAACACCTGGCGTGTTTACAAATTCCGCATAGACAATTCTCGAGTCGCCCTCGACGGACACGGTGATGTGCGGCTCTATCCCTTTATAATCAGGGAAATCTTCGTCGATAATCTTTTTGCTAGCCTCAGTTATTCTCTCGATGTCTTCTTGGGTTGGTTGTACTTTAGTCGAACTATCTCCGTATTTGAGCACTTCGCCATCGTATGATTCTAGCAGTTCATCTAAAGTTAGCGCATCCAGAGTAGCTTTGTCTATACGCTTAACTTGCTTGATGATCAGCTCATCAGAATCTGGAATCGTACGTTTAAATGTATTATTTCTACCATCATAACCGGTGATGTAGCTAGCCTCAGAAACAATAACCTCAACGGGTAGTTTAATCCCAGTGTCAGTATCTCCTAGGAAAATTGGTCGGGCAAAATAACTGCCGTTGTTGATATACAGCAGCCAGGTAATCTCGTTGTCCGGAGGGGTATAAAAAGCGGTGTATGATGGATATCTATCGTCAGAATCTTTTTCGATGTCCACGCTAGAGAGATATTCGCCATTAATGTCAAAATCAACACTTAGCCAAGTGTCTACTCTGGCATAATCCACCATGCCGACCAGGTTGAAACCGCGCTCAGCCAGGCAACTTCTGACTTCTCTTACCGTAGGAATATTAGGCGAAGTTTTGGCGTCAAAAGGTTCGTCCATGGCTGGTTGCTCTGTTTGATTATTTTGACCGCACGGTTGAATCTGGGTGTTACTATAAGGCGGCCGATGGTCGTTAGTCGTTAAATCAACGAAGAGCCACACTGAGCCAACGACAAAGGGAAGCATGGCAACAAAGAGCACTATTTTTAGCTGGCGTTGGGACAGTGGCTTGGTGTCGTCCGTGAGCCACTCTGTCTGATTTGGCTGGTCTGGCTTTGGTTGGGGTGGCGCTAGTGGTGTCTGATATGGATCACTGTTCGACGCAGTAATCGGCGGCGGCGCTTGATAAGGCGACTCGGGCTGGAGAGGTTGTTTGGGCTGGTCTTGATCGTCCATAAGTTTTTCCTGTTTAATTTGTTTTTCTAAAGATTAACATTATAACATAAATCAGGATTTGCAGGGCTCGACATTGACATTTTTAAAAAAGCGTGGTAACATGTACATTACCGCAGTTCGTAGAGAGAAGCTTACGAAACTGTCGGCTTTGCAACCAGCGTCCGGAGGGCCAGCGCAGGATGCAAAATGGTCAAAGTGTTACATGTATGGGTGGTCGGTTTGGCAAAACAAGGTGCGATTTCTCACCTGAGCATACTTTCAGTCATGAAACGTGCTCGAAGAGGATTCATCCGAATATCAGGGGCAAAGGACGCATGCGGCGCGAACTTGAACTAATTGGCCCTCAACCTCTCTCTTGAGTAGGTGCGAATGTGGTAAACCCTCCAGTTGTTAGAACATTCCAAGGCCCGCATGCGTCCGACTAATTTCACGAGGTGAGTTCACCTGAGCCCTAAAGGGCACAAACGAATTCACCTCTTTTAAATTGGCAAAATGCTGGCAAGTTTGCGGCAAGAATAATAAACAACGGTTAGAAACAATTAAACAACCGCCCCCCCGTGCAAGGGCGGTTGGTTTTTTGTTAATTACCACCAAAACGACGCTGGCGACGCGAAAATTCGCCCAGACAATAGTCGATGTCGGCCTCGGTCATGTCGGGCCAAGTTTTTTCGACAAACAGTAGCTCAGAATACGCCGCGCGCCACAGCATGAAGTTAGAAATGCGCATTTCGCCAGAGGTGCGAACTAATAAATCAATAGGCGGAATTTCAGGAAAATATAAGTAATCGGCAAAGCTCGCGACTGTTAGTTGGTCCGCGTCAAGACCCTGATCGATAATTTTCTGACAGGCCTCAACAATTTCGAGTTGGCCGCCGTAATTGAAGCAAACGCTAAGCGTACCGCCGGTGTTGTCCTTGGTCAGCTCTTCCGCTCGGGCGATGAGTTCGAGCAGTTTTTTCTTGACGTTTTGCGTGCGATTGCCCAAAAAAACCACGCGAATATTTTTTTTGTGCAACCGTTTAGTCAGACTGCCGCACAGAGTGCCAAAAAGACCCATCAAAAAATCTACTTCGTCTTTGGCGCGCTTCCAATTTTCGGTCGAGAAAAGATATAGCGTAACAAAATCGACACCTTTAGCAATAGTAGCTTCGGTAATGTCTATGGCCACGTCAAGACCTCTGCGGTGGCCCTCAAAAGTCGGCAGTTTTTGCGCTTTGGCCCAGCGCCGGTTGCCATCAACTATATAGCCGACGTGTTTCGGTATTGATTTTTCGCTCATACGCGTACATTTTAACACAAAATATGCTAGAATAAAAACGTTGCCGGGTGAGCAACAGGTATTATTTATAACAAATTATAACAAAAAAGGAGACAAATGAACGAGATTATTCACTATGTTCTGTTTGGGTTGGTGTTGTTTTTGCTGAGCTTGGTTTTGCTGCGTCAACCAGGGCAAAAAAGAATCGCCAGGGGCTCAATATTACTTGACACTAGTTCGATTATGGACGGGCGAATTATCGACGTGGCAGCTACTGGCGTGTTGACGGCGGAGCTGATTATTCCGCGCTCGGTAATTCGCGAAATGCAGCTACTGGCCGACAAAGCCGATCACGAAAAACGAGCGCGCGCTCGGGCCGGTCTAGAAAATGTCAAAAAATTACAAAAACTCGAGACTGTGGCGGTGTCGATTGTCAATGACGGTTTTGCTGAAAAAGGCGTTGATGAAAGGCTGCTGGAGCTGGCTGCTAAATATGACGCGTCGATTGCCACTATTGACTTTAATTTAAATAAAGTCGCTAAAACTATGGACATTACGGTGATTAACGTTAATGAGTTAGCGCAGGTGTTGAGAATGCAGTATTTGCCGGGCGAAAGGCTGGAAGTACAAGTGAGCAGCACAGGGCAAAACCGCGACCAGGGCGTGGGTTATTTGGACGACGGTACGATGATTGTGATAGAAGGTGGTAAATCGCTAGTTGGGCAAAAAGTGCGCATAGAAGTGGTGCGCAGTCTGCAGACCGAGGCAGGGCGAATGATGTTCGCGAATGTGTTGAAGGCTCAGCCGCCACGTCGTCAAAACGGCGCACATAAAAAACCTCAGCAACAGCCGCGCAAAACTTATCGCTCTGGCAAACCGCGACGACGTACGCCTGAAGATTCGTTAATCGAAGCGGCAAATGGACAGACTAGAGAAAACAGGAGGTGAGATGTACGTATATGTAATGATGGGCGAGACTGACGAGCATCATGCGGCCCTGGCAGAGGGTTTAGAAGAGAAAATCGAACAGAGTATCGGCGAGCCCTGCTTGATTATTCCATACTCCAGGCTGACTGCGGAGTTGGTCAATAAAATCAGCCCCAAGGCGCTGATATTTAGCGGTTTTAACCCAGATATACAGACTTACGACAAAGAGCAGTTCAGACAGATAGACGACATTGTCAAAAATGCTGACCTGCCGATATTGTGCATTTGTGGTTCTCACCAATTGTTGTCAGAACTGTACAGCAAAAATATCGATGAAGTTGACAAATTTTATAATTATCCGATAAGGAGATTGGCCGATGGCGAAGATGGGCCGCGTCTGGCTGGCGAGAGGGCGGAGTATTTTACCGCCGACGGATTTTTTAAGATTACTAAGGTACAGGACGACCCGATTTTTGAGGGCTTGAACGAAGATATGTATATGCGGTGCATGCATTATTGCGAAGTCAAAGAACTGCCTGAAGATTTTGTGCTGCTCGCGAGCAGTGGGCACGCGAGAGTAGAGGCGATGAAGCACGGGGGGGCGCATCTTATATGGACTGCAATTTCACCCCGAATGTTACAAGGAGCCTTATTTGGACGGCTCTGCGGTGCTGGCTAATTTTGCTAAAATCGTTGATGATTTTTGGCAGAAAAAACATGCTGAAGCTTATTAGCAGTGGGAGTGACGATTTTAGTTGCACTTTTACGCTAAATGTGTTAAAATGACGTCATATAATATTTAATTTTGGATAATTCGACTCTGAGTGAGCCTAAAATTTGGGCCACGATAGGATAGAAGTTACCAGAAAGGAAAACATCATGGCAGAAACAGCATTGCCACGAATTCGTATCCGCCTCAAGGCCTACGATCACAAAATTATCGACCAAAGTGTCAAGCAAATTATTGACACTGCTCTGCGTACTGGCGCAAAAGTCATAGGCCCAGTGCCGCTACCGGTGAAGCGAACGACATACACGGTCGTTAAGAGCCCGCACGTTTTTAAAAAAGGTGGCGAGGCCTACGAAATGCGCGTGCACAAGCGCTTGATCGACATCGTCGAGGCTAAGCCCAAGACTATTGATTCTCTGCAAAACCTCAGCTTACCAGCGGGGGTCGACGCAGAAATTAAGATGTAATTAATCGTTTAGCATTTTAGAGCCTGCCGCTAAGACAGGCTTTTATGTTACAATAAACTCATGGTTTGTATTGCCGCGTTTATTGTTTTACTAATGATTTCAGTACCAGTGTTGGTGCTGTCGATTGTTGGCAAGTTTAACGCTCGCGTCCATAGTGCGGTGACGCCTTTTTGGAAAATGTTTAAAAAGGCCTGGCATTGCGTGGGCCGCCGAGTAACTTTTCGGGCTTGCGACTCCAGTTTCAAAGATGACATCAAAAATTCGGTGCTGAGCCGGCTGATTTTGAAACATAAAAAATGGGTCAAGCCAGTGTCGGCCGCCATAGAAGTGGCGTCGGTGTTGATTGTGGTGGTGGCCATATGGAGTCTGGTTGAAGTGGGCAAGGCGGGTTTGAGCATTTATGTTTATGGGACTTGCAATGTTGTGCGGCCAGAAGCTTGTTTGTTGGGCGATGGCGAAGTTTGCTCGACAGAAGAAACCACAAAGCGCAATTTCGTTGTCGGATGGTTTACCGGTTGGGGCGAATTGTTTGCGGCCCTGCCGGCGCGCGTTAAAGCTTGGGATGCTGCGGAATTTTTGCCGGATAACGCCAATTTCCTGAGCTATAATCAAAATAATTCAGTGGCGCTGGACATTCTCGACCCAGGCTGTGTTAATTGTCTAAAATCTTTTAATAATCAATTGAGGGCTGGTTTTTTTGAGCAATATAACGTGGCGGTGGTGATTTATCCAATTCGCGACAGCGAAAGTGATGATGGCTATAAATTTGCCAATTCATATCTGATTTCTAGCTATCTCGAAGCGGTGCGCAGTTTTAAGACGAGCGACATTCCAGCGCCTGAATGGCTGATTATCAAGAAATTATTCACCGAGAAAGACGAAGAAATTGGCATTGATTATCAGAGCGCTTTTAATGGTCTAAAAGGGTTGACTGGCACGCCGTACGAGGTTGAAAAAGCTGAGACGATGATAAAGGATTGGCTCAAGGGTTTTGGCTTTAACGACCACGAGATAGAACAAATCGCCGCGCGTGCGCATAGCGATGAAACCAGGGTGATAATTGAGAATAGCCATAATTTAGTGGACAACATAATAAAAACTAAAGGCATACCGACCACGATTTACGACGGCAAGCGGCACATTGGCGTTTGGCGGGAATAGCTAAAAAGTCATAAAACGCTTGCACTGACGGATGATTTATGCTACAATCACCACTAATATCAGACCCTGATGGTTTTCTGGTGGTGTTATGATGACACCACTTTGACTGTCAGTTTAAAGTGGAAAGGGAGTGATGAAAACTCTAATCGGTACCAAATTAGGTATGACCCAGATCATCAAAGAAGACGGCGTGGCAGTTCCTGTGACGGTTGTCTCGGCTGGCCCTTGTACGGTGACTCGAGTGAAATCTGTCGAATCTGACGGATATGCAGCTGTGCAATTAGGTTATGGTCAGGGTAAGAACTTGAGCAATGCCGTAAAAGGTCAGCTCGCCAAAAACGGGCTAGACAAACTTTCCCCTAAAGTTTTGCGCGAATTTCGCGTGGACGAGCTTGGAGAGACGAAGATCGGTGATGAAGTGAAGGCCGATATCTTCGCCATCGGCGACATGGTAGATGTGGTCGGTACAAGCAAGGGTAAAGGTTTCGCTGGTACAGTGAAACGCCACAACTTCAATACATCAAAAAAGACTCACGGCGGCAACGGCAACGTTCGCAAACCGGGCTCTATTGGATCTATGTATCCGCAAAAAGTTTTTAAAGGTAAGAAAATGGCTGGCCAGATGGGCGGCGAACGGGTTACTGTTAAAAATTTGGAAATAGCCTATGTTGACGTGGAGTCTAATTTAATCGGTATCAAAGGTGCTGTTCCAGGGCCTCGTCGCGGTATCGTGTTCGTGAAAGGAGTTAAATAATGGCTGATCTGAAATTAGACAAAGCTGTATTTGGCGTAGAAGTTGCGAACCACGAGCTGTTGAAAATGGCGTACGAGAGCTATCTGGCCGAAAAACGCCAAGTAGGCGCAAAAACCCTCAAACGCGGCGAAGTTCGCGGTGGTGGTCGCAAGCCATGGCGTCAAAAAGGTTTAGGACGAGCACGTTTTGGCTCATCACGCAACCCGATTTGGCGAGGCGGCGGTATCGCCTTTGGCCCTAGCGGCAATGAAAACTACAAGAAAAAAATCTCTAAAAACGCCAAGCACGTAGCCTTGAGACAGGCGTTAACTCTGGTAAATAAAGCCAAGAAGATCGTGGTGGCAGACATAAAAGTCGACGGCAAGACCAAAACGGCTGCTAAACTGTTGGCTAGTCTGAAAATTGAGAACAAGCGGCGCATTTTAGTGGTGGCTGGTAAAAACGACGTGGTTATGCGCAGTTTTAATAATTTGCCAAACGTAGAAGTGGTCAGCCCGACCTATCTGACGGTGTTTTATATTTTGAATGCAGACGTTATCGTGTTTGATACGAAGGCAGTAGAAATTACGACTGATTGGCTAAAGGGCGTAAAAGCTGAAGTGAAAGGAGACAAATAATGTTGCTGATTCCTAGAGTTTCCGAGAAAGCTTACGCTCAAAATCTGGCTGGAACCTACGTTTTCGAAGTGCCGCTAACTGCTAACAAAGCTGAGATAAAAAAGGCGCTGGAGAGTGAATTTTCGGGCGTCAAAATTAAAGACATTCGGTTAGTTGTGGCGAAAGGCAAAGCCAAGGTGGCCAGGCGCGGCAAACGCGCTCGACCAGGCGTAGGCAAGCGTAATGATTTCAAAAAGGCCTACATTACTTTGCTGGAAGGCAAAATTGAGATAGCCGCTTTCAAGGCGGAAGAACCTGATGCCAAAGCCAAAACTGAAGAGAAACCTGCGGCCGCAAAGACCAAAGGTTCAGAATTAACGAGCGAAAAAAGCGAGCCGAACAAAGGCGGACTATTCGCGAAGCGCCGCACTGGCCGGAGAGGAGATAAATAATGGCTATTAAGACTTATAAACCAACCACTCCCGCGCGTCGCGGTATGACCAGTCAAGACCTAGACAGTATCACCACTAAAAAGGCGGTCAAGAGCTTGCTGGTGGCGAAAAAAAGCACGGCTGGGCGTAATAACACTGGGCGTATAACTACGCGACATCGCGGCGGCGGCGCCAAAAGATTTTTGCGCAAGGTTGAATTTAACCTGCCGGAAGGATTTAAGGCTACTGTAGAACATATCGAGTATGACCCAGGTCGCACAGCGCGCATTGCTCGCGTACGTGACGAAGCTGGTAAGCTGCATTATATTTTGGCCGGCAGCGGCCTGAAGCAGGGCGATAAAATTGAAATTGGCAAAAACGCTAAAGTGGAAACGCATAATCGTTTGCCGCTGAGCGAAATACCAGTTGGTTCGGTGGTTTATGCTATCGAGTTACAGCCCGGTAGGGGCGCACAAATGGTGCGTTCGGCTGGCGCTAAGGCTCAGTTGACTGCCAGAGAGGGCGACTACGCCATGATTAAACTGCCGTCAGGCGAAGTGCGTAAAGTGCGCGTTGAGTGCAAAGCTAGTATCGGCTCAGTGAGCAACGAGCAACATCAGAACATTAAAGTTGGTAGTGCTGGTCGCAAGCGTAAGATGGGCATTCGTCCGACTGTGCGCGGCGTCGTAATGAACGCGGTCGATCACCCACATGGTGGTGGCGATGGCGGCCGACACGGTACTGGCAAAGCGCCGCGTACTCCTTGGGGTAAATTGACCCTGGGTTATCGCACTAGGCGCAATAAATCTACTAGTAAAATGATAGTAAGAACTCGCCATGAAGCAAAGAGGAAGAGGTAAATATGAGTAGAAGTTTGAAAAAAGGCCCATTTGTCGACGCTAAATTGTTGAAAAAAGTGATGGCTCTGGGCTCAGATGATAGAACTGTGATTAAAACCTGGGCACGCGGTTGCACCATTACACCAGAAATGGTTGGGCGCACGATTGCTGTGCACAACGGCAAACAGCACGTGCCAGTGTTTATATCAGAAAACATGGTGGGGCATAAGTTGGGCGAATTTGCCCCAACGCGCAAATTCCGCAGACACGGCGGTAAGAAAGCAGATGGAGGCAGGTAATGGCAAAAACTACTGAGAAAAAACCTGTTGAAATTGTCAAAGCCAGCATATCTGACTTGCGCATGGCGCCACGTAAAGTTGCTTTGGTGGCCAGTTTAGTACGCGGCCGCACAGTCGAAGATGCCCTGACAATTTTGAGTAATACACCGCGTCGCGCTGCTGAGCCACTGGTCAAAGCTATAGAATCAGCCAGAGCCAACGCGACTAACAACCACGATTTCAAAGAAGTTGGTTTGGTCATTGAAACAATCAGCGTGAGTGCAGGAACGCGCTGGAAGCGCTACCGCCCGATTTCACGTGGTCGCGCGCATCCGTATATCAAGCGCAATAGCAATGTTTATATTGAATTGACTGGTGAGAAAAAACCGGCCAAAGAAAAGGTTTCGACAAAAACTACTGTTAGAAAAGCAAGTGACAAGAAAGGAGCAAAATAATGGGTCAGAAAGTAAATCCTATCAGCTTTCGCTTGCAGGTCAACAAAGATTGGAGCAGCAAATGGTTTGCTGCCAAGAAAACCGTGTTTGCTAAGCAGCTAGCCGAAGATATTAAAATTCGTAATATCATCGAGCAGAAGTTTGCTACGCGAGCGGTCATCAATAAAATAGAGATTGAGCGCAGCGCCAATTTAATCACCATTACTGTGCACACCGCTAAGGCTGGTATTGTCATTGGTAAGGGCGGTGCTGGCGCGCAAGAGCTAAAGGCTGAGATAGAAAAGGCGATTAAAGCCGACGTGCGTATTAATGTCGAGGAAGTCAAGCGACCAGATTTGGCCGCTAAGATTGTGGCCGAGAATATTGCCAGACAGCTTGAGCACCGCATCAATTTTCGACGGGCTTCTAAACAAGCGCTGCAAAATGTGATGATGGCGGGCGCCAAAGGCATTCGCATTGAAGTGGCTGGGCGTTTGAACGGCGCTGAGATGAGTCGCCGCGAAAAATTCATTGACGGAGCTGTTTCACTGCACACTTTGCGCAACGATATTGACTACCATCTAGCGGAAGCTAAAACGCCAGCTGGCGTAATCGGTATCAAAGTTTGGATTAATAAAGGGGAGATTAAGTAATGTTGCAACCGAAAAAAGATCCACATCGCAAAGTTCGTATTGGCAAAAACAGAGGCAAAGCTGGTCGCTGTAACACGGTGGCGTTTGGTGAGTTTGGCTTGATGAGCCTGACCAACGAGCGCGTGACGGCGCGTCAAATTGAGGCCGCCCGTCAGGCTATGACTCGTTACACTAAGCGTGGCGGTAAAATTTGGATTAGAATTTTTCCGCACACTCCAGTAACCAAAAAGCCCCAGGAAGTCAAAATGGGTAGCGGCAAGGGCAACCCAGATCACTATGTGGCTAAAGTCCAAGAAGGCACGGTAATGTTTGAGATTCAAGGCGTCTCGGAAGAAGTCGCTCGTGAGGCTTTTCGCCTGGCTGGGCATAAGCTGCCGGTGCGCGTGCGTTTCGTCAGACGCGAAGATTATTAAACTGCCGCCAGTCTCAATTTAACTAAAATCCTGCTCGTCAAAAAGCGGGGTTTTTAGAAATTTTCCTCTTATTTGTAAAAGTTTTTTGATATTAGTGTTGACCTCTCTCCACGATTTATGATAATATTGCGACATAATGTACTAACGTTTATAATTTGGTTGGTACAAAAAGAAAAGGGGTCTGTCTTGAGGGTAGAAAAAAACTGATTATAACTTGGTAACTGATACGATGGCTGTTTGCGTGTGCGAGTGGTCGTTGTAGGGGTTTTTAGTGTTTAGAATTATAGGTGTTAACAATAAAAGGAGGGGTCGTGGAGAAATCTGAGCAAAACAATAAAAATGAACAAAATGATAGTCAAGGTTTGGAGCCGCAAGAAAACTTGCAGGGACAAGAGGGTGTGCCTGAATCTGCTGGTGCTGGAGTTAATACGGGTGTCGATGAGCCTAGCGCTCCTGCGGCCAAACGAAAAAGTTCTTTGATGAAGAAACTGGCGGTGATTTTCGGGGCGGTTTTGGTGGCGATTGGTATTTTGGCTGCTTTGGCGTTTTTGCTGCCAGATAAAAAAATCAAAAACGGTGATATAAACATCGGAGATATCACCTTAACTCAAGAAATGTTTGACTCAAACTACACAGAAATGGACGAATATCTAAAATTATATCCAGATCAACGTGAGAACTATGAAGATGGTGACTTGAGAGAAATCACTAGAAGAGACCTAATTTTAAATGCCGCACTTAGAAATGAGGCAAAGAAGTGTGACGTCAGCATGGACATTAGAGATTTAGCGAAATTATACGGCGGGCCAACTGACTCTGAACAGGTAGCCCAGGAGTTCGTAAGAGAACATTTTGGCGAAGCGGGTAGCTTTAGGTATGTACGTTTACAAAACCTCACTTACAGATTTAATGAAAAGCTCGCAGACTGCGTTATAGCGTCTAGGCACTTATTAGTAGCCGCCATGGCTTATGACGTAGACTACCTTAATAACATGAACCCTGACGACGCTCGAGCAGCATTCATATCGCTTAGGGAGCGCATGGAGACAGAGGTGTTGCCGCTGTTTGAGCAAGGACTATCTGATGAAGACATAATTTACAAAGCTGATCCACAGCCAACATATGAAGAATTTGCTAACTCTGAGCCTTACTGGTACGCTTACCAAGTTAAATGGTCTCCTGCTTTTTTTAATGATGTACCAGAAGCTAGATATAATTATGAAGTCGACTCATTAGTTAGTTCAAATGAAGCGGCTCGTAACCTGAAAGAAGTCGGAGATCACACAGGAGTTGTTACTGGTGAAAATGGCGCGTTTATGATTATTAGGTTTAGCAAACCGGGCGACGGTATGGGCACATATGATTCATGGGACGATTTCTTCGAAAAAATCATGGAAAAATACGCCTACAGCAATTTATGGAATTTAATTGACGGGACCAGGCAGTTCGCTAGATTTGCGACAATCAATATATTAGGATTAATATTAAATATTCAAGATGTTCTTGCTGACTGTTGGGGCTCTGACTATCATAAAGTGTCAGTTTGGTGGGGCCCATCTGGCGGAACTGGCACTGTAACTTTGCACCAGTCATGCGGAACTAGATCAAAAACTACACAGGGAGATTTTTATGCAACATGTACTGTCGCAGCGCCCACGTTTACCATAAAGGCTGACGACAACTATGATCTTGTGACCTACAATACAGACAGTTGGGGCTTGGCAACCTGCCCAGGGGGCGGCTTGAATAGTTGTTATTATACTGGCTGTACTGGTTGTGCAAACAACCAGAATGCAGGTTTCTGGGTTTTTGCAACGTTTGCGCCTAAGTTTTCTAACTTCTCCATGTCAGCCACCACAACAATTGGTAAAAAAGGTGACACGCAAGGAACAACAAATATAACGGCCAATGTTGGCGATACGATTCAATGGGTGCACAACGCGCAGACCAACAATAAAGACGTCAAGCACGATTATGGCGTATTTATAGGTGGAACTGTAGGTAACGGCAATGATAATTATGTGAAACCGACTGCTAGAATATACCAGTATACAGGCGACAGACCTGTACCAGCACACCAAAACGAATGCCCGGTGCCTAATGGTGCATACAGAATAGCACCCGCCCTAAGCATAGGTCACAACTTAGTAAATAATGGCACCACTAGTCCTAGCCCAGTTAAAATAGGATCATCAAGCAGCGATGTTTGGGAGCTAACTTGCGAGACAGAGCATCATTACACTACGTCTACGTCCGGCGCGCCTAACACCGACAGTAGCGGCAATCCTAGCACCAGCGGCCCCAGCGGTTTCTATAAAATAATCAACAAAAAAACTGGCTTGGCGCTGGAGGTGGGCGGCATGACTATGAGCAACCCTCCTTTCACATATCCGATTTCTGCAAGGCAATACACGAGCAATAACTCTTACGCTCAAAGATGGCGAATTGTACCGATCGGCGATAACAAATATCAAATTTACCACATATCTGGCTTGGCGCTGGAGGTGGGTGAGTTGTCCACTGCATCACAAATACAGGATAAGGCCAACTTGGTGAGGATATACCACCCCAATGGGACGCCTGCTCAACAATGGCAATTCACAACCGCAAACTCAATAAGCGCAATAGCCCCCGAGCCCTCAAAATTAGGAACGGTCAAAGCAACTGCTACTAACACTGCGCTTAAAGCTAATGGCAAGCTGTTTAATGACAGGGTGATAGAAATTACGCTTAAAGACGCTGACGCGGGCAAGAAAATCTGTCAGTTAGTGCGTATGAACTGGACTAGAAGGAATGCATTTGGTGATAAAGACTCAACCCCAAAGTGCGTTACCGTAACAAAACCTACTCACTCAATCACCTATAACAAAGGCACTTGCCCCACCACACCTGCTAGCATGCCGACGAACACCAGTGGTCATGCATCTGGAGCGCAGATAACCGTGAGCGGCACTAAGCCAGGCTGTACGGGACACACTTTCGTCAATTGGGCTGCGACCAACCCGCCCGGAGGAAGTCTTGCGCCAAGTGCTAAATTTAACATCACCGCTAACGTTACTTTGACCGCGCAGTGGACGCCAGTTACTCCTAACATAACACTCCCAACTGGTAGTAATGGCACTAACTCTTTGTCTTCTAAAGTCAACAACGCCAACACAGTTTCGCTTGATTACAAAAACAACAGCTTGAACTTTGCGCATACTGTCACCGTAGGAACTAACCTTAATATACCCAACGCTAGTTCCGCCAGCACAAGCACCACTCCTGCATTACAGGCAGGAACTAAGACTGGCAGTATTCAGGCCGGCGCTTGGACGGTGAGCGCCGCCACAGGCCCTTCGGCTAGCGGCACGCTGACTAAACAAACAGGCACGGCAACTGGCACATATAACAAAACTTTGAATCTAACTGGCTCAAATGTTGGACAAATCTGCCAGGACGCTGAAGTTTCACCAAAAAGCTCTTCTGTTAAGATTACCGCCATAACGAGCGGTGGCTACAATGTGGGGTGGAATGTTGTCGCAGCCAGCGTCAACGACAAAATTACTACAAACATCTGCGCTAAGGTTTATTCGCCGTGGACTATAGCTACGACCTCGTCTGTTACTCCTACCTCCGCTATCATGAATGACAAAGTAACCTTTAGCCATACGGTTAGAGAAAGCGCGGACCATGTGGTTAAAAATGACGACGGGGCCAACGTGCCGATCACCGCTACGGTTTATCAGCACATCAGTACTAACGGTGCTAAACCCGATTCCACCGCCTTGTGGAATCCGATAACTAGCGCTGGCGGCAGTAAAACTACCGTTGGTGAGAGCGGTTATATCATCGGCTCTGCTGATGCTGGAAAAACCAATAGCGTAACCGTAACCGCTGCACATTCTGGTCAATATATTTGTCAATTTGTCCGCTCAGATAAAGCCAAACGTGTTACTGCTAAAAATAATGACGGTACGTATGCTTATACCACCAAAGATTCCAGCCCTACCTGCGTTTTTGTACCGGTGTTCGAGCTTTCTGGGTCGTCCAGTTTGGCGACTACGCCGACTAGTTCGGCGGTACCAAAGCAAATAGATTACCGAGACGGTGATAAAGCCACTTGGACTATTGGTTTCTGGCGATCTGGCGGTAGCAGCGTGGATCGCGAACTTCCTGGTACGTTTAGCTGGGACGATAGGAGAATTAAGGGCGACGATGTTGATGCGCTTAATCCGCCTTCTGGCACTCGCCATGATGTCCTTGATAAGATTCATCTGAAAAACAATACTAGCTCGGCTAAGTTGTTGGTCAATCCAGCGCCAACGGTAACTGGCAACAACACTAACTACAATAAAGACACCAATTTCAGTAGCGTCGGCGCGAGTGACGTAGGCTATAATATCTGTCGACGAGCTACCTTTAAGCCAGCTTCGTCTTCTAACACTGGCTGGAAAGTCAGCGATTGGGCCTGTACGCGCGTGATTTCTAAGTGGACAGTTACGCCGACCAGCAGCGTCAGCGCAAGTCCTAGCAACAGCACAACGAAACCGTTAGCAGTCAAACCTAACGACAAAGTTACCTTTACTCACACCTTAGCTGGCAATAGCCACGTGCTCAAAGACTCTAATGGTGTTAGTGTAGCGGCGAGCGGCAAGGTCGCTCAGACGGGTTGGGGTACGACAATCGGTAGCATCGGTGATGCGAGTTCTTTCGCAGCCAGTAGTTCTGGCGGCAACACCAGTAAAACCAATTCGTTTACCGTTAACGCTGACGGTGATGAAATAGGCAGGAATAATATCTGCCAATCTGTAAGTGTCGAACCAAAAGCCTGGAACAGCACGGCCAAACTGACTAGCGCAGAAGCTTGCATCTACATCCCCTACAACTACACCACTCAGCCTGACGTGATTGGCTTAGGGGACGGTACGGCTGAGGCTGGTAGTATTGTGAATGTTAAGAAGACTCTGCTGGTAGATAATGTGCAA
>WRHN01000004.1 GCA_009783235.1 Candidatus Saccharimonadota bacterium
GCCAACTCAGACAACGCCACCAACCCCAATGCCGAACCAGGCACCTGGCAAGGCGTAGGCGCCTGGCAAAACCTAAACACCAAAACCCAAACCCCAGAGCAGGGTGAGGGAGCTGAACAGGGCGGAAATACGGGGGATGAGTTCGACAGACCGGCACCACTGCCGCCGTTCACACCAGATCAGATTAAACAGATGGAAGAAAACGAATTTCAATATATTGTAGCTACCAAAAACCTGGCCGAGGCGACCGCCAAGTATCGGGGCGTGTTTGGGCGCAAGAAAAATCAAGAAGCTTTTGACAATGCCACACAAGAATATAGTGAAATACGTAACCAGCATATCAACGACAAAATAGAGAGTTACAAGCGCGAAATACTTGCCAAGAATCCAGAAATGACCCAAGAAGAGCTTGAACTTGCGGCTAATATTCAAGTGGATATACTGTTTACTAAGGCCGAAAACCTGAAAAACCTAGAAATTTGCGAACACATAGACGGCAGAGCGGATGGTCTGGGGCGCGCTAGCAAATTTGTTCGCAAGTGGGGTGCGTTCTGGGACAAACACCCTAAAATGAAAATAGCAGTTGGCGTAAGCGCCGCCGTGGGGGTCGGTGTGGCGACCGGCGGTCTGGGTTTGGCTGGAGTGCCGGCAGTGCTGAGTGCTATGGGCGTTGCCGGGGCGCAGTCGGCTATTTGGTCGCGGTCTGGTTCTAAAAATAGTCGTTTCAAAATTGAGCACGACACCTTAGCGAGCATTTTTGAATCGTATGACACTGCAGATGAAGCAGACGACAGATATAGAAGTTTTAGCCAGAGGGCAGCTGAGTTGATTGGGTCTGGCGAATTTACAAACAATCACTCAGCATTTATCCAAGCTATCGGCGAAATTATTGACGAAAAAACAACCGTCAGTGCTGATCTAGAGCACAACGCTAACTTTAAGAAAACGCGCAATGGCATAATTACCTCGGCGGCCATAGCCGGTGCGGTTAGCGGCGCTATGCAATTCCTGCAAACAGATGTGGGTCAACAATTGGTAGAAAAAGCTAGAGATTGGTTCATGCCTGGCTCTGGCATAGACGCTGGGGTTAACGCGGGCGCTATGGCCCCAGCAGATACTACCGTCGATCTGATTAACCATGTGCCACCTGTGTCCGAAATACCAAACCTGGACGCGTTGGCTAACCTAAATCTTCATACACCTGTTACTCCAGGTATAGGCACAATAGAATTTCTTGGCAATGCCGGCTTTGACTCAGCCCAAATCAATACTATTTTAAGTAACTCAGCTTTTGCCCAAAAAGCTCTTGAAACTGGGTTTGGCTATTCTATGGATACGCTAGGTGGGGTTGGTATCAACCTGGGCACGCCAGCAGGCGCAGAAATGATTAAATTTGCATCAACATTAATTTAAAAAAAGGGAGGGAAAATGTTATTAGACGATCAATATCTACAAGATCTGGGCATAAATGAATTGCCGGAAGATGTTAAAAAAGAAATTATAACTGGGCTTGAACAGACTATTCAAGATGCTATTACTATTAGAATCATGGAAAAGCTATCAACCGAGTTGGTAGACGAGTTCAATGGTTTGAACGACGGTTCGGTGGACGATGTCAAGGCATGGTTGACCAAAGTGAGCCCCTACTACGCCACTTCGCCAGAGTTTTTAGAAAATAAAGCAAAAAGTGGCGCGAAGGAAGGCGATTTCACTCGTCAATACGCTATTCTGAAGTGGCTGGGTATGAACGTACCAGATTATAGTCAAATTGTTTTGGAGGTTCTTGCCAGCACTAAGGGTGAAATTTTAGCATTACAAGAACATATCGCCAAAAACAAGTCTTGAATTTGAAAAAATATAATAAGAAGCTTGCGTTATTTCGGCATTTGGCGTAAGATTAAGTTATGGCAAATTTTAACCAGGGTCCGTCAGGCGGAAACACCCCCCCCCAGGACGACGTCCTGAACAGTGCAGAACAAGCGCCGTCTCGACCTTCGGCCAGGGAGCTGGTTGGCCAGTTGGCCGAGCTGCGAGACACTAGCCCTGATGCTTACCAGGTGGCGATAGATTTCTTGAATAAAACTTTGGCAGCTGGAAAAACAGCTGTTGAGTCGTCTGGTGTAGTAGACCAGCCTGATATATTTGGTGCTCAAACTAGCGAAGAAGTAATTGAAAGCGGAGCAGACTACGAAGATGAAGTCGGCGGTGCTCCTGTTAGTGTTCCCAAAGAAGGAGGATCGCAAGAAGGGGCCACCGCTGCGCCTGAAAACGCCGCGAATCAGCAGCGTGATGAAGAGCTAAGCCCGCAAGAAACGCTGCAGTTGGCGGGTCGAGAGCTGGCTGAGGCTACCTTTAAACTTAAGGGTGGGCGTCGGGCTAACCAAACCAACTTAGAGGCCTACGAGACGGCGAGAGACAATTTTGCCAATGCTCGTTCGGAACTCATAAAGCAAGATTTGCATGAGTATAGAGTTGCTCGTTTGCGTGCGAACCCCAACTTGACGCCGAAAGAGCTTGAACAGGCCTGCAGCAAACGCATGTTTGACCTTTTAAATGAGTCAGAGCGGACAAAAAACACCCTCATATGCGACCGTATGGATGGCAATGGTCGTGGCGGTAAATTCGTGCGATCTCTCGGCAGGGGTACCAAAAATGTGCTCAAGGTAACTGGAATGGTTGTAGGCGGAGCAGGCTTAGTGGCCTTTGGAGGAATAATTGGCATTGGCGCGCTTGGTTATTTGATTCATCGCCACAATAAGAATAAACGAGACCCAAACAGGGCCACTCAAGACCCCAGAGCGCAGTACGGGGCTTTGAGTAAGAATTCAGACTTCTTCAGTTCGGGCATGCAGAACATTGGCGCTGAAGGCCAGGAGGACTATAGACGCGCATGGGACAAGGCACTAATGTCGGGGGTTAACAGCGAGCAAGAGGCGACTATTAACGCTTTGGGTGACTGGGTAGACGAGCAGTCCAAACGACAGGCCTTACTGAAAAAGAAGAAGAAAAGGGGAAGATAATTTTAACTAAGGGAGGAAAAATGTTATTAGATGAACAATACCTAAAAGATATCGGCGTCGCTGATTTGCCGGAAGATGTGCGGCAGCAGGTCGCAGATGAGCTAGAGAGCAACATGCAAGACGCAATCAGCATTAGAGTTGCGGAAGATTTGTCGGACACGTTGATGGATGAGTTTGACGTGTTGAACGATGGCGCGGCGAGTGACGTCAGGGCTTGGCTGGATAGGGTGATGCCGTACTATGCATCATCGCCAGAGTTTTTGGCGGGTAAGGAGCAAAGCGGTGTTAGCGACGATGATTTTACGCGTAGTTATGCAATGGTAAAATGGCTGGGTATGAACGTGCCAAATTACGGAGAGATTGTCAACGAGGTTTTGGAGAGTTCCAAGAGTGAGATATTAGCTCTTAGAGAAAAAACTATTACCAGCAATCTTTAAGTTTGAAAAAATAACACGCTTGTGTTAAACTGGCAGCAGATAAGAAGTTGTTTAGGAGTGGGAAATGTTTAAAACGCGCAAAAAAGCAAAAGATGATAATAGCAATCCGTTCGAGGGTTATGTTGCTGATGGTTTGGCAGCTGCTGATTTTAAAGCTGAAGCGGAGGCTGAGGCAGAAGTTTCAGTTCAAAGTGAACCGGCGCCAGCGAGCGAACCGCTAGAAACGAGTGAGCAAGAGTTGCCTGTGCAAACTAAGCCACCCGCTAAGGTTTCAGCGCCGACTCCAGCACCAGCGCCTGAAAATCCAACAGCGCCAGCGACGCAATCCAGCCCTGAAATCGAAACCGAAATCGAAACTGATTCGGCACCAGTAGCGCAGGGGCAAGCAAAACCTAACCCAGCTCCGCGCCCAGTCGCCGTTAAGCCGCCCGCATCTGTTTCGCCACAAACGTCCGGCGGGGTTGAGCCAGCTGATCCAACTCAGGATCAAGTCGATATAGCAATTAAAGAAGCCGAAGCCGAAACCGAACTGCCCAAAGATGAACTATTGCAGGTCGGTGTTACGCCGCCACAGATCAGTCCGGCTGAGCGACTTGTCACAGCCGATAAAATAGAAGTGGTGGTTACAGAAGCTCCAGCAACTTCGCCAAAGCCCAAAACAGAACCAGCCAGACCGCTGGGGCACGCGGTGCCGGTTTTGTCCGCAGATGAAGAACGGGCAGCGGTAGTGGCGACCCACAGAGAGCTGGCAGAATTGTTGGGTTGGGCTGAGCGCGACACTAATGATTACATGAACGAAATTCAATTGGTCATAGATGACTTGAACGCTAAAATTGACCATCTGCGCACTAGTTTTGCTCAAGACACGGCGCGGCTTAACGAAGACGCTCGCATCGCTTTTAAAGAAAATATTGAAAAGAACATCACGCTGCTAAAAGATCAGATCAATCTCGAAGTCGCCAAAAAAGACCTGCTCAAAACTCGAAAAGAAGAATTTATAGACAAAATCCACGAAGCTTTGAAGAAATATAAAGTGAACCCCAACAGACAGGGTTAAACTAAAATAGTTTTGAGCACCCCGTATTAGACGGGTTTTTCAGAAAAAGACTTGACTTTTTATAGTAACTTGTATAACATAGTAGTATGCAAGACAAAGATATGAATACGGATAATACGCTGAAAAACGGTGAAAGACTAAACTTTAGGGCTGGCGAGTATGCGGAGAACCTGAGCACCCAACTGCGTAAAGGTCTATTGAGTTATTGCGTATTGCTGATTTGTCGAAATGAGGTTTACACATCAGAAATCTTGCGGGGTCTAAAAGAGGCCGAAGTGGCGGTGGCAGAGGGCACAATTTATCCGCTATTGGCACGCTTGCAGAAAGATGACTTGCTGAGTTATCAATGGCGGGAGTCCGAGCAAGGTCCGCCGCGTAAGTATTATGTGGTTACCGAGTACGGACAAGCAGTCCGCCAAAGACTAGCAAGTAGTATAAAAGAACTAAATTCGTCGATTACAAAGTTAGAAAGGAGTAAAAATGAACGAAATAAGTAGAATCCACCTGGCGCGAGTGTCGTACGAAATTGATTCGCAGGCCAAAAAAGAGCTAGAAAAATATCTGTTAGCGGTGCGTAAAAGCTTGGGTGCCGAAGTTGAGGCTATGGAAGATATTGAGATTAGAATGACCGAAATTTTGGCCGAGCGTGGCGTGGTCAAAGACAGCGTGGTTACCGACAGTGATGTCAAGAGTATCATTGCGCAGTTGGGTGAACCGAAAGATTTTTCGTCGGACGAAAAAAAGCCCAAGCAGGACGAGAACGACGAAACGAATACAAATTTTATGAAAAATCAAGACGGTACAACTAAGAAATTTTATCGCGACACCGACAACGCGGTGCTGGGTGGCGTTTGTGCCGGCATAGCCGCTTATACGGGCTGGGACGTTACAATTATTCGTGTTCTGACTGTGATATTTGCAATAGTGCCGAGCTTTGGTTTTTTGATTTTGCTGTACATTGTCATGTGGATTATTGCGCCAGAAGCGAGGTCTGTCGGCGAGAAATTGGAAATGCGTGGCGAGCCAGTAGATTTGGAATCAATTAAAAAGTCCGCCAAAAAAGTTGGGCACGAAGCGGGGCAGCGCGGCAAAGAAGCGGCTGCTCGCGCGCAGACGGAACTTAAAAAAACGGCGCCGGTTTTGGCGCGAGCGTTTGGCATATTCTTCGGCGCTATCGGGTTGTTGATTGTGTTGGCTTTGACGATTGCGTTGATATTAGCTGGCAACTATGTTTTGTGGGCCATTGTTACGGCGTCTTTGCCGCACCAAGCGTTGATTATTGTAGCGGTGTCATTAGGGTTTGCCGCCGCGGTATTTACGGCTCTGTTTTTGCTGGTTGCATCTGTTGGCGGGCTGGTCGGTGCGCGGGGCAAAGGCTTTTCACGTAGCATCATAACTTTAGTTATTGTAGCGGTACTGTTGATGATTGGTGCCGTATCAGTAGGCGGATCGTGGGTTGCGCTGGCTGGACGCGACGGCGCTCATCAGGCGATTGATGCGGTGCGGGGCGACAGCAGTTTGATAATTGATCACGACGGAATTCGTGGCGACAAGCTTTGCATAGGCAATTGTTGGCGTTAAGCGATTTTGTTTATCCGTAAACGGCGGCGACTAAACATTAAAGCGAAACTCCACCACATCGTCAGGTTGCATGGTGTAAGTTTTGCCTTCGGTGCGAATTTTGCCTTGAGCACGGGCGGCAGCTTCTGAGCCAGCCGCTAGCAGGTCGTCGTAGTTTATGATTTGGGCGGCGATGAAACCATGTTCAAAATCAGTGTGAATAACTCCAGCAGCTTGCGGCGCGGAAGAGCCCTTTGCGATAGTCCAAGCCCGCACCTCTTTGGCGCCAGCTGTTAAAAAGCTCTGCAGACCCAGGGTATCGTAGGCGGCCTTGATTAGTTTGTTGAGCCCGGGTTCTTTGACGCCATATTCAGCCAGCATTTCTTTTTGCTCATCAGGCGGTAACGCCCGCAATTCCTCTTCTAATTTGGCATTAACAAAAACGCTCTTGGCGGTTTTCGCTAACCCAGAATCGTGAAGAATTGTTGCTTGCTTTTCGGGCGAGCTCAAGGTTGTCTCATCAACATTCAGCAGGTAAATAACTGGTTTGGCGGTCAAAAGTTGCAGCCCGTCCAACTTCTCTGGGTCTAGATTTTTCTCTGGCATTGAACTAATAGTTTGTCCACTGAGCAGCGTGTTTTGCAGTGATGTGAGGTAGTCAAGTTTGGCCTTGCTCTTGACGTCAGTTTTGGCGAGCTTGGCGACTTTTGGCAAGTGATTTTCTATAGTTTGGACGTCCGCCAAAATGAGTTCAGTATTAATAATTTCGACGTCGTTTTTTGGGCTGATGGTGTTGTTGACGTGTACTATATCGCCACCCTCAAACGCTCTGACGACGTGAACTACGGCCTGACATTCACGAATATTAGCTAGGAATTTGTTGCCCAAACCTTCGCCCTTGGACGCACCAGCAACTAGGCCGGCAATATCTACGAACTCTACTGTGGCCGGGACGATTTTATCGGTGTTGTAAATATTGGCCAGAGCCTGCAGGCGCTCATCGGGAACTGGCACGACGCCAGTGTTAGGCTCAATGGTGGCAAATGGATAATTAGCGGCCAGTGCTCCAGCATCGGTCAGGGCGTTAAATAATGTGGACTTTCCAACATTGGGCAACCCTATGAGGCCAATCGAGAGCTTAGCGGCCACCGCCACCTCCGCCACCACCTCCGCCGCCGGAGCCGCCTCCGCCACCACCTCCGCCAGAAAAGCCACTTCCACTTGACGAGCTGCTAGAGCCATATGACGAAGCCATTGATTGGCCGAAGCTACCGCCAGAAGATGACATGAACGAAACCATGCTAAACGCGCCAACGCTACTGACCCAGCTTGGCGAGACGCCTAGCTCAGATTCATATAACTGTATCACTGCCGCCCATGATTTTTCCTGACGAAAGAGCACGGCGTACGGCAACAACTTTTCGTAGAGCTTGACCACCGCGGTTTTATCGTTGATGTCGATGCGCTCAGCCCCTTGAACGGATTGCAGAAAACGCAGACGCTCGGTTTCAGCGTATTTGATATACATTTCTAGACCCTTGAGATAATAGTACGTATCCCAGCCCTTGCTCGTGCGTTTTGATATTACTGAAGGGTAGGTAAAGCTAGAAGACACCCCAATCGTAAACGCGACAATCATAAGTATCACCGCAATGCTAACAACTGCCTCTTGACCAAAGAGTAGTGCGTCGGCGCTGTCAGTGAAGGCGACCTGGAATATAGGTAGGAGTATCAGCAGAAAAATGCAAACAAAAAAATAGCTGCTGAACGAGAGGGTTTTATGAAGAGGTTTATCTTTGGCGTCTTTAAGGTAGTCGTTTTTTGCGAGGGTCGCGGCCGTGCGGCCCCAAAAGGCACGCAGAAAAGTGGCCATGGTTTCTGATGCGTATCTTTTGACCTCAACGCGTTCTTGATCGCCAGAAAATATAATTCTGAGAAAATCTACTTCTTCTGGGCGCAGTCCGTCGCGGGTGATGATTTCTAGCGAGTAAGTTTTCTTAGGCTGGCCAAATCCAGGTGTTGCTTCTCCCTCAATAATTTTGATGTGGCCGCGCACTGCCAAGTCGATGATTTGAGCAGTAATGACGTTTCCGCTCCTTCGTTCACCTAAGAGTCTGGCGGCCTCGTAAACAGAGATATCTTTTGGTGGTGGATATTCTGGCACAACAGAGCGCTCAAATTGTTTCTTGGGCCCGCGAACGTTTTTAAAATATCCTGTTATGGGGACTAGAGAGAGAAGAAATATTATGGCAAAAATAATCATACCGAAAATAAAATAGTCGTAGGATACTTGGGGTGGTGGGACGACAAAACTGTTAGCTTGAAAGCCAAGCGTAAAGGAAAGGTTTTCGCCGGCAAAGAGTGCGCGCTCTGCCGTAATGGTAACTGATCGGCCGTCTTCTGCTACCGTAACGGTGCAGGTGCGTGCTATAGAACCTTGTACGCCAGTGAAGCATTCAGTTTGTCCAGTGAAAGCTCGAGCGCTGGCTTCGTCGAACCAAACCGTAGCGGATACCTTGTCGAATTTTTGTTTCCATTTGGTACCGTTGACGTCCCAATATAGCTCCTGATGATTCTCGAAATCCGTGATAACACGCACCATATTATATTCAAAACCAAAAGTTTGTTGGCCAAGAATATAACTGTTAGTGCCAGTGGACACCACAAAGAAATCTTGATTTTTATCGGTGCCCCAGATTGGCTCTTGCAAACCGTTGCGAGTAACAGTAACGCTGGTGTTGGCGAAAGTAACGTTCGCGCCATCTTGGTTAGTCCTAGGAATTGCGTGCTCGAGACCTTTGTTCTGCGCGTAATCTGGAAATTCAGCAACCAAGGTTTCTTGAACTCGCATCTTGGAACTGCCGTCATCTTGTTTAGAAAGGTAAAAATCAGTGTGCATATCACTAAAATAGAAATCTTGAACACTAGCCGAAACCAGCCCAGGAACAAGGAAACCAGCCGCGGCACTTATTGTTACAATCAACCCAATTATCCTAAAGCGCAGTCGCGACCGATTTTTTCTAAATAGACTCATGCACTAATTGTATCATAAAACCTGAGTCGGAAGTTACGACAAAAAGCTCTTAAGGCTCTTGCAATTTCCAAAATGATTATGTTATAATTTCTCGTATATGAAATTGAATCAAGCGGTGGGCGAGTTTTTCGCACTTGATATTGGTACGACTGCGATACGGGTTGTTCAGTTGGTTCAGCGTTCTAGTTCGGAATGGGGCTTATTGAAGTTCGCCGTAACGCCCATTGATCCTCGTCTGGTTGAATCGACGGCCGTTACAGACGTTAAACGTTTAGGGGACGCTATTTTGGCCACCGTTCAGGCTGCTGGTATTGTTACTAAAAACATAGCAGTTGGTCTGCCGTCAAATAAGGTTTTTTCGACGGTCATTGAAATGGACGAAGTGCCAAAACAAGAATTGGCCAACAACGTACTTTATAATGCGGAAAGTTATATTCCGGGTTCGTCTGAGGATGCCAAAATTGACTGGAGTTTACTGGGCGCGTCTTTGTCTAACCCAAAACGTATTGAGGTGTTGATTGCTAGTGTGTCGAATGAATATATCGAAAAGAAAATGGAATTTATCGAGAGCCTTGGCTTTAATTTGATTGCTTTTGAGCCAGATGCTGTCGCGGTAACGCGAGCAGTGTTACCTAAAGACATCACTTCCAACCACATGATTATTGATGTGGGCGATTCCGCTACTGATATTATTGTTACTGTCGGCGCGCATCCGCGCTTGCTACGTTCGATTCCGTTTGGCTTCAGATCATTTATCAAGAACGCCTCTAACAACATTGGCATCACCCAAGAAGAAGCCGAGCAGTATCTGCTCAAGTACGGCTTTAATCAAGAAGCCATGGACGGTCAGTTGTATAAATCAATCCACACTATCATAGAACAATTTGTCGGTGAATTTGAAAAAACCACAAAATACCTTGCGCAGAAATATCCTAATTTGAAATTAGATTCAGCTTTATTGAGCGGTCACTCGGTTTTGATTCCTGGTTTTGGCGACTTGGTTAATATGCGAGTCGGCTTAACGCCGCAGTTCGCTACTCCTTGGCAAAATGTTGTAGTCCCACCAGAAAATCAGCAACAGCTAGCGCCGATATCGGCCCAGTTCGGAGTGGTTATAGGTCTGGGCGAGAGGGGAGATCACTGATGTCAGTTTCGTTGAACTTGATACCAGATATTAAAAAAGAATATCTAAGAACTCAGATTGTCAAAAAATTGGCCGTTGTTGCGTGCATCGGTGCTAGCCTGGTTAGCTTGGTGATACTTTTGATACTGGGCGTTATTGTGTTGACGCAAAGCTCTATTAAAAACGCCTTAGTCGCAGAAATAGACAAAAACTATAATTCTATTGTAGAAGAAAGAGACGACGACGGTGTGGCCAGCATCAGCAGGTTGCTCACTATCCAATCGAATGTCAGGTTGGTTAATGATACGTTCAATAAGTTGCCGGTTACTTCGCGCTTGATTGATTTTCTAAATGATGTGAACTTGCCAGCGCCAGAAGACGTTACGATTGAGCGAGTAATTTTTACTGGTGGCGATACGACGGGAGCTGCTTTCTCGGTTTCGATTACGGGGTCGATTTCTTCTTACCCAGCGCTTACAAAATACCAGCACTCGCTGGAAAATGCCAAATTTTGTTCTGAGCAAGAACGCGATGATTACCAAGTGGCGGATTGTTTTGAGCTTGAGAAAAAACTCAAAGAAAACGGCAAAGAACTGCCGACTTTATTTGCGACAGACGGTGTTAAGCCGAAAACGTCCTCGTACAGTTCGCAGCGCGACAGAGTGTCTTTCCGCATAGATTTGACATTCAACTCGGGGGCCAACAATCCATTTGCCTACTTCACTAAAGACAAAGACAACAAACTTGTCCGCATGACGGGAGTGAAGGCGATTATCGAAAATAAGAGGGCTAATGACTCGTCCATTAATACGCCGTTATTTGACAAGAACCCTAACAGCGACGACGGTAGCGAAACCAATCCTGACGATCCAGAAAGTGAAGACCCAGAAGAGAGGGCCCAATAGGGGAGACGAATAATGGACAAGGTTAAGAAAGACGAACCAAACACTAAGCGAGCAATGATTTCCAAAGACTCGCAGCTGGTGTTGATATTTGCCGTTATTGCCTCTGCCGTGGTGTCTGCTTGCGGAGTTTTAGGCTGGAGTTTCATGGAAGATATTATTTACAATGGCAAAATTATTAGCGAGCTCAACACTACTAACGATGCGCTCAAGGAAAACAAAATTGCCAGCGAAAAAATTCGTGACGAGCTTGGCAAGTTGAATGACGACAACGTGTTAAAGGAGTTGCGTGCTAGTTCTGATGACAGTGCTTTGCAGGTGATTTTGGACGCAATGCCTACCCAAGACAACCGAACTGATTTGGCGGCTTCTTTGCAGAATAAAATATTGAGTAGGTCTGGCGCATTGGTGCAGAGCTTCAACGTTAACGAAGCGGCTTCTTCCAAAAACAGAACCAACCTAAGGGGCGCAGCCACCGCCGTTAGCGGTGCGCAGCCCATTGAATTTAGCGTTGTGCTTTTAGGCGATGAGGCAACTATTCAAAGCACTTTGCGAGACATCGAGCGCACTATTCGTCCGCTTGTAGTTACTAATCTTACCATCAACTCTGGCCCAGAATTACGCGTTACCATTACTGCTAGGACTTTTTACAATCCGCTGATAGAATACGTATTAACAGATAAGAAGGTGGAACGATGAAAAAATCTGACTTGACAATGATTATTTTTGTAGCGCTAGTAGCTGGTTTTGTTTCGTTCCTGATTACCAACTCGCTCTTAGGTGATGAGCGCAAACCTGTAGAAAGCGTTAAATCAACCATAGTATTTTCGAGCCAGGTAGATGAGCCAAATCCATTTGTATTTAGGGTCGAAGACGCCGATTCAAAAGGTTCTATTAACCCAACCGTGCCTATTGTTACCGGTAATGGCGGCGAAACTAGCCCAGAAACATGCAACGGCGCGATGAGCAGGTTAGAGGATGTAGTCAAAGAAACTGAATTAGCATTTGATAAACTGTTGTCTAGTTCAGACCCTATGTCCCAGGCTGAAGTTGATATGCTCAAATCCAGCAAAGCCAAGGTTTTAGAAACCAGCGAACTAGTAAACGACAAGAAATCAATCTGTGAATTCTCTGATTCTGATTATGCTAAGATGTCAAGCTGGCTAGACAGTATTGCAAGTAAGCACGATCAATTACTAGAGAGACAAAACCTGTAGTGAGGGGTGAATGGCACTCCTGACCGACGACACAATCCAAAAGATAATCCAAAGCATCGTAGCTTCGGGAGTCATTTCTAGTGAGGAATTGCAACAAAAAACTGCTGCCGCCCAAGCTGCTGGCGTGCCTGTTATCACCCACTTGCGTAACGAAAAAATTATCACAGACGAAGACATCACCAAGTATATCGCTGAGGCGACTGGCAAAAACTACGTCAGTCTGCTCGAGTCTCATATAGAAGCCGAAGTTCTGCGCGAAATACCGTTTACCACCGCTTCTCGTTTGATGGTGGTACCGATTGGTGTTAATGAAAACGGCACGTTGCGAATTGCCGCGTTAGACCCTGATAATTTGCAAGTTATAGATATTATCAATAGTTTGGTCGGTCGCCAGCTTGATGTTTATATGGCGTCGCAGGCCAGCATTAACAGTGTGTTGGCGCAGTATCGACTGAATATCGAAGGTGATGTCGGTGCTGTGGAGGGAGATCAAACCACCAATGGCGATTTTGGCGATGCCAGCGACACCGAGGTCAAGGAAATCTCACAAGATTCACCAGTCAGCCAAATTATTGCTAAATTGCTTGACTATGCCGCGCGCCAGAACGCGTCGGACGTGCATATTGAGCCGACTTCTAACGCGCTGCTGGTGCGCTGTCGTATAGATGGTATTTTGCGCCTGGTCACGACGCTCCCGCGCAATATTGCCCCGGCGGTTATTTCGCGTATCAAAATTTTGTCTAATCTCAAAATCGACGAGCACCGTAAACCCATGGACGGTCAATTTACGGTCAAAGTTGGTGAGCAGGAAATTGATTTGCGTATCGCTATTTCGCCGGTCATTTGGGGCGAACAATGTGTTATCCGCTTGTTGAAAAAAGATGCTACCAGCTTGAAACTAGAAGATATGGGCATGAGCGGCAGAACTCTGCGTACTATTCGTGTTGGTCTCGCGCGTACCAACGGTATTATAATTGTGTCTGGCCCGACGGGTTCTGGTAAGTCGACGACGCTTCAGGCCTTAATTAGAGAAATTTTGAGCGAGAAAATCAACATCGTAACCCTTGAAGATCCAGTTGAATACAAAATTGAAGGAGTCAATCAAATTCAGGTTGATGCTAATGTTGGCCTGACTTTCGCTGCGGGTTTGCGCAGTATTTTGCGTCAAGACCCCGACGTGATTTTGGTTGGTGAGATTCGCGACCAGGAGACTGCCGAGCTGGCGGTGCAGGCGGCGCTGACTGGCCACGTTGTGCTCTCAACACTTCACACCAATTCAGCCGCGGGCATTTTGCCGCGTCTGCTCGACATGGGTATTGAGCCATTTTTGATTGCCTCTACGGTTAATGTTGCCTTGGCTCAGCGCTTGGTCCGCCGCAACGTCAAAGAGCGTCGACAGCGCCGCGCTACTGAGTCAGAAACCGAGGAAATCAACATGTCTATCGGCCACTTGTTACCGCAACACGAAGACGCAAAAGTGAACGTCGCTAGCGATTTGGGCTACCCAAATATTCCTATTCATGCTAGTGAATACGCGCTTTACGACGGCGTCAAGAGCATCACCAGCCCAGATGGATTTAAAGGGCGAATGGGTATTTATGAAGCGATGTTGATTTCTGAGCGCATCCAAGACCTGGTGGTCAAACACGCTAGCTCTAGTGAGATTGAAAAAATTGCGATCGAAGAGGGAATGATTACTATGAAACAAGACGGTTATCTTAAAGCATTAAACGGCGATACCACGCTGGACGAGGTCAATCGTGTCGCGGCCTAAATTTTCTCGCGAACCTCTTGTCAAGCCCGACAAAAAAATGTATAATGGTTCTAAACAGGTAAATAAAGATTAGGTGGGGTAAATGGAATTAAAAATTGAATCATTGCTAGAAGCAGCTGTGCGACAGGATGCCAGTGATATTCACTTGCGTGTTGGCGTGCCGCCGAATTTTCGCGTTGATGGCTATCTTAATCCAGTTCCTAACACGCCAGTTTTAACTGAAGAACTGATTGAAGCGCTGGTTTACAGCATTTTGGACGAGGAGCAAAAACAAATTTTGTTAAAAGATAAAGAATTCGATTTTTCTTTTTCGTTCGGCACCCTCGGGCGTTTTCGCGTTAACGCTTTTCGCGAGCGGGGTGTTTTAGCGGCGGCGTTGCGTTTTATTCCAAATGTCATTAAACCTATAGTTGATCTTGGTCTGCCAGTTACGGTAGAGACCCTGGCTGAGTTGCCGCGCGGATTAGTTTTGGTAACGGGCCCGACGGGCTCTGGTAAGTCGACGACCCTGGCGGCTTTAGTAGACAAAATCAACGAGACAAAACCAGTCAACATTATCACAGTTGAAGACCCAATCGAGTTTACCCACAAGTCAAAGCGTGCACTTATTGCCCAGCGCGAAGTTCACTACGATACTTATTCATTCAACATGGCCTTGCGGAGTGTTTTGCGCGAAGATCCTGACGTTGTGTTGTTGGGCGAAATGCGCGACCTCGAGACAATTTCGGCGGCTTTGACCATTGCTGAAACTGGCCACTTAGTTTTTGCTACTTTGCACACCGCATCAGCGGCGCAGTCTATCGATCGCATAGTCAACGTTTTTCCGTCGCATCAACAACCGCAAGTTCGACAGCAGTTGGCAGGGGTGTTAGAGGCTGTGGTGGCGCAACGTTTGGTGCCAGCAATCGGCGGCGGTCGAGTGCCGGCGGCAGAAATTTTAATTGTAACTTCGGCCGTACGCAACATCATCCGCGAGGGCAAAACACATCAAATTGACGCGATTATTCAAACCTCTGGCAACATTGGTATGCAGGCAATGGACAACACCTTGGCGAACTTTATCAAAGAAGGTGTGATCTCACTAGACGAAGCTCGCAATTTCGCTTCTGATGAAGTAGAATTAGAGAGAATGGTAAGGGGATAATGTTAACATTTAAATACGAAGCTAGGGACACCAAGTCCAACAAAATAATTAAAAGCGAGGTCTCGGCCAATACGCAGAAAGAGGCTATTCACACTTTGATTGCTCAAGGGCTGTCGATTATTAGCATGAAAGAAGACAAGGGCGGTCTGTTTTCGTCTACTGACAAGGTGGCGACTAAAGTTAGAATCGTCTTTACGCGTCAGCTAGCTACGCTGATTAATGCTGGTTTGCCGCTTGCTCCAGCTATGACTACTGTCGAAGAGCAAATGCAGGACAAAACCATGAAGCGGGTGATTCAAATTGTCCGTTCTGATGTTGAGGGCGGCCGCAAGTTGAGCGACGCTTTCGCGCGCTGGCCTAAAGTTTTTAACAACCTATATATTTCTATCACCGCCGCTGGCGAAATGGCTGGTACGCTGGAAAAATCACTGGTGCGTTTAGCAGATCAACAGGACAAAGACGCGGCGATTTTAAAGAAAGTCAAAGGCGCTTTCATTTACCCAATTATTGTCATGGTTGTGATGGTTTTGGTTATCGCGTATCTGCTGAGCTCTCTGGTGCCGCAGGTCAAACAGCTGTACGGCGATCTTGGCCAAGACTTGCCAATGGTTACGCAAATCGTGGTGGCTATAGTAGATTTCTTCGCCGCGCACTGGCTGATAGTTGCGTTAGTTTTAGCCATTTTAATTTTCTTCTGGTGGCGTTACACCAAAACCGACAAAGGCCGTTTCACCATGGACACTATCAAGCTCAACGTCCCGTTGTTCAAGGGCCTCTTCACTAAGCTATACATGGCGCGCTTTTGTCGTACCATGGAAATTCTGCTAGCTTCCGGCGTGCACATGATGGAATCCATGGAAATCAGCTCTCGCTCTATCAACAACGTGGTTCTGGAAAAAGAAGTTTTGCACGACAGCGAATATGTTAAGGGCGGCAAACCACTGTCAGAAGCGCTGAAGCATAGGCCCAACGAAGGTTACATTTTGGACTTTGTGCCACAAATGGTGTCAATCGGTGAAAAATCAGGTAAGATTGACGAAATGCTGGGCAAAACCGCGTCTTATTACGAAGACGAAGTCGACGAAGCCGTCAAGACTATTCAGACTTTGATTGAGCCATTCATGATGATTATGCTTGCCGGTATGGCGGCGCTGGTTATCGTGGCTATTTTGATGCCAATTTATCAATTATCTGGCTCTATTTCTATGTAGCTTGTGCTAAAATAAAACCATGGAATATGTGTTTTTAGTTGTACTCGGCGCGGCGATGGGCAGCTTTTCTGGCGCTACAGTTTGGCGTATGAGAAAGAAAAAAGACCTCGTTAAAGATCGCAGCGAGTGCGAAAAATGCCACCATAAATTAAACGCGCTAGATTTAATTCCAGTTTTTTCATATTTGTTTTTGCGCGGAAAATGTCGTTATTGTCGCAAACCAATTAACATTTCGACCTTTATTATAGAAGCCTTGGGGGCTGCGGTTTTTCCTCTAAGCTACGTCTTGTTTCCGCTAGGCGACGTCGGAACGGCCGCCAAAAGCACAGTATTGTTCGCATTGTGGCTGGTCATATTGGTCGGATTTATGATTTTGGGTTTGTATGACGCAAAATATAAACTGTTGCCCAACAAGGTTTTGTTCCCAATCATCGCCATCGCGGGCGTGTATTTTCTCCTATTCAATTTTTGGTCTGGTGATGTTGGTTTGCTGAGCGTTGTGGGTGGATTTGCTCTATCGTTGCTGCCGATTACTGGCCTGTACGGCTTGCTTTACCTGGCAGGCGAGCAAACTGGTCGCCATCTAGTTGGTTTTGGCGATGTTAAGCTGGGCGTTGCCATTGCTTTTTTGTTGTCCTGGGATAGCGTATTTATGGTGCTGTTTTTAGCGAACGTTGTCGGTGCGGTGTTCGCGTTGATTTTGGTGGCGGGCAAGCGCAAGAAGATGAATTCGCTGATTCCGTTTGGGCCGTTTTTGATATTAGCGACCATACTGGTGTTTTTGTGCCAGCTAAACCTTGAAAATGCCATGACGTTTATGTATAATATTTAATATTATGAACAAACGTGTGAAGGGCAAGAGGCAGCGCGGTTTTACTTTAATTGAGGTACTAATGTTTCTGGCCATTAGCGGCGCCTTGTTGGGGTTAATGATTTTCGCGGTTTATCGCATGATAGCCGGCGCTCGTTTTTCAGACACTATTACTTCGGCGGCCAGTTTTGTGCAGTTGCAATATGAAGAAGCCCGCAGCGGAGTGCGCCCCGAGGGCGAAAGTCTGTGCGGTGATGATTTGCAGCCGGGTCGCTCCGACTGTTTGTTGCTTGGTAAAGCCATTGTTTTTCGTCAGATAAACCCTCGCGGCGCCACTAGTGGTTTCATCTCGGACAACATTGAATCTTACTTTGTTATTAGCGACCCGTACAACCTGGATATTTCTAAAGCTAACCTTGGCGGTTTAGATCCAGACGGTCTTTACGGTAGCGGCCTGCAGGCTTCCAATCCTCAACTAGTTGTGGCTGGTCATAGATGGTATCCTTTGTTGTACCAAGCGCACTATGCTTCTACTGAGGATAATGACAATAGTTTTACTGCACCAGGTATGTTTTATAGAAATGATGGTGTCCAGCAGGGTGGGTATGACGATATTTGGAGTTCTTGCCCAGCCCACGTCCACGGCCTGCGTGCGGGTTGCATGGCGAATGTCATATTTATCTTGCGTGAACCCAAGAGTTCCATGCTTAACACCTATACGCTGTTTATTGATCTACCAGAGGGTATATCATCAGCAGAAGAAATAGTAGACACTATTAACGACAAGGTTTCGGAAGACTCGTTTTTCTCTATGGACGGGGCTCCAGGCATGTTTATTAGAAACATGAGCGTAGCTATACCAATTGTTAACGGCGATAGCAACTCCAGAAGCTTGGGGGCAATCTGTATTGAGCAGGGCGTTAGCTCGGCGTCTATTTATGGCGCCAGGGATCTCAGTTATTACGCAAACATGAACCGAGGGTTGGGCTGGAACAGAGTGGTAGCCCTACTAAGGGATAGATGCGAAAACATGTAGGTCGCTTTTCCCAACACGGCGACACCCTCATCGAAGTCCTACTCGCAGTCGCCGTCCTTTCACTTGCTACCGTCATGACCATGTCTGTAGTTAACAACTCCCACCGCGAAATAGTCG
>WRHN01000005.1 GCA_009783235.1 Candidatus Saccharimonadota bacterium
ACGTTGTTCGCTGGCGGTTTCGTTAGTATTAACAGTTGCGTCTTCTGCGCTGTTGTTGCTCGAGCCACTAGGTGGGCTGTTATGGTTTGTCATTGTTTTTAAGTCCCCTTTGATTTGAAAAATATTATTCTCCTTAGCTCAATTTTAAACCAAACCGCTAAAAAACGCAAGCTATTTGACAACTTGCAATATATAAAATCGCTCCAGATTTCCCTTTTCGCCAGAAACCTGAGAATCTGCCTTGGCGACCACTCTAAGTCCGTGATCTTGAAACCAAACTTCTAGATTTTTCAAAATCTCGCGGCGCGCACGCTCGTTTTTCACTACTCCCTTACTGACCTGCCCTCGGCCCGCTTCAAACTGCGGTTTGGCCATAACGCAAATTTCCGTTACCGCGCTTGTTAGCTCTTTGATTTTAGGCAAAATTTCTCGAAGTGAGATAAACGAAACATCGGCCAGCACCACATCAATCGCCGCATCCGTCGTAAAATCACGAATGTCGGTTTTTTCGTGCAACTCTACTCGCCTGTCCCGCGCTAGCTCTGCCACCATTTGACGAGTACCGACCTCCACAGCAATCACTTTTTTAGCGCCGTTCTTCAGAGAAAAATCAGTAAAACCGCCCGTCGATGAGCCAACATCTAACACGGTTTTACCCTGAAAATCTAAGCCTAAAACGGCCGCGACTGACTCCAGTTTCAGCCCCGCTCGCGAGACATATTGCACTTGCTGTTTAAGCTCCACTTCGGCGTTTTCGCCCACAAAAAACCCTGGCTTATCTACCACCCGTCCGTCAACTAAAACCTTGCCTAAGCGAATATAACTTTCAGCTTGACTCCGAGAGCGAACAAGTTTTTTATTCACCAACAGATGGTCGAGACGAAGTTTCTTATGCTTTGTTTGATCGTTCATTAATGTTATTATAGCAAATAGGTGGGCGAACATTAACAGTTCGCTTTTAATTTTGTAAAACTAGTACAACCAACGAAAGGATGTGATTATTATGACTGTTTTGTTAACCGTCATACCAGAGCATACTAATCAGAAGTTTTTGGAGATGCAAGAAGATGACGGCGTTGTTAGAGTAAACTCTAGGGCTATCATTGAACATGGTGCTAGAGTTGCTGGAGAATGTTATGACCAGGAAGGTTGGACAAAACTGCAAAACGAAGACCCGGCAAAAACCAAGCGTCGCGAGTGGCGTACCCTAGGGCCAGATGACGGTTCAGGGGGGGGCAACGAGCACGCAACGCCGTATGAGCATATTCATATTGGCCTGGAGATTGTCGCGCCGAAAATTCTGATGATGGTTTTGAACAACGAACAACAATGTAGCACTTCGGAAAAATCCGCTCGTTACACTAAGTTCTGCCCAGAAAACGGCGTCTCAGAACTTGAAGCAAAACTCTATGGTAAGTGGTTGGGTCGATTTACTGACCTAATTCGAGATGAGTACAACGAGGATTTTATTGTGGCTGAAGCAAGAAAAGCCCGCGTGGACTTTACGACTCAAGATCCTAAAGACCTTGTGGCGGTTCGTAAAGCTGTTGACACTCGTATACTCAAACTTGCCCAAGAAAACGCTCGTTATGTTACCAGTGTTTTCACGCAAACGTTCATGATTCACACTGCACCGTGGATTCAATGGAATCGTATTGTTGGCATGATGATTGATTTTATCAACAGGTCAAACAAAACGCCCTTTGAAACGCGACTGGCAGAAGCTATGAACGAGTTTGTTGAGCAAGTTGAAGATTTGGGCATGCTGGACGCGCGCGCTATGAGCAACCGCAAGCAGCGCAAACTTCGCCTATTTGGCGATCATGCGGTCAATCGGCATTACAGCGATAGTTATTCAACCAGTTATATGGGCTCATTTGCTCAACTGGGACAAGCACATCGTCATCGTACAATCAGTTACAATATGTTGCGGCCAACGGAACCAGACGACGGACAATCTTTCTTTTTCCCGCCCATATTGCCCGATGAAATGCGCAAGGAATGGGAAACGGATTTGCAGTCGGTTGGGCATAATTATCCGCAAGGACAGATGGTACCGATTAACGAATGCGGCACGTGCGAAGCATTCATTACTAAAATGAAAGAGCGCCTGTGCTCTGCTGCGCAGTTGGAAATTCAGCAGCAAACACTGGAAACGCTTTCGTGGTACCGCTTGACCGAGCCAAAGCGATTTAGAAAATACGGCAACGGAGCGCGTTGTACGTTTAACGACTATACGTGTCTTGATTCGGAAAAATGTTTCTGGAACGCTGGCATTAAGCTAACTCGCAAGATTTAAGTAGGTGATCGATATGATTAACGTTCCTTTTTTCGCCTTTGAAGGCGCTGACGGATCGGGCAAAACCACGCTTTTCAACGGCCTCAAGGCCCTGCTCAACGACAAGATTTACTTCACCCGTGAGCCAGGGGGAACGCCAGTGGCTGAGTCGATTCGGAACGTCATGCTTGACCCGAGTTTACCAGCCATGCACCCCATCACAGAGGAGTTACTGATGTTATCGGCGCGGATAGAACACGTTAATAATGTGGTGCTTCCTAAGTTGTTAGCAGGTATTCCTATTGGTTCCGATCGATGCTTTTTGTCGAGTATAGTATATCAAGGAGTGCGTGGCGGTATTGGCATGAATGAGATTTTACAAGATCATCTAAGAATGCTTGGGCGTTATCTAAAGATGACAAACCAAGACGCTGAGCTAGAAGTTTATTCAGTGCTGCCGAGTGTGATATATTACCTGTGGCTGCCCGTCGAGGAATCATTAAGGCGCGTGCAAGGTCGAACGTCCAAGAAGATGGATCGACTTGATCTTGAGGGTCAAAAATTCCATAAGCTGGTGCATCAAGGCTACGACGAGGCTGTTGCGCTTCTTCAAAATAACCCTGACTTTGGCGCTGATAAAATCATTTTGATTGATGCGCTCCAGTCGCCTGAACAGATTTTGGCGGAAGTCCATGCGGACATTTTAAGAAGGCTAGAACTTTGTGCCTGAAAAGCGAACAAAAACCCCGTTTGAGGTAACTCATGCGGGGATTTTTGTTGTAGGTTTTTTAATGTTCTGGGTTTTAAGCAGCTTTTGGTAGCGCCTCTTGCTCGGCTTGTTTGGTTGCTAATTCAGCAGCTTCATGAAGTTTATCAATTTGAGCCCTGAGCGCAGCGATGTTTTCGCTCTTAGTTTCTGTTGACTGAGCTGCAACAAGACTCTGGTTCGGGTTGGTTTTGGCTAGGTTCTTGGTCTCTAATTCGACGAGCTGGTCTTTTAGTTTGATCATCTTAGAAAAATCCTCAAACTGAACCACCTGCCCGCCTTCACTGGCGATCTTTTGGTTCAACTCGGTAATCTGCTCCTTGACGCCCTCAATACTTTCGTCGCTTTGCGCTTCCTGCTCGGTGTCAACGCCCAAAAAATCTGCCGTAGCCTGTTCTTGTCCGCTCAGTTGGCCGTCTTGGGACTTGACCGTTAGCTCTGCTCGCGCCTCGTCGGCAGTTTGTCCTGGCGGCTCGGCTTCACTAATCATCTTGCCCGCCAGCGCTAAGTTGTCTAGGCCGCTGCCATCGCGAATGACGTTCTTTGCATCAACTGCTGCATTGCCGTATTTGTCGTACAGGCTGTCGGCAACTGGCTGTGATGGATTGCTCATCATCTCGTAAGCTGCTTCACTGGCAACTACCTGGTTGGCAATCTCTTCTGCATTGTTTTTACCAGCGTCTCTGTTCATTACTGTTATGGCATCAACCTTGTCTGAGTCAACGCGACCAATCCCAGCCTGACTCAACTCAGCATTGACCTTGTTAGTTACTTCTTCGACGGGCGATGCGCCCCACGCTATTGCCTTGGCTTCTAAGGCGGCCCTCTGTTCTGGATTCATAGCCGCGTCTTTGGCGGCAACAATCTCGGCGAGTTTATCTTCTGTGATCTCGCTATTATCACTAGTGTTTGTTGTTTGAGCTGTTTGTGTTGAATTATTCATGTACCCACTCTATCACGCTTTTGCTTAAAAGTCAAGACTGCGCAAGATAGCCATTGCAAATATGCTTTAAATTCGTTAAACTAAGCCCCAATGAACGACAATCCAAAACCTGGTGGTCTATCAGACGGTGATATTTTGCGTTGTTTGATCGACGGCTCTATTAAACTGACGCCCTACTCGACAGATGACGCCCGAGAGGTTTTAGCCTTTCGCGAAGATTTTGCCAAATTTCAGAAACAGCAATTGGCTGCTGAAGAAATTCGCGAGATTGACCCTAGCCATAAAACAGCGGTCGCGCTGAATAAAATGCTGCAACCAGCCTCAATCGACGTGGTGCTAGACAAAACAATCACCCGCTTTAACAGCGAGGAATTTCCTTCGGTCAAACCTTGGGAAGAACAAATCGGCCTGACTTATCAACAGATTATTGAACAAGGCGAAACTTTTATTTTGCAGCCTGATCATTTTATTTTGGGCTCAACTTTTGAGCACGTAACGCTGGCTAATAATATTTTGGCGCGTTTTGAGGGCAAATCGTCGCTGGGGCGAATTGGCCAGGCAACCCACATTACCGCTGGTTTTGTTGACCCAGGATTTCAAGGAAATATCACCGTGGAGCTTAAAAACAATAACGAACTACCGATTGAGCTGAAGCCCGGTATGAAAATTGGCCAGTTTGCTTTTGAGCGTTTGGACCGCGAAGCGTTGGTCTCTTACGGCGAAACCACCATCGGCAGCCATTACCAAAACCAGCGCGAGTCCACTCCCGCGCGCTTTGATGATTTTCACCTTACCGATGTTTACGAAGATTCAAACACTAACCCTTAGCGCGCTCAACATAAGAGCCGTCGCGAGTGTCAATTTTTAGCAGGTCGCCATCTTTGATAAAGGCTGGCACTTTAACCACGGTGCCCGTCTCGAGTTCGGCGTCCTTGTTGACGCTCGAAGTGGTGTCGCCCTTGACGACTGATTCAGTACGCGCGACCGTCAGATTAACTGTGGTCGGCATTTCAATGTTAATCACGCTGCCGTTAAAAAACTGCAACGTAACACTTTCGCCCTCGCGGATAAACTTTGGCACGTCTTCGTTAACCTCAGACGCCACTTGAAATTGTTCAAAGTTCTCAGGGTTCATGAAAAATAAATCGGCCCCATCAGCATAAAGATACTGCCCTGGCTGACTAGACACTTCGGCAGCTTCGATTTTTTCTTGACCCTTGTAGGTCTTGGGAATAACCGCGCCGCTGACTAAGTTTTTAACTTTAACATTGACAATTGAGCCGCCGCGCCCCATGACTTTTTGGGCGTACTCAACCACGCGATATGGCTCGCCGTCAATTTGCACCACTGTGCCTTTTTTAAGATCTGTTGGACTATACATACCCCTTGATTATATCATAAATATACCTGAGCTTGAACATCGGACAAGAAAAAAAGGCCTGCTATTTCTAGCAGGCCGTCCCATTTTGAGCACCAATTCTACTGGCAATATTCCCTGATAATCTGTCCAAAGGTCTTGCCGTCAAGCGATGCACCGCCGACTAACACTCCGTCAATGCCTTCGATATCGGCAATTTCGGCTGCGTTACCAGCGTTCACTGAACCACCGTAGAGTATCGGTGGAAGTTCGTCGACAGAATCATCAGAGTGGGCGAACAGCTCAACGCCAATAGCGTTCGCCATACTGGCGATCTGCTCTGGCGTCGGCACTTTGCCTGTGCCAATAGCCCAAATCGGCTCGTAAGCAATCATAACCCACTCAACCAATTTTTCCGGCATACTCTCCAAGATGTGCCTTACCTGACCTCTGACAAAAAGTTCCGCCGCCTCGTCAGACTCTTCCCGAACCCAGTCGTCTTCCCCAACACAAATAATTGGAGTGATTAGGTCCGCACTGCACCTTAGCAGCTCAATTACTTTCTGAGCAATAAGATCTTCTGTCTCACCAAAATCACGCCTGCATTCGGAATGACCAACTATGCAAAACTTGGCGCCAGCCCAAGCAAGTGCGTCAGCTGTGCTTCTGCCAGTATAAGCTCTGTCCGCAGCCAAGTCAGCGTGCACGTTCTGCGCACCAACCTGAAAGCACTTTGCCTGTCTTTTCATGCTGTCGATAAATACATCACCTGGGCAAATCACCACAGTAGGCGTACACATAGAAAAACTTCTCCGCGTTTGCATAAACTTGTTCAGTTTATAAACATAGTATTCAAAACCACCCGGAGGAATTTTCTCCTTCCAGTTGCCAACAACGAACTTTTCTCGTAGATCTGACATATAAATCACACCCTCTCAAAATGTACGTGCACAATTAAAGAATTTGCACTAAACTGGGCTCCCGTTTGGAACTTAACTGCATTTTATCACAATATAGAGTTCTAGTCAAACATAAACCATTTTCTTGACTGAGGGAATAAGTTCATATGCTTAGCTGGTGACCCAACAATTTTTATCAAAGTATATTGACTTTTAATTGTAAATATGATACAATTTACGCTAGTATTTTGGCAATGTTTTTTATAGCTGCGTCAAAATTGCAACTTAATTCGGAGAGAAATCTACACAGAAAGGACGTGACCGTATGATCACCGACGACGACATCAAGGCGTGTGCGACAGCAGCAGAAGCCGCCGCCAAGTGGTGGCGCAGAGCACTGGAAAACCCCGTTTTTGACAACGGGGAGGAAATGAACATGAGTACCATGTTGTTGATTACGGCAGGAACAGACGAACAAAGTCCTGAGACCCTTGACAAGTTCGAAACCGAACTTGCGGAAATGATTGTCAGGCTCCTAACATTAGATGCGGAGCGACCGATCTATCTTGGGGTCAATTATCACCCCAGCGGCGTTCTGTATGATGCGGCCAGAGCCGCCAACATGAAGCGCGCTCCCTGGCCGTGGAAGACTGATATGCATGTCAGACCTGACGAAGTTATCGTTAGCGCTGGTTATGGCACGCCAAACGAGGTTATCTGGCCAGCTTATTTGCCGGCTTGAGCGACTTCGCAAGTGTAGATACGAGCTGCGGCAATAATGTCGCAGCTCATCCGAATTTACACTCCGTAGATGTGTGTCTGCGCTGACGAGTTCAAAAGAACGAAAGTGTGAAATTACAGCAAAATAGCCGCTCGTAAGGCAGCGGCTATTTTTTTAATGAAGAGATATACTTCGTGTTACGACTGCGCGCCGCGGGACACGTTATTTTTTCTCGTCAATCACCTCGCCTTCGACAGCTTCGTCGTCGGCTTTGGCTTTTTTGCGCTTGACTTTGGTTTTTTCGTCGCCCGCAGTGTCCTCCTCAGCGCCTGCATTTTCTGATTCTTCTTTGGCCGCCGCTTCGTACAGTTTTGCGCCAATCTTCTGCAAGGTTTCCGACAATTCTTTGAAAGTCGCATCAAGCTCGTCTTTATCTTCTGATTCTAGTTTTTCTTCAGCTTTTTTGACCGCCTCTTCGATTTCTTTTTTGTCATCATCAGAAATTTTATCTTTATATTCATCTGGCATTTTCTTAGCCTGATAAATAGTATTCTCTAAGATGTTCCGCGCCTCGACCAATTCTTTCTTCTTCTTGTCTTCATCGGCGTTGGCCTCGGCCTCTTTCTGAGCTTTTTCAATGTCATCTTTAGAAAGGTTACCAGAATTCTGAATGGTGATGCTGTTTTCTTTGCCAGTTCCCTTGTCTTTGGCCGAAACGCTGAGAATACCGTTGGCATCAATACTAAAAGTAACCTCAATTTGCGGTATGCCGCGTGGCGCTGGTGCGATGCCGCCTAAAATGAACATGCCCAAACTTTTGTTGTCGCCAGCCATTTCGCGCTCGCCTTGCAAAACATGAACCTCTACTTGCGGCTGGTTGTCCGCGTAGGTCGAGAAAACCTGGCTTTTGCTGGTCGGGACAGTCGTGTTGCGATCAATCATGGCAGTGCGAATACCGCCAGCGGTTTCAATACCGAGCGTCAACGGTGTCACGTCCAGCAACAAAATGTCTTTGACATCACCCGCTAGCACACCAGCCTGAACAGCCGCACCAATGGCCACTACTTCATCTGGATTCACGCCCTTCAGCGGATCTTTGCCAAAAATATTTTTAACCTTTTCAACCACGGCCGGCATGCGCGTCATACCACCAACCAAAACCACCTCGTTAATTTCGCTAGCTTTCAAACCAGCGTCCCTTAAGGCCTTAATGCATGGATCGGCAGTCGCATCAACCAGGTCTTTTACTAGGTCTTCCAACTTAGCGCGGGTCAGCTTAGTCTCAAAATTAATGGGGTCGCCACTACGCGTTTGAGCCAAAAACGGCATGTTAATCTCTACCTCAGTAGCACTCGACAACTCTTTCTTGGCTTTTTCGGCTTCTTCTTTGACACGTTGCAAAGCCACTTCATTGTCTTTCAAATCAATGCGATATTCTTTGTCAATTTCTTCCAGCAGATATTTTACGATGCGGTTGTCAAAGTCTTCGCCACCCAAATGCGTATCGCCGTTGGTTGATTTAACCTCAAACACGCCATCGCCCAATTCAAGAATCGAAATATCAAAAGTGCCGCCGCCCAAGTCAAAAACCGCGATTTTTTCTTCTTTTTTGCTCTCTAGGCCGTACGCCAAGGCCGCAGCGGTCGGCTCGTTAATAATACGCTTCACTTCCAAGCCAGCAATTTTACCGGCATCTTTAGTAGCTTGGCGCTGAGAGTCATCAAAATAAGCCGGCACGGTAATAACTGCCTCAGTTACTGGCTCGCCCAAGAACGCTTCGGCATCAGCCTTTAGTTTACTCAAAATCATCGCTGAAATTTCTTCCGGCGTGTAGTCTTTGCCATCCATGGTTACGCCCACGCCGTTTTTGATTTTCTTAATCTCAAACGGGCTAATTTCGATGTCTTTTTGCACTTCGGCGTCTTTAAACTGCCGCCCGATCAAGCGCTTGATACCATAAATAGTATTCTTAGGGTTAGTAACGCGCTGCTTTTGAGCAGTCGCACCAACCAGGCGTTCGCCGTTTTTAACCGCGACCACCGAAGGCGTCGTGCGGTTGCCCTCTGCATTAGTAATTACTTCTGGCTTGCCCGCCACAAGATATGACATGGCACAGTTAGTCGTACCAAGGTCAATTCCGATAATTTTACCCATAATTTTCCTCCTTTATTACATTATTCAATTGGTTTATTATCTTTTCTATATTAGCACTCACATACCGCGACTGCTAATTTCTCTTCCAGTTTAACAAATTAGCACTCACGTGTCAAGAGTGCTAATTAATGGTTTTTTCTCTGTTGTTCCAAAAAAGTTAGAAAATTATTCGCTCGTCTCAATATCGATTTCGTGCGAACTGACCAGCACTTCGCGCGGCCGCGAACCGTCCTGCGGGCCGACAATGCCGTTGGCCTCCATTTCGTCAATCAACGCTGCCGCCTTGCCGTAGCCAATGCGCATTTTACGCTGTAAGAACGACGTCGAAGCTTTACCTTCGCCCACCACCAACTCTACCGCTCTATCATACTCGCTGTTGCCACCACCGCTGCTGCCGGCCGCGCCAGTGTCTTTTTTGGCTAGCATTTCCATAAGCCCCTCATCGTACTGCGCTGGCGATTGCTGACGCAAGAACCCCACAATTTCATCGACTTCTTTGTCTTCAATCACCGCAGCCTGCACGCGAATTGGATCTTTAATTTCGACCGTCTTCATCAACATGTCGCCCTTACCCATCAACTGCTCAGCACCAGATTGTGAAATAATTTGATTAGACTCCATCTTGTTCAATACCGCGAACGCAAAACCCGCGGGGATATTAGCCTTCAGCGCACCTTGTATATATTTAGCCCGTGGCGCCTGCATCATAATAATTTCGTGAAAACCAGCGGCTCGCCCTTTAGAAGCTAGCTGCTGCACCGCAGTCTGCAGGGTTTCACGCTCGGCACGCGCAGAGTCCATAAAGCTCGTCCATTCATCATTAGCGAAGACAATGTACGGCATTTTCTCCTCTGGATATTTCTTTTTGAACGATTTAATATCCTTGACGCCCTTGTCCGCGAAAATGTCGTAACGGCGATTCATTTCCTCGACCGCCCAATTCAAAATCTTGACCGACTTGGCAATTTCTTCCTTGCTCACGCCCTTCACCACTGGAGCAATCAAGTGCGGCATGCCCTCATAAAACTGAGCGATTTCGTTACCCTTTGGATCAATCATGATAATTTTCAAATCATCTGGCGTGTTACGAAACAGTAGCGACGCCATGATGGTGTGCAGCATCACCGACTTACCAGAGCCCGTCGTACCAGCAATCAATAAGTGCGGCATATCCTGCAAATCCAAAACTACGGATTTACCAGAAATATCTTTGCCTACCACGAAAGTTAGTGGTTTGGTGGCATCCTTCCACTCACGCGACTCCATAATCGAACGCATGCTGACAAACGACGGTTTGTCATTTGGTAGCTCAATGCCAACGTATTTTTCGCCCGGAATTGGCGCTTCGATACGCAGAGATTTAACGCCTAAATTAAATTTCAGGTTGTCCGCGCAAGCCGAAATGCGCCCCATGGCAATGCCTGCCTGCGGTTTATATAAATATTGCGTTACCCGTGGGCCAGTGTTGTAACCCTCGACTACGCCACCGATTTTAAACTCCTCCAAAGTTGATTCAATGGTGCTAGCGATTTCGTTGGTGTCGCCAGAGTGCGGTTTGTACGGCACGTTGTTCAACAATTTGTCGCTGGGAAACTTCCAATTAGTATTGTTGACTTGAGCGACTGCGGGCTTTTCTGGTGCTTGATCGTCATCGTCGTCTTCTTGAATATCGTTCTTCCTGAGCAGTTTTCGCTTTTCTGGCTTTAGTTCGGGAGAACGACCATTCACCACAAATTTACGCTCCCCCGCTGGTTTGGCCAACTCTTGCGCAACTTTTTTATTCTCTTTTTCGGTCTTATCTTCGCGCTTGAAGAAATTGCCAATTTTGGTGAAAACATCGCGCGGCGACATCGAGAAAGCGAACATGGCCAAAACCAAAATCAAAACTACGTAGATAAGCGCCAAGACTCCTTTTTCGATAACTGGCACGAAAAAATAATCCAAAAACCAGCCGACCATGCCACCACCAGCAAGCAAAAATTCTTTGGAGGTGGGGTCGGCGCGCATCAACTGAAACAAACCAGCAAAGAGACTCAAAAAAACAAGAATAGAAATCCAGGTACCAGCGGAAATTTTGCTGTCTTCGCGGTGAAAGATAATCTGAATCGCCTGCCAAAACACCACGACGGTCATAATGAAAGCAGCGTAGCCGAAAATCAAGCGGAAAATTTCGCCTAATTTGACCAAAGCCACTCCGCCCGCACCGAACAAACCGACTAGTGTCAAAACAGCGAACAGCGCCAAAAAAACCGCAAATATCTGACGAGCGAAGACGTTGTCTTTCTTGTCGTCATTTTTCTTTTTGTTGGTTGAGCCCTTTGGCCTGCCTGGCCCTCGTTTTTTTGCCATGTACTTTATTTTACCATATTTTTTACCTTAATAGTATCATCCTTCATTATATCATATTATTCTATATTTGTCAATATTATAAATCTGGGGTAAACAAGCTGTCGATCAGCGCTATTGTCTCTTTTAAGTTTTCTCGACTGCCGCCGTTAACCGCCACGATAATATGCGCGCCATTTCCTTGCTTTACTATACTCGCGGCTACCACGGGATCGGCCTCGTCGTTAATAATAGCAGCTGCGCCTTCTCGCGCCACCGTATCAATCAAGCTCGCCCCTAACTGCTTAATTCCGCCCGAATTGTCTGACTGATCGCCGATATTAGTCTGAATGGCTGAGAGCAGAGCTGCCAAACCAAAAGTGCTGACTATTATCTTACCGTCTCGATAGTCCGCACCGTTAAACAACTGCATTTTACCAGCAAAATTCACCTGAGGGTTATTAATGAAACTATTCTTACAGTCCACATCGTAACTGTTCAAAATTTTATAAAAACAGCTTTCCGTAACATTTCCAGTGTTGTTTTTCAGCTCATCATACATAAAATACGCCACGAACAACTTGCTAGCAGTTTTTGATTCAAATTGAAAATTAATATTATGACCGTTGTTCAGGCCGCCGCCAGATAAGTCTTCGACAATTAGGCTGTGATTGGTGCCCGCCAAGCGATTACTAAACAACGCCGCAAGTCCAGCAATATTCTTGCTAAATGAACGTTTGTAGCGCACTATCGGAGAAGTTACCCTGGAAGTTACGGCCAATTTAGTGTCCGGATCAATATTAGTCTCGAGATATTTTTTAACGGCAATAATCATTGCGTCGTAATCTAAGTCCCGCCCTTCGGTGCCCAGTTTGCGACTAGTTTCCATACCATTGTGCTCGCTCACTACTGTTACGCCCGCCAAACGTTTAACGAACGACGAAATAGTTCGGTCTAAATATTCGCGGATTTTATCATCAGAATAAGAAATTTTAACGTGCCCAAAAATATCAGTCTCGATATTTAGCCACTTCACCAGGTCGTTGTAACGTGCGGAAATAGTCTTGCTGCTATCTATTTCAAAAACAATGCCGTTGGTCAATTGCGCCCGCGTGATGTCAAAAATCTCGCGTAAATCTTTCTCGCGCACCAACGCTTCAATTTCCTTGCCGTCCAACTTAACTGAGAGCGGATGCGCCAAAGTCAAATCTTCCACCAAAATATTACCGATAACTTTGCGCTCGTCACAAATCAACCCCGGCTCATCGGCGTTTAGCCTAAGTCGGTCGTCTTCGACTACAATCGTAGCGTTAATCGGCGACACCGTGCAGACCGTGGCATAATTACGATCCAAATAGCCAGTAGTTTTAGTGGTATCAAGCGACAATTGCGGCACGCCAGTGTTCTGGAAAAAAATCTTGTATATGAAATATCCCGGAATCATGCGCTGCTTGAGCGGAAATTCGGCAGTTTCGATTTGCCGCTCGGAATTGACTTGTATACCTATTTCGTCCACTGTTGTCGAGCCGATGATTCTGTCTCTGACCTTTAAATCTACGGTCTGCTCACGATATTCCTGTTCCAAAAGCTCTTTGACTTCTGAGTGGTTTTTCAGGCCAACGTCTAGTCCGTCGATTTTCTGACCCGGCAGAAACTTATCGTAAGGCCAGGACACTTGAAATATAATAGTCAGCGCAGCCAAGAGAGCAACAGCGAAAATACTCCAGCTGACAATGCGCTTGCGACGATATTTTTTAACTTTTAGATTGCGTCCCATCCCCGTTAATGCTCCGTTTATTGACCAGGAATTTTAAACTGGTTATTAGGAATTTCTTCTGCTGGCGGCGCTTGCGCATCTGATTGTTGTAGTTGAGCTAATGGATCATTAACCTCTGGACCAGGCGTATTTTGCATTAAAAACGGATTCGCGCTTTGGCTGTCCCCTAACTCTTCCGAGACATTAAACGACGCGCGACCACTGTCGCTGCTGAGTTCTTCGGTTGAGGCTTGCGCAGCAATATTTCCCAAATCTGCCAGCTCTGGAATTGGGCCAACTTCCGCGGCGGTTTCTGCTGATAGTTGTTGGTCGCCCTCTATTGGCATTATGCCACCAGGATTGTCCAAATTCGGATCAGCACTCATAAAATTGCGGCTAGTAATATCTTGCGGCACAGCAACTGGCGCGGGCGCTTCTGTGGGCGTCGCAGGCGGCGCGAAGAAACCCTGGCTAGGTTCGGTCTGCGGTAAATTAGGTGCCTGAATTTCTGGCGGCGCGTAGCTGGCCAAGTCGTTCATGACACTGCCGGTCGAATCTGGCGTGATAGTTGGCGGCATCGGCGGCATTGGGATACCACCAACGTTAATATCGGGCGCGGGCATTGGCGGCATCGAAGCTTCTACCATCGAAGGAATTGACATGTCTGGTGGTGGCGCAGAGGCTGGCGAATCTACGCCAAATACTGGTGCGTCCATAGGTGGTTGCACGGGTAACTGTTCGGGCTGAGCAGGAATTGGCGGCGGAACGGGAGCCGGCGTGGCGTTGTAGTAATCAGCGTAATCGCGACCGTGCTGCATATCTTCCATTTTTGGCGGCCATGGTGCATTGGCACTCACAGGCGGCGCCATTGGTGGCGGTTGGAACTGCTGTTCGGGTTGAGGCGGTTGAAATTCTGGTTGCTGTTCGGGTTGCGGCTGCGGCGGCATCACCGGCGCGGGCATTTCTCCACCAGGCATCGGCGCGTCCATAGGCGGCTGCATCATAGGCGACTGTTGTTCAAATTGCGGCGGCTGCTCAGGTTGCTGCACTTCTGGCGGCGCACCTTCGCCGTGTACGTCAAGCTGCCCCGAAAGTTGCTGATAATCATTTTCGGCCTTGTTGATGGCCAAGTTATTATTTGCGTTATGAACAGCGCTAGTAGTCGTCTCAACGCCCCGCGAAATATCTTGGTAGGTCTGGTTTTGAATGTCAAACATATCTTGGGCCGGAGTCTGATCTTGATCTTGATGTTGAATTTGCTCCGAGTTTTGCATTTGATCTGGTTGCTGATTTTGGCCTTGATCTTGGCCTTGACCCAAATCAGGCTGATTTGAATTTTGATTTTGCTCTGGCTGAGGATTTTGACCTTGGTTCATTTCGGGTTGAGCCCCCTGTTGAGCTCCTGGTTGAGGTCCCTGTTGAGGCGGCGGCAGACCCTGTTGTTGCAAATCAATTTTCATGCCTTCTTCAAGTTTAATTGAAATCAGTTGTTGGTTGGCGCCAAAACTCATCAATTTCGCCGCCAACTGCATGACTTTTGGATTGGCCTTGATATTTTTAAATTGATCAGTCGCCGAAACGATACCTGTTAAAAGCGCGGTCGCCGTGTGTTCGTCAATTTCTTTTTCGCCCAAAATTTCTGCCAAATCTGCCACCATTTCACAATAAGCAATTTCTTCTTGATCAGCCCAGCCAATACTGGCATACGACGGCACGGTGCCGCCAGTGTTAATAGACACTACAGTAGCGTCGTGCAAAATACGAATGGCGCCGATAATCGCGTTATCCATATCTTCTTGAGTAACCGCGCCTATGACAATCACCAGGTCGATGTTATAATTACCGTTTTCAAATTCCAAATCTTCTTGCGAAATCGTCGTGCGATACGGCGTCAAATACACACGAACTTGATCGCCCTCTTGTTTGTAGCGCAATCTGTCAACTTTGTCTTTATGAATAGAAACCACAAAATCGCGCAAAGTTTCCATGTCTGAAGAAAAAGTCTTTTCTGGGTCTAAAAACTTCGCTGCCGCTGGAATAGGGCCGCTAAAAATCGTGGTGGTGAACTTTTCGAGTTTTTCTAAAACAAAACTCAAAGCAATAGCCGCCGCAATCTGGTCAACGTCAGGATTGCGGTTAATGGTTACTAGGACATTGTTTGAATTTTTTATTGCTTCAACAACCTTATCCAAGGCCTTTTTGTTATCCATAGGCTAAATTATACTAGCTTAAGCATAAAAAAGCAAATTTTGCCACCTCTTGACTTTCCTCTGGCAATTGGTTATAATGGTGCGACAATAACAATTAAATCGTAGTCCAAGTCTTAGGATTACCTACGAAAGGAATAATATGCCGATTATCAAATCTGCAATCAAAAAGGCGCGGCAAGACAAAAAACGCTACGCCAAAAACATTCGCGTCAAGCGCGCGCTCAAAGAAGCTGTCAAAGCTTTTGAGGCTAAGCCAACTTTTGAGGGGCTGAAAAAAGTCCAGAGTAAAATCGACACCATGGTCAAAAAGAATATTTTGAGCAAAAACACCAGCGCGAGGCGCATGAAATATTTTGCTAAGCTGGCTAAAGATGCTGGGGTGAAAATTCCCGCGCCAACTAAGAAAGTTAGTGCAAAAACTGCGGAGACTAAACCTGCAACCAAGAAAACCACTGCTAAAGCCAGCACGACCAAGTCGTCCGCGACCAAAAAGGCAGCAGCCAAACCAGCCGTAAAGAAAACTGCCCTGAAGAAATAATTCTGAAGGCCAACCCGCATCGTTCGTCGCTCAAAAAAAAACAACTGTGGTTTTTTCGGTTTTCTGGTGCAAAAAACTAGAAGCTAGGAGCCAATCTGGGGTATATATGCACTGTTTTTTCCCAGGCGGCAGTGCCATCGCCAAGCTTGCCGTACGCGTTGTCGCCCCAGCAATATACGGTCCTACTGGTGTCTGTTGCGCAAGTGTGAACTCCCATGATTTCGACTGATGTTAAGACGGCAGTGCCAGGAAGCTGGCTGGGTGACGTAGTCAATATCGGCGTCGGAAGCCTTTTTTGTGTTGTAGTGCCATCACCTATTTGGCCAGACGCATTAGCCCCCCAACAATAACCCTTGCCGCTGGAAATAGCACAAGTATTATAATAGCCCGCCACTATCTCACTGACGTCTCTATTCTCAAGCTCTCCTTTTACTGCCACCACGACACCAAGAGAATTCGTTACATTGCCAGTGCCTAATTTACCATATGAATTAACGCCCCAGCAATATGCCCTGTTATCATTGGCTATAACACAGCTGTTCTCCATACCATTAGAAATTTTTTTAATTGTTTTATCAGCCAGTACCCCCCCCCGCATTAACGCCTTGGGGGTTTTGACGATGCCCCCCGACGCGACAATCCAGGCTGCGCCTTCTGTTCCCCAACAATATGCCCAATCTTCGCTTGGGCTATCGGGCAGACCAGCAATGCCACAAGAAGTATTGTCCGAGACGTCGACGGCTTTAAAAACATGACCCTCCGGTATGTCGCCTCGTGAAACCGCTACTGGCTCTGTTCTGTAAGTCGGAACACCTGTATTGCCAATCCCCAGTTCTCCTTCATCGCCCTGGCCCCAGCAATACAGCCAGTCGTCATAGCGATTTTCTAACGATGGACCAGCTATAACACAAGTATGCAAATAGGCAGTTACAGATATTGCTTTGGCATATTTGCCGTTAAGCGCGCCGCTCGTGACAACTTTTTTCGGGTGCATAATGTTGGCGCTTATACTGCCAGTACCAGATTGGCCTTCGGAGTTTTTCCCCCAGCACCAAACCTGATATTCAGCATCGATAGCGCAAGAATGATGTACGCCTGTAGCTATCGCCCGAACGTCCTTGTTGACAAAACCGTTAGCTTCAGAAACCTTCTTGGGTACATAGTGAAGGCCACCCGAAACCCCAATGCCTAAATTTGCATGGTCATTTATACCCCAACACCAGGCCGAACCGTCAATTTTACTAATGCCACAAGTAATACTTATACCAGTTGCAGCATACTTTACAGTGCCGTAGCTCGGTGGTGGTGGCTTAGGCGGAACCGTAGTGCTCCCCACAAGCCCCCCTTCATAAGAGACGTTATTGGTATTCACCCTCACCAACAAGTAGTATTGGTCAGTGCTGCCATTGGTGTTGTGCCAGCAGCCTTTAATGTAGAAGTCGTAGTAGTCGTTAGGGTCGTTAGTGATAGCTTGGTTGTCTTCTGTGG
>WRHN01000006.1 GCA_009783235.1 Candidatus Saccharimonadota bacterium
CGAACAGACCGTATACAATGGAAGGTATTCCTGATAAAATCTCTACAGTAAATCGAATTAGCTCTAAAACTCTGCCTTGCTTGCTGTATTCCGAGAGGTAAATTGCACCGCCGATGCCCAGCGGAAGTATAATCAAAAGCGACAGCACGGTAATATACACAGTGTTGAGAATCATAGGAGCAATCCCATAGGTTTGTTCCAAGAAAGACGGTTCGGTAGATAAAAACTCCCAGTTAATAGCGGGCAAACCTCTGGAAAATACATAGCCGATGATTCCAAACAAAACAACCAATGCAATTCCGGTTGCCAAAAAAGCCAAAGCGCGAATGATAACAGTGTCGATATGTAATGTTTTTTTATATTTATTGGTATTATTCAAACTTCGCACCTGCCTTTCGGATGAAATATTTGAATGCGCTGTTAATAAGCAGTATAAACACAAAAAGCACAAATCCAATAGAAAACAGTGCATCCATGTGCAAGCCTTCGGCGTATCCCATTTCCAGCACAACACCAGTGGTCAAAAACCTTACCGGCTCCAGCAGCTGCGGGAACTGCACCGCATTGCCCGCAACCAAGATAATGGCCATAGCCTCGCCTATAGCACGCCCAACACCTAGCATAACGCCAGTCATAATTCCGCTCCTTGCAGCTGGAATTAAAACCCGTAATACCGAAGATTCCTTGGTAACGCCCAGAGCAAGGGATGCTTCCATATATGTTGACGGAACTGCGTTCAGGCTTGCAACAGTCATGCTGACAATGGTTGGCAGCACCATTACCGACAGCACAATCACAGCGGCAAGGAAGGTAAACCCGGAATCCCGGTTGAAAATCTGCTTAATGGCAGGCACAACAAGGAAAATTCCCACAACACCGTAAACGGCCAACGGTAGAAACCTCAGGCTAAACAGAAGAACAGAGAATCTGTTCTGTCTACGAAGCCGCCGTGATCACCCATGGCTGACTCCAGGCGCTGGACGGTTTTCGGCGCCGCTGATGTGCCTTTGTAGAAAATCATGTCATTGCTGTTCTTGACTCCCGACAGTCGCTTCATGCGGCTTTCTACCCAGTCGCCCCACTCTGCTAGCGGTGGCGTCATAATTGCCAAGACCATCAACAACACATAGAGCTCGCGAGACATTTCGGCGCTGATGGCCGTAACCAACCACACGCCGAGTATGATTGCGCCCACAACGCCCGCCAGGCTACCCACTACTGTTTTGTTCGGTGAATGGATAGGGTAGGCAGCACGGGGCGAACGCCAGTTTAGAGCCTTTTTGAGACTTCTCCAAGATTTGCCAGCCGCCCAGGCAATAGTGTTCTCAAACAAAATCGCTGAAATCATAATTAAAAGCAGTGGTAGCAAATTGCTGGGCACCGACACCGCACCTAGCCATGGCAGAGTGACTGTCGTAGCTCCGTCTAGAAAAAGTACAAGTGTGCCGAAGCCCGCTGCAACTATGCCCGCGCTATTGATGTTTGATTGAATCAAGATTGCATCGCGACCCAAAGGATTGGCGTACAGCGTAGTTGCGCTCTTGTCACCAAACACCCAAGCGGTTACGGGAAAACAGCAGTGAAATAACGCCATGAGCTCGGCGTGGCATAAAAGATATACCGCGACCAACAGCAACAACAAAAACGGAAAACCAGTTACAACGTGCCCAACTACACAAAAGCCCACTACCAAAATCATAACAATTGCTGGTAATACCCGGTTCATAATTATCACCTCCTAATAGTAATATCTGAAAAGTGCGGGAAATCCGCGCTTTTCAGAACGGGTTTGCCTGGGTCAATAATAGGGGATTCGCGCCGACAATGCAAGGTTAAGCGAAATCGACAAAAAATAAAGCCCCTGAGCGGGGAAGCTGGTTCAATTAAGATATCGCGCGATAAATTAACTGAGCCAGCCCCCGCTAGGGGCAAACGGTGCGCCGAAGCTCGGTGGCTACTCGTCGTCTGCGCGTCGTGATGAAAGGTTGTTGGTGCTCTTACGAATCTCCTTAATCTTGAAAAACAGATAAACCAACGAAGCCAATGTCACGGACACAGCAAACAGGTAGAACACGGTATTAGCCGTGGCGACCGTTATTAGGCCGATGCCTTCCGCGGCTGCATAGTGAGTGGTCACCAACAGTAGCGCGGCAAACAACACCCAAGCCAGGAACGCCTTTTTTCGATTGTTGGCGCGGCTTTCAATAATCGCTACCACCAAACAGGCCATCATAGAAAACGCCGGAACGAAGAACATAATTTTGGTCGGTAAAAGCGCCCAGTCCCATGTCATTTCGTCCACTCCTTTCCGTGCAGTTCGGACTCTGATTGTAAAGTGCCTGAGGCCCAAGAAGGACTTCAATTGCTCACGCTTCGAACCAGAGTCACTAATTTAACTCCATATTGGAGCGTTTACATCTCCATTATAGCACAACATATATAATAAGTCAATACTTCATAACATATTGCACTTAGGAGCCATTTTTGCTACAATGCAGATAAATTCGGAAAGGAGTTGGCATGAAAAATATTATTGATAGTAATCTAAAGGGTGGTGTAAAAAACCTCAAAAATGTGGCGGGCAAATCGCGCGGATTTATTGATGAGTTTAAGGAATTTATTAGTCGCGGCAACGTGATTGACCTGGCGGTTGGTGTGATTATTGGTGGCGCTTTTGGCAAAATTGTTAGTTCTCTGGTTAACGACATTATTATGCCGCTAGTGGGCGTGATGTTGGGTGGCCATGATTTTACTGGCCTGACCGCGACCGTCGGCAACGCAAATATCACCTACGGCGTGTTTATGCAAAATATCGTGGACTTCATTATCGTGGCGGCTTGTATATTTATTTTCGTTAAAGTTATTAATAAACTAAACCGCAAGATGAAAGACGACCCAGAAAAAGCTGGCGACGAAGCCGTGGACGAACAATTGCAAGTGCTCAAAGATATTCGGGCTGAGCTGAAAAAATCTTCCAAAAAGCACTAAAGGATTAGAGGTGAATAGAACTATGAAACGCGCGCTTTGCATATTGCTGGCGCTTGCGCTGACGGTTTTTAGTTCTGGCGGAATGGCGTTTGCCGAAAACGAAGATTTCCGCCGCAACAACGACATTTTTTTGTATGATCCTGAAGACGGAATTTGTGGCAATATCAACGAGGGCAACAGCGCCGACTTGTCGGGGTCTAGTGCCTATGCGCGGCTGAAAGATGCTGTAAGCAAATATGGCGAAACGGCCATGCAAATGCAGCGAGTTTATGGCACGCCGTGGGAAGTGGTGTTCGCGCAGATGCAAAAGGAATCTGGCGTGGGCACAGCGGGCATTGCAGTCAGCGGGGCGACTAATAACTGGCTGGGGATTACTGGTAGCGGCGATGCTGGTAGCTACATTTCGGACAGCGGTCGCGCGTGGGCCAAATACACGTCAGTCAGCGTCAGTATTGAAGACTGGGCGGGCCCGAGAGTGCTGCGCAACGGCATTTATGACAATGCTTTTGCGCATCTCGACCCAAACAATTATGATTTGGACGGGTTTATCCGCAAAATGTTGGCTCACTATGCGCCAAGTTCGGACGGCAACAACGAAGAGGCCTATCGTCAAGACATTTTAGGTTTTATTAACGGGCCGATTGCCGAAGTGCGCGCTGAGAAAGGTTGGCCAAGTTCAGCAGAGCTAGCGCGAAAAGAAAATATCCCAATTGGCGGGCAAAATGCTTTGGGCTCGGACGTCAGCAAAGATTCTGAGGCGGAATACAACTGCGATACCACGGGCGACATTAATGCCACGGGGATTTTGTTGTCGTGGCCAGATCGAACTCATTCTAGCAACGAGCCTAATCCGGCCTATAAAACCGCTCTGAATTCCGAGGGCGGGGTGGCCACGCGCAAACAGGGCGATTCGTGTTCAATTGGCGGCAATAGTTGCGACGCTTTTGTGGCGACCGTCATGCGCTACTCGGGCGCTGACGAAGACTTTCCGTGTTGCGGTGCATTGAATCAATTGAATTACATGTCATCACACCCAGAAAAATACTTGGAAATTCCCAACACCGGTAACGCCTCTGATTTAAAACCAGGCGACATTCGTTCGCGCTCGGGCCATATTGAAATGTACGTGGTGCTAGAAGACGGCTCGGGGCGCATTGCTTCGGCCTCACACTGCGACCGCACCGCTGATCACGGCATCGGATTCTATGCTGATAGTTCGTATCGAATTTTTAGGAAGATAAACAATGATATCTAATTTGCAGCAAATCTGGGAGCACATTCGCAAAGACAATTTACGTCTGTTCATATTTATCAGCGTGGTGGCGGTTTTATTGGTGGTTTTAGTGGCAGTCGCCACTAATGTCATCGACGCGCGCAAAACCGCTCAGATCGATGTGCTAGTGGCGCCTAGAAGCGCTTCGGTAAAAATTAACGGGCGATCTTATAGCAACGGCTCGCATCGAGTTGAACCGGGCAATTTTACTGTGGTTATTACTAAAGATGGTTTTGAACCGTACCAAGAGAGTTTTTCGCTGACTGCGGGAGAAACTAAAGATTTGGCAGTTTATTTGATGCAGAGCGACGGCGGCTATGATTGGTATCTGGCGCACCCCGAAGATGATTTGATTATGACCAGCATTGGCGACAAAGTGGCGGCAGCTAGAGCGGCCGAGATGTTGACGCGGTATCCGATTTTGAATATTTTGCCATACCGCGACAGCGACAAAACTTTTGATTTTACTATTAATCCCAAATTCGTAGATGACGAGCTCGCGGCGCTGATTATCCAGCTGAACACCTGTTCAGGATACTCTAAAAATGTTTATAAAAACAAAGCCTTGCTGTGGCTAAGCAACCAAGGCCACAATCCCAAAGATTACAAAATTGAGATTACTGATATTTGTAGCTAAAACTATTGACTCTACGCCGCGACCATGCTATATTTTTGATAAATTAGAATAAGCAACCCCTTACGAGCGGGAACGATTGTCGAAAACTAACACTAAAATAAATCTTTTTATTGTTTAACTGAACAGCGAGTCAGAAAGGGATTTTAATGACGATAAAACAGGCTGAAAAAAGCAAAAAAACCGCTGAGGTGGTCGCCGCGGAAACTGAAACACAAGAGCCAGAAGATGAGGTGATTGAAGTCAGTGCGGACGATTTAGAGGCCGAAGAAGTGGACGAAGAAGAAGTTGCGTTAATTAATAACGAAACTTACTTTGATGATATCACTGACGATTCAGTGAAAATGTACCTGCGCGAAATTGGCCGCGTGCCGCTTTTAACCCAAGAAGAAGAGTTGAAACTAGCCAATTTGATAGCTAAAAATGCGCCAAAAATTGCTCGGCTGGAAAATCGGCTGGAAAAAGCGCTGAATAAAAATGATAAAATTAAAGCCCGCAAAACTAAGAGCGAAATCCGCCGACTAAAAATTCCGAGCGATAAAATGGCCGAGGCAAACATGCGTCTGGTGGTGTCCATTGCTAAAAAATACCTGGGGCGGGGGCTTGATTTGCTCGACTTGATCCAAGAGGGCAACACCGGCTTGTTGCGCGCGGTGGAAAAATTCGACCCGGACAAAGGCAATCGTTTCTCGACTTACGCGACTTGGTGGATTCGCCAGGGCATTACGCGCGCGATTTCTGACCAAAGCCGTACTATTCGCATTCCGGTGCACATGATGGAAACTATCGGCAAAATGAAGCGCGCGCGGGTTAAATTAACCCAAGAGCTCAATCGCAACCCCACTAACGAGGAATTGGCCAAAGAGCTGGACATGGAGCTCTCGAGAATTGAACATGTGATTAAAATTCAACAAGACATCGGCTCGCTGGACGCTAAGTTGAAAAATAGCGACGATGATGAGGATTCGACTTTGCTGGATTTTCAAGAAGATGAAGAAATTGACACGCCTGAAGAATCTGCAGCGACTATTTTGCTCAAAGAGCAATTGAGTTCGGTCTTGGAAGAGCTGTCCGATCGCGAGCGCAAGATTTTGATTATGCGCTTTGGTCTGGATAGCACGCGTCCGCACACACTCGAGGAGGTCGGGCTGGAATTTGATGTGACCCGCGAACGCATTCGCCAAATCGAATCAAAAGCGCTAATGAAACTGCGCAAAAACCCTAATATTAAGAAGTTGCACGACTATATAAAATAGAGTTTTCCACAACCAAATACACAGTTAATGTTGACCCCCCCCCGCATCTGTGCTAGACTCACACAATAACTAAACGTAAGTGCAACACACAAGAGGGGAGTTTGTGGAGAACAAGACACAGAAAGTCAAGGGGCCAAAAGAGTCAGAGAACTCTACGAACTTTTCTGCGTATGAAACATCAGATACACTAACTCGACAGAGCGGCGGAGATACCGCAGATTCAAACCCGCCAAAGCAGCGCAAAATAAGCCCCAAAAGGGTGTTTATTTTAATTGGCGCAAGCTTAACCGTAGTGCTCATCGTAGTCGGTATATTGGCAGCCTTAGCGTTTTTGACACCTGATAAAAAGATCAAGAACGGTGAAATAATTATCGGAAATATCACCCTAACTCAAGAAATGTTTGACGCTAATCACACAGAAATGGACGAGTACCTAAAAGAGCGTCCAGATGAAAGAGGTAACTATGAAGAAGGTGATCTAAGAGAAATAACTAAGAGAGACTTAATCAAGAACGCTGCCCTCAAAGATCAAGCTAAGAAGTGTAATGTCACTATCGGCATTAAGGACCTGGCAGCCGTCTTTGGTGGGCCAGCTGAAGATGCTAGTGATGCCAAAGAGTTTGTAACAGACAATTTTGGTGAAGAAGGCGGATTCCGGTACGTGCGCCTAGAGAATATGGCGTATACTGGTAATGAAAAGCTAACAGATTGCACAATCACTACTAAGCAGATATTTTCTGCGTTTCTGACCTATGATTCGCCAAACTTCGTAGAAGTGAGTAAGGACCAGGCACAAGCTGCCTTTGATGAAGCTAAAACTCGTATGCAAAACGAAGTTCTACCATTATTCGAACAAGGACTTTCGAGTAAAGATATAGAGAAAAAAGCAGATATACCCACTCCAGGCTTAGGCGTAACACCAAAAGGAGAGCGGCCTGGCTGGTATACAATGCAATCAAAATGGGAAGACGGTATGTTCAATGACATACCCGATATAGAATACGACTTTGATATAGGCAGCCCGGCCAGCGTCAATGATGCCGTAAAACAGCTCAAAAAGACCAGTGATCATACAGGATTGCTAGTAGGGCAGAATGGCGATTTAATAATAGTTAGACTGGAGGCTGAACCGAGCAGCGGGGTGTACGATTCATGGGATGCGTTCTTTGAGGAGATTTTTAATCAATACGCATATACTAAAGCTAGTATAATTACAAGTAGTGTAAAGCGTTTTGCCATATCAACATTGAACGGCATGATGAATCTTGTATTTGGGATTCAAGATGCATTTGCCGCTTGCGATCCTGGTGTTAGTCACAGAATTACTATTAACGTAACTATAAATGGCAGCGGGACAGTTAAAATAATACAGCCATTCAATGGCAATGCATGCAACGACTCAAGAAGTAGTTCTGGGCCACTGTACGCCACCTGTTGGAAGTACGGACCCAGGTTTGTGTTCACAGCAGCTAAAGGATATAAATTCTCCAGTCGTAGCTTTAAAACCAACAGTTATGTTAGCTGCAGCGATCGAGAATACAGTCCTACTAAAGAGAAGTGGTACAACGACGTTTGTCTATTCGAGTCTAGCGCCAATGGTAGCGGTGTAATAAACGTAACAGTCACTTTCATAGAGGCCATCGAATGGAGCCTGGAACCACAAAAACCAACCGTCAGCAAGAGCACAAAGGTTGACTATAAGGTTGACACCGTGACCTACGCCCATCAGGTCAAAAACACCGGGCCTAAAGAGGTGCCGGCGAACAAAATGACTATTATGGGCGGTACCGGCACAGTTGACGACATGACAGAAAGTTATAACAGCGGCAAAATTAGCGGCGCACTTAACAGCGGCAACACCACCGGTGATAGTCGCAAGACCACCCTGTACCCAGCTAGCGCTACATTACCGGCTTCTAACAGTACTCATCCCAACCCCCAGAAAATGAGCAGTGCTGGCGTTGGAAAAGGCAAATACTGTAAACGCACTTACGCCAAGCCAAAATCTAATCTCAGCAAGAGCACCAGCACCGTCAGATCTGACAATACCTGTATTGACGTTATTTCCCCCTGGACCATCGCAGTCTCATCAAGCAGCCCAACTACTGACAGGGGTGAGGAATGTCTAAAAGACAGCAAGTCTAGACCAAACTGTGATTTGACCTTTAAACATACTGTGCAGGAGAGTAATGGACGCGTGGTTAAGGATGATGACGGCAATAACGTTAAAGTTACTGCTACTGTTTACCAATATGTCAATGATGGGAATAGTGAAGCTAAGCCTAGTTCTTCTTATTGGACGGCCGTGAACAGCGCTGGTGGCAGTGTGGCCACTATTGGCGAGAATGGCTACATCATTGGTTCTGCTAGTGGTGGAAAAGCTAATGTTCTGTCTGTTACTGAAAACCATGTTGGTAAAACTGTTTGTCAATTTGTTCGCTCAGACTGGAGTGGCAGGGGCAGCCACAGCAACCAGGATTCCACCCCCGCTTGCATCTACATCCCCTACAACTACACCACTCAGCCTGACGTGATTGGCTTAGGGGACGGTACGGCTGAGGCTGGTAGTATTGTGAATGTTAAGAAGACTCTGCTGGTAGATAATGTGCAA